>DATCUQ010000043.1:0-90142 GCA_036567345.1 Lutibacter sp.
AAATTAAAAGAAAATTTAGAAAACCATATGAATATGTTGGTTCAAAATCCTGAAAGAGTAAAGAAATATTTTAGACATAATGACATAAAATATGCAGCAGCATAATAAATTTCCGTTATTAATCCGTCAGGTTAATAATATATAATTTACTTCCAATATTTTAGGTAGATTTCAAATCTATTTCAAAAGTAATCCGGTTTGGTTAAATTATAATCATATAAAATTAAAGCGACTAAGTTTAAAGGGCGCGATTAACAAAACCTTTTTTTGGTAATAAATACGCTTATTCCTATTGATAATTTATCTTTGCACCTTAAAACAAATGATAAAATGAATAATGTTCGTGTGCGATTTGCTCCCAGCCCAACCGGGCCTCTTCATATTGGCGGTGTAAGAACCGCGCTTTTTAACTACTTATTTGCCAAAAAACATAAGGGAACTTTTATTTTAAGAATTGAAGATACCGATCAAACCCGTTACGTTGCCAATGCCGAACAATATATTATTGATGCCTTAAATTGGTGCAACATTCCTTTTGATGAAGGGCCAGGAAAAAATGAAAAATTTGGACCTTACCGACAATCCGAACGCAAACATATTTATGGAAAATATGTTCAGGAACTGATTGAAAAAGGAAAAGCATACTACGCCTTTGACACCAATGAAGAACTTGATTTTCACAGAATTGACCACGAAGAAAAAGGAAAAACCTTCATTTACAACTGGCACAACCGGGCAAAACTGACCAACTCAATTTCATTGTCGAAAGAAGAAGTTGCGAAAAGAATTGCCGGTGGCGACAAATATGTGGTGCGATTTAAAATGTACGAGCCAATAATTGAAGATACAGAAACCACTATTGAAACTGTTGATATGATTAGGGGCGATGTCTCCTTCAGAAAGGATATTTTAGATGATAAAGTATTGTTTAAAAGCGACGGAATGCCAACCTATCATTTAGCAAATATTGTGGATGATCATTTAATGGAAATTACCCACGTTATCCGAGGTGAAGAATGGTTGCCTTCGCTTCCGCTTCATATTGCTTTATATGAAGCTTTTGGCTGGAAAGCTCCTGAATTTGCGCATTTACCGCTCATTTTAAAACCTGTAGGAAAAGGGAAATTAAGCAAACGCGATGGCGATAAACTGGGATTTCCGGTATTTCCTTTGGCCTATAAAAATGAAGAAACAGGAGAAATATCGCGTGGCTACAGAGAAGACGGTTATTTTGCCGATGCTTTTATAAATATGCTGGCACTTTTAGGATGGAATCCCGGAACGGAACAGGAAATTTTCTCTTTGTCAGCACTTTGTGAAGCATTTACCATAGAACGCGTAAGCAAAAGCGGCGCAAAATTTAGTCCCGATAAAACAAACTGGTTCAACCAACAATATATGTTGCTAAAATCAGATGAAGAACTGGCAGAACTTTATATGCCAATTTTGGTTGAAAAAGGCATCAAAAAAGACAAACCATTTGTGACTAAAGTTGTTTCCTTAATTAAGGAACGCGCCACATTTGTGAAAGATTTTTGGGAATTAAGCAGTTTCTTTTTTGAAGCTCCGGCTGAATACGACGAAAAGGCAGTTAAAAAACAATGGAAAGAAGATACCGCCGAATTGATGCAAGAATTGATTGGCATAATTGAAACGGTGGAGGATTTTACTTCGCTGAATTTTGAAACCAAAGTGAAAGAATGGATCACCGCCAAAGAAATTGGTTTTGGAAAAGTGATGCAGCCTTTTAGAATAAGTTTGGTTGGGGAATTAAAAGGTCCGCACTTGTTTGATATCGCCGAAATGATTGGCAAACAAGAAACTGTTGAACGAATAAAAAAAGCCATCGCATTGCTGCATATGGCTTAGGTTATATTTCGATTTAAATTAAATTTTTATAAAGGCATTGCCGCAAGAACCCTTTGTGGCGTAATTGGCATGCGATTAACTCTTGCTCCACAAGCATCGAAAACTGCATTTGCAATGGCGCCGCCCACACAAATAATTGCCGGTTCGCCGCCGCCTTGCGGTTTCGAGTTCATTTTATCCATAAAAACGCAGGTGATTTTTGGTGTTTTAGAAAATGTAGTAAACGGATAATTAGCAAAAGTTCTGGTTTTTACCAGTCCGCCATCAAATTCAATTTCTTCATAAAGCGCATAGCCAAGTCCCATGGTAATGCCGCCTTCTGTTTGAACGGTTGCTCCGTGCGGATTCACAACTTGCCCCATATCTTGGGCACAAACTATTTTTACAGGATGCACTTCTCCGGTAGATTTATCCACTTTTACTTCAGCAATAATAGCCACAAAAGTTCCGGCATCTTCCCCTAAAGCAATTCCATAACCATGACCCTCTTTTTTAGGTGAATTGTATCCAAAAGTATCAGCCGCCAATTTTAAAACAGCAACCATATTTTCATCTTTTAAATTATTTAGACGAAATTCAAGCGGGCTCTGACCAATAGCGTGCGCTGTTGCATCTATATGCGATTCGCGTGCAAAAGTGGTGGTGTTGTTGCCCGGAGCGCGCCATGCTCCTGTTCCAAAAGGATGAATGTCACTTTTATCAAAATATCTGGTTTGGTTGTTAGGCACATTGTAAAATAATTTTGTTCCACGTGTGCCGGCACAGTAAATGTCAAATTCCCATAAGTTTAATTTACCATTTGTATCTATCCCGGAAGTAACTTTTACCAAAGCCGCAGGTCTAAACCTGTCGTACATAAACTCTTCTCTTCTGGTCCAAACCATCTGAACTGGCTTTCCTGAAATTTTTGCAATTTTAGCCGATTCAACAGCTTGAAGATTAAAGACTTTACCGCCAAACCCTCCGCCTAAAAATATTTGTTTAACGTGTACATTTTCAATTGGCATATTAAATGCATCGGCCAATTCTTTTTGCGTTCCAAAAGGTGTTTGTGTTGATGCCCAAATGGTTAATTTATCATTTTCAAAATAGCAGGTTGCACAATGTGTTTCAATAGAAGCATGCGCTTTATAGCCGTCATGATAATCTGCCTGTAAAATTTTTTCTGAATTTTGCTTTCCGCTTTCTAAATTGCCGCCTTCTTCAAAAACGCTGTTTTCTGTAATGGTATTTTCAAAATACTTAAAAATAGTTTCGGTATCTGCTTTACTTTCAGGTGCTTCCCAAGTAATTTTAATGCTTTGTGCGGCTTTGGATGCCATTTCAGGTTCTGAATGAATAACTGCAACCAAATCGCCATCTTCTATAAGTTCGGCGCCGCTAAAATTATGCAAGGCAGTTGTATCTACCGCTATTTTTTTTGAGCCAAATATTCTGGGTCTGACAACTGAAGCATACACCATCCCGGGTAATTTAATATCCGCAGAATATTTTGCGGTTCCGGTTACTTTAGCCACGGCATCGGTACTGATAAAAGATTTTCCAACTATTTTAAAATCCTCCGCTTTTTTAATTTCGGGCTTTTTGGTTAGGTGCCTAACAATCTTTTTTCCTTTAGTTAATGCTGCATAATCAATTTTTAAGGAAGCATCTCCTTTTACGTAAACACTTCCGTTAACAGCTTCTAAATTTTCAATAGGTTCTGCCAATTTTTCCGAAGCAATTTCAATGAGTATTTCACGAGCTTCGGCGGCAGCCGCACGTATAACCGGATCGGCAAAACGCGTTGTTAAGGAACCCCAAGTACCGGCATCGTACGGACAAAGTTTGGTGTCGCCCATAACCATATCAACCTGATCTAAAGATACTTCCAATTCTTCGGCCAGCGCTTGGGCTAATGAAGTAATAATGCCTTGACCCATTTCAATTTTTCCTGTATAACAATCTACTCTTCCATCTTCTTTTACTCTCAAATAGGCGTTAAAATCTATTTCCTGGTCTTGCGCATTGGTTGGCTGGCTCCAGCCTTCCAGCAAAGAGAGTTCGCTTAAAGAAAAAATAACAATAATTCCTCTTCCCAATTGCTTTAAAAACTGACGTCTGTCATTCCTAATTGGTTGATTTACATCGCTAAAATAAAGTTGATTGATTTTATCCGCTTCCATAATTATATCTTTTTAAACATTTTTTCTGATGCAGATGCTATTGCATCAATTATTCTGTTATAGGAGCCGCATCTGCATAAATTACCTTCCATTCCTGAAATAATTTCTTCACGCGACGGATTTGGATTTTTAAGCAGCAATCCATAAGCATTCATAATCATACCCGGCGTACAAAATCCACATTGTAAAGCATCATACGCAACAAAAGCCTCTTGAATTGGGTGTAATTTATTGTTGTTTGATAATCCTTCAACGGTAATAATTTCGGCGTTTTTAAAATCATCAACATAGGTAACACAAGACCGCGCAGTTTGGTTGTTAAGTATTACGGTACAAGCACCGCATTGTCCAAGTCCGCAACTATATTTTGTTCCGGTTTCATCTAAGTATTCCCGTAAGACAGTTAACAGAGATTCATCTCCGTTAATAGCTACAGTAACTTGTTTTCCGTTTAATTTAAATTTAATAGTTTGCTTCATCTTATAAATTACTTATAATTAAATCATTAAAATTAAATAATAAATTGTGAAATTTCAAGCTATTGCATATTTTAAAATCAGCTGTTTTGTTATTTAAAATAATTCTAATTTATTTTTTGAACCAAAACCTTTAACATTTATGTTTTTTAAACAAATACTTAAAAGATATCTTAAATTAAATTTTAAAACATTGTATCTTTAAAATATTATTTAACCATTAAAAAAATATAAAATGATTGGAACTTATATTGCTATTTTTATTGTAGTTGTAGTTGTTGGCACCGGTTTATTTACCGTGAAACAACAAACAGTTGCTATTATTGAACGATTTGGTAAATTTCAAAGTACGAGAAACCCAGGTTTACAGCTTAAAATTCCGCTAATCGACAAAGTTGCAGGACGTGTAAATTTACGTGTACAACAATTAGACGTAATTGTTGAAACCAAAACCAAAGATGATGTGTTTGTTCACCTTAAAATTTCAGTACAATTTTTAATTAGACCGGATCATGTATATGACGCATTTTATAAGCTTCAAAATCCTCATGAACAAATTACCGCATTCATTTTTGACGTTGTGCGTGCTGAAGTCCCTAAAATGATCTTGGATGATGTATTTGAAAAGAAAGAAGAAATCGCTTTGGCCATACAGCGAGATTTAAAAGAAGCGATGCTTAATTACGGTTATGATATCATTAAAGCATTAGTTACCGACATTGATCCCGATGAAAAAGTAAAAATTGCCATGAACCGTATTAATGCGGCTGATCGTGAAAAAATTGCCGCACAACACGAAGGTGATGCGCAACGCATTTTAATTGTTGAACGCGCAAAGGCCGAAGCGGAAAGTAAACGTTTGCAAGGAAGAGGTATTGCAGACCAGCGCAGAGAAATTGCCCGCGGTTTAGTAGAAAGTGTTGATGTGTTGAATAAATCCGGCATCAACAGCCAAGAAGCCTCCGCTTTAATAGTGGTTACACAACATTATGACACCTTGCAAAGCATTGGATCCGATTCAAAATCCAATTTAATATTATTGCCCAACAATCCAAATGCAGCGAGTTCTATGTTAGCTGATATGGTTGCGGGCATGATTGCTGCCAATAAAATAAATGAGGCCACAATTGAAGTTGGTGCTAAAAAACCTAAAAAATAGTGTTTATTGGAAACAAAAAAAACCTGTGCGAATGCACAGGTTTTTTTCTATAGGTAAATTACGAAACTACTTAGTTTCGTCAACTTTTTTATCTTCGTCAGTTTCGTCTTTGGTTGCTTTTTTAAACTCTTTTATGCCGCTTCCTAGACCTTTCATTAACTCAGGTAATTTTTTTCCTCCAAACAACAATAAAATTGCCAAGCCAATAATTATCCATTGCCAAGGTCCAACCATTCCTAAAAATATATATAATGCATTCATAATTTTAAAATTTTAGCGTTACAAAGATAGTAATTAATTCAAAACTAACATTAATTTTTATCTTTAATGGTTCCGCCAATCGTGGTTTTGGTTTTTAATATTTCCGGAGTTCCCTTGTAATAGATGGATCCGCCAAAACGAACATTGGCATCTAATAATTCTGATGCTTTAACTTCAACATTTGCCCCTGAAGCAGAAGTAACAGTTGCTTGTTTGCTTTGCAAATCAAATGCGTTATAAATACCTCCTGTAGTGGCTTCAACAGTTTGGTTATCGGTAAGGCCAGTAAGTGAAATAATGCCGCCGGAAACACTTTTAACGGTCAGGTATTTTGTGTCGATATCTAATTTAATTTTGGCGCCTTCTTGGGTTTTCACTTCTAAATGTTGTTGTTTTAATGTTTCATCCGAAACTATTGAAGCGCCTTCATTCGCATCTAAAACCGAAATGTCATTGTCATAATAAAGCATAATTTTTACGTTTTCAGCAACAAATCCTTTAGGAAATTTTAAACGAATTTTTAGGGTACCGTTTGAATTGTTAACCGAAATATCCTTAGCCTTTGATCCTGAAATATCAATTTTTGAACTATTTGATTTTTGCAGTTCAACGGTTAAGCCGTTATAAACTTTTACGGTGTTAAAATCCCCTAATTTTGTGGTGATCGCTTCTTGCGCA
Organism: Lutibacter sp.; assembly: GCA_036567345.1. Classification (GTDB taxonomy): domain Bacteria; phylum Bacteroidota; class Bacteroidia; order Flavobacteriales; family Flavobacteriaceae; genus Lutibacter. The sequence goes on from DATCUQ010000043.1 coordinate 6,609, forward strand.
AACAATGTTGCGGAAAATAAAATAAGCAATAAAGTCAATTTTTTCATTTGATTATCATTTTTTAGCTATAACTACCACCAAGTGCAATAATTGTACCTTTTATGTTAATTATTTATTAATCTTTTCCAATAAGGTAAAATCTAGGTGTTTACGTTCCAAATCGGTGTGTTTCACTTTAATTAAAACTTGGTCGCCAAGCTGGTAAAGATTGTTGGAAGATTGGCCCACCAAAGCATACTGTTTTTCGTCAAAAATGTAAAAATCATCTTTAATTTCGCGAATTCTGCACATTCCTTCACATCCGTTTTCAATAATTTCAACATAAATACCCCATTCTGTCACGCCGGAAATAACGCCTTTAAACTCTTGATCCATGTGTTTTTCCATATATTTAACCTGCATATACTTGATGGAATCACGCTCTGCAATTGTGGCAAGTTGTTCCCGTTCTGAAGAATGTTTGCACTTTTCTTCGTAGATTTCTGCTTTTGGAGATTTACCGCCCAATAAATAATGCTGCAATAAACGGTGGGTCATCACATCGGGATATCTTCTGATGGGTGATGTAAAATGACTGTAATAATCAAAAGCCAATCCATAATGACCAATATTTTCGGTGGTATAAACCGCCTTGCTCATGGTTCTGACGGCCAGCGTTTCAATCATATTTGCTTCGCTTTTTCCGCTCACATCGCTCAATAATTTATTTAAGGAAGCTGCGGTTGATTCTTTGCTTGTGGTATCAATCTTATTGGTATAGCCAAATTTGCTCACAATGGTTTGAAGGGCAGCCAGTTTATCTACATTTGGTTCATCATGTACCCGATACACAAAGGTATTTTTACTTGGTACGCCTTTACTTTTTCCAACAAATTCAGCAACTTTTCGGTTCGCAAGCAACATAAATTCTTCAATCAGTTTATTGGCGTCTTTTGCTTCTTTAAAATAAACTCCGGTGGGTTCTGAATTTTCATCCAAAATAAATTTTACTTCTGCCCTGTCAAAAGTTATGGCGCCTTGTTGCAATCGTTTTTTCCGAAGAATTTTAGCCAATTCATCCAGTTTTAAAACTGCAGCAACTATTTCTGGCTGTACGGTATATTGTTTTCCTGTTATAGAAATTTTTTGAGGAATAACAGCACTTTTAGATTCGATGATTTCCTGCGCTTCTTCATATGCAAATCGTTGATCGGAATAAGTGATTGTTCTTCCAAACCATTCGTTGATGACATGGGCTTTACTGTTAATTTCAAAAACTGCTGAAAAAGTTAATTTTTCTTCATTTGGACGCAAGGAACAAACACCATTCGACAATACTTCCGGAAGCATTGGAACAACGCGATCTACCAAATAAACTGAGGTTGCCCTGTTATAAGCTTCGTCATCCAAAAAAGTATTTTCATGCAAATAATGGGAAACATCGGCAATATGAATTCCTATTTCATAATTGCCGTTTTCCAATATTTCGAACGACAAGGCATCATCAAAATCCTTGGCATCTTTTGGATCTATGGTAAACGTAAGATCCTTTCGCATATCCCTTCGCTTTTCAATTTCCTGTGCAGTGATTTCTATAGGAAGTTTTGCGGCTTCATTTTCCACTTTTTCATCAAACTTATAGGGCAAACCATATTCTAAAAGTATGGAATGGATTTCTGTATCATGGTCGCCTGGTTTTCCTAAAACTTCTAAAATTTCTCCAAACGGATTTTTAGAATTCTCAGGCCAATCGGTTATTTTTACCAACACTTTTACGCCGTGTTCGGCATTTTTAAGTTTACTTTTCGGAACAAAAATATCGGAATACATCTTTGAATCATCTGGAATTACAAATCCGAAGTTATTGTTTAACTGCAATACGCCCACAAATTCGGTTTTTGCGCGGGTGATAATCTCAACTACATCACCTTCTTCCCTGCTATTTTTTTTGCGGTTGTATAAATAAATTTTTACGGTATCTTTATGTAATGCCCTGTTTAAATTTCGGGCAGGAATATAAATATCGTGGTCAAATTCATCGCAAATAAAATAGCCGTTTCCGTTTGAAGTTGCATCAATGGTTCCTGTATAATATCTTGAATGTGACGCTATTTTATATTTTCCTGGTTCGGTTTCCTCAATACTTTTTTGCGCTTTTAATTCTTCCAAATTCTTAATAATCTGACCTTTTCCAATAGCATCCGTGATTTGTAATTTTGCGCAGATTTGACGATAATTGAAGCTGCTGCCAGGAACCTGGTTTAATATTTTTGTTATTTTTTGGGTTAGATCTTTAACCTCGTTTCCTCGTTTTTTGTGGAATTCTTTTCTTTTCGACATGGGTTTATTTCACTTTTATTTCATCCAAAAGTACGATTTTTTACCCTAAACTGATAATTGCAAGATTATATTAACAACAATTTGTATTTTTCAAACTTAAAATTTGACTATTATTATGGATGAAAAATGGTTTGTTATTATAAATCCGACGTCGGGAAATGGAGCGGCTAAAAAAAATGGATTCCTGTCTATAATGAATTGATAAAACAAAAATTTGATTTAGATTTTAACCTTACCTAATATAAAAAACTTTCCATAAAATTAATTTAAAAATCTATAAATGAATTACCTCGAGGCCCTGCCTCGAGGAATTTAACTGATTAAATATAAAAGATTTAGATGTGCATATTACCAATATTCAGGCTGATGGGAAATTGGTGGGTTAGGGAAGTTTTGAAGCGGAAATCATTCCTGCCGCTTTAAACTTTATTGTTCCTTAATTTTAATTTTTAATGTTATCAACAACCTATATTATATAAAAAAGTTTATTTAAAAAATTTAAAAACAATTTTGGTTTATGTTAGTGTGTTAATAAGTACAATAAATTTATGTGTTTTAATTTTTACGGCACACTTATCAAAAGATATAAACAGTTTATCAAAATTTAACTCATTAAAAATCAATAAAATTAAATAGGTTATAAACAATCTTTAAAAAGATATAAATAACCAATTTTTTAATAAGTATTTCATTTCAAAATGTTCATAATGGCATTAAAAAATGTTCAAAACTAAATTTAAAAAAAGATAAAAATAGTTGCACAGCAATTTTCAATTTTTGCATTACAACTTTCAAATCACATTTCAAAAATTACTTTTCATTATTAAGTCTTTAGTTATTCACAATTTCATTTTATCATAAAGTACTTGTTAATCAATAAATTAAAAAATGCTATTAACAAAACTATTTTTCACTGTTAATAACTATGAATTTGTATTTTTGTAACACACTAACGCATTAATAAATCTACTTATGACCATCGCAATAGGAAACGATCACGCAGGAACGCAGTACAAATTTGAAATTGTAAAATTATTGGAAAAGAAAGGACATAAAGTGTTAAACTTTGGAACAGACACTGATGAAAGTATGGATTATCCAGATTCGATCCATCCAGTCGCAAATGCGGTGGAAAGTGGTGAAGCAGATTTTGGAATTACCATTTGCGGCAGCGGAAACGGGGCTCAAATGGCCGCCAACAAACACCAGGGAATTAGGGCTGCGCTTTGTTGGAACAATGAATTGGTGGCATTGGCCCGCGCCCATAACAATGCCAATGTTTTAAGTATTCCGGCTCGTTTTATTTCTGTGCAACAAGCCTTGGATTTTGTGGATATTTTTTTAACGACTGAATTTGAAGGCGGACGCCATCAAACCAGAATTGATAAAATACCTTGTTAGCTGGATATTAAAAGTTAAAAGTTAAAAGTTAAAATGTTAAATGTTAAATGTTAAATGTTAAATGTTAAATGTTAAATGTTAAATGTTAAATGTTAAATGTTAAATGTTAAATGTTAAAAAGGTTTTAAAATTAAACAATTAACTTGAAACCTGAAACTTGAAACCCAAATCAAAAATCGTAAATATTAATTAAAAAATGGGTCAAAACCATAACCACGAACATCCGACATTAACGGGAAAAAATTTACTTTTTTCCATCATCTTAAACATAGTAATTACGGTAGCGCAAATTATCGGTGGCCTTGTTTCAGGAAGTTTGGCATTAATTTCCGATGCAGTCCATAATTTTTCGGATGTTGTTTCCTTAATTATAAGTTATGGCGCAAATTTACTGACCCATAGAAAAAAGCAAACTTTAGAACATACTTTTGGCTATAAAAGAGCCGAAATGATTGCCGCTTTTTTTAATGCCGCATCCTTAATTGCAATCGGTGTTTTTTTAGGGATTGAAGCGATTAAACGGTTCTATGAAGTTAAAGAAATAGAAAGTGGCTTGGTGATTTGGCTTGCTATTTTAGGGATCGCCGCAAATGGATTGAGTGTTTTGTTGTTAAAAAATGATGCAAAGCACAACATGAACATGAAAAGCGCCTACCTCCATTTATTGTCGGATATGCTTACATCAGTGGCCGTTTTAATTGGCGGTTTGCTCATGAAATATTATCAGATTTATTGGATTGACGCCTTATTAACCTTGTTGATTTCGTTCTATTTAATTTACATGAGCTGGACTATTTTGATAGATTCCTTAAAAATATTGATGCTTTTTGCGCCTTCACACATTAAGATAAATGAAGTTGTTGATGAAGTGCAAAAAGTGTCAGGGGTAAAAAATATCCATCATATCCATATTTGGCAATTGAATGACCACGAATGTCATTTTGAAGCGCATTTAGAATTTGAAAGCGACATTAAATTATCTGAATTTGACTTGATTTGTGAAGCCGTTGAAAAATTGTTGTTTGAAAAGTTTCACATCCAACATTGTAATTTACAGCCTGAATACAGAAGAAACGACCTTAAAGAAATTATTATCCAAGACTAAAAAATGCTCACTATTTTAACAAAATCATTTTCAGAATTATCAACCAAAGATCTCTACGATATTTTGCAATTGCGTGCCGAAGTTTTTGTGGTGGAACAAAATTGCGTGTATCAGGATATCGACGGAAAAGATGAAAAAGCGTTGCATGTCATCGGATTTAAAAACGATAAAATTGTGGCTTATTGCCGAATTTTTAAACCGGGCGATTATTTTGAAAAAGCCTGCATTGGCCGCGTGGTGGTCGCTAAAAATGAACGTAAATTTGGATATGGCCACGTTATATTTCAACATTCAATGGATGCTGTTGAAACTTATTTCAAGGAAACTTCCATAAAAATATCGGCACAATTATATTTGAAAAAATTTTACGAATCCCACGGATTTGTCCAAGTTGGCGAAGGTTATTTGGAAGATGACATTCCGCATATCGCGATGATTAAAAATTAAATAAATGAACAATCCGAAAGTTAAAATCATTGGCATTAAAAATTTGTCGAACGCGCACTATAAACTTGATAAGGTAGAATTTGACTTTCAAACAAATAACGGCAGCTGGCAAACCCAAAGCAGGGAATGTTACGACCGTGGCGACGGCGCAGCGATTTTACTGTACAATCCCGCCAAAAAAACGGTAATTCTTACCAAACAATTCAGGATGCCAAGTTACTTAAACGGAAATTCCACAGGAATGATGGTAGAAGTTTGTGCCGGTCTGTTGGATGAAAATAATCCTGAAGCCTGCATTATAAAAGAGGTTGAAGAAGAAACGGGTTTTAAAATTTCCAATCCCAAAAAAGTATTCGAATTGTACTCAACACCGGGAGCAGTCACAGAAAAAATACATTATTTTATTGCTGAATACAGCGATGGCATGAAAATAAGCGACGGAGGCGGTTTAGAAGAAGAACATGAAGAAATCGAGGTATTGGAGATTAATTTTGAAACCGCTATGGAATTGGTGTCAAAAGGAGAAATTAATGATGCCAAAACAGTGGTGCTGTTGCAATATGCAAAACTGAACAATTTGACGTAAATCGTATTTTTTGTTCATACTTATTTTTTTTTGATGGTGAAACGAGCATAACAAATTTTGACACACAGCAGAATGATTTATAGCGAACAGCATCTGTACCAATAAAAAATAAATTATAAACAGATGAAACGAGCCATAACAAATTTTGATACACAGCAGAATGATTAATAGCGACTGCATCTGTACCAATAAAAAATAAAAGATAAACAGATGAAAGCTACCATACTTTTTTATAATTTAGCGGCAAACTATTTTAACTCATTTTATTATAATTATGGCAGACGACAAAGAAAAAGCAGCGAAATTAAAAGCGCTGCAATTAGCACTTGATAAATTAGACAAAACCTACGGAAAAGGAACCGTAATGAAAATGGGCGATGTTGCCATAAGTGATATTGAAGCAATTTCAACCGGTTCATTGGGATTGGATATAGCTTTGGGTGTTGGCGGTTATCCGCGCGGAAGGGTTATTGAAATTTACGGACCGGAATCATCTGGGAAAACAACTTTGGCATTGCATGCCATTGCCGAAGCCCAAAAAGCGGGTGGAATCGCTGCATTTATTGACGCGGAACATGCTTTTGACCGATTTTACGCAAAAAATTTAGGGGTTGATATTGACAATTTAATTATTTCCCAGCCAGATTTTGGGGAACAGGCTTTGGAGATTGCCGACAATCTAATCAGCTCAGGCGCCATTGACATTGTGGTGATTGACTCTGTTGCAGCACTAACGCCAAAAAGTGAAATTGAAGGCGAAATGGGCGATTCTAAAATGGGATTGCACGCGCGATTAATGTCACAGGCACTTCGTAAATTGACAGGAACCATTCATAAAACAAATTGTACCGTTATATTTATCAACCAGTTGCGTGATAAAATCGGCGTAATGTTTGGAAATCCTGAAACAACCACAGGCGGTAATGCACTTAAATTTTACGCGTCTATTCGTTTAGACATCAGAAGAAAAACACAAATAAAAGATGGCGAAAAAGTAATAGGAAATGCCACTAAAGTTAAAGTGGTTAAAAATAAAGTTGCCCCGCCTTTTAGAACGGCTGAATTTGATATTATGTACGGTGAAGGTATTTCTAAAGATGGAGAAATATTGGATTTGGGCGTAGAATTGGGCATTGTGAAAAAAAGTGGCTCTTGGTTTAGCTATGGCGATACAAAATTAGGTCAAGGCCGTGATGCCGTGAAAGTGCTTATAAAAGACAATCCTGAATTGTCCGACGAACTGGAAACGAAAATTAAAGAAAACATCAATGCTATGGTTAAAAATGATTAGGAAACTAATTTTTTTAAAATTATCATAAAAATAGAAGGAAGTTAATTTTTAATTCACTTCCTTTTTTTAGTTTTAAAAGTAACAAATGGGGCGATAAATTCATTTGTAAATGCAAAAAAACAAAAATTTTCAAAAACTTTAAGATATCCAATAATAGATTAACTTTGTCAAAAATAAAATACGATCCAAAATATTTTTTCCTAACATTAGCCCTTCCAATTCCTTTTGAAAAAAAGTAGCATAAAAACACTTATCGGCAGAACAGACATTGTTGATTTTCCTAAACTTGAGCTGTTTGATATTGATATTAAAGTCGATTCTGGGGCGAATACATCTAGTTTTCACTGTCATAGCATTCAAGAAGAAAACAATGTGTTGAAATGTCAGTTTTTGGATCCCAAACATGAGAAATACCACGAAAAATATTTTATATTCGATGAGTTTACCCAAAAAATGATAAAAAGTTCCAATGGAATTGCAGAAAATCGCTATTTGATTAAAACTGAAATACTTATATTTAATGAAATTCATCCCATTGAACTGACCCTAACAGAAAGAGGCTCCATGAAGTTCCCTGTGTTGTTGGGAAGAAAGTTCCTGTCAAAGAAATTTATGGTGGACACGGCAAAAAAAAATCTGTCATTTAAAAACATAGTGATAAAAATTTAAGAAAATGCATAGTATGAAGATTGTTGTTTTATCAAGAAATCCAAATTTATATTCAACAAAAAGACTTGTTGAAGCCGGAAAGGCCCGAAATCACGAAATGCTGGTGGTCGATCATTCAAAATGTGACATTATTATTGAAAAGAAGAAACCGGCAATAAGATATAAACACGAATTGCTTCTGGATGTTGATGCAGTAATCCCAAGAATTGGTGCTTCCGTAACTTTTTTCGGAACTGCAGTGGTGCGGCAATTTGAAATGATGAAAGTTTTTACAGCCATTGAATCACAGGCATTAATGCGTTCAAGAGATAAATTGAGAAGTTTGCAAGTATTGTCAAGAGCGGGTTTGGGTTTGCCTAAAACGGTATTTACCAACTATTCTAAAAATGTTAAAGATATTATTAAAGATGTTGGCGGAACGCCTTTGGTGATAAAATTATTGGAAGGAACTCAAGGTTTAGGAGTTGTTTTGGCTGAAAATGACAATGCCGCAGAATCGGTGCTGGAAGCCTTTAACGGACTTCAGGCAAGGGTAATTGCACAAGAATTCATTAAAGAGGCTGGAGGCGCAGATATTCGTGTATTTATTGTGGATGGTGTCGTTGTTGGTGCCATGAAAAGACAAGCCAAAAAAGGTGAATTTCGTTCAAATTTGCACAGAGGCGGAACGGCAGAACTCATAAAATTATCCATAGATGAAGAAAACGCGGCTTTAAAAGCAGCCAGAATCATGGGTCTTGGAATCGCCGGCGTAGACATCTTGCAATCGGACAGAGGACCGCTTATATTGGAAGTTAATTCTTCTCCCGGACTGGAAGGCATTGAAGGCGCAACAGGAGTTGACATCGCGGGAAAAATAATCCATTATATTGAGCGGCATGCCTAGTGATTTTAAAATACTTTATCAAAAAGTTGGGTATGGCGAAACGGTTCAAATTAAAATGGACATTGCCCGTTTAAACACCCATTCCAAAATTGAAGTGCCCATCATTGTTTCAAGAGGACACTCTGACGGACCTTGTTTGTTGCTAATTGGCGGAATTCATGGAGATGAAACCAATGGGGTTGAAATTGTGCGCCAAATAATTGCCAGCGGACAAAATAAACCGCAAAAAGGAACGGTTATTTGCATTCCGTTATTGAATGTATTTGGTTTTTTAAACCAGAAAAGAGAATTTCCTGACGGAAGGGATCTAAACAGGGTGTTTCCGGGTTCTGATAAAGGCTCATTGGCAAGCAGATTCGCCTATCATTTAATGAGCAAAGTGATTCCAAAAGTAGATTATTGCATTGATTATCATACTGGCGGCGCCCAACGATTTAATTATTCCCAGTTAAGAATTGATGATAATGACGAAGAAATTTTAAAATTGGCGAAAGTGTTTGGCACCCCATTTATTGTGTACAGCAAAAGCAAAGAGAAAACATTTAGAAAATCCATGGTTGATTTGGGAAAAAAAGTGTTGCTTTTTGAAGGCGGAAAATCACTTAGTTTGGATAAAAATGTTACAAAATCCGGTATTCAAGGCGCTATTAATATTATGCATCATTTGGGAATGAGAGATTTTACTTCAAAAATTTCAAAACCAAATTTAGAACCAGAGCCAATAATAATTAGGAATTCGAGATGGATAAGAGCCACTAATTCCGGAATGTACAGGTCATACATCAGCGTTGGGCAAAAAGTTGAAAAAGGCGCTAAATTGGGAAGTATTTCCGATCCGTTTGGAGATTTTGAAAAAGTTTTTAAAAACAAACAGGAAGGGTATATTTTAAATTCAAACCATTCTCCGATTGTCATTCAGGGCGATGCGCTGTTATATATCGGATTCGAATAAAACTTGTGTTAAAAGCAGCAAACATATCATTTGGGTACACTTCAAAAGAAGTCATAAAAAATATTGGTTTTAAAGCCAATAAAGGAGATTATATTGCCATTATCGGCGAAAGCGGCTCAGGAAAAAGCACCTTGCTGGAAATTATTTACGGACTGCTCCATATTGAAAAAGGAACTGTTCATTGGAACGACGAAAAGTTGCTCGGGCCTAATTTTAGGTTGATTCCAGGAGAAGATTTTATGAAATATTTGCCGCAGGATTTCGATTTAATGCCTTATACCACGGTTGAAGAAAATATAGGAAAATACATTTCTAGCCAGGATAAAAACAAGGACAAACGCATAAGGGAATTGCTGAAAGTGGTTGATATGACCGAGTTTTCCCAAGTTAAAGTCAAAAACTTGAGCGGCGGCCAAAAACAGCGTGTTGCCATCGCCAAAGTGATGGCAAAAGAGCCGGAGGTTTTATTGCTCGACGAACCTTTTAGCCACATCGATAATTTCAGAAAAAACAAGCTTCGAAGAGATCTTTTCAAGTATTTGAAATCGAAAAATATTTTGTGCATTGTGGCAACCCATGATTCCACCGACGCACTTTCTTTTGCCGATAAAATTTTGGTGATCAAAAACGGAAAATTAATTGCCAACAACACGCCTGAAAAGTTATACACAAATCCTAAAAGTGCTTATATCGCTTCATTTTTTGATGAAATCAATAAAATTGAGGTAAGTGAAATTGATTCAAATGACAGTTCAAAAAAATCGGTTTTATTGTATCCAAATCAGATAAAATTGACAGAAGAAGAAGGCATTAAAGCAACGGTAACAGCTTCTTATTTTAAAGGAAGCCATTATTTAATTGAAGCAATTTTAAACAAAACTATTTTGTTTTTTGAACACCATTCTGCATTGGAAATCAATCAACAAATATTTTTGAAATTAGCTATCAGCGAAGCCAATTAGCCAGCTATTTATTTTCGATTGGCAATGAAATAAAAACGGCAGTTCCCCTATTTTCATTGGTTTCAATCCAAATAGATCCTTTATTTATCGTTAAAAATTCTTTACAAAGTTTTAATCCCAGACCGGTTCCCGTTTCCTTATTTGTGCCCAAAGTAGATATGGTGGCATCTATGTCAAAAACGTTTAATTGAGAATCCTTAGCCATCCCAATTCCGGTATCAATTATTGCGATGGTGCAGGTATTTTTGATTTTGTCAACCTTATTTAAAATAATTTCGATTTCCCCGCCATTTGGCGTAAATTTTATGGCATTTGATATAATATTTCTGATTACCGTGTCTATCATATCAGAATCGGCATAAACAAATAGTTCCCTGTCAAAATTACAGCCTAACGTCAGGTTTTTCAACCTTGCTTGAGAATTGAAAAGACGCAGGTTGTTAAGCACAATTTTATGAAGATCAAGTTGCGAAGGTTCATAAATAATTAATCCGGCGTTGGCGCTGGCCCATTTTAATAAATTATCCAATAAGTTGAAGGTATTTTTGCTGTTTTGGTAAAGAGCTTGGGTTAGTTTCTCTCTTTTTTCATCGCTGATTTTATTTTTATTTAGCCAAAGAAGTTCTCCAATTTGTTGAAGGCCTCCAAACGGTCCCCTTAAATCGTGCGCAATAATTGAGAAAAATTTGTCCTTGCTTTTGTTTAATTCAGTTAGTTTTAGATTGTCTTTTTCCTTTAAAATAAAAATCAACAGCAAAGGGATGACCAAGTTAAGAATCAAGAAAAATATGAGCGGTAAAATGAGCATATAATTTGTAGAAGCCACTTCTGTGCCAACCTCGAAAAAAGCGCCCAATGAGCGCATTAAAAGCGCCAATGCCACCAATGCCAATATGTACCCGGTAAGAAACTGAATTTTGGTTTTCCCCTTTTCGGTTAAAAGAATATAGGCGGTAAATGCATACATTATTGAAACACTTAAGGAGACAACAGTCATTCTTTCACTTACTGAAGCCGTACTAAAAAAACTTAATGCGATGGAAAAAAATACGGGAATTAACAGAAATCGTTTAAAATGTTTTGAATCAAATTTGCGCTCGATAAAGGAAATGCAATAAATTTCGTAAAAAACAATAAATAAATTTATGGTGGTATTGATAATAATTCCTAACTGGTTTGGTGCACCTTCCCGCAATGAAAGCATAATTAAAAAAACGATACCCAACACCCTCGATAGCATAAAAATATTGATGATAGGGTTTTTTACCTTATATAATTTAACATAAGTGGCAAAAAGGGCAATAATAAATATATTGGCTGCAGCGGAGAAAACAAACAATGTTTTTACATCAATATCGATCATTAGTTTTTATTTACGATTTATGGTTTACGATTTTGGAATTGAATGATTTTTCTTCAAATTTTCCTTGAAATTGATGCTAATGTCATTTCAAAGAATTTGATTTTATGGTAATATTGTTACGAAAATTTTCACAAAGCGACTCAAAGTCATATTAAATTATTTTTTTTATAAATTAATTTCTATTTTTTCAGTGAATTCTTGTGAAATATTCTTTTTTAAAGGCCATTAATCAAGTTAAATTTTGTGTCTTTATATTAATTCCTCCTTCGGGGGTTAGAGGGCTTATTTCCCGGTACTTCCAAATCCGCCTGCACCGCGTTTTGTTTCGTTTAAAACTTCAACTTCTTCCCAATTTGCCCGTTCATGTTTTGCAATAACCAGTTGCGCAATGCGTTCGCCGTCATTTATCACAAAATCTTCATTGGATAAATTGACTAAAATCACGCCAATTTCGCCTCTATAATCGGCATCCACAGTGCCTGGCGCATTCAAAACCGTAATGCCATTTTTGGCTGCGAGCCCGCTTCGCGGACGAACCTGGGCTTCAAAACCAACAGGAAGCGCAATAAACAATCCGGTTTTTACAATGGTGCGTTCCAATGGTTTTAGGGTGATCGATTCATCAATATTGGCGCGTAAATCCATTCCTGCAGAAGCGTCGGTTTCATAGCTTGGCAATGCGTGTTTCGATTTGTTGGTGATTTGTATTTGCATCATATTTTATTGTTTTACGTGATAAAGCCAGGAAACGATTGCTGAAAATTCGCTGCTCCAAAATGCTTCGTTATGTTTGCCTTCCGGATTTATTTTTGTTTTTAAGTTTTTGGGTTTAAATCCGGTCTTCAACAACAATTTCTCCATTTTTTGGGTGTTTTTATCCATGTCTTCGCCTTCTTTTCCGCCCACCAGCAAAAATAATTTTACATTTTTTAAATTTCCTTTTTCTTGGGTGAAAGCTACAACTTTTTCAGAAAACCAAAATGAAGTGGACAATGCGCCGATTTTTCCGAAGGTTTTTGGATATTTAAGTCCGCCGTAATAGGAAATCAATCCGCCCAAAGAACTTCCCATTAAACCTGTGTGTTTCCGTTGTTTTTTGGTTCTGTAATGGTCATCAATATAAGGTTTTAGGGTATTCACAATAAAATCTGCATAAATTGCGCCTTTTCCGCCGCCGTATTTTTCATTTTTCCAGGGCGTATATTCGTTAATGCGTTCTTCACCGCCATTTTCAATGCCCACCACAATAAATCCCTTTCCTGTTTTTTCGTACAATTTATTGAGGGTTTCATCAACTTCCCATTCACCCGCATAAGAAGTTGCCGCATCAAATAAATTTTGGGCATCGTGCATATAAATCACAGGATATTTTTTTGAAGTTTTGTCGTAATTTGGCGGCAAATAAATCCAAACTTTATGGCTGATGGCGTTGAGGTTTGGAATGATAAATTCCTTTTTCAGCAAAAAAACATTTGAAGCGGCGGTCGATTTTTTTTCCGAAGTGTTTTGTGAAAATACAACTGAGCTTGTTAACAAAATTGCTGAAATAATTGTAAAATAGTATTTCATTTTTAATTTTTAATGATGAATTTACCTTTTAATCATGGCTAAAAGTTCCTTTTTTTCATTCCAAAAAATGAGCATTGCAAAAACAAATACCAACAAACCGGAAACAACATAATTTTCCCTGAAATAGGTAAACGAAATGAATGACAGCACGATGGAAACCAACAAATAACTGCCCGATTTTTTCAAATCATAAGGAACCGGATATTGCTTATCGCCAATAAAATAAGACAGCACCATCATACTTCCATAAGCAAAAAGCGTCGCCCAGGCTGATGCAATATAACCAATTACGGGAATCAACGCCACATTTATAATTACGGTAATTATTGCGCCAATGATCGAAAACAGCATTCCGTAACGTGTTTTGTCGGTTAATTTATACCAAACGGAAAGGTTGTGGTAAATGCCCAAAAACAAATTGGCCAACAACACAATAGGAACAATCACAATGGCATCCCAGTATTGCCGGTTGATAAAAAGTTGTTTGATAACATCAAGAAAAACAACAATAACCACAAAAACCAGGGCGCCAACAATGATAAAATAGTTTAAAATGCGGGCATAAGTTTGCCGGGCGTCTTTATGGTCGGAATGGTTAAAAAAGAACGGTTCGGCACCCAAACGAAAGGCCATAATGTATAAATTCATAAAAATCGCCAGTTTGTAGCAGGCCGAATAAATTCCCATCGCCGTTTTATCCATCATTTGCCCGATTAAAAATTTGTCCAAATTTTCATTGATCACGTAAGCAATTCCGGCGACCGCAATCGGCCAGCTGTAATGCAGCATTTTTTTGAACAGCACGCCGTTAAAATGCCATTTAAATTTCAGCAAATACGGCAACAATAAAATTAGCGAAACCGCACTTCCAATAAGGTTGGCGATGAATATAAAATTAACGATGGAAGTGCTTTCAAATAAGGTGTTCAAAAATTCGGGAAGGTATTTTCCGCTGGCTTTAAATTCGGGAATAAACTTCAAAAAAACCAAGTTTATGGCCACAATGATTCCCACATTGATCATTTTAATCGCCGTGTATTTTATGGGCCGGTTTGCGGCGCGCAAATAAGCAAAAGGAATCACAGAAACAGCATCAATCGCCAAGATGCCGATAAATAATTTGAACTGCAACGGATTTTGGCTGAAGTCGAAAATGTTGATAAAAAATCCGGAAAACGAAAAGGCAATCACAACAAATACGAAAGCGGCAACAAAAACACTGATAAATGAGGTTGCAATTATGGCGTCTTTTTTTTCTTCGGCCTTATAAAACCTGAAAAATGCGGTTTCCATCCCGAAAGTCAACAATACCGTAAATAAGGCAATCCAAATATAAAAGTTGGTGTTTTCCGCATAATCGCTGGCCGGCAAGGCATCGGTATGCACGCGAACGAGCAAAAAGTTAATCACTCTCGGCAAAACCGCGGCAATTCCGTAAATAATGGTGTCTTTAAAAAATCTTTTCAGTCCGCTCAACTAATGTTAAATGTTAAATGTTAAATGTTGTAAAAATAGCGATTAAAGTTAAGAAAAATTTTACTTTAATATCTAACCAAACTCCCTTTCCTTTGGAAAGGGTTGGGGATAGGATTAAAAGTACGAAACTAATAATTTAATCCAACAAATTAATTTAAGCGGGTTATAAAATGCGAGTTTCATAATTTTAGGAGCGCATTTAAGTTAGTTTTTTTTACTTTTGGTCTCTTAAAAGGTTAATAAATGATTACAAAACCTAAAATTGCCGTTTTTGGCGGCGGAAGTTGGGCAACAGCCATTGTAAAAATGTTGTGTGAAAATATGGAACAGGTTGGCTGGTATATGAGAAACCAAGCCGCGATAGATTATATTAAAGAAAATGAACACAATCCAAATTACCTGAGCTCAGCGGTACTTGATGTAAATAAATTGTATTTATCCAACGAAATTAATGATTTGGTGCGTTATGGCGATATTTTGATTTTTGCCATTCCTTCCGCATTTTTAAAAGAAGAATTGGATAAAATAACGCAAAGCCTTTCTTCAAAAATTGTGTTTTCGGCCATCAAAGGAATTGTCCCGGAAACCGGATTGATTGTTGGCGAGCACTTTCATAAATTTTTTAAGATTCCGCTAAAAAATATCGGCGTTATCGCAGGGCCTTGTCACGCGGAAGAAGTTGCGATGGAGCGTTTATCCTATTTAACCATCGCTTGTGAAGATGAAGAAAAAGCCGATCTTTTAAGCAAATATTTGTCGAGCCATTACATCAAAACAAAAACATCGGATGATATTATTGGCACGGAATACGCCGCCATGCTTAAAAATATTTACGCCATAGCGGCCGGTATGGCGCATGGTTTGGGTTATGGGGATAATTTTCAGGCAGTTTTAATGTCAAATTCCGTTCGCGAAATGAAGCGTTTTATACGAAAAGTGCACAGAATGAAACGAAATATCAACAACTCGGCCTATTTGGGCGATTTATTGGTTACGGGCTATTCCGTTTTTAGCCGAAACAGGATGTTTGGAAATATGATTGGAAAAGGTTACACCGTAAAAAGCGCGATGATGGAAATGAGTATGGTTGCCGAAGGTTATTATGCCACAAAAAGCGCCTTTTTAATCAATGAAAAAAATAAAGCGAAAACACCCATAATCAACGCGGTTTATGGGATATTATACGAAAATAAAAACCCAAAACAAATTTTTAAAGAGCTGACGGAGGTGTTGGATTAACCCAAGATTCCATCAGAAATATATTTTTTAAAAAAATAACGCAACAAAATTCAGAAACAAGCGCAATTATGAGTACTTTAGTACTTTAATAAATTTTTTAACAATGAAAAAAGGAACAGTAAAATTCTTCAACCAAGCTAAAGGATTTGGATTTATCACAGAGGAAACTTCAAAAAAAGACTACTTCGTACACATTTCAGGATTAATTGACAAAATTAGTGATGGAGATGAGGTTCAATTTGAACTGGAAGAAGGAAAAAAAGGTTTAAGCGCAGTAAATGTAAAAGTAATTTAATATTTATTCGTTGTCTTTAAAGAAATTAAAACCAGTCAATATTGACTGGTTTTTTTATGCAATTGAATGTAAAGTTTTTATATTTTTTGGTTGACATATATCATAAAAACACAAATGCGCCTTTTGTAAATTTACCATCTTTTAAAATTAGATTGAAATCATTATATTGTACATTAATTTTAAACAACAACAATGAAACCTAAAATAGGAATAATTTATTCAACGGTTGACGGACAAACGCTGAAGATTTGCAATAAACTAAGAGAAGTCCTTCAGCAAAATGATCAAGAAGTTGAATTAATTTCAATTGATGATTTTAAGGAAGATATCACGAAATACGATAAACTCGTTATTGGCGCAAGCATTAGATATGGCGTTCACAAACCCAAAATAATTGAATTTATAAAAACAAATAAAACGGTACTTGATTCCATAAAAACAGCCTTCTTTTCAGTGAATCTTGTCGCCAGAAAACCAGAAAAAAGCGATCCGGAAACAAATCCGTACGTGGTTAAATTTTTTCAAACCATCAACTGGAAACCAACTGTTGTTAAAGTTTTTGCAGGCAAACTGAATTATAAAAAATATTCCTTTTTTGATCGGAAAATGATTCAATTAATTATGTGGATGACAAAAGGACCCACAAATACCGATGCTGAAATTGAATACACAAACTGGGAGAAAGTGAATGAATTTGCGATAGAACTTATTAATTTATAGCGTTTAAACTTTGAAATTGCCTATTAATATTTATTTTTTGAATTATTAAATCAATTGATTTTTTATCTATATTTATCAAAAAGAAAAAGTTGCATTTTTTACAAAATTAATTATATCCCATATCTCAAAATATGAGTGTGCAACTAAAATATATTCAAAAAACGCTGTCTTTTATTTCCAAAAATGGTTACGGAACAAACCAAATTGAATTCCTAAAATCTACCGCTGCTTTTTTGGCTGAGTTATTTGGCGTCAACTATGTGTTGATTGATAAATATTCACCCAAAAACCCTACCGCTATTGAAACCATCGTATTTTACGGGAATGGGGTTTTTAAGCCTAATTTTCTTTACGAATTGGCAAATACGCCTTGTGATACCATTATTAATAAAAAGTTTTGTGCCTATCCGGCCAATGTAAGCAATATTTTTCCCAAGGACGCTTTTCTGAGGCAAAATAATGTCGAGAGCTACATTGGAAAACCTTTATGGAGTTCAAGAAAAGAGCCAATAGGATTAATTGCCTTTATGGACACCAAGCCAAAATCTTTGATTGAGGAAAATAATATTGCCATTGTGCTTGACATTATTGCAATAAAGTTAGAAGAAGTCCTTGAAAAAATTCTTTTTGATGAACAATTAAATTTAAAAATTGAGGAATTAAACATTTCTAAGGAGACTGCTGAAAAGGGGAAAGAAAAATTCACATCTGAATACAAAAAACTCTTAGTGGCCATAGAACAAAGCGCCAATACCGTTTTAATTACCGATACCAATGGAAACATTGAATACACAAATCCTAAATTTACCGAAATTTCTGGTTACACGGCTTCTGAAGCTCTAGGTAAAAGCCCCAGAATTTTAAAATCGGGAGAACAATCCAAAGAATTTTACGATCATTTATGGCAAACAATTACAGCCGGCAATAGTTGGAAAGGCCAAATGAAAAATAAAACAAAAAGCGGAAAATTTTATTGGGAACAAGTAACAATAACACCAATTAAAGCCGAAACGGGTGAAATTTTATCTTATTTGGCGATAAAAGAAGACATTACAGATCGTAAAAAAGCAGAAGAAAATTTAAAGGAAAGTGAAAAAAAATATCGGTTTCTATTTGATAACAACCCGCAGCCTATGTGGATTTATGATTTGGAAACACTAGCTTTTCTGGAAGTAAATAATGCAGCAATCCAACATTACGGTTACACAAGAGAAGAATTTCTCTCCATGAACTTAAAAGATGTCCGTCCCAAGGAAGATATTGGCGCACTTTTAAAGGATATTGAAATGGCGAAGAGGGTCACGCACAATGCATTAGGTGAGTGGTTGCATATAACTAAGAGCGGCAAAATAATAAACGTTTCTATTGTTGCTCACAACGTTACATTCAACAACCGAAAAGCAAGACATGTATTGATAAGTGACATTACTGCATCAAAAAAAGCTGAGCAAGAACTTTTAACAGCTAATATAGAAATTGAAAAAAGTGAAAAAAAATTCCGCGAACTTTTTGAAAAATCAGGCGATGCCATCTTAATCATTAAAAATGGTGTTTTTGCGGATTGTAATCAGGCTACTTTAAAAATGCTTGGCTATAATAGATACGAAAATGTTTTAAATCTTCAGCCTTCAGAGTTATCGCCAAAATTTCAGCCAGATGGTTTAAGCTCTGCCGAAAAAGCGGAAGCGTTAATAAAAATTACCTTGGAAAAAGGAACACATCGTTTTGAGTGGTGGCATACCAAAAGCAATGGAGAAGTTTTCCCTGTTGAGGTGTTGTTGACTACCATTGAAAACAATCGCAACAATCAAGTTATTCATTGTGTTTGGAGAGACATTACCCATCGCAAACATGCCGAGAATGAATTGGAGGATGCTTATAAAACCATAAAGGACAGAGAAAATTTTGTAAGTAAAATTATAGAAACCGCCAATGAGGGTTTTTGGTTGATAGATGAAGATGCAAACACAATTGACTTAAATGTCGAAATGTGCAAAATATTGGGGTACTCAGAAACTAAAGTCAAAGGGAAATCAATTTATAATTTTGTTGATGAAAAAAATTACGAAATTTTTAAAAATCAACTAGAAAAAAGAAAAATCGGGGAATCTTCAGCTTATGAGATTGAATTGCGGAATGCAAATGGCAAAAATGTACCTTGTTTATTTAAAACTTCACCAATTTTTAATAATCAGAATGAAGTGTCTGGGTCTTTTGCGTTGGTTTCGGATATTACAAACATAAAAGAAACCCTTCACAAAGTTGAAATCCAAAATCTTGAATTAAGTAAATTAAGCGATGAATTGTCTGAAAAAAACAGGTTACTTTTGGAAAGCAAAGACCGCTTCATCAATTTATTTGATCAAAATCCCGTGCCGCTTTGGGAACAGGATTTTTCAAAAGTCATAAAACTTTTAAATGAAACGAAAGCCGAAAAAAAAGATTTAAAAACTTATTTAGATGAAAATCCTGATTTTGTTTCAACATGTATCTCAAACATCAGGATTTTAAATGCGAATAAAGCCGCACTTAAAATGTTCGGCGTAAAAAACACAGAAGAACTTAAAATTCACCTTGGCAAAACAAACAACAAAAAAGCGCTTGAAGTGCTGAAAAAAGAATTGGTTTCAATCGGCTCAAATAAAAGAACCTTTAGCGATGAAACCGAATTGGCAGGCAAAGACGGTTCCTCTATTTTAGCGCTTATAAAATCGGTAATTATTGATGATTATGGAACTTCCATAGCTTCTGTGATTGACGTTACTGCGCAAAGAAATGTAACAAATGAGCTTCAAAAAGCAAAAGAAATTGCGGAAAAAAGCGAAAACAGTTTAAATGAAGCCCAGAAAATTGCCAACATTGGCTCTTATGAGTTGGATTTTTCGACAGGTTTGTGGAAAAGCTCTCCAACCTTAAATGACATATTTGGTATTGATGAAGCCTATCCTAAAAATTTCAAGGGCTGGTTGCAAATAGTTCATCCGGAAGATTTACAGATGATGGAGCGATATTTAGAAAAAAATATCACAGAAAACAGGGAAGAATTCAACAAAGAATACCGTATCATAAGAAATACCGACAAACAAATACGTTGGGTGCACGGTTTGGGAAAATTAGAACTTGACAACAAAGGAAATCTAAAAAAAATGATT
Organism: Lutibacter sp.; assembly: GCA_036567345.1. Taxonomy (GTDB): domain Bacteria; phylum Bacteroidota; class Bacteroidia; order Flavobacteriales; family Flavobacteriaceae; genus Lutibacter. The sequence continues at coordinate 27,041 of DATCUQ010000043.1, forward strand.
GGCACCATTCAGGATATTTCTGAAAAAAGACAAATTTTAAATGACTTAATTATTGCCAAAGATAAAGCGGAGGAAAGTGACCGCCTAAAAACAGAATTCATTCAAAATATGTCGCATGAAATACGAACCCCGATGAATGGCATTTTGGGTTTTTCCGAATTATTGGACAACCCCGACCTTTCTGACGAAAAAAGGAAAAGGTTTATCGAAATCATTAAAAGCAGCACCAACCAGTTATTGCATATTATTGATGATATTATGGAAATTTCGGTGCTGGAGACCAAGCAAATCAAGGCTGAAGCGAATCCGGTTTGCCTTAATGATTTATTGCACGAACTGTTCACTATTTTCAATATAAAAGCAACTAAAAAGAACACCAAATTTGTATTAAAAAATGAACTTTCAAATCAGGAAAGCACCATTCTTACCGATAAAAACAAGCTGAATAAAGTGTTAAGCAATTTGTTGGAAAATGCGCTAAAATTTACAGAGGAAGGCTTTGTTGAATTGGGATATAAACTAAATAAAGACAGTGATCCCGCCGAACTTGAAATTTATGTGAAAGACAGCGGAATTGGCATAAAACCGGAACAGCAAAATCTCATTTTTGAGCGATTTTCTCAAGCGGAAAAAGTACTTTCAAAAAAAGTGGGCGGATTGGGCCTGGGACTTTCCATCGCCAAAGAAAATGCAGAGTTGTTGGGAGGAAAAATTTCTGTGGTTTCGGAACTTGGCGAAGGCGCCGCTTTTTTTGTTACCATACCTTACAAACCCATGAATATGATCCCCAATATCACAATTGAAAAAGAGAAAGCATCAGAGAAAAATGAAAAACACACCATTTTAATTGCAGAAGATGAAGAGGTTAATTTTATGGTTTTGGAAATATTGCTGGAGGATAAACTTAAACTTCCCTGCACCATTATACACGCCAACGATGGTTTAGAGGCTATTGAGTTATGTAAAAATAATCCAGCAATTAAATTGGTCTTCATGGACATAAAAATGCCTAAAATGGACGGGCATGAAGCCACAAAGCGCATAAAAGAATTCCGCCCTGATTTGCCAATAATCGCCCAAACGGCTTATTCAACGCCTGAAGAAAAAGAAAAAGCAATTTTGGCGGGCTGTGATGATTTTTTATCAAAACCAATTAGCAAAGACGCCTTAAATAATGTAATAAACACCTATTTATTGGCGAAGAAAATAAAGGATACGCCTTAAACAAATTAATAAGTGGTTATTTAGAGCCCTTAGTTGAAACTAAAATAGCAGACAAGATGGCGTTGGTGTAGCTATACTGTATAAAAAAGTTAAGTTCCCGTTTTTTTTGTCTACACGATAAACACTAATATTTTTACTTCTCTGGTTGGCGGCCAACAAATAATTTCCGTCTGGAGAAAGCGTAAAATTGCGCGGCCAATCGCCATGGGTGCTGATGGTTTGTATTTTTTGAAGTTCCCCGTTTTTTTTGTTTATTTTAAATACCGCAATGCTGTTTTCGCCACGATTAGATCCGTATAAAAACTGCCCGTCTTTTGACAAATGAATATCGGCACAAAAACTTTTCCCGTCGAATCCGGCATTCAATGTGCTGATATTTTGAACAAAATCGTAGCGGTCTTTTTTCTTTTTCAACACAGAAATTGTGGAATTCAATTCGTTGATGACATAGATAAATTTACCTTTTTTTGAAATTTCAAAATGCCTTGGACCCGCATTGTTTGGAACTTCATAATTGGCTTTTAATTGGTATTTTTTATCGGTATTCGCCAATTGATATTGAGAAAAACTGTTTAGGCCAAGATCGGCAATAAATAGGTTGTTTTTAAAAAACTGGGCTGAATGTGCATGGGATTGCAAAGTGCCTTTGTTGTGATCAATGACTTGCGTTGCCTGGGAAATTAATCCGTTTTTTGATACCGTATGCAAAGAAACGGTTCCGCCGGTATAATTGGAAACGACCGCTTTAGAATTGTCTTCGTTTAACTGAATATGGCAAGGATGCGCTCCATTGCTGCTCACTTTATTGATAAATGTGAGCGTTCCGTCTTTTTCTACGGAATACGAATTTAAAAAGCCGCTTTTTGCCCCTTCGAAGCTGTCTGTTTCACCTACGGAAAATAGCAGTTTTTTGTCGGATGAAAAGGTTATGAAAGAAGGATTCACAGCTTCAGCAGCCAATTTTTTATTGGTGAGTTCGCCGGTTTTCAGGTTAAAATCGTAACGGTAAATTCCTTCACTGCCATCATCCGTATAAGTGCCAACGTACAAAGGAATATTTTGGGCAGACGCCATTGAAAAACAAAAAAACAATATTATAAGAAATGAATATTTCATATTAAATGGCGTGAAATTTTTAAATTTATTAATGATTCTGAATAAAATTGGCCATAAAACTTTGTGAATCTTTGTGTTTTTCCCTTTGTGTAACTCTGTGTCACGGCTATTACACAAAGCTGCACCAAGAATCACAAAGATACACTGAGAAAATTTTTATTTTGCTGAATACCATTAAAATAAAACTTAATTGATTAACACTATTTCACCAAAATCCCTTTTTTATTCAGCAAAGGAATCATTCGCAATGCACCTTCTTTTATGGTTCCTTTTTCGAAAAGGTATTTTTTGTTGAACATTATATTTCCCTCAAAAAAAGTCACGTTAAAAAAATTGGACAATTTTAAAACGGCTTCCTGCATCAATTCAACTTTTGCGAAAGATTTTGCCGGAAGTTTTTCAATTTTATGGCGCAGCAATGAGGTTTCAGTCAGTTCGTCTTCATCATAACCTTTTGAAACCACCAACACCATTTCTAAATCAACTTCTTTATTGTTAATAAGATAGGCATTCCAATCTTCACATCGAAAAACTTCGTTGTATTCTTTGACAATTGCCATAAAAACCTCGGTAACTTCAGGAATTTGGATGTCTTTTTTCATTGATTTGTTATCAGAATTATTGAGTAACTTTTAACATTTAACTTCTAACTTTTAACGAACGAAGTTTAGTAAACCGATTTAAACTGTTCTAAAAAGCGAACGTCGTTTTCGTAAAACATTCTGATATCAGGAATTTGGTACAACAACATCGCAATGCGTTCAATGCCCATTCCAAATGCGTATCCGGAATAAATTTCAGGGTCTATATTGGTGTTTTTAAGCACATTTGGGTCCACCATTCCGCAACCCATAATTTCAAGCCAACCTGTTCCTTTGGTAATTTTATAATCAGTTTCGGTTTCCAGTCCCCAATAAATATCAACCTCTGCGCTTGGTTCTGTAAATGGAAAATAAGAAGGGCGCAAACGTATTTTTGATTTTCCGAACATTTCTTTGGTGAAATACAACAATGTTTGTTTTAAATCGGCAAAAGAAACATCGGTGTCAATATACAAACCTTCCACCTGATGAAAAATGCAATGCGCACGTGCCGAAATATCTTCATTTCTAAAAACACGTCCGGGAGAAATGGTGCGAATAGGCGGTTTATGGCTTTCCATATAGCGCACTTGAACAGATGAAGTATGCGTACGCAATAAAATATCCGGATTTTTTTCAATAAAAAAAGTATCCTGCATATCACGTGCCGGATGGTATTCGGGCAAATTCAACGCGGTAAAATTGTGCCAGTCGTCTTCAATTTCCGGACCTTCAGAAACGGTAAAACCAATGCGTGAAAACACATCGATAATTTTGTTTCTCACCAAAGATATTGGATGGCGCGAACCCAGTTCAACAGGTTCGGCAGGGCGTGTTAAATCACCATAAATTCCTTTTTGCCCACTCGAATTTTCTAATGCTTCCTTCAATCTGTCAACTTTGTCCTGCGCGGCATCTTTTAACGTATTTAAAGCTTGTCCAAAATCTTTTCTTTCAGCCGGGGCAACGTTCTTAAATTCAACAAATAAATCGTTAAGCAATCCTTTTTTGCCTAAAAATTTAATTCTGAACGATTCAAGTTCCTCTTTGGAAGTGGTATCAAAAGCCAATACTTCACCAATCATTTCTTTTACTTTAGCTAACATTTTACAGAAAATTAGGATGCAAATTTACGCAATTTTATTTTTATAAAATTGAATTAATATTTTGAAAAACATTAAATTTAGCGGTGAAAATGATATCTTGCATTTGAAAATAAATGACCTTAAAAATGAACAGAAATCCACTGCCCGATTTAAAGAATTATGAGTTTGAAGAGGTTGCATTTAACCAATTGATGCAAAACAGAATTAACAAAGTGCTCATTGTTTGTTCTAACTACGATTATTATATGCTTGAGGAAGACGGCAGGATTGACGAGCGTATTTTTAATGAATATATGGCGCTGAATTTAAGATATCCGCCAAGTTTTATTCATGCCAATTCCGCCAAAAGGGCGATAGGAATGTTGAGTTCCGATAAAATTGATATGGTTATTACCTGGTTAGATATTGGCAACTACAAGGCTTTTGAAACTTCAAAACTGATAAAAGAGTCCTTTCCCACCATACCAATTGCTGCCTTAAGCCATTATTCTTCTGAATTAAGAAAAAAGGTGCTGAGCGAAAATACGGGAATCATCGATTTTGTATTTCATTGGAACGGCAATGTTGACATTTTTTTGGCCATCATTAAACTTACGGAAGACCGAATGAATGCCGAAAAAGACATCAACCAAATTGGTGTGAAGGCGATTTTGCTGGTGGAAGATTCCTTGAAATTTTATTCGAGGTATTTGCCCATAATGTATAAAATTATTTTAAAACAAACGCGTTCATTTATGTCTGAAGGCCTAAATGAGCACAGGGCAATGATGTTGATGCGAGGCCGGCCAAAAATTTTGCTGGCAACAAACTATGAAGAAGGGTTGTTTCTTTTTGAAAAGTACAAACACAATCTTTTAGGCGTTATTTCAGATGTGAGTTATTTTAAAGACGGAAAACGAGACCCAAATGCCGGATTTGAATTTTTAAAATATGTAAGAAGCTTGGAACGCTATTTTCCGTTTTTGGTGCAATCTTCTGATAAAAACAATGAAAAACAAGCCTTAGAACTAAAAGGAAAATTTTTATACAAACACTCCGAAACGTTAGGAAAGGAAATAAAAAATTACATCACTAAATATTTTTCGTTTGGGGCTTTTGAATTTTGGGACCCATTTCAAATGAAAATTTTGGCAACGGTTGAAGATTTAAACAGTTTTCAAAGAGCGTTAACCACAGTAACATTGGAATCTATAGTTTACCATGCCAAAAGGAGTGAATATTCAAAATGGTTAAGGTCGCGGGCGCTTTTTCCGTTGGCCAATTTATTCAGCAATGTAGAATATGAGGATTTTGACGATCCGGAGGAAATAAGAGATTTTTTAATCAGAGCCATTAAAGCCTATCGAATTTACAGATCAAGGGGCGTTATTTCAAAATTCAGCAAAAATACCTATGATGAATATTTAGGGTTTGCCAGGATTGGAGAAGGATCTTTGGGAGGAAAAGGAAGGGGTTTGGCATTTATCGATTCGTTTTTGAAACGCCATAAATTGTTCAATAAATACAGGGATGTCAACATTTCCATTCCTCGCACGGTGGTGTTAAGTACAGAAGTATTTGATGAGTTTATGGAAAAACATGAACTGATAGGGTTTGTGGCCGATTGTAATGATGATGAGGAAATATTGAATAAATTTATTTCAAAACCATTGCCAAAATGGGTAATGGAAGATATTCGGGTGTTTTTAAATGTGACCAAATCACCTATTGCAGTGCGTTCTTCCAGTGTTTTGGAAGATTCCCATTATCAGCCTTTTGCCGGTGTGTTTTCTACCTATATGATACCAAATACCGACAAGACAAGAATGGTGGATATGGTGGCAAGCGCAATTAAGTCGGTAATGGCATCTGCGTATTTTCAAAACAGTAAAATATATTTAAAGGCAACTTCCCATACCATTGAAGAGGATAAAATGGCCGTTATTTTGCAGGAGGTTACCGGCAAACAATATGATGATGTTTATTATCCGAACATTTCCGGGGTGGCCCGTTCCATCAATTTTTATCCTATTGACCAAGAATTGCCCAATGAAGGCACCGCAAATATCGCCTTGGGTTTGGGTGAAATTATTGTTGGCGGAGGAAACACCTTGCGGTTTTCGCCGTATCATCCAAAAAAGGTGCTGCAACTCTCAAATCCGGGATCTACCCAACGCGACACGCAGCAGTATTTGTTTGGGTTAGATATGAATCCCGACAGTTATGTGGCTTCAACCAGCGAATCCATCAATAAAAAGAAAATTTCCATAAGAAATGCCGAAAAGCATGGTTCTCTAAAATTTGTTGCTTCCACCTATGATTTACAAAACAACATCATCAAACCCGGCGTTTTGCATGATGGCATTCGCGTAATTACTTTTGACAATATTTTAAAATACAATACATTTCCGTTGCCCGAAATTTTGCAGGATTTATTGCGTATTGGCCAACGTGAAATGCGAAACCCCATTGAAATGGAGTTTGCAGTTAATTTGGATGTTCCGCAGGGACAGCCAAAAGAATTTAGCTTTTTGCAAATCAGGCCAATTATAGAAAGCATTGAAACCTTAAGCACGCTTCCCGAGAAGTTTGATGTTGAAGACACCATCATTTACTCGGAATCGGCTTTGGGTAACGGAAATTATGAGAATATCCACGATCTTATTTACGTTAAACCTGAAACTTTTAACGCGGCAAATACCAGGAAAATAGCGGAAGCTGTTGAGCAAATCAATAAAAAATTCGCTGAGTTGGACAAAAATTATATTTTGGTGGGGCCAGGCAGATGGGGATCAAGCGATCCGTGGCTGGGAATTCCTGTAATTTGGCCACAAATAGCATCGGCCAAAATAATTGTGGAAGCGGGACTTAATAATTTTAGGATCGACCCAAGTCAGGGAACACACTTTTTCCAAAATTTGACCTCATTTAAAGTGGGCTATTTAACCATAAACCCTTTTATGGATGATGGGTTTTTCAATTTGGATTATCTAAACAAACAAAAGGCGACTTATGAAGACGATTATTTAAGGCATGTGCGTTTTAAAGAACCTTTAACCGTAATTATTGAGGGAAAAAGCAATAAAGCAGCCATTTTTAAAGAAGGATTCAAGCCCAACAGATTTCATGGCACTTCAGAAAAATTAAATGACGAGGAGCCTCCGGAAGGTTTTATGTAAAAAAACAAAAATTTAGAAAACTTGGAGGGAAACTTCTGGTTTTTATAGCGCGAAAATGGACTTTTTTGCGCTATTTGTTTTTAATTAACGAAATCGTTTGAGAAAAACGCCGAAATAAAAAATAATTGAATCTTTTTTGATTAAAAATTAATATAATATCTGTAATTTTGCACCTGATTATTTAAATATATAATAAATTTCACATACGATTAAACTATATTATTATGAATGTAAAAAATATATTGACAAACCTTGAGACCAAACACCCTGGTGAAAAGGAGTACTTGCAAGCTGTTCATGAAGTGTTAGAATCAATCAAAACAATTTATGATGAAAACCCTCAATATGAGGCTGCTAAAATTATTGAAAGATTGGTTGAACCAGACCGAATTTTAACTTTTAGAGTTTCTTGGGTAGATGATGAAGGAAATGTTCAGATCAACTTAGGGCACAGAATACAATTTAACAATGCAATTGGACCATACAAAGGAGGTATTCGCCTTCACCCAAGCGTAAATTTAAGCATCCTTAAATTTTTAGGATTCGAACAAACATTTAAAAATGCCTTAACAACCTTGCCAATGGGTGGCGCTAAAGGAGGATCTGATTTCAATCCGAAAGGAAAATCAGATGCGGAAATTATGCGTTTTTGTCAAGCCTTTATGTTAGAGTTATGGCGCGTTATTGGCCCTAACCAAGACGTTCCGGCAGGAGATATTGGAACAGGCGGCAGAGAAATAGGCTTTATGTACGGAATGTATAAAAAATTGCAATTCGAAAATTCAGGTGTTTTCACCGGTAAAGGTTTAAATTGGGGCGGAAGTTTAATAAGACCGGAAGCAACAGGTTTTGGGGCAACTTATTTTACAAATGAAATGCTTTCAACAAAAAACGATACTTTTAAAGGTAAAACTGTTTCTGTTTCAGGTTTTGGTAATGTGGCTTGGGGTGTTGCCCTAAAAGTTACGGAACTTGGCGGTAAAGTGGTTACCATTTCTGGCCCTGACGGCTATATTTACGACGAAAGAGGTTTAGATGCCGAAAAAATCGATTATTTATTGATGCTTAGGGCTTCAAATAACGATATTGTTTCTCCTTATGCAGAAGTTTTTCCGGAAGCTAAATTTGTTGCGGGTAAAAAACCTTGGGAAGTTGCAGTTGATATTGCAATGCCTAGCGCAACCCAAAATGAATTAAATGGCGAGGACGCAAAATTATTGATTGCCAATGGGGTAAAATATATTGCGGAAGTATCCAATATGGGTTGTACTCCTGAAGCTGTTGATTTGTTTCACAAACATAAACTTCCATTTGGCCCCGGAAAGGCAGTTAATGCAGGAGGTGTTGGCGTATCTGGTTTAGAGATGTCACAAAATGCCATGAAATTAAACTGGACTGCTGAAGAAGTGGATGCCAAATTGCATCAAATTATGTCTTCCATTCACATTGCCTGCACAAAATTCGGAACAGAAAATGATGGCTACATCAACTATGTTAAAGGGGCGAACATTGCTGGCTTTATAAAAGTTGCCGATGCGATGCTGGATCAAGGGATTATTTAGGATTTACCTATAAATATGATAAAAAGGGTTGCCATACAGCAACCCTTTTTATTTTTTACACTATAAATATTTCTTTAAAACAACCTCTTTTTGCTCTGGAATTAAAGCTATTTCTTTTTCTAAAGCATTTATTTTTGCTTCTATTTTCTCAATTTCTGAAACTATTTTTTGTTGTACTGAAAGTGATGGAAGTGGGATTTTGAAATCTTCCAACTGTTGTTTTGTTATTGCTTCTCTTGTTGAACTATTATCTGCTAATTCTAATAATTCTGTTTTGAATTTTGAACTGATTAATAATTGTTGAACAAATTTTGGCAGTGCTTTTTCATTTGTTCTAATAATTGAAACGTGTTGATTTACTCTTGCTGGCAAATATTTATTTTCCACAATACAACATCTACAAACTGATGCGCCTGTAATGTTAAATAGAATATCATTTTCTTCAACAGTTACATTATTCAATTTTCTTGCTTGTTCATCATCAATAAAAGCCAAACCTTTTGGATAAAATTCATTATCATAAACGTTCATACTCCTAATTAAAGTAATGCCACTTTCAACATAAGCAGCTTCGCCACCTCTTGGAGTTGCACCGCTTCCAATTTTTGAAGTAATACTTTGAAGTGAAATTCTTTCTCCATCAAAAACAAAAAGACTACTTGCTTCAATTTTCAACTTCTCAACTTCCTCTTTTGTCTTCTTTTCTTTTGCTTCTAAAATTTCAATTTCAGCAACAATTTTTTCTTGAATATCAAGCGGTGGAAGTGGGATTTTAACTTCGTTTATAATTCCAGAAAGATTATTAATATTTGAACCGCTTCCAATGTCTCTAATAGTTTGTCTAAGCAAAGTGTTTAATAATTGAAAAAAATATTTTGGTTCATTTTCTTTCCCAACTCTTATAATTCCCATAAAACCACCAGCAAAATAATTTGTGTCATTTTCAATGAAAGCTACTTTTCCCAAATGTTCTTTACTACCACTTGAAAAGCAAATAAAAATATCATTTTTAGCAAGCTTCTTCTCATTTGAAATTTCAAAATCATTATAAAGAAAAACTTCTTTTTTTATTTCTAAATTTCCATCAAGTGTAATATTATCAGCTGTTAAAATAATTTTATCAGTTCTGTTAGAAGTTTGGTCACCTTTAGAATAGGTAACACCTCTTATTATTTGTGCAGTTTCATCAAATCTTTTGGACTCCCACTTACTCTCAATCTTTACTTTTTTTTTAACCGAAAGCGAAATATTTTTTTCAAATTCAACTCGGTCAAATGTTAGCATATCTACCAAGTTGTGGCGAGTTATGTTGTTTTGCATCGCTTCATCAATAGGAAAATCATAATCGCCGGCAAATGCTTTGTAAATATAAGTGCTTGCTTTGGTTGGGTTGTCAAAAACTTCAGGGTCAAAAAGTTGGGTGCAATCTTCAATGTTTTTGCCTCTTTGTATTGGGTGTATGCCTTCGCTTCCTCTTCGGTTGCTAAATTCATAACCCAAGAAACGTTTTTCGGCATCTTTTTCGCCACTTTTTACCAATACTACTTTCTGTGGGTAAGCAATGATAAAATAATAAAGTTTTTCGGCTTCTTTTTCAAAAAGTATTTTCCAAAACGCTGCGTCGTTTTTGGCTTTTAGTTTCTTTTGGTATTCTTTGTATATTTCGTGTTCGGCAACGGCTTTGTTGGGTGTTTTTTTCAATAAAGAAACATAATCATCAAATGCAATTCCTTCCCAAATGTGGTTTACATATTTGCTTACAGGTTTTTCAATTCCGTTTAAGGTGACATCTTGTAAATTGGTAAAGAAATTAGCAACTGCAATTTTAAGATTACTGCTTTCATAATTGTTCCTTCTTCTTAAAAACAAAGTAACGGTATTGGTTCCTGTAGCCATAAAAGTGTTGGAACCTAATTCGGTAATTCCAACAATATCAAAATATTGCAAAATAATTTCTCGTGATTTGGTATAAATTCCTGTATTGCTCAAAATAGAACTTGGTAATATGATACCTGCAACACCGCCATCTTTTAATAATTGTTTGGTGCGTTCAATAAACAAACATTCTATTTCAGAACTGTTATCCGTGAGTTTATTATACAGTTCAAAATCATTCTCTTTATAAAAAGAACGGGCTGAGTTTTTAAATGCTGAAACTGAATAAGGCGGATTTGATACAATAATATCAAACTGCTTGTTTTCTTGCGGAAAGTCTTTGTCAACAAGAAGCAATTTTCCCTTATAATCGGGATGGTTAAAGCGAGCCAATCCATCAGAATGAATTACGTTTGCTAAACCATCACCATGCAGATAACAACCCACTTTACCTACTTTTACCAAACGATAATCCTTTTCAATTCCATAAACATATTGAATTGCCCAAGCAAAATGGTCGTCTTGCCAGTTTCTAATTTTTTTGGCAACACTCGGGTTGTATTTTTTATTGTCTTTTTGCTTTATCAAACGTTGCATTTCGTGCATTGTTTCTGTCAAGAAGTGCCCACTTCCAGCCGCATAATCCATTACATACGGTAAAAGTGAATCATTATCAATTTTTGCAGAGGCTAATTTATCTTCTAAAATGGTATCTATCGGTAAGCATTTAATCACAAATTGCGCAACAGGAACAGGTGTAAAAAATTGCCCAGATTCTTGTTTTAAGCCAGTCGTTAAAAGCAATTCGAAAAAATCAGAAAGATATTGTTGTTTTTTGGTATATCGAAGTTTGTATTTTTCTAAAAGTTTCACAATTTCTTTTACAACAACAGCATTTTCATTAAATGATTGCTCATCATAAACATCTTTTATCGCAAACTCATTATTTTTTTCTAAGCGTAATTTTCTAAATTCCTCAATAATTGGATTTCTTTGTTCCTCACTTAAAAATGGGAATCTATTTTTAAACTCAGTTTCAGAAAAATCTGTAACTACTTTTTCCAAAAACTCGCGCATTCCGTTTTTATACAAATCGGTCAATCGCAGTTGAAAACTTCTATGGTTGTCAACCCCTTCAAACCACTGAAATCCAAGCTCATTATCAGTCTCTTCATTTGTTTTTTCATCATAAATTTTACAAAGAAATAAAGTGAAAATTCTATTAAAAGCATTTCCTTTATCTGAAACCACATTATGACGAAGAATTTCCAGAAAACGATTAAAAATAAAACTGCTGTCTTCTTGTTTTATTTCTACCAGTTCGTTTATGGTTAATGCTTTACTTTCAAAATTATAAGGGTTTACCCAAGTGTCGAAAGCGCCGTTGTCTTTGGTAAGTTTATTCCATTTTTCGTAAAAATCTTTTACATCGCCTGTTCTATAATCGTCTTCTATTTTTACAATTTCGTTGCGATAAACGATTTCATTTTTGTTTAATTCAGAAGCGTACAGTATTATAATATCTGCTTTATTACTGAATTTGAAATAAGTAAAGAGTTGCCCTCCGTCTTTTTTCATTCGAGCAAATTCTTTCTCGAATTCTTTTCCATAGGTTTTACATTCAATTAATAAATACTCTGAATCATCTTCGCGAGTAACGCAAATATCTAATCTTCCGGAAAATCCATGTCCTGCCGGATATACTTTTTCTAATGAAATGTTTTCGGGTTTGTATCCTTTTTCAAGTAGTCGGTTTACACATTCTAAAACTACCCAATCTTCTGGCTTTGTGATGTTTTGTGAATCTTTTTCACCAATTTTTATTTTTCCGCCAAAATGGAAGGTTTCTTTTTCAAAATCAACTTCAATACAATATCCTTCAGTATATTTTTTAATAAAAATACCTGATGCATTTTCTTTTGGTTGAAAATTAAGTTTTTGTATAAGTTTTTTTTGATTCAAAGCAGGATTTTTCTAGTTTTAACAAAACTACAAAAAAAGTAAACAATAAAACGACTATCAATGTTGAGTTATCAAAAAAATAGTGAACAATACTTTTATAGTTCTATAGCGTGAAAGAACGAAAATGTATTGAATCGTAAAATTATTTTTAGCCCGGCTTTTTTTATGGTTAAATAGTTGGTATTACTCCGATTTTGATCCTTCAAATTGCTGTTCTTTTAATTTGAACAAGATATTGAAAGTGGTCAAGCTTCCGTAAATTCTTGTGATGTATTGCTGCAAATCAACCTTGTCCAAATCATCCAGTTTACTCGCATTTATTTTTTGTTCCATCACCCGCAATCGGTCTCTTACCATCACAATTTTGTGAAAAAAAGTATCGATCGGAATTTCTTTGCTGGCCAATTTTGGATCTTTCGGTTCCATAACCAATTTTCCGCCTTTCCATCGGTCGCCCAAATGAACAACTTCCGAAATGTCCGACCATTGTTTCAGTATATTTTTTAAGGCAGTTTCAACATCATAAAAACTTACGGTGTCCACTTCATCTTCAACACATTCAATGACTTCAAATTTGCTGTCGATGGCAATGGTTTCCAGCCCGTTTTCAATAAATGTCACCCAATAGTCTTTTGCGCTAACGTTGGTGACCACGCCCAATCCAAATTCCTCGTGTTTAATTCGAGATCCAATTCCCAATAATTTCATGATTAAGGTTTTAATTTTGCAAACAGAGCCCTAAAATAGTCAAAATAAAATAAACGGCAAAAGGCATCGAAGGCAAAAATTTATGTTAATGATTGTTGAAAACAGCCATGGTGATTCGTTGTTTTTATGCTTCTTTAGCGTGAAGCAATCGGGTTAGTTTTATGGACAAATCGAGTAAAATTATCTTGGCGTTTCCGTTGCGTTCTATGTGATAAATGGCATCATTTAATTCTTTGTCAATTTCAATAATATTGCCGCTGTGCACAAATGGCGCAAAATTTTCAAGGTTAAAACCAGGTATTTTCGGTTGCAAAAAAACCAGCGATTCCGCATTGTAATTCAGCAATAAGGCCTGCCTGAAAAATTGCAGGCAATAATTTAAAAATCGTTTTTGGGTTTCCCTGCCGGTTTTCGAAATCGTGTCGCTCCACTCAATCAACAATTGAATTACGGCGGCGTTTCCCTTCGCTTTAAACGCGGCTCTTACCCAAGTGATAAACCATTGTTCAAATTGTTCGTCGGAAGTGTCATTGTGCAGTAAATGCAGCGCTTTGTTAAAATCACCATCAGCCTGAATGGCCATTTGTTTTGCAATTGGCGGGTCGGTTCCCTCCATTTCAACCAAGCCTTTCACGATGTCATTTTCCGACAATAATTGAAAATGCAGTACTTGGCAACGCGATTTTATGGTAGATATAATTTGGTCTTCGTTTTCGGCAATCAAAATAAATACCGTTTTTTCAGGAGGTTCTTCCAGCAATTTCAATAATTTATTTGATGCTGAGGCATGCATTTTGTCGGCCATCCAAATAATCATAATTTTATAACCGCCTTCATAAGACTTTAGTTTTAAGGCTTTTACAATTTCTTCGGCCTCGTCAACGCCAATTTGCCCTTGTTTATTTTCAACGCCGATGGATTGCAGCCATTCAAATAAATTTCCGTAAGGATTTAACGCCACAAAATTCCGCCATTCATCCAAAAATAAGTTGCTTACCGGCCTGCTTTTTACCGTTTCATTGGTGGCCACCGGAAACGCAAAATGCAAATCGGGATGCATTAATTTTGAACATCTTATTTTACAAGATTCGGCATCATTGCTGCCTTTGCACAAAATATATTGGGCATAGGCAATGGCTATCGGCAAAGTTCCCGTGCCTTCTTTGCCAATAAATAGTTGCGCATGGGAAATCCGCCCGTTATCGGTCGATTTCATCAGGTGATTTTTCAAATGCGTCTGTCCTAAAATTTCTGAAAATTCCATTGAAGCGAAAGTAAAACTTTTTTTCTTTTTTTAAATCTTTTCCAAACCCAATCTTTTAATTTTTTTGGGCGTTACCCTGCGGGTCGGGCTTTTCGTCACAATCCGTCATTGCGAGCAGAGCGTGGCAATCTGTTGAACATATTGCTGAACAAACTCGCAATGCCGGGATTTTCACTGCATTCCCTAACGCAATTGATGTTGTAAATAGAATGAAGTTATTTTTCCTATTTTGAACTCCCAATGTTATTAAGTTAAGGGAATATTTGTCCTTCCGACAAAGGAGGAATCACATTAAAAGAGCTTAGCATTATGAGATTTCTCGTGCCTCGGAAGGACAAAAAAAGAGCGTAAAAGCCTTAACTTAATGATATTGAGAGCGAGCTTCCTGCTCGTGACTACATGATAAGAATTAACAAAAGCACGAGCGAGACGCTCGCGCCAGCAGATGTTTTATAAACGCTTAGCGCTCTTTGCGTAAATCTTTGCGTCTTTTGCGTTTAAGCTTTTTTATTTTTTAACATATAACTTATCAACCTTTAACATTTAACTGTCTGCAAAGAAATCGCTTTCGTAAAAAACCAAACCTTTAAAGTCAAATTAACTTATATTTGTGGTATAAAATTTATAAGAGATGAAAACACTGCAAGACATTAATTTTAAGGATAAAAAAGCATTGATTCGCGTTGATTTCAACGTGCCTTTGGACGAGAATTTTAAGGTGACGGATGCCACAAGAATTGCCGCCGCAAAACCAACAATCGATAAAATTTTAAAAGATGGCGGGGCGGTTATTTTAATGTCGCATTTGGGAAGGCCAAAAGGTGTTGAAGCCAAATATTCCTTAAAACACATTGTTGATGAGGTTGCTGAAATACTTAAAGTTCCCGTGAAATTTGTTTCGGATTGTGTTGGTGAAATGGCGGAAAAAGCTGCTGCAGATTTAAAAATGGGAGAAGTTTTATTGCTTGAAAATTTGCGTTTTCATCCGGAAGAAGAAAAAGGCGATGAGGCATTTGCCAAACAACTTTCAAAATTGGGAGACGTCTATGTAAATGATGCGTTCGGAACTGCGCACAGAGCGCACGCTTCCACCACAATTATTGCTAAATTTTTTCCTGAAAATAAATGTTTCGGCAGTTTGATGGCGCAAGAAATCATCAGCATCAAAAAAGTGTTGGAAGACAGTGAAAAACCTGTTTTGGCCGTTTTGGGCGGTTCAAAAGTATCTTCAAAAATAACGATTATCGAAAATATTTTAGGTAAAGTTGATCATTTAATTCTCGGCGGAGGAATGAGTTTCACCTTTGTGAAAGCGCTTGGAGGCAAAGTTGGAAATTCTATTTGTGAAGACGACAAACTAGATTTGGCGCTTGAAATATTAAAGAAAGCAAAAGAAAATGGCGTTCAGGTTCACATTCCTGTTGATGTAATTGCCGCAGACGATTTTAGCAATGACGCACATACGCAAATTTGTGACATCAATAAAATTCCAGACGGATGGCAAGGTTTGGATGCCGGACCAAAATCGAGAGAAATATTTGATAAAGTGGTGATGGAATCAAAAACCGTCCTTTGGAACGGACCTTTGGGCGTTTTTGAAATGGAAAATTTTGCGAAAGGAACCATTGCTTTGGGAAATTCTATTGCTGAAGCCACAAAAAACGGTGCTTTCTCTTTGGTGGGCGGCGGCGATTCAGTGGCGGCGGTTAAACAGTTTGGTTTTGAAGACAAAGTGAGCTATGTGTCAACCGGAGGCGGCGCGATGTTGGAAAGTTTGGAAGGAAAAGTATTGCCGGGAATAGAAGCGATACTGAAATAATGTTTGATAGTTTAGATGTTGAGTTGTTTAATCGTTGAACTTTTAAAATAAATAAACTCAAAATTATTTAAAAAACCAATTTCTGTTTAACAGAAATTGGTTTTTTATTTTTATACATTTGAATTCGATTTTCACAAAAAAACAAATAAACGCTTTTACGCTTACACAACTCAACAAATAAACGAATAAACAATAAAATGAAATACACCACGCTGCCAAATACCAGCATAAAAGTGAGCAAAATTTGTTTGGGAACGATGACTTTCGGACAACAAAATACCGAAAGCGATGCTCATGACCAATTGAATTTTGCTGTTGAAAATGGCATAAACTTTATAGACACTGCCGAAATGTATCCAATTCCCGGAAAAAAAGAAACACAAGGAAGCACCGAGCGGTTTATTGGAGGCTGGCTGAAAAACCAAAAAAGAGACCAATTAATTGTGGCGTCCAAAGTGGTTGGTCCCAATGATTATTATAAATACATACGGGAAAATTTGGGCTTCTCAAAAGAAGTGCTGAAAGACGCTTTGGAAAAAAGTTTACACAGGTTACAAACCGATTATGTGGATTTATACCAGTTGCATTGGCCGGAAAGAAACACCAACTTTTTTGGGAAACGGAATTACAAACACGACGCAAATGAAAAATGGGAAGACAATTTTAAGGAAGTTGTAGAGGTGTTGGATGGATTTGTTACCGCAGGGAAAATTCGCCATTACGGGGTTTCCAATGAAACTTCCTGGGGATTGATGCGCCATTTGGAAGAAAGCAAACGCCATAATTTAATGCGTTGTAAAACCATTCAAAATCCGTTTTCTTTATTAAACAGAACTTTTGAGATTAATTTGGCTGAAATTGCGCAACGTGAAAATGTTGGTTTGTTGGCTTATTCTCCATTGGGTTTTGGAACTTTGTCCGGTAAATACCTTACAGGAAATCATTTAGAAAATTCGCGTTTAAATTTATTTCCCGCATACTCCAGATACAGCAGCGAACAATCAAAATTTTTAACCCAAAAATATGCCGAATTGGCGAAGGAATTAAATATGGGTCTGGCTCAATTGGCCTTGGCTTTTGTGAATCGGCAGCCTTTTTTGACCTCCACCATCATTGGCGCAACTACAATGCAACAGTTAAAAGAGAATATTTCAAGCATTGATGTTACGCTATCCGAAGAAATCTTGAAAAAAATAGATGAAATTCACGAACTGCAGCCAAATCCGGCACCTTAAACGCCCCCTAACCCCCGAAGGGGGAATTTAAAAAAGTTAAAAGTTTTTTATTGTAAATACCATTCTTATTTCAAAATAAGCTCCCTTTCCTTTGGAAAGTTTACCTGCCGAGGTAGGGGCTGGGGATAGGATTAAAAAAAGTTAAAAAGGATTTTAAATTACAAAAATTAACAACGCAATTAACCAAAAACCAAAAACCTGAAACCTGAAACCTGAAACCTGAAACCCGAAACTATTTTAGTATCCCAACTTCGCTCTTACCCTTTTCAACACTTCAAAAGCGACTTTACGCGCTTTTACCGCACCAATGGCCAAAGCTTCATCAATTTCATTTAAGTTGTTCATATAATAATTGTAGCGTTCTCTTTCAACGGCGTATTTGGCAACCAACAACTCATAAAAAGCCTGCTTTGCGGTTCCGTAACCGTAATTTCCGCCTTCATAATTTGCCCTCATTTCAGCAATTTGCGCTGGCGAAGCGATTAATTTGTACAAGGCAAATAAATTGCAGGTATCCGGATTTTTGGGTTCTTCAAGCGGCGTGGAATCGGTTTGGATTTTCATGATTTGCTTGCGCAATTCTTTATCCGACAAAAATAAATTGATGATATTTCCGCTGGATTTGCTCATTTTTCCGCCGTCAGTTCCGGGAACATACATGGTGCCTTCCTGTATTTTAGCATCCGGCGGAACCAACGTATCGCCCATTTGATGGTTAAACCGGTTGGCAACATCACGCGTCATTTCCAAATGCTGCAACTGGTCTTTTCCAACAGGAACTATTTCTGCATCATACAATAAAATATCGGCCGCCATCAACATTGGGTAGGTAAATAAACCGGCGTTTACATCTTCCAACCTGTCGGCCTTGTCTTTAAATCCGTGCGCCAATGTCAATCGCTGGTAAGGAAAAAAACAGCTTAAATACCAAGAAAGTTCGGTCACTTCAGGAATATCGCTCTGGCGATAGAAAACAGTTTTGTTTACATCCAAGCCAAAAGCAAGCCAGGTTGCGGCCGTGCTGTAAGTGTTTTGTCGCAACTCTTCGCCATTTTTAATTTGGGTTAACGAGTGCAAATCGGCGATAAATAAAAACGAATCGTTGTTGGCATCGTTCGCCATGGTAATTGCAGGAATAATCGCCCCCAATAAATTTCCTAAATGGGGCGTTCCCGTGCTTTGGACGCCTGTTAAAATTCTTGACATTATTTCAAATTTATGGAGCAAAAATACATATTTCAAAAAGAAAATAAGAATAGAATTAAAAATTACTATTTTTGGAACTTATGATAATTTTTAGATACTTTTTTATTCTTGTTTGGCGCATCTGGTTTTATTGCTGGTTGTTATTAACCATAATTCCGATTTTCCCGGTGTTGTTGGTGGTCACTTCTTCTGAAAAAATGTATCCCACATTTTTTAAAATAGCCAGAGCTTGGGCCAAAACCATTCTTTTTGTAATGGGTTTTAAGGTAGATGTTATTGAAGAACAGGTTTTGAAAAAGGAAAAAAGTTTTATGTTTTGTCCAAATCATACTTCTATAATTGATGTTTTTGTGATGCTGGCAATCACCAAGAATCCCTTTGTTTTTGTGGGAAAAATTGAGTTGACAAAAATACCTCTTTTTGGATTTTTTTATAAAAGAACCTGTATAATTGTTGACAGGAGTGATTCAAAAAGCAGAACAGCAGTTTTTGATGAGGCCAGATTAAGGTTAAGCAATGGCCTCGATATTTGTATTTTTCCCGAAGGTTTGGTGCCGGATGATGAGAGCGTGGTGCTGAGCGATTTTAAAAATGGTGCATTCCGCTTGGCGATTGAATATCAAATTCCCATTGTGCCAATTACCATGTACGACTGCAAAAAACTGTTTTCCTATACATTTTTTAGCGGAAGTCCGGGAAAATTACGCGTAAAAGTCCACCCCTTTATCATTACGGAAGGACTTACCATAAAAGACAGCAATTCATTAAAAAAGCAGACTTTTAAGGTGATTTATAATGAGTTGATAAATGATTTGGAACAACAGAAGATGAACAGTTAAATTAAATTTTTTGCATTAATTTGAAATGGATCTGAACAAAATAACCTTTTACGAACCCAAAGAAGAAAAATTCAATGTAATTTCACATGCCATTGGTTTGGTTTTGAGCATTGTGGCTTTCGTGTTATTGGTGACTTATTCAAGTTTGGACGGCAGCGCTTATCATATTGTAAGTTTTAGTATTTATGGCGCAAGTTTAATTATATTGTATTCGGCATCAACTTTTTACCATTACGCCAAAAATCCGAAGTTGCGTCACCGATTGAACATTTTTGACCATTCGGCAATTTATGTTTTAATAGCGGGAACCTACACGCCTTTTACCTTGGTTGTTTTAGATGGCTGGGTGGGGTGGACTATTTTTGGCGTTTCCTGGGGATTGGCAATTTTAGGCATTGTGTTGAAACTTTTTTTCACCGGTAAATATGATAAAATATCCACATTTGCCTATGTTTTAATGGGATGGTTAATCATATTTGCAATGAAACCTTTAATAATGAACTTTTCTTTTGAGGGTTTGATGTGGTTGTTAAGCGGCGGTATTTTTTATACCGTTGGAGCCGTTTTATACAGCATAAAAAAGATAAAATACAACCATGCCATCTTCCATATTTTTGTGCTATTGGGAAGTTTTTCGCATTTTATCGCCGTATTTTTTTATGTTTTGCCTATCAAAAAATAGCAATATTCATCATATAAACTTTTCTGGTTTCTTAAGTAATTATGGGAATTTTTAATAAAAAATTGGCTTGGGATGAATTACAATCCTTCTCAGCAAATAAAAATAATTTTACGAATAATCTCGTTTCAGGGTAAATAAAATAAAAAAAACGCAACTTTTTGAACATGTATGCAAAAGTTGTATCTTGCATACAAATTTAACCAAAGTCAACCCATTAAACATGCTACAAATTTTACTAGTTGATGACGAAAATGATGCTTTAGAAGCATTAGAATGGAAATTAAACAACTACATTGAAAATGTGGAAGTTAAAACATGCAATTCACCCTTAAAGGCCATCGAAATTATTAATGAGGAAAAGCCTGATGTTGTTTTTCTGGACATTCAAATGCCTGAAATGGATGGCTTCACAATGATTGAAAAACTGCAAAACAGAGATTTTAATCTCATTTTTACCACGGCACACGATGAATTTGCCCTAAAAGCAATTAAAGTGTCGGCAATAGATTATTTACTGAAGCCAGTTGATAAGGATGAGTTATTGGCTGCAATGGATAAAATTAAAAAGTCCAAAAAAGGCGATTTATTGGAAAATAAATTACAATTGTTGTTGAACAATATTAATGAAAATAATGATAAAATTAATATTTCAGCAGACGGCAAAGTGTACTTATTGGACAAAGATGATGTTGTTATGTTGAAATCCGATAAAAGTTATACCACAATTTATTTGAAATCAGAGCAACAAATTTTAGTGTCAAAAACACTTAAAGAAGTGGAGAAAAAATTTACGTTCCCTGAATTTTTTAGGGTTCATAATTCATATTTGGTAAATTTAAACCACGTTAAGGAATACCTGAAAGGTTTGGGTGGGGAACTAATAATGACCAACGGTTTAACGGCAAGCATAAGCAGAAACAGAAAAGTTGAATTGTTTAAAAGATTATACCTTGACAGCTAATGCTTTTAGATTTTAATTCTGAAATATTTTCTTGGATAAGAGGAGGTTTATTCGTCTTATTTCTTTACCACTTTTTAATTTTTTTTCAAAACAAAAACAAACTGTATTTATACTACAGTTTGTTTTTATTGGCATTAACCATTTATTTGCTGCAACATGTAGTTACTGAAGAATTCAAGCCTTTTTACTACTATGCCAATTTCTCAATTCAATTTTTGGCCTATGCCGCCTATGTGGCATTTGCGAGAGATTTGTTGGATACAAGAACCCATTTAATTAAATGGGACAAGTATCTTGAGCTTGAAATAAAAGTATTGTTGTTATTGGCGCCAATTTTCATTCTCATTCAATTCTTTTTTGGGTACGAATTTCAAGTTAAAGCCTTTACGGCAATCATACCTGCTTTAACAATATTTACCCTTGTTTCTTATTATGTTGTGCTCACCCAAATTAATGATAATTTCTCCTTATATTTTGTAATGGGTTCTTTAATTTACGTTGTTTTGGCCAATGTGAGTTTTTTGGAGGCGTTTGTTGGCAGAGAATTTTTTATAAGTAAAGGCGTTGAACCAATGTTCTTTGTTTATCTGGGCGCATTGCTGCAAAGTATTATATTTTCAATTCTTCTTGGATTGATCATTAAAAGAATCGAGCAAAAAAGCAAGAATGCAGAAGTTAAATTGGCCATAAAATTAAAGGAAATGGAGGAGCTTAAAATGACAGCCCTGCAAAGTCAGATGAATCCTCATTTTTTGTTTAATTCCTTAAATTCAATCAATAATTTCGTTTTAAAAAATGATATAGAAAAAGCGTCCGATTATATTACAAAGTTTTCTAAGTTAATTCGTGTTATTTTAAACAGTTCATCCAGTCCAACTTCAATGCTTTCAGAAGAATTGGATATTTTGGCATTGTATGTGAAACTGGAACAGATGCGCGTAAACGGAAGTTTTAAATACTTGGTAACAGTGGATGAAAAACTGCAATTGGATACCATAAAAGTGCCAACCTTGTTTTTACAACCTTTTATTGAAAATGCGATTTGGCATGGAATCATGAAAAGCGAAGGCGCGGACAAAGAAATTCAATTAATTATTAAAGAAGATAACGGTAATGTGGTGTGTATCATTCGAGATAATGGCATTGGAATCAATAAAGCCAAGGAAATAGACAAGATGTCCCAAAAGCGCAGATTTTTTGGGACAGAAGCAACCGGAGACCGAATAAGAATTTTACACCAAAATAAAGGCGTAAGTATTGAAACTAAGGATATTTCTGTTGATGCAGATACAGGCACCCAGGTTTTGATAAGCTTCCCTTTGTCTTAACTAAAATCCACTTTTTAAAATCATGGCAAAAAATGGTTAAATCTTAGATTTTTTTGTTTTGGCGTATCATAAAATTGAAATAAAATAAATGGTTTTTTAAGTTACTGAAACAATTGATTATCAATAATCTATACGGTTTTTAATAAAAAACACATAATTTTAAAGGCGTTAAATATCCATTTGTTGTAAAAAACAAGCCGTTTGTTTACTTTTTATGCACTTTTGCAAAGTTTCACAAAAAGTATTGAGATTCAATGGTATCTTTGATTTGTATTAATGTCAAGAGGGGTTTTGGCACTTTACACTAAAAATATTAAATAAGTCTTTGGGGTTGATTTATTTATTCCTTGAACATTTTAAATATAGCAATATATTAGAATGTTCAAGGTTTTTTTTTGCCTTAAATTTTAGAATGATCCCTGACTTTCCAGTATTCTTCAATTAAAGAGCATCATTTAATTACCGTTGATTGCTTAAATGCAATATATTTACACAGAATTCTGCAATAAATAAAATGCCCATTCACATTTGGCGATGATTCAAACTACCAAAGCAATCGTAATAAATACCATAAAATATGGCGACACAAGTTTAATAGCAACTTGTTACACCGAAAAACATGGCATAAAAACATACATGCTCAAAGGCATTTTAACATCTAAAAAATCGACTGTAAAGCTGGCCTATTTTCAACCTTTAATGGTGCTTAATTTAACGGCAAACCACAACAACAAAGGCGCATTAAATTTTATTAAGGATGTTGAAGTGCTTAACTTTAACCATTCCATCTATTCTACCATAAAAAAACAGACAATCGCTTTGTTTTTGGCGGAAATTGTTTATTATTCAATTCGCGAGGAGGAAGAAAACAGCCGGTTATTTCAATACTTGGAGACCTCTTTTTTGTGGCTGGAGACTCATGACAATTGTTCAAATTTTCACTTGCTTTTTCTGTTGAACCTTACCAAATTTTTGGGATTTTATCCCGAAATGAAAGACCCCCATACATCTTACTTCGATTTGACAGAAGGAATTTTTACAAATCAGCCTAAATTTAATGCGGTTTCCGGCGAAAATTTAGTGCAATTTAAAAAGCTCTTAGGCATAAATTTTGATGTGTTGCATGAGGTTGATTTTAGCGCCGCGAACAGGCAAGCCATATTGTCAATTTTAATTCAATATTTTGAATTGCATCTTAGTGGCTTTAAAAAGCCAAAATCATTAACTGTTTTAAAAGCTGTTTTTAGTTAATTATGAGGTTTTCTTTAGGGTTGCTGCTTTTCTTAATTACACTGTCAGCCAAATCTCAACAGGTTAAGGTTCTCGACCGCGAGACCAATTTTCCGATTAACAATGTCACTATTTATAATGACAGCCGGGATTTGGTGATTTACACCAATAAATATGGTATCGCCGATTTATCCGCTTTTAAAGAGTCCGATGTTATTTCATTCAACCATTTATCTTATATTGAATATGAAATTTTAAAAAGGGAATTAATCGTTATCGATTTTGTCGTTTATCTGTCCAACAGGGCCGAACAATTGGATGAGGTTGTGTTATCTGCATCAAGAGGAAAGGAAACGCGGAGCAGGGTTGCAGAAACAATTGCGATTGCCTCAAGGGAAGAAATTACAAGAATGGCGCCGCAAACCTCTGCCGATTTGTTGGCTAATTTGCCCGGAATAAAAGTGCAAAAAACCCAAATGGGCGGCGGAAGTCCGGTAATTAGGGGAATGGAAGCCAACCGGGTGCTGTTGGTGGTTGATGGCGTTCGCATGAATAACGCGATTTACAGAACCGGGCATCTTCAAAGTTCCATTACCGTTGCGCCAACTGTTTTGGAACGCACCGAAATTATTTATGGTCCTTCTTCGGTAATTTACGGTTCTGATGCTTTGGGCGGCGTAATCAACTATTTTACCAAAACCCCTGAAATTAATAAGGAAAATACAGTAAATACATCAATTTCATCGCGTTACAGTTCTGCAAATAATGAAAAAACTTCACATGTTGATGTGGAACTGGGTTTTAATAAGTGGGCGTCGTTTACTGCGGTTTCTTATTCGGATTTTGGCGATTTAAAAATGGGTAAAAATAGAAATCACGGATTTGAAGATTGGGGAAAAGTATTCCAATATTCCAACAATTCCAATTCATTTTACAATCCGGTTGGCCTTGTAAATCCAAATCCGAACGAGCAAAAAAACACAGGTTACAACCAATTGGACCTGCTTCAAAAATTTTATGTGCCTTTAAGTCAAAAAACCGACCTTACCTTTAACATTCAATATTCCTCCTCATCAGATATTCCGAATTTCGACAATTTGGCTGAAGTATCAAACGGAAAACTGCGCTATGCAGAAGCGTATTACGGGCCGCAAAACAGATTTTTAGCCTCTTCCAGTTTGCACTTTAATCCGGAGTATTCCTGGCTTGAAAAAGGAAGCTTGATTTTTGCGTTTCAACAAATTGAAGAATCGCGCATTGAACGCAGAATGAATAGTTTAGACCGATTTTATCGCACCGAAAATGTAGATGTTTACAGTTTAAACGGCGATTTTTCCGTTCCTTTAAACAAAGCAAAAAATCGAAACCTGTCTTACGGATTTGAATTCACGCACAATGATGTGCGTTCTGATGCCATGGGAAAAACAATAGCGGTCAACGGAAACGAAATTACCGGATTTACAAATAATTTTGTCATCCAGTCGCGTTATCCCGATGGCGGAAGCCAATATTCAAGCGCCGCTTTATACACCAATTATCGCCAGGACATCAGCAAAAAATCAACGCTTAACACCGGAATTCGGTTTACATCCACATTTTTAAAAGCGCTTTGGGTTGACAACACCTTTATCACCTTGCCCGATATGGATATTTATTCAGACAATAAAGCGGTATCGGCCACAGTTGGTTATGTTTACAAACCATCTGTCAATTGGCAAATTAATACGCTCGTTTCCTCTGGTTTCCGTTCGCCAAACATCGATGATATTGGCAAAATTCGCTATAAAAGCGGGCAAGTTACGGTGCCAAATACCAACTTAAAACCCGAATATGTGTACAATTCAGAACTTGGTCTCATGCGTTATTTCAACGAAAAAAAGTTTTTGGTCAGCGCCAACGTTTACTATATGTTGCTTCATCATTATATCGCACGCGGCGCTTTTGAAATAAACGGCCAAAATACACTGGTTTATGATGGCGAAACAGCCACAACGCAAGCAAATATCAACAATAAAAACGCTTACATCACAGGTGGAACTTTCAATTTTCAGGGAACAATTTCCGATCATTTTAGAACCAACGGATCTGTAACATACACCAAAGGAGAGAGTTACGACAAAAAATTGCCCTTATCTTCCATTCCGCCGCTCTTCGGCAATTTGGAAGTGAATTACAGTTACAGAAAATTTCAAACAGGTTTAAATTACCGTTTTAACGCCGCGAAAAAATTAAGCGAATACAATTTAGAAGAAGGCATTGACAATATTGAACAAACCCCGATTGTTGCAGAAACAGGCAATTATTACGGAACACCAAAATGGAGCACCTTAAATTTAAACACGAATTATCAGTTTTCGGATAAGGTTTCAATCTCTTTTAGAGTCGACAATATTTTTGATGTACATTACAAAGAATTCGCTTCGTCCATAAGTGCTCCCGGACGAAATTACGTGGGCAGCGTGCTTCTGAAGTTGTAATTAAGCCCAAATTAAAATATTGTTTTGGGCCTGCCTGCCTTTTTGGTGGGCGTTACCGCTGAAAAAGCGGTCAGGTTTTTCGCTGCAATCTGCCATTGCCAGAAGCGATGCAATGCTATTTGTATTTACGAATTCGCAATGTCAGGATTTTCACTTCAACCCTTAACGCAAATTCCGAGCAGCAATTTCACTTAAGATTTTTTATAGAAATCAACCCACCTAACCTAAATTTTTTGGTCGCCATTTCTGGTTTTTTTAATTTAAATTCTTACAAATGTATAAGTTAAGCAAATATTTAATATATTTATTTATTCAAAAAAACGAAGCTGTGAAAAGAAAATTCGGTTTTATTCCAAAATCCTTGCTGATTAGGCACTTTTTCAATTTTTTACTTTTTTAGCATCAGAAGAAAAGTATCGTTTTTTGATGCAATCAATTTCAGGTTTCTGATAAAATAAATTTTATTGGAATTTTTTGTATTCCAATATTTAAAAACTGCTCGCTATGAAAAAAACAACGCTGTTGTTGGTGATTTATTTATGCACTTTTAATGTGTTTTCCCAAACCATAATTGAACCAGAAACTTTCGGAAAATCCATTTCCCGCAAAAAAAGCCGGACAATCATACAAGCTAAAATAGCAGTTGTTTATTTCGACAGTGATGGCGATGGTGTTTTTGACGATATTGATATTGATGACGACAATGATGGCATAAAAGATACTGTTGAGGAAAATTTTTGCATAAATTCTCCTATTGCAAGTTTAGGAACCCTTTGCGATACTGATAAAGACGGCATTCCCGATATGCTGGATTTGGACAGCGACAACGACGGCATTCCCGATGTTGTTGAAGCAGGTTTTGGAGATTTAAGCGAAGGCCGCGGAACATTAACGGGCTGTGCAACTTGGGTGGATGCGAACGGAAATGGCATGCACGATTTAACGGAAGGAAAGAGTCCTTTCGATTCTGATGGCGACGGCGTGCCAAATTATTTGGATTTGGACAGCGATAACGACAGTATTTTTGACGTGGATGAATCGGGGGCAGGAAACAGTAATGCGGGGATTGTAATTGCAGGGATCTTGGTAAATAACTTTATAAACGGCGATGGAGACAGCAACGGTGATGGTGTTGGCGATGGTCCGGAATCGGAAATATTCAGAAATAAAGATGATAATGATGACGGAATTTTGGAAAATTTCGGCGATGGCATTTTGGATATTTTCGATTATTTCGAAGGAGCTGATTTTGCAACATCTTATGGAAACAGCAACCAAGGAACAAGTCCGCACTTTGTAAAAGATACCGATAATGATGGAATTCCAGATTATATGGATTTAAGCTCTGGTGGAATAACATTCGATATTTCAGCAACTTTATACGCCAATCTTGATATAAATAATAATGGTACAATTGATGGAAATATTGATGCTGACAAAGACGGAATTTTAGATGCTTTTGACACCAACACGGCTATTTTTGGCTCGCCAAGAGATTTAAACCGAAAACTGCATTTGTATTTTGACGGACGGAATGATTATATTGAAGAAGACAGCGGTACAGATATTGTGAATGGTTTGACAGAAGCCACCATGATGGCCTGGATAAAATTAGATCCAAATTTTTCTTCTGATGGCGCAATAATGGGACAAAATAGATTTTGGATTAAAATTAATAATCTCAAAAAATTATTTGTTCAAGTGAATGGAAAACAAAAAACAGCACCTCCAAGTTCAGCATTAAACATAAATGTCTGGTCTCATGTAGCTGTAGTTTATGATGGATCAAATATGGAAAAAACTGTTAAACTATATGTTAATGGGGTTGAAATCGCCAGCGAAAATACTCCAGAAATGAGACCAACTATAGCTACAAGCACTACAAAATTCAGGATTGGAAGGGCTCCTTCAAACGAAGATATTTACAATACAACCGCAGACATGTTCAAAGGCGAAATGGATGAAGTCAGGGTTTTCAACAAAGCCTTATCCGATGACGAACTTCAAAAAATGGTGTATCAAGAGCTGGATGAATTAAAGGGTTTTAACAGCGGCGCGGCAATTCCAAGGGACATTTCTCCAACCATTGGGGCCAATTTGGTGAGATATTTTAGGATGGATGTGTTTAAAGATGACATTGCTGACAATTTAACCACCCCAATTATTGATGTTGGTTCAGGGGCAAAAATGTACAACATCAAAAATATTTATTCCCAAACCGCGCCTTTGCCTTATGAAACAAAAACGGATGTTGATGGTGATTGGTCAAATGTCGCAACTTGGTTGCATGGAAATGTTTGGGACATTGCGTCCGAAGCAACAAACAAAGATTGGGCCATCGTGCAGGTAAAAAATAAGCTGACAACATCAAACAGCCACACTTTGTTGGGATTAATTGTTGATAAGGATAAAAAATTAACGATTAAAGCAAGCCAGGAACTAAAAAACACCTGGTATTTGGAATTGGACGGCGCCATAGATTTGGAAGAGGAATCGCAATTGGTGCAAACGGAAAACAGTATGTTGGACCAAGACAGCGGCGGCTATATAGAACGCGACCAGCAGGGCACCGCCAACAGTTTTAATTACAATTATTGGTCGTCACCCGTTGGAGAAATAACGCCTTTAGGTGTTGATCAAAAAGGAAGCGGTGTGGCAAACACTAACGAAAGTTATGCCTTAAAAAATGTTTTAATGGATGGCACGGATCCCATCAATCCAAACAAAAAAGGGATCATTAAATTTCTGCCGGAATATTGGGCCGCTGATACAGGAATTACCACTCCAATTATTATCAGTTCCTATTGGCTGCACACTTTTAACGGAGCAGACAACAATTATGGCGCCTGGAAATCCATCAATGAAAACACTTTGCTGGTTGCCGGCGAAGGCTATACCATGAAAGGAACTTCGGGCGCTGTGAATATTGGAAATCAACAAAATTATGTGTTTAAAGGAAAACCAAATAATGGTGAATTTACCTTGCAAATTGGTGCGGGAAACAGCAGGCTTATCGGGAATCCTTACCCGTCAGCAATAGATGCCAAAAAATTTATTGATGACAATATTAAAGATGGAGGAAGTAATGAGACAGGAAATATTTTTAACGGCGCCTTATATTTTTGGGATCATTTTGGGGAACAAAATTCACATTATTTAAAAGATTATGTGGGTGGCTACGCAACCTATACAAAAATGGGCGGCGCGATAGCTTATTCAAATGACGGACGGATTAATAATAACGGAAGCCAAGGCAACAATGAACCGGGCCAATACATTCCGGTTGGACAAGGATTTTTTGTGATTGCCGTAACTGATACCTTAAAAAATTCATTGAGTGAGCCAATTATAATTAATGGCGGCGACATTGTTTTTAAAAACAGCCAACGCATATTTAAGACTGAAGCAAAAGACGATTCCGTTTTTATGAAAGGCCTGAATGCAAAATCTGCCCAAACTTCTGAAGCCAACGAAAAAGACAATTCAGAGCCCGATGAAATATTGGATAAAAGACCCAAGATTTGGCTGCAATTTGATTCACCTACAGGTTATTCCCGGCAGTTGTTGGTGGGTGTTGACGAAAATGCCTCCAATTTTTTCGATTTGGGTTATGATGCGCCCATTGCAGACATTGGCAAAGAAGATATGTTCTGGACTTTTGGCGGCAGTAAATTTGTGATTCAGGCCGTAAACAATTTTAACTCCGACCAAGAATTGCCATTGGGAATGAAGGTAAGCAAAACGGGATTGGCAACCATCAAAATTGATGAACTTAAAAATATGGACGAAAATATCTCAGTTCACATAAAAGACAAACTAACGGGTAAAATACACAACATTTCTCGCAAACCTTTTGAAATTATTTTAGAAGCAGGAAACTGCCTCGACAGGTTTTCGCTAACCTTTAAAATGCATAAATTGATAGATGAGGATGTGATTGCCGAAACTTTTTTGGCAATAGAAGCGCAACCAAATATTGAAGGCATTCCTATTTTTATGGACAACACCATTAGGGAGCTCCAAATAAAAAATAATAACGGCGAAGAAATAACCGGCATCATACTTTACAATTATTTAGGCCAAACCATGAAAACTTGGAACGCAAACCTTAACCGACGAACCATTTCTTTGCCGATAAATATTGCGGCGGGAATTTATTTTGTCCAAATAAGCACCAAAAACAAAAAAATTACCAAGAAAATTGTGATACAGTAAAAAAGTCCTTAATAGCAGATTAAATTCAAGCCAACTTCAACAAGAAGAATCTTGCAGATTTTAATGAAAACAATATCGGCATTTTTAAAGGATTAAACGAGTGTAATTCGCTGTTTATTTAATTAATCATACTGTTTATGTCTTTAATCGAACCATTTGTTATTTATTTGTTGTTGAAAATTGGGAAGTTAATCATTTTCTGATTAACTTCGTAAGTTCAAAACCCCCACAATATGAAAATACAATTACACTTAATTTTATCGCGTCTTTTTTTTCAGCCACTTTTTAGAAAACGTATCTAAATTTGGCAGCATTGCGCCCTATAAATTCTTTTTAAAATTCAAATAATTTTATCAAAAGAAGCATCATAAATTTTTACAGAAATTTTTAGTTAACATCACATCCCCTCTGTGAATGAAAAAAATAATTACCCTGCTGTTTTTAAGCTTATTCGCCTTTACTGCAAAGTCACAGACCATGATTAATAGTCAAAATTTTGACGCCTTACCGGCAGGTTTAGGATACAGTGTTTCAGGCGCAAATGTTGCGGTCACCAACACCACCTCTGAATCTTTTCCAAATTCAATGCGATTTTCTGGTAATGGAAGTTCAAGTAATGTTTTATTTAATAATGTGGATATTTCCGCATATACAAATGTTACAGTCACAGTTTCTTTTAAATCTATTAGCGTCGATAGTGGCGAGGATTTATATCTTGACATATCTTATAATGGAGGAGTTAGCTACAGCTCAACAAAATTAGTTGATGGTGATGGTAATGAAAATATTAATTGGGGCACTCCTGATACAGATAACACAACAGCATCAAACCCTTATACTTTTAGTGTTCCGGCAGGAAATACGCAACTAAGGATTAGAGTTCGCGCGATAAGCTCCTCTTCAAGTGAATTTTTTTACATCGACAATATTTTAATAAAAGGATATCTACCTTCTCCAGAAATCAACGTTCTTGGAAACAGTGTCTCAATAGTTAATGGTGATAATACGCCATCTGTAACAGATTATACCGATTATGGAAGCGTTGGCATCGGCGCAACTTTGTCAAAAACATTTT
Organism: Lutibacter sp.; assembly: GCA_036567345.1. GTDB lineage: Bacteria > Bacteroidota > Bacteroidia > Flavobacteriales > Flavobacteriaceae > Lutibacter. The sequence continues at coordinate 58,664 of DATCUQ010000043.1, forward strand.
TTGTACAAAATAATGGAACAACCGATTTAACAATTTCAAATATTGTTTTATCAAACACAACCGATTTTTCAATCACAGGAACGCCTTTTTCTACGCCGGTTGCTGCAGGAGGAAGCACCACATTTACCATAACATTTAATGCATCAACAGTTGGAATAAAAAATTCAACGGTCACTGTCTCCAACAATGATTCGGATGAGTCATCTTATCAATTTGCCATTGAATCTAGTGCGCAACATAACTTTTTCGACAGTGATGGCGATGGCGTTTTTGACAATATTGATATTGATGACGACAATGATGGCATTAAAGATACTGATGAAGAAAACACCTGCAGAAATTCCCCCATTGCAACTGCTGTCAACTATAAATTTTTAAACGAAACATTTGGTACAGGAACAAGAACCACCATAAATACAACCTATGATGCCGTTACCACTTATATTTATGAATCTGGCACCGGAGATCTTAACGATGGCGATTATACAGTTGGCTCTTCCGCGCAAATAGCTTCTTGGGCGAATGATTTTTGGTATAGGGGCGGTGATCACACCGGAGATACCAACGGAAGAATGGCGATGTTTAACGCCTCCTACGATCCGGGAATTTTTTACACTGCTACCATAACTGGTGCGTTGCCAAACATTCCGATTACCTACAGTTTTTGGGTTTTAAATATCGACAGGACGGATGCACCCGACATAGTAAACAGATTAAGGCCAAATATTTTAGTAGAGTTTAGAGATGTCAACAACAACGTTTTGGCTTCTATAACAACAGGAGACATTGCGCCTACCACCAATGGAAATTTGGCTGGAGACTGGTACAATTTTACGGCCGATTTAACTTTTGCTGTTGATGAATTTTATGTGTATTTCATCAACAATGAAACAGGCGGATTGGGAAATGATCTTGCTATTGATGATATTGAAATTACGCAAACTCTTTGTGATACAGACAGCGATGAAGTTGCCGATGTTTTTGACTTAGATAGTGATAATGACGGGATTCCTGATGTTGTTGAAAGCGGATTAGGCAATTTGAGCAACGGAACGGCCAAAATTTCTTTCACAACGGGTTGGATAGATACCAACGTAAACGGAATGCATGATGCTGCCGAAAGCAATATAGCCTTCGATACCGATGGTGACGGCGTACCAAATTATTTGGATTTGGACAGCGACAACGACAGCATTTTTGATGTGGATGAATCTGGTGCAGGAAATAGCGGTGACATAAACTTTCAAAATGGCGATGGAGATATCAATGGCGATGGTGTTGGTGATGGTCCGGATACAGATGCGGTTCGGGAAAAAGATTTTGATTCCAATGGCACTTCAGAATACTTTACTGATGGGATTTTAGATAGCTATGATTATTATAACGGAGTTGATTTCTTTACAGCTTACGGCAACATTAATCAGGGTTTAGGCAACACTTACTTTGTTAAAGACACAGATAATGATGGTACGCCGGACTATATGGACACCACTACTGATGGCGCCACTTTTGATATTTCACATACTTTATATGCCAGTTTAGATGCAACAAATAATGGCGTAATTGATGGTAATACAGATATTGACCTTGATGGAATTCTGGACAATTTTGATACAAACACCGCGGTTTTTGGGTCGCCACGAGATCTAGAACGGAAATTGCATTTGTATTTTGACGGCAGAAACGATTATGGCGAAGATGGTTCCGATGTTTTAAGCGGCTTAAGTGAAGCTAGCATCATGGGGTGGATTAAAATTGATCCTTCCGCAACAGGAATTCAAGTGCTGTTTGGCCAAAATAATTTTTATGTGCAATTAATGTCCGATAAAAAAGTGGAAGCCAAAGCCGGGGCAAAAACAGTGTCAACAACTGCATCAATAGCCACAGGACAATGGGTAAATATTGCTGCAACTTATAGTTCAAGCAATCTAAAATTATATATAAACGGTGAATTGATCAACAGCACTTCAAGCTCAGGTTCTTTGGCAATTGATGCTTCTCCTTTCACCGTCGGCAAAAAACCAGCCACAAATTCAAATTATTGCCATGGCTATATGGATGAGGTCAGGGTTTTTGATAAAGCCCTGACTGCTGATGAACTTCATAAAATGGTGTATCAGGAAATTGAAGAAAATTCAGGAAATGTGAGAGGTGCTGTGATTCCGAGAGACATCACAAATTATATAGATGCTTCAGCCACGCCAATTGTTTTACCTTGGAGCAATCTGAAAAGGTATTATAGAATGGACGTTTATAAAGATGATATTATTGATGATTTAACCACCGGAACAATTGATGTTGGCACCGGCGCTAAAATCTACAATATGAAAATTATTGAGGTGCAAAATGCACCGTTGCCGTTTGTGACACAAATTGGTGACACAACACTTCCCAGTGCAGTAAATATCACTGCAAACGGTGTAAATGGAAATGACGCCATCACCTATGATTGGTCCATTGTTAAAATTGAACATAAAAATATTGCCTACAACGCCAATCAAAAACATTTGGGATTGTTTGTAAATAGCCAGGATACAAGTTTAAACCCCATTGAATTCAGCATTCAGGACAATACCGAATTAAATGTAAGCTGGTATTTAAAATTGGATGGTTTTATTGATTTAGATGGAGAATCTCAATTGGTTCAGGGAGATGACAGTATTTTAGATGAAGATAGCGGCGGTTATATTGAACGTGACCAACAAGGCACGGCAAACAGTTTTAATTATAATTATTGGTCATCATCAGTCGGGCCAATTGGAACAGGAATTGGAAGCAACAACGCAAATTATACGATTTCAGGAGTGTTAAAAGATGGCACAAATGCTGCTTCTCCGGGGAATATTAATTTTCTTCCGGCACATTGGGCGGCAGATTCAGGAATTACATCTCCAATTATTCTGAGTTCCTATTGGCTGTACACTTTTAATGGCACCAACAACGATTATGGTTCTTGGAATTCTGTCAATCAAAATACACTCTTATTGGCAGGAGAAGGCTACACAATGAAAGGAACTTCCGGCAATGTGAGCATCGCAAATGAACAAAATTATGTGTTTAAGGGTAAACCAAACAATGGCGAAATTAAATTGCCAATTTCGGCTGGTAACGACCGGTTAATTGGAAATCCTTATGCCTCTGCAATTGATGCCGACGAATTTATAAAAGACAACATAAAGGAAACCATCAACAGTAAGGCAGGCAGAAATATAAAAAACATTTTCAATGGCGCTTTGTATTTTTGGGATCATTTCGGGGAAATAAATACCCATATTTTGCGTGAATATGTAGGCGGTTATGCCACCCGAAATTTAATCGGCGGTGCCAAAGCAATTTCAAACGATTACAGAATTAATGCCAACAATGCAATCGGAACAAAAATACCGCAACAATTTATTCCTGTTGGCCAGGGCTTTTTTGTGAACGCTGTATTAGACGCATCTTTATTGGGAACTACCACCACCATTGATGGCGGCGATATTGTTTTTAAAAACAGCCAACGCGTTTTTAATGCCGAAACCACAGGAAATTCTGTATTTATGAAAGGCGTAAATACCAAAACGGCCATTGATGAAAATGAAATTTCTCCTAAGAAAAAAAAGACTGAAACTGGCGCCAAGATTTGGCTGCAATTTGATTCCCCAACGGGTTACCACCGTCAATTATTGGTGGGACTTGATAAAAATGCCTCAAACAATTTCGATCTGGGCTACGACGCGCCAATCGCCGATCTTGGCAAAGAAGATATGTTCTGGACTTTTGACGGTGCAAAATTTGTGATTCAGGGCGTTAACAATTTTGACAAAAAACAGGAATTGCCATTGGGAATAAAGATTTTTAAAGCCGGAATTGCAAGCATCAAAATTGATAAAACTGAAAATTTGGATAAAAAAGCAGCGGTCTATATCAAAGATAAATTAACCGGGATATCGCATCAAATCGACAAAAATCCTTTTGAAATTAATTTGGAACCGGGAGAATATCTTGATAGGTTTTCTGTGACATTTAAGTCGGGTAAAAAGAATGACAAAGATGATGATGACGACGATGATGACCATGAAAATGGACATTACAAACAAAATAATGCCGATTCATTTATTAACAAAGGTGAATTTCTTGTTTACATGAACAACAGAACCAGTGAGTTGCAAATTACCAAACCACTTGCGTCTGAAGTTGTGTCAATAAGTGTTTACAATTACTTAGGTCAGGCCGTAAATACCTGGAACACAAAAATAAATGAACCAACTGTTTATCTGCCAATAAAAGTTTCATCAGGTGCCTACATTGTTCAAATAACCACCAAAAACGGACTGGTTGTTCATAAGATTATTGTGGAATAGGCCCCGAAGGGGAATTATCTATGATGGCGTGAGTTTCCTGCTCGTGACTTTGAAAAATTATAAGTTAGTAAAATCACAAGCGAGACCCTCTCGCCAACAAAAGGCAAAAGAATTAGTTTCCTTGCGTCCCTTGCGGTTTTTTATTGGCGCTCTTTGCGGTTAATTTTTTAAAAATCGTAATTCTAAAATCGTAAATCAAAAATTCATAGAAGCTGGCGTGAGTTTCCTGCTCGTGACTTTGGAAAATTATAAGTTAGTAAAATCACGAGCGAGACCCTCTCGCCAACAAAATACAAAACGAGTGTTTCCTTGCGTCCCTTGCGGTTTTTTATTGGCGCTCTTTGCGGTTAAATTTTTAAAAATCGTAATTCTAAAATCGTAATTCAAAAATTCATAGAAGCTGGCGTGAGTTTCCTGCTCGTGACTATGGAAAATTATAAGCTAGTAAAATCACGAGCGAGACCCTCTCGCCAACAAAAGACATAACGAGTGTTTCCTTGCGTCCCTTGCGGGGTTTTATTGGCGTTCCTTGCGGTTAAATTTTTAAAAATCGTAAATAGTTAATAATTTTTTTAGGATATCGCAAAAGCCCAATAAAATAGAGGGCTGCAGATAGTCAAAGTACGGGATACTTACGGGTTACTTACGGTGTGCTTAGGGGATTAAGGTGTATTTTGTAGGATGTTATTGTCAATCTGGCACTCGGGCTAAAAATTGATTAACAAACACCCGGCAAATAATACCGCTTTTTGTTCCAAAAAGGCCTTGAAAAATAAAAACTCGAAGAGTCAAACAATTTTAAATTTTGGCGTCTCATTTGTTGATTCCAATTGAGTGCAACTTGCCTGCAGTGTGTGTTAATTAACACGTCCGTTCGAGTGTTTTTTGTGAAATGCCGCTCGATAATTTTCAAATTTTTAAATACTCGGAGTGGCATGGAACAAAAAATGTATCGAGAACTTTTTTTGACAATAATTTTATGTCCCCGATACAATTTTATAACGAAAACCATACGAACTTGTTAAATTTATTGTCAAAACCTAAATTCAACCAAACAATTTCATTTAAAATAAATAGAAATACCAAAATCTAAGGCCGTTTTAGGCTTCTTGAACGATAAATATATTTAAACGGCACGTTAATTATAACAAATGGTAAGTTTTTTATAACAAATGGTAAAATATATCGTTTTTTTGCATTTTTATCGAAATTTATTCAGTACCTTTAAGGTATAAATTAAAAACATCTTACTAACCATGAAATTAAACGCTCACAACATTGAATTACACTTTTCCCCCAAGTGATTTCACTTTAATATTAAAAAATTAATTTAACCACTTTCCGTATAATTCCTGTTGCGTTTAATGTGACATGTAATTAGCTATTACTTTGTTTTTAATAACATTTTAAATGTTAATGTTATGACCAAAACAATGCTTCTTTCGTTTGTGCTTTTAGCTGTTGGATTCTTTTCTTTTTCGCAGCAAAGTGATATCCGCCCAAAATTCAGAATTGGTTTTGACGCCCCAAAAATTGACCACAGGCAACTGCTGTTGGGTGTTGACCATAGGGCTTCTTACGGCGTAGATTGGGGATTTGACGCTTTAATGTATCAGGTTTTGGCCGATGATATGTATTTTATGATTGAAAATAAAAAATATGTCATTCAAACAGTTGATACCCTTATTTTTGAAAAACAGATTGCCTTGGGCGTTCAAACCTTAACAGGCGGTGCCATCACCATTAAAATAGACAAGTTGGAAAATGTGTCTGAAGAAATGGACATTTTTTTGGTGGACAAAGAAACCAACATTCTGTACGATCTAAGAAAAAACAATTACACCACAACCTTGCCGGCCGGCGAATACCATAACCGTTACGCGCTGGCGTTTAAAATGAAAAAAGCGGCGCCTGTTGCCGATGAAAATGCAGTGTTGATTGCCGAAAATATTGATGCCGCTTTCACCGATGCAAGTGAGAATTTAGTCACTGAGGAACCCGAAATAGCCTATCCCGCCATTGAGTTGTATTTGGATCAGATGAATACCTCCATCACCATCAAAAACCCGCAATCGGTTGAAGTTAACACCGTTATTTTATATACCATGCTGGGCCAAAAAGTGCAAAGCTGGGAAACCGACACCAATACCCAAAATTTGACCATCCCAAATATGCCAAAACCAGGCGTTTATGTGTTGCACGCTTATACCGAAACAGGCAGAATAACCAAAAAAATCGCTATAAATTAACATTAAAAGTAGCCGTTAACCCGCTGAAATAAAACCGTTTGTTATTAAAAAAACACCATTTGAAGGGCTTAACTTCCCGTTGGTATATTTTAGTTGCATTAAATAGCAATATTTTTCATAAAATATTATTTTTGAACACCCTATTGCCAAAAATATGCTTATGGTTAAAAATTACCCCACCTTAAAAAATTTAGTCCCCTTATTTTTCTTATTATTTTCCATTGCTGTTTTTTCGCAAACCGCTGGTGATTTTAGATCAAAAGCAACAGGAAGTTGGACAGCCACTAGCTCTTGGCAAACATATAATGGCATCATTTGGGTCGATGCCACTTCATATCCAGGGCAGAATGCTGGTACTGGTGCAGTTTTAATTCAATTCGGACACACAATAACATTAAGTGCTACTATTACAACTCAAGAATTTGGAGAATTGACCATATCTGGAAGATTGGTTTTAGATGGAGATAATAATGGAATTAACTTTACTCTTAATACCCCTAAAATTTATGTTACCCCTTCGCCAAATGGAGGGTTTATTGAATTTATAGACAAGGTAAATTTAAAACTCCCTGAATATGCCTCATTATCTGTTACAACTGGCGGATTAGATGATTCACCTCCTTGTAATGCCACTCAAGTCATATATATTGGGCCAACAATATATTCTAAATGTAATGGCGGTGGACAATTACCTGATTTTACCGAAATAATGTCTTTTGGTGGTACTTTAAATGCTAACCCTACATCAAATTCTCCAGTTTGTATTGGAAATTCTATAAATTTATTTGGTGATTATATCGGAGTTGTAGGTAAAACAACATCTGAAGGGAACACTGATGGTGTTAATTATGCTTGGGAAATAACCTATCCTGACAATTCTATATATTCAAGTACAAATAAAGATTTTTCTATATTAGCTACAAAAATTGGAAGTTATTCGGCTAAATTAACTTGTACAACCTATTTTGGAGTTGCATTGTTTACTAATTCTAAAACCATATCAGTAAGCGTAAATACGAACACTTGGAACGGCTCTGTAGATACAGATTGGAATACCCCAGGAAACTGGTGTACAGGCGTTCCAACAATCGGTTTCCCAAATACGTTAGATGTTGTGATACCTGCAGCCTTGACAAATTATCCAATCATAGCTGCTGATGGTGCGAGTGGCGTTGTAAATAATATTGAAATACAGCTAGGCGCATCTGTAACTATTGAAGGAGTTACTAATATTTTAACAGGAACTGGAACCGGAAACGTACTAACTATTAAAGGAGATTTAATCCTAAACGGCAAAATAGATTTTGAAGGTGAATCCCAATTATTGCAAGACACAGGAAGTAGTTTAGTTGGAACGGGCACCATAGAAATAGACCAACAGGGAACAGGAAACAGTTTCAGGTACAATTACTGGAGCTCGCCGGTAAATTCAAATTTGACTAGAGATAAATTTACCATTGATGAGGTTTTAAAAAATGGCACCAATCCAATTACTCCAATAACTTACGGCGCTGCTTATACTTTTGCTGAACAAAATATAGATTCTTCACCAATTCAGCTAAGCACCTATTGGATGTATGTATTGAGAAATTCCAATCTAGGTTATGCTGCCTGGAATCGCGTTGGCAATACCGGTGAAGTATCGGTTGGGGAAGGCTATACGATGAAAGGTTCCAACACTACCGCAGCGTTACAAAATTATACCTTTGTGGGCAAACCAAATAATGGTAACATTAATTTAACTGTAGATAAAGGCTATGATTATTTAGTGGGAAATCCATATCCGTCAGCCCTTGACTCAAAACAATTTCTTCTTGATAATGCTCCTCCACCGGTATCTCTAGAATCGCCGATAGGAACACCAGGTAAAATAACAGGTACTATTTATTTTTGGGAACATTATGGAGGTGATACCCATAATTTGGCAGGCTATCAGGGAGGTTATGCAACAAGAAATTTATTAGATGGTACTGCTGCTTCTTCTGGTATCCCAGCTGGTGTAAGTAATTTAGGTTCTTCAGTAAAAGGAAAACCTGGACGTTATATTGCTGTAGGCCAAGCCTTTTTTGTGGTGGGTGATTCCATTAATGGTCAAATTCACTTTAATAATGGGCAACGTGCTTTCGAAAAGGAAGGCGTGACTTCAATTTTCATGAAAACCAGCAATAAAAAAGCAAAAACTGAGAATACGCATGGCGCCGACTTAAGGCCAAAATTCAGGATTGGTTTTGACGCCCCTAAAATTAGCCACCGGCAATTGCTGATAGGCATTGACGAAAGCGCTACAAATGGTGTAGATTGGGGCTTCGATGCAGAAATTTACGAAGTTTTTCCAGATGATATGTATTGGATCTTGGAAGGCAAAAAATATGTGATTCAGGGAACAAATGAGGTAGGTTTAAACTCAGAAATCCCCCTTGGCATACAGTTGTCTAAAACTGGTGTGGTTACGGTGAAAATAGATGCATTGGAAAATGTGGATGATGATACGTCTATTTATTTAAAAGACAAAGTAACCGGAGAATCCTTTAATTTAAGGAAAAAACCGGTGGAGCTTAATTTAACGGCAGGAAAATATGCCGACAGGTTTGTCATTGTATTTAAAACACAAAAATTGGTGACCGAAGATGTAGTGGCCGAAGTTTTGATTCCTGCAGCAGCGCAACCCATTATCGAAGGCATTCATGTATTTATGAACAACGCAATAAGCGAGCTGCAAATAAAAAACAACAGCTCCGAGGAAATTTTAAGTGTGTCTTTAACAAATACTGTAGGCCAACGCGTAAACTTTTGGAACACCAACCTTAACCAAAGAACCATTTCTTTGCCGCTAAGCACCGCAACAGGTGTTTATTTAGTGCAAATAAACACAAAAACCGGCAAAACGGTTAAGAAAATTAGCGTGGAATAAAAATGTTAAAAGATAAAAGCAATTAATTCCCCTCTTGAGAGGGGCTAGGGGTGTGTAAAAAACATCTATAATACTGGTTAACACCAATCAGGAAAGTTCAGCGTCTTCGTATAAAATATTATAAAAATGCCTAAATTATATCAAATTCTGTTGATATAATTTAGGCATTAATATTTAAAAAAAAAGTTATAACTTGAATTTTCAAAAAAACAAAACAATCTCCCTTTCCTTCGGAAAAGCTTGTCCCGTTTTTAGAACGGGAGGCTGGGGATAGGAAACTTTCTACTTAAAAGCCGAAATCCCCGTAATATCCATACCCGTAATAAGCAAATGAATATCGTGTGTTCCTTCATAAGTAATCACACTTTCCAAATTCATTATATGGCGCATAATGGAATATTCGCCGGTAATTCCCATAGCGCCGAGAATTTGACGGGCTTCACGCGCAATGTGGATGGCCATATCAACGTTGTTTCTTTTCGCCATGGATATTTGGGCGGTTGTCGCCCTGTTTTCATTTTTTAAAACACCCAAACGCCAGGTTAACAATTGCGCTTTGGTGATTTCGGTAATCATTTCCGCCAATTTTTTTTGCTGTAATTGCATTCCGGCAATCGGTTTGTCAAACTGAATGCGTTGTTTGGCGTAACGCAAAGCGGTATCGTAACAATCCATGGCGGCGCCAATAGCGCCCCAGGCGATGCCGTAACGCGCCGAATCCAGGCAGCCAAGCGGCGCACCCAATCCGTCTTTGTTAGGCAAAATATTTTCTTTCGGAATCTTCACATTGTCGAAAATCAATTCTCCGGTAGCGGAAGCGCGTAACGACCATTTATTGTGTGTTTCAGGCGTTGAAAATCCGGCCATGCCGCGTTCCACCAACACGCCTTTTATTCTTCCTTCTTCATTTTTGGCCCAAACTACGGCAACATCTGCAAAAGGGGCGTTCGAAATCCACATTTTGGCGCCGTTCAGCAAATAATAATCGCCCATATCTTTAATATTGGTGGTCATGCCACCCGGATTGGAACCGTGATCGGGCTCAGTCAAACCAAAGCAGCCTAAAAGTTCGCCGCTCGCCAGTTTTGGCAAATATTTTTGTCGTTGTGCTTCGTTGCCATATTTCCATATAGGATACATCACCAACGATGATTGCACGGAAGCCGTTGAACGAACGCCCGAATCACCACGTTCAATTTCCTGCATAATCAATCCGTAGGAAATTTGATCCAGTCCCGCACCGCCGTATTCTTCAGGAATATAAGGTCCGAACGCACCTATTTCAGCCAACCCGGAAATGATGGATTTTGGGAATTTTGCCTGTTGCGCCGCCTCTTCAATAATGGGGGAAACTGCTCTTTTCACCCATTCTCTTGCGGCATTGCGCACTAAAATGTGCTCTTCCGTTAACAATTCGTCCAATTGATAATAATCCGGGGCCTGAAATAAATCTTGTGACATTTGGTTTTATATTTTGTTGTTTACAAACTTACTAATTAAAATCTTTTATTCCCTACATTTGTGTGTTGTACTTTAATGTGTAAAGTGATTTAGCCGAAAAGTTGAACAGACCGAAGTCCGTAGACCGAAGTCGGAAGTTAAAAGTATAAAACTAAATAAAAAATTCCCCTCTTGAGAGGGGTTAGGGGTGTGTTTTTCTTAAAGAGAATTAAGGGTTAAAACCAACTCAAGGCACTTTTTAAAAGAAGTTGACAAAAATGAAATACACTTTAGGAAAAGACGAAAAATTAAAAAGCCGCAAATTAATTGAACACCTGTTTGCGGAAGGAAAACGCGTAAAATCATTTCCGTTACAGTTGATTTATTTGCAAATCAGCCACGATTCGGAGTTTCCCATAAAAGTCGGATTTTCAGTCCCAAAACGGGTGGTAAAACTCGCTGTTGACCGAAACAGAATTAAAAGGATGATGCGCGAAGTGTACCGAAAAAATAAATATTTAATTGCTGAAAACCTCAAAGAACCTTATATCTTTATGCTGATTTATACCGATAAAGCGGAACCGAAATATACCGATTTAGAGGAAATGTTTAAAAAAGTTTGTGTCAAATTTTTAAGTAAAATTGAAGAAGATGGGCAAAATTAAAAAATGGGCCATGGGTGTTTTTGTTGGATTGACACTTTTGGTGACTACTGCATTTCAATCCGACTTTTTTGAAATCGCCAAGCAAATTGACATTTATACCACTTTGTTTAAGGAGCTTAATATGTATTATATTGATGCCGTGAATCCGGCAAAATTGTCGAATAAAGCCATCAGCTCCATGCTCGAAAGTTTGGATCCTTACACGCGTTATTACGATGAGCAGGGCGTTGAAGACGCCCGAATTGCCGCCACCGGTGAATATGGCGGAATAGGTGTTGTTACCCGCTATAAAAACAACAATTTAACCATTCGCGAACTGCTGAAAAATTCTCCTGCGGAAAAGGCTGGAATTAAACCGGGAGACAAAATTTTAAAAATTAACAATATTGAAGTCAGGGATTTTGATGAATCCGGCGTTTCAGCGTTGCTTAACGGCTTGCCAAACACCAAAGTTAACCTTCAAATTGAACGCCAGAACAAAAAAATGGAACTGTCGGTAGTCCGTGAAAAAATTACGGTAAATCCGGTTCCTTATTATACGATGCTGGCCAATGAGGTTGGTTATATTTCGTTTACCGCTTTCAATGAAAAAGCATCATCCGAAGTTAAAAAAGCTTTTCTGGATTTGAAAGAGCAAGGAATGAAAAAACTGATTATTGACGTGCGCGGAAATCCGGGCGGATTGCTGAATGAAGCGGTTTCCATTGCCAATTTTTTTATTCCGAAGGACAAAATTGTGGTAACCACCAAAGCAAAAATTGAAAAATGGAGCGACACTTTTAAAACCTTGCAGGCGCCCATGGATTTGGAAATTCCCGTGGCCATTTTAATCAACAACCGTTCGGCTTCGGCTTCGGAAATTTTGGCGGGCTCGCTGCAGGATTATGACCGGGCGGTAATTATTGGAGAACGCTCTTTTGGCAAAGGATTGGTGCAGCGCTATTTGCCGCTGTCTTACGGAACGCAACTAAAAATAACCATTTCCAAATATTACACACCAAGCGGCCGCTGCATTCAGGAACTGGATTATACCAATACCGACGAAAAAGGCAATGTGCCAAAATTTACCAAAAGCACGGAAACCTACAAAACTGAAAAAGGAAGAACCGTTTTTGGCGGCGGCGGTATTTTGCCTGATGTTGAAATAGAAAAACCAACAACCACAAAAACGACTGAAACTGTGTTAAATTCTGAAGCGTTTTTTAATTATGCCACCAACTATTTTTACGAAAATCCAACAATTTCCGAACCTTCAAAATTTAAGTTGACGGATTCTGATTATAATTCATTCAAAAATTATTTAGGTAAAAATCAGGATGCTTTTGAAACTAAAACAGAAGCCGAATTTAAAAAAGCGCTGGCAACCGCATCCGAAGAAAATTTAAACGGAAATTTATCAAAAGGCTATTCGGAACTTTTAACGTCGATTCAACAAGAAAAATTCAGGGAATTGGATAAAAATAAGGAAGAAATCATCAATAATTTATCCGAAGAAATTATAAAACGGTATTATTATGCAGAAGGCGTTTATCAGCAAAAAGCCATCTTCGACCCGGTGATTTCAAAAGCGGTTTCCATATTGAACAATGAGACAGCATATCATAAAATAATTGGACAATAAGGCAAATGGCAATTAGAAAAAAGAGAAGAGAATAGAGAAAAGAGACTGATAAATTAATGGACAGTAAACAGTTTCAGTCGGCAGTAAAACATCTTAACGAATAAACGATTGCACGATTCAACAGTTGCTAAAACACCAATAATCCGTCACCCTGAGCGCAGTCGAAGGGCAAAACACCAATATACAAATCAACGATTACACGACTCAACGAATAAACAATTAAACTAATAAACAGTATCTTTACGCATCAAAACTACCAGATGAAACGAGCATAATAAATTTTGATACGCAAAGGAATGATTAATGGCGAACAGCAGCTGTACCAATAAAAAAATAAATAATAAACAGATGAAAAATTCAAGAATAAAAGAAAGAACGCGCGCTCAAGAATCTTCAAGTGCCATTGAGCGATTATATATTTCCATGCGCCACATATTTACCCGTGGATTTTACAAACCTATGGGAATTTCGGGTGAGACTTTAAGGCAATCATTATTGTTGCTTCGCCCTGAAATTTACGGAACTATTGCAGAGGAAAAAGTGGAGTTAAACGGATTAATTTACGTCATTGAAAGGCTTCCTATTGGCATTGAAGAATGCCGGTTTATCAATTTAACTTCCGAAGAAGGCTACGGAAAATCGCATTTTAAACCCATCGTTCCGCCAAAAAGAAAAAGAAATTGTTACCGAATCGACAAAGACCAAATGAATATTGAGGTGACCCGCGGAAGATCGGAAATCTATGATGTTTTAACGCATTTGACTTTTTTGTTCATAGAATCCCATAAAATTGCCGACAAGGTTTTGATCAGCGAAAACAATGAAACCAACAGGGAATGGAAAAAACTGGAAGAAATTGTGCTGAACAATGTAAAACTGTCAAGAGATGAACGCGACATTATGTTGGCGCATTTGGCAAGTATTTTAGGGCGAACTTTTGAGGAAACCCAATTGGTTCACGCCATTTTGGAGGAGAAAAACAATCCTGACCGGTTTTTTCAAATAATTTTTTGGCTTGGAAATTTGGCGCTCAATGAAAAAGTTCACGATCAAAAAAGAACCATCACTTTTAGTCCGGTCTTACGCGAACGCATCGGACACCACATTTATGGTGAAATTTGGGCAAATAATGTGAAAGATGTTTTGATGGAAAAAAACCTGATGGAACGCCCAATCCATATTATCAGCGCCAATATGCACAGCGTGATGAATTCCATTTATGCGCCGGTGGTGTTGCCAAAACTGATAAAAGACAATGACAATATCAGTTTGTTTGAATTGTTAAGTGACCCTGAAAATGAAGATTTACGGGCGCAGGTGGAAATTTTTGCATCAAAAAACGGACTTACCAAAATAAAAGACACTTCAGGAACTTATATTGATGTTCAAATTATTGATACGGAGAAAATCGACCTCAGCAAAACTAATTATCAATTTGAAAATACCTTAGATACCGGTCAAAAACCAGTGTTGTTTGTGATGGATTATGCTTTTGGGGAACAGGCTTACGAAACGATGGATGAATTGTTGAAACCTTATACGGATGAAAACGGCAATAACCATCATTTAAATGTGGAATCCGTTTCAATTATGGGAAAAGCAGGAATTTTGGAAGGCGGAAAAGGCGATATTATGATTCCTTCTTCCCACATTTTTGAAGGCACAGCCGATAATTATCCTTTTAAAAATCAGCTTAAAATGAAAATGTTTGAAGGTTGCGGCGTTGATGTATATACCGGCACTATGGTGACGGTTTTGGGAACATCGCTTCAAAATAAGGACATTTTAAAGTTTTTTCACGATTCAACATGGAAAGTTACCGGACTTGAAATGGAAGGCGCACATTACCAAAAAGCCATTCAGGCAGCGTCAAAAATCAGGGGAAACATTTCCGAAAAAGTGAAAGTGCGCTATGCGTATTATGCTTCGGACAATCCGCTAAAAACGGGAAGTACCTTGGCTTCCGGAGGGTTGGGAACCACAGGTGTTCGCCCTACCTATGTCATCACACAAAAAATATTGGAACAAATATTTTAAGGTTTTACTTAATAAAAAGAGATAAAAATCAGTTTAAAACATGAATGTATTAATTTTAGGTTCGGGAGGAAGGGAACACGCAATGGCATGGAAAATAGCGCAAAGTGATTTGTTAACGCAATTATTTATCGCGCCGGGGAATGAAGGAACCGATCAGTTGGGTGTCAATATAAAAATACAGCCAACCGATTTTGAATCGGTAAAAGAACTGGTTTTGGAACATGAAATTGAATTGGTGGTGGTTGGCCCGGAAGATCCTTTGGTGAAAGGCATCCACGATTTCTTTTTAAACGATCCCGAATTGAAAAATGTGGCGGTCATCGGACCCCAAAAATTGGCGGCGCAATTGGAAGGAAGCAAGGAATTCGCCAAAGAATTTATGGTGCGTCACAACATTCCAACGGCAGCCTATAAAAGTTTTACCAAAAATAATCTGGAGGAAGGTTTTCAGTTTTTGGAAACCTTAAATCCGCCTTATGTTTTGAAAGCCAACGGATTGGCGCAGGGAAAAGGTGTGTTGATATTGAACGATTTGCAGGAAGCGAAGGACGAATTGAAAGAAATGCTGGCCAATGAAAAATTTGGCGCCGCAAGCAGCAAAGTGGTGATCGAAGAATTTTTGGACGGCATCGAATTGAGCTGTTTTGTGCTGACCGACGGAAAAAGTTATGTGAATTTTCCCAACGCGAAAGATTACAAACGCATAGGCGAAGGTGATAAAGGATTGAATACCGGCGGCATGGGCGCAGTTTCTCCGGTGCCTTTTGCTGATGATATGTTTATGAAAAAAATTGAGGCGCAAGTGATAAAACCAACGGTGGAAGGCTTGCAAAAAGACAACATTCCGTACAAAGGTTTTATTTTCTTCGGAATCATAAAAGTGGGCGACGAGCCAAAAGTGATTGAATACAATTGCCGAATGGGCGATCCGGAAAGTGAAGTGGTGATCCCAAGAATAAAAAGTGATTTTTTGGAATTGCTCATCGCTGCGGGAAAAAATGAACTGCACAAAAAAACCATTGAATTTGTAAGTGAAAGCGCTTGCACCGTGATGTTGGTTTCTGGCGGTTATCCGGAAAGCTACGAAAAGGGAAAAGTGATTTACGGGTTGGATAAGGTGGAAGGCTCCATCGCATTTCACGCAGGCACCACCAATAAAAACAATGAAGTGGTCACCAACGGCGGGCGTGTGTTGGCCATAACTTCTTTTGGAAGCGATTTTAAGCAAGCCCTAAAAAAATCGTATCAAAACATTAATAAAATTTGTTTTGACAAGATGAATTTCAGAAAAGACATTGGTTTTGACCTCTAAAAAAAAATTCTTGTTGCGCCCTTAAATTGGGGATTGGGACACGCCACGCGCTGTATTCCCATTATCAACGCTTTGTTAAAAGCCAACTACGAACCTGTTTTGGCAAGTGACGGCAATGCATTGCTGTTGCTTCAAAAAGAATTTCCTTTATTGAAAAGCGTTGAATTGCCGGCATACAATATCACTTATCCAAAAAACGGAAAAAACCTCAAATTTAAACTGTTGTTGCAACTTCCAGCAATGACTTCGGCGGTCAGAAAGGAACGAAAAATGGTTTCGCAACTGATTGAAAAAGAAAATATTGCCGGAATTATTTCCGACAACCGGTTTGGCGTTTACAGCAAAAAAGTGCCCTCGGTGTATATCACGCATCAATTAAAAGTGTTGTCGGGAAAAACCACTTTTATCACCTCAAAAACCCATCAGCAATTCATCCAAAAATTTGATGAATGCTGGGTGCCGGATAAGGAAGGAATTTTTAATTCTTCTGGAGATTTGGGGCATTTAAAAAATCCAGGTTTCAACCTGAAATACATGGGAATATTAAGCCGATTTCAGGCAAAAAAACTCGAAATAAAATACGGTTTATTGCTGTTGCTTTCCGGTCCGGAGCCGCAAAGAACCTTGCTGGAAAATAAATTATTGAAGGAACTGCAGCATTTTAATGGCAAAATATTGATGGTGAGAGGCGTTTTTTCAAATTTAGAAATTACCGCGCCAAATAATTTTAAGATTGTTAATTATTTATTGGCCAATGAGCTGGAAGATGCCTTAAACCAAAGCAATTTGGTTGTTGCGCGTTCGGGATATTCAACCATTATGGATTTGGCGGCAATGGGAAAAAAAGCTTTTTTTATTCCGACGCCCGGACAATTTGAGCAGGAATATTTGGCAAAAAGGTTACAGGAAAATTTTGTTGCGCCTTATGCAGAACAGGACGAATTTACGGCAGCGAAATTAAGTGATTTAACAAATTTTTCTGGATTCTCAAAAGTGAATTCAGAAGTTGATTTAGCCTTGTTCAAACTTTTCGAGGGTAAATGAAAATGTGGATCCTTTTTTAAATTCGCTTTCCGCAAAAATGGCTTCGTCATGCGCTTCAATAATGTGTTTTACAATGGCCAACCCCAATCCCGACCCGCCTTGTTCTCTTGATCTGCTGGAATCCACCCTGTAAAAACGCTCAAAAATTCTTGGCATGTGTTTGGCTTCAATGCCTTCGCCATCGTCCTTCACTTTAACAAGCAGCTTGTCTTTTCGCAGCGGTTCAATGCTTACTGTGGTGGTTCCGTCAATTTTTCCGTATTTTATGGAGTTTACCAACAAGTTTGTGAGCACTTGTTCAATGCGTTCCTCGTCGCCGATGGCCATGATTGGAAACCGGTATTTTTTATTGAAAGTAAGGGTGATATTTCTTTTTTTGGCTTTCATCTCCAGCAATTCAAACACATTTTTAACCAAGGCAACCACATCAAAAGGTTCTTTGTTTAAATGTAAATCGGCCGATTCCAGTTTTGAGATCAAGTCCAAATCTTTTACGATGGCGATAAGCCTTTCAACGCCTTTATTGGCTCTTTTTATGTATTTTTTGCTAAGTTTCTTATCGTTGATGGCGCCGCCTTCCAAAGTAAGCAAATAACCCTGAACCGTAAACAGCGGCGTTTTTAATTCGTGCGAAATATTTCCCAAAAACTCTCTTCGGTAATCTTCCCTTAAATTCAAATTTTTAATTTGAAGTTGCTTGTTTTTTGCAAATGTCTGAACATCCCTTGAAAGTGTGTCAATATCAGTGGTAATGGGAGTTTTGTTGAAATCGGAGGTATCTAAAATAGAGACGCTGTCGTATATTTTTTTGATGCGCTTAAAAATAAATTTCTCCAGCCGAAACTGGGTAACTAAAAAGGCAGAGGTAAAAACAACGATGAGATAAAGCAGGATATAACCAAAATCAAGGGCGATATCTAAAAAAAAATAAGCCAATAAAAGCAAGGCAGAAGCTGAAAAAACAGTGATATAAACCGATGACCAAAAAGCAAAATAATAGGTTTTTTTAATCTTCATCAATCACAAATTTGTACCCGACTCCTTTGATGGTTTTAAAATTATCATCGCCCAATTTTTCGCGCAATTTTCTGATGTGGACATCAATGGTTCTTCCGCCCACAACCACTTCATTTCCCCAAACTTGGTTTAAAATATCATCGCGTTTAAATACCTTTCCCGGTTTTGACGCCAAAAGGGCAAAGAGTTCAAATTCTTTTCTGGGAAGCGACATTTTTTCGCCGTTTTTAATGATTACATATTCTTCGCGGTCAATAATAAAGTCGCCTATTTTGACTTTTTCTGTATCAGAATTGCTGTCATCTTCAACCCTGCGCAACAGTGCTTTTATTTTACTGATCAGCACTTTGGGTTTTATGGGTTTGGTGATATAATCATCTGCGCCAACATCAAACCCGGCCATTTGCGAATAATCCTCACTGCGCGCCGTAAAAAAAGTGATGAGCACATTTTCCAAACCTTTGGTTGCCCTAATTTTTTCACAGGCTTCAATGCCGTCCATTTCGGGCATCATAATGTCCAAAATAATTAAATGCGGTGTGTGTTTTTTTGCGCTTTCAATGGCTTCAATGCCATTTTTGGCGGTATAAATTTTATAGCCTTCATTCTTCAGGTTGTAACCAACAATCTCTAAAATATCCGGTTCATCATCAACCAACAGTATTTTAATATCAGAATTTTTCATAATTGGTGCTATTTTATGTCATAAAAGCAGTCAAAAGTAGTCATAATTTGTTTTTACTGTGCAAAAGATAACCATAATTTAAAATTATAACATTAAGATAACATAAACCTTACAATAACTTAATTAAAAAAAAAGTACTTAAAGTGCCTAGAGTTTGGAGTGCCTAGAGTTGTTTTTATTGTTGCTTCACTATATGTTTCTTTTTTTAGTGCCTAAAGTGCCTTGAGTTTGGAGTGCTTAGAGTTTTTTTACTTTTTGGTTCACTTCAAAAACTCTTAACTTTAGGCACTTTAGCGCACTTTAAGTACTTTAGGCACTCCCCCTTTTTAACTTTAGGTACTTTAGCGCACTCTAAGTACTTTAGGCACTTTTTAATTTTAAGTACTTATTAATTCAATTTAATCAGTACATTTATCTTTAAAAAAAATTATGGGCACAAAACTTAATTTCGAAAATATTCTATTTCTGGATATTGAAACCGTTCCTGAAGTTGAAAATTTTTCTGAATTGTCCGAAGAAAAACAGGAACTCTTCGCCCAAAAAACTGCCTACCAGCGCAAAGAAGAAGTGAGTTCAAATGAATTTTATGAACGCGCCGGAATTTGGGCCGAATTTGGTAAAATCGTTTGCATCTCCGTCGGGTATTTTGTCAATTTTAATTCCAAAAATCGAACATTTCGTGTTACCTCTTTTTTTGGCGATGATGAAGCGGTAATTTTAAACGGATTTAAAAAGTTGCTTGAAAGCCATTTTAACAAACCCGAGCATATTTTATGCGCCCACAACGGAAAGGAATTTGATTTTCCCTATATCGCCCGCAGAATGATCATTAACCAAATTGCCTTGCCCGAAAAACTGAATTTATTCGGAAAAAAACCTTGGGAAATTGGACATTTGGACACGATGGAAATGTGGAAATTTGGCGATTACAAACATTACACTTCCTTAAAATTACTCACCTTAATATTAAATATTCCGTCGCCCAAAGACGACATTAGCGGCAGCGAAGTTTGCGGCGTTTATTATAAAGAAAAAGACGTTGCCCGCATCGCCATCTATTGCGAAAAAGACACCATCGCCGTTGCCCAGCTGCTGTTGCGATTTAACAATGAACCGTTAATTGAGGAACTGAACATTGTTCATGTGTAATTAGGTTAATCCTATCCCCGCCTCCCGTTATAAAAACGGGACAGGCTTTTCCTGAGGAAAGGGAGTTTGAAACTGTATTATTTATTCTTTAATCACAACAATTCCCCCTTCGGGGGTTAGGGGGCTTTTCGGGGGCTAAGGGGCCTCCAACATCGAAGAAAGCTCAAACCAACGGCCTTCTTTTTGATCGATTTTTTGATTAATTTCCTGAAGTTTTGAAGACAGCTCATTGATTTCTTCCACAGAAAGCGCAGTATCCAAAAACTTAGCTTCAATGGCGCTTTTTTGCGCGGTTAAAGCTTCAATGTCACCTTCAATATTGTCAAATTCTTTTTTTTCTTTAAACGACAATTTCGATTTGTTGTCTGGTTTTATTCTGGAATCTATATTTTTTACCGCCTTATTTTCTTCCGCAGGTTTTGAATCTTCATACACTTTGTAATCGGTATAATTTCCGGGGAAATCTTCAATAACGCCATCGCCTTTAAAAACAAAAAGATGGTCCACAATCTTGTCCATAAAATATCGGTCGTGAGAAACCACAATCAAGCAGCCGGGAAAATCGAGCAAAAATTCTTCCAGCACGTTCAAGGTCACAATATCCAAATCGTTTGTGGGCTCATCCAAGATTAAAAAGTTCGGATTTTGGATTAAAACCGTGCATAAATACAGGCGTTTTCGTTCGCCGCCGCTTAATTTCTCCACAAAATCGTATTGCCTCGATCTGCTGAACATAAACCTTTCCAGCAGCTGAGCGGCCGAAATTTTCCTGCCTTTGGTCAGCGGAATGTATTCCCCAAATTCCTTGATCACTTCTATCACTTTTTGGCCCGGTTTTATCACAATTCCGTCTTGTGAGTAATGGCCGAATTTTATGGTTTCGCCAATCACAACCTTGCCCGAATCAACGGGTATTTGTCCGGTGAGCATTTTTATGAAACTCGATTTTCCGGTACCGTTTTTACCGATAATTCCTATGCGTTCGTTTCTTTTGAACACATAATCGAACTTGTCCAATATTTTTAAATCGCCAAAAGATTTTGAAACGTGGTGAAATTCAGCAATTTTTGAACCCAAACGTTCCATATCAATCTCCAACTGCACTTTGTGGTTGTCTCTTCGCTTGTGCGCTTCCTCTTTGATGATGAAAAAATCGTCGATCCGCGATTTGGATTTTGTGGTACGCGCTTTTGGCTGGCGACGCATCCACTCCAATTCTTTCACAAACAGGTTTTTGGCCTTGTCAACACTTGCCTGTTCCATCGCCAGTCTTTCTTCTTTTTTCTCTAAAAAGTACGAGTAATTTCCTTTGTAGGTATATAAATTTCCCTGATCCAACTCGATGATTTCATTGCAAACACGCTCTAAAAAGTACCTGTCGTGCGTCACCATCAAAAGGGTAACTTTCTCTTTTTGAAAATAATTTTCAAGCCATTCAATCATTTCTAAATCCAAATGGTTGGTGGGCTCATCCAAAATCAAAAGATCCGATTTGTGGATTAAAATCACCGCCAAAGACAATCTTTTGCGCTGTCCGCCCGAAAGTGAACCCACTTTTTGCGTTAAATCGTCTAATTTTAATTTCGATAAAATTTGCTTGTATTGGGTTTCAAAGTCCCAGGCATTGAGCCTTTCCATTTTTTCAAAAGCCACCTGATAACCCTTTTCATCATCGGGATTGTTCAACGCTTTTTCATATTCTTCAATCACTTTTAACGTCTCGTTATCCGAATTAAAAATGGTTTCCTCCACCGTTAAATTGTCGTCTAAACTGTCTTCCTGCGACAAATATTCAATTTTTATGCCCTTGCGCGACACCACTTGTCCGCTGTCCGGACTCTCCAATCCCGCAATAATGTTCAAAATTGTGGTTTTACCGGTGCCGTTTTTGGCAATAAAGGCAATTTTTTGGTCCTTATTTATGCCGAATGAAACATTGCTAAAAAGCGCCACTTCACCAAACGACTTCGATATATTTTCAACGGATAAATAATTCATATTTCAAATTTTTGCAAAAGTACGCAATAAAAGTGAGATTTAATTTTGGGCGTTACCCGCCAACTGGCAGGTCGGGCTTTTCGCTGCAATCTTTTTAGCGAAGAAAAATCGCTAAAAAGTATTTTCGCTGCAATCCCTTACGCTAGCCAGAATTAACAAACAGGTAAACATCAGCCTCCTATTTTTTAGCGTAGTTAAACAAAAAATAGCCTAATTTTACTGTCGCAATTATTTTAATAAAACAAGAATGAATTACATCGACTGGACCGGATTTATTGGCGTAACCTTACTTTTATTGGCTTTTTTCCTGAATTTAATGGGCAAAATTAAAACCGACAGTCTAACGTATTTACTGTTAAATTTTTTGGGCGCTGGCATTGCCTGTTTGGCTTCCGTTCTTTTAAATTATATGCCGTTTGTGATTTTGGAAGGTTGCTGGGCATTGGTTTCTGCGGTCGGATTGGTGAAATTGGCGACCAAAAATAATTAACTTTGCGAACTTTGCGAAAATCTTTGCGTTATAACGGTTATTGCTAAAACCTTTGTGTATCTCTGTGTTAGCTTTGTGAAACTCTGTGAAATAAAAAGGATATACTCAAAAAACTACAGTTTATCAAATTTTGTTCAAGCTTCACTAATTAAAAGATTCTTTAAATTTGTTCAAATTTGGCTATATTCGTAACCAAGAGCAACACCAATGTTAACAATATGGAACCAATATTAAAAGTACAAAATTTATCCATCTCATTTGGTTCAGGCAATGAGCAAAATAAGGTGGTGAATGCCGTTTCATTTGAATTGAATTCGCAGCAAATATTGGGCATCGTCGGAGAATCGGGCAGCGGTAAATCGGTGACTTCTTTGGCAATTTTAGGGTTGCTTCCAAAAAATGCGACCATCAGCGGCAGTATTTTATTCAACAACACCAATTTACAAAATACATCAGAAAAGGAGTTTCAAAAAATCAGGGGAAATAAAATCTCCATGATTTTTCAGGAGCCGATGAGTTCCTTAAATCCAAGTTTAACTTGCGGTTATCAGGTTCAGGAAATTTTATTGCAGCACAAAAAGCTGTCGAAAAAGGAAGCTAAAAATCAGGTGATTGCGCTTTTTCATAAAGTGAAATTGCCAAGGGCAGAAGTGATGTACAACCAATATCCGCATCAGCTTTCGGGCGGACAAAAACAGCGGGTGATGATTGCGATGGCCATCGCCTGCAAACCGCAAATTTTAATTGCCGACGAACCCACCACGGCGCTCGACGTCACCATTCAAAAAGAAATTATTGAGTTGCTGAAAGCGCTTCAGCAAGAAACTGAAATGAGCATTATTTTTATCACGCACGATTTGGCCTTGGTTTCGGAAATTGCGGATACCGTTTTGGTGATGTATCAGGGTGAAATTGTGGAGCAGGGAAATGTGGCCCAGGTTTTTAAACATCCCGTTCACAATTACACCAAAGCGCTCATAAATTCGAAGCCCAACTTAAAAGAACGCCTAAAAAAATTGCCCACCGTAAAAGATTTTATGGAAAACACGGTTGCTCATGAAGTTTATACCACAAAACAACGCAACGATTTTCACGACAAAATTTATGCGTCAAAACCTTTGCTGGAAGTAAAAAATGTGGCGACTTATTTTAATGTTGAAAAACCTTTTTTCTTCGGAAAAGCAAATCCCGTAAAAGCAGTGGATGCCGTTTCTTTTCAACTTTTTGAAGGGGAAACTTTAGGGTTGGTTGGAGAATCTGGTTGCGGCAAAACCACCTTGGGCCGCACCATTTTGCATTTGGAAAAAGCCACAAAAGGCCAAATTTTTTACAAACAAAAGGACGTTACCAATCTGACAAAAAAGGAGTTGAAGGATTTCAGAAAAGAAGTCCAGATTATTTTTCAGGACCCGTTTTCGTCGCTCAATCCAAGAATTCCGGTCGGTGAAGCTTTGATGGAACCGATGAAAGTGCACGGAATATTAAATTCATCCGAAGAACGAAAAAAATATGTTTTTGAATTGTTGGAACGCGTTGGTTTGCTGGCGGAACATTTTTACAGATATCCGCATGAATTTTCGGGCGGACAACGGCAGCGGATTGGCATTGCGCGAACCATTGCGCTAAAACCAAAATTGATTATTTGCGACGAATCGGTTTCGGCGCTCGATGTTTCCGTGCAGGCGCAGGTGTTAAATTTGCTAAATGAATTGAAGGCCGATTTTGGCTTCACCTATATTTTTATTTCCCACGATTTGGCGGTCGTAAAATATATGGCCGATCAGCTGGTGGTGATGAGCAACGGCAAAATAGAAGAAATTGGCGATGCCGATGCCATTTATGAATCGCCAAAAACGGCTTATGCCCAAAAATTAATTGACGCCATTCCAAAAGGAATATAAACATGAAGCGTTAGAAGTTAAATGTTAAAAGTCTATTTTCTCTGTTCTATTCTCTCTTTTCTCACCATCAATTAACATATTTTTCACTTGAATAATTTGTATATTGCACGCAGTATGAAAACTAAAAATTTGCATTGGATAATTGCGGTTGGAATGTTGTTCATTTCGGGTATTTCCATGGCCCAGAAAATAAATGCCGAAGAAGAAAACAGTTTAAAATTTCAAACACATTTTTTTGAAGCTTTAAAACAAAAGGCCATAAAAAATTACGAAAAAGCCATTGAAAGCCTGGAATTGTGCAATGAAATTGATTCTGTGAATGTGCCTGTTTTATTTGAATTTTCAAAAAACCATTTGGAACTGAACAATTATTTTGAGGCGCAACTATTTATTGATAAAGCCTTACAGCTTGCGCCTGAAAACAAGTTTTTGTTGCAACATAAAGTGGCCGTTTTAAAAGCGCAGCGAAATTTTAATGAAGCCATTGAAGTTCAAAAAACAATACTGAAACTTCAGCCAAAAGAATCCGAAGAATTGGTGTTTCTTTACATTCAAAATCAGAATTTTTCGGAAGCGGAAGCACTGATTGCAAAAATTGAAGAAAATGCAACGGCAACATTGCGCATAAAATCGTTCAAAAGTTTTTTGGAAAACAGAAATGCGGTTCCCGAAAAAACAGTTGAAATCGCCACCGGGAATTCGGATATTGAAACATTAAAAAATTCCTATTCAAAAAACAAGGAATTTAAAACGGTAAAGGAAATTTTGGACATTGAAGCTGCAAGTGAACTTTTTGAACAAGTTTATGCCGACAGTAAAGAAGCGTTGGAGCTGTTTCCGGAGCAGCCTTTTTTATATAAAATGAATGGTTTGGCGCTGAATAAGCTGGGAAAATTTAACGAAGCCATTGCCGTTTTAAGTATTGGCATTGATTTTGTTATTGACAACAGCGCAATGGAAGCCGATTTTTATGAACAACTTTCCATAAGCCATGAAAAGTTGGGAAACAAAAGCGAAGCAATAAAATACAAACAAAGAGCCATTGCGTTAAGAAAATAAATTAATAGATGAAGTATTATTTTAAAATAGCGATATTGATGTTACTTGCACTTTCTTCGTGTAAAAGCAAAAAAAGTTTGACCGATAAGGATATTATTGAAGAAATTTCCACAAAAAAAATAATTAGCAATCATTACGACAATAATTTTAGCCAAAAAACGGTGAATGCCAATTTGAATGCCAATTATTCCGACAGTGAAATTTCAACCTCCATCAACATTAAACTGCGCATAGAAATGGATAAAACAATTTGGATGAGCGCCACCAAGCTGGGATTTCCCATTGCAAAAGTTAAAATAACGCCCGATAGAGTGAGTTATTACGAAAAGTTAAAAGGCACTTATTTCGATGGGGATTTTTCATTATTAAGCAAATGGCTTGGTACGGAATTGGATTATGAAAAAGTTCAAAATATTTTGTTGGGCCAGGCTGTTTTAAACTTAAGACAAGGAAAATACGATTCTAAAATCGACAATCAGCTGTATCAATTAACGCCAATAAAAGAGAATGAATTATTTGGAATTTTGTTTTTTTTGAATCCTGATAATTTTAAATTGAACCGACAAGAAATTAGCAATGCTGAAAAACAACAATTGGTTACGGTTTCATACGCAAATTATAAAAATATTAACGGAGAGCTGTTTCCTGAAAATATCAATATAAGATCCACAGACCATAAAAAATTAACCACTATTGCCATTGAATATAAGTCGGTTGAATTTAATGAAGAATTAACATTTCCATTTGAAATTCCAACTGGTTACAAAGAAATTAGTTTAAAATAATGCAGGTTAAATTTAAGTCCATCTTCCTAGTTTCAGCACTATTTATAAGTGTGGCGCTATCGGCTCAAAACGCAAAACGCGAGAATTTGGAGGCGCGCAAAAATCAGATCAAAAAAGAAATTATTTATTTAGACAACTTGCTTTCCAAGACAAAAAAAACGGAAAAAAACTTACTTGGCGAGGTTAAAGATTTAAAGGATAAAATCAAGAAAAGGGAAGAGCTAATTACTGTAATTTCCCATGAATCTGCTGAACTTGGCAATGAAATTTACTTAAATCAGCTTGAAATAAACAAGAACCAACGCAATTTGGAAGCGCTTAAAAAGGACTATGCCCAAATGATTTTTAAATCGTACAAAAGCAAGTCCCAAAACAGCCGAATTATGTTTTTGCTTTCCTCAGAAAATTTTTATCAGGGCTACAAACGGTTTCAATATATGAAACAATATTCAAGTTTCAGAAAAAATCAGGCAGAAGAAATTCAACAAAAAACAACGAAGATTCTGGCATTAACAGATACTTTAGTGTCTAAAAAGAAACAAAAACAGGAACTTTTAACTGAAAAACAGCAAGAACAAATCGTTATTAAAAAAGAAAAACAGGAGCAGGAAGGCTTATTGAGCAAGGTAAAGGACAAAGAAAATAAATACAAAAGGCAAATT
Source organism: Lutibacter sp. (assembly GCA_036567345.1). Classification (GTDB taxonomy): domain Bacteria; phylum Bacteroidota; class Bacteroidia; order Flavobacteriales; family Flavobacteriaceae; genus Lutibacter. The sequence continues at coordinate 86,032 of DATCUQ010000043.1, forward strand.
TCACAATTTCAAAAGGAAGAGCGGAAGATTGATGCCCAAATAGACAGAATAATTAGAGATGCCATTGTGGCATCCAACAAAAACACATCAAAACCCACTTCCACAACTTTTACCCTTACGGCAGAAGCAAAGGAATTGGCTTCAAAATTTACATCGAATAAAGGTCAATTGCCTTGGCCTGTTGAAAAAGGAATTGTTTCTACCTATTATGGAAAACAACCACATCCCGTTGTAAAAACAGCCACGATACAAAGTAATGGCGTTAGAATTACCACAGACAGCGGCAGTAAAGCACGCGCCGTTTTTGAAGGAACCGTATTGTCGGTTCAGGTCTTAGGCGGCAATTTAAAAGCTGTTTTAATACAACACGGAGATTATATTACAGTGTATAAAAATTTGGAAAGCGTATCTGTGCATAAAGGCCAAAAAGTAAATACCAAACAAGAAATTGGCACTATTTATACCGATAAAATTACAGGGAAAACAATTTTGGGATTTGTATTGTCACGAAATGTTACTACTGAAAACCCAGCTTCCTGGATTTATAGGATGTAAGGTTTAGCCAATAAATAATTTTCTTAATTCGCCAGCATCCGCAGGTTTCATTTTTCCGGAAAGGATTAAACTCAATTGTTTACGGCGCAAAGCGCCTTCATAACGTTCCTTTTCAAGCGCCGTTTCAGGCTCTAACTGAGGAACAGCAATCGGTTTTCCAAATTTATCAACAGCCACAAAAGTGTAAATGCCTTCATTTACTTTTGAACGTTCCTGGGATTCGCGATCTTCAATCCAAACATCTACATAAATCTCCATGGACGATTTAAAAGCCCTTGAAACTTTTGCTTCAATAGTCATAACACTTCCTACGGGAACAGCATTGTTAAATGCCACATGATTTACAGATGCGGTAACCACAATCGCATGCGAATGACGACGAGCAGCAATGCTGCAAGCCCTGTCCATTCTCGCCAACAATTCGCCTCCAAACAAATTTCCCAACGGATTGCTTTCTCCCGGTAAAACGATATCGGTAAAGATGGTTAAGGATTCTTTTGGTGTTTTTACCATGGTCAATTGAATTTTTTTCCGGAAAAAATAATGCTTTTTATGCAAGCAGAAGCTAAAGATTAGTATTCTTTAACCAACATCCAAGCGTCTTCAGATTCTGTTTTATGAATGCTGCGCATCTTGTTTATGGCTTCATCTTCGGTAGTGAAACTTTCGTAGGCAACCTCAGTTAAATTCCACTTATTGCCCCCTAAAATTTTAGCATTAAATCCTTTTTCGAGCAATTCCTGCAACTTTTTTTCTGCATTTTCGGGAGTTCTGAAAGCACCTGCTATAATGTGGTATTTATAGATTTCTTTTGTGACATTTAAGGTAATTACAGGCAATGGATTTGAAATCACAAAGGTAGCTTCCTGAATTGTTTTTTCAACTTTTAGTTGTTGTTGTTCGGATTCAGCGACCAAATTGTTGTATTCCAATTTTTGGTATTCATTCCAGCCAACGGTGCCCAAAGCAAAAAGAATTGCCGCTGTAGCTGCATATTTAATAAATACAGGCGTTTTTCGTTTGGTTTCTTCAGTTGAAAATGTTTCCAACTGTTTAATTTTTTCTTTGAAAACAATGCGTTTTATTGCTGGTGAAACATAAGAATCAAGCCCAAAAGAGGAAGTTAAGTAATTAATGGAATTGGTAGGTTCAAAAATTATTTTACCTTCTTTATTTAATTTAAACAATCCAATATTTTCCAAATCAAGCACTTCAACATTCATCAAAAGTTTCCACTCAACAACTTCTTTTTCAATAGATTCCAACGCTTCTGAATAGGAAATTTTTTTGGTGGCCGCGATATAGTTTGCCAACAATCCGTCATTGTTTTGTAAATTGGAATTGAATGACAATTGTTTGGAAGGCGGATAAAAAGTGTGTGTAACAGGATTCACTTTTGCAGAAATTTCGTTGGCTACAAAACCCCCAAAATTTGGCACAATCACGCATTCGAATCGGTATAATAAATCGCTAATGTAGTTTGCTGTTGCCATTGAAACAAATATATAAAAAACCGTTGCCAAAATAATAGTTATCCACAATTTTTATTAACAATAATTTTATATATTGACACTCAAATTGTTAAATATGCTTGAAGAAGATTTAATGTACGTTTTGGCGCTGCAACGCGCAAAAGGTATTGGCGACATTAACGCTAAAAAGTTGCTGGCGCACTGCGGAAGCGCTAAAGAAGTGTTTAAAGAGAAACGTCGGAATATTGAAAAAATATTTGGTCTTGGTAAACTTTCACTTCAATATTTATTCGATCCAACCAATTTAAAGGAAGCCGAAGAAGAACTAAAATACATTCAGAAAAACAATATTGAAACACTTTATTTTACGGATAATAATTATCCGGAAAGATTAAAACATTGCATAGACGGACCAATTTTGCTTTTTAAGGAAGGGAATATCGATTTAAGCAACGGGCCAATCATCAGCATTGTCGGTACGCGTCAAATTACAGGTTATGGCAGGGATTTTTGTGAAAAATTGATAGCTGATTTAGTGGCGTACAATCCAATTATTGTCAGTGGTTTTGCTTATGGCGTCGATATTTGCGCACACAAAGCAGCCGTCAAAAACAATTTGCAAACCATTGGTGTTTTGGCGCACGGATTTGAAGAAATTTATCCGAAAATTCATAAAAAGTACATTTCGGAGATTCATAAAAATGGCGGATTTCTGACCGAATTTTGGCAAAATGAACAGCCGCTGCGTGAAAATTTTTTAAAACGAAACCGGATTGTCGCGGGTATGTCTGAAGCCACCATCATTATTGAATCTGCCGAAAAAGGCGGCTCTTTGGTCACCGCCGATATTGCGAATTCTTACAGCAGGGATGTATTTGCGGTTCCCGGAAGAAGCACTGATATGTATAGCAAAGGCTGCAACGATTTAATTAAAAACAACAAAGCGGCGATTTTAACTTCTGCAAAAGATTTAATCGAAATGCTGAATTGGGAAAGTCCGCTAAATGTAAAAAAACCAATTCAAAAACAGCTTTTTGTTGAATTGACGGAAAACGAACAGTTGATTTATGATTTTTTAACACAAAACGGCAAAGAGTTGATCGATTTAATTTCCTTAAACTGCAAATTGCCCATTCATCAAACCACCTCATTATTGTTTAATTTAGAGATGAAAGGCATGGTAAAACCATTGCCCGGTAAATTATATGAAGCCATTTAGGGATTTGCGCAACGTTAAAATAGACCTAAACCTTAGCGTAAAATTTGTAAAGCGTGTTAAAATCTTTATTTTTGCAGCTTAAATAAAATTATGATTAAAATACCCCAACAGGCAAAAGCGCTTATTTTCGATTTAGACGGAACCATAGCCAACACCATGCCAAATCATTTTATATCTTGGAGAAAGGCAGTTTTACCTTACGGAATCGATTTTGATGCAACCTTGTTTATGCAACTGACAGGAATGCCGAGAACTGCCACAATTGAAAAATTAAATGACATGTTTGGCACCAAAATGAATCCTGATATCGTTGGAAAAGTGAAGGAAGACCATTTTAAAACTCTGGTAAATTTAACGGAAGAAATTACCGTGGTTACTGATGTTATTAGAAAATATCATAATGTTTTGCCGATGTCCATTGGAACCGGAAGCACCAAAAATGGCGCAAAAAAAACGCTGGAAGTCATTGGCTTTGAAAATTATTTCGACATCGTTATTACTGCCGATGATATTATAAACCACAAACCACATCCCGAAACTTTTTTAAAATGCGCTGAATTAATGGGGGTTAAACCACAAGATTGCGTTGTTTTTGAAGATGGAATATTAGGAATGAATGCAGCTGAAGAAGCAGGAATGATGGTGATTGACGTGAACGACTATTTTAAAATTGAGTTTGTGGTGTAAGATTTAAAAAAATGCAAATTGCCTACTAAATAATTACAAAAAAACGCCTAAAAAATTAATTTTAGGCGTTTTTCACTTTTAATAAAATAAAAGTTATGCTTAATTATTCAGCCAAAGTAACTTCAGTACGTCTGTTGTTTTGACGGCCAGCCGGTGTTTTATTGGTGTCAACCGGTTT
>DATCUQ010000044.1:0-4084 GCA_036567345.1 Lutibacter sp.
AGGGCTCACCTCTTCCCATACCGAACAGAGAAGTTAAGCCTATCAGCGCAGATGGTACTGCCACACGGTGGGAGAGTATGTCACCGCCTTTCTTTTGAAAAACCTTCAACTTTAGTGTTGGAGGTTTTTTTTTGATGTAAATGCCATTGTTATTATAAAAATTGTCGCATTTATTAATATTTAGTCTTATTTTGTACCAAGAAACAAATACCTTTAATTTATCAATTTGAAAAATATTACCATAGCCATTGACGGATTTTCCTCCACAGGAAAAAGTACCATAGCCAAAGAGTTGGCAACTAAATTGAAATACGTTTACGTTGATTCAGGAGCCATGTACCGTGCGGTTACCTTATATTCGATGCAGCATAACCTGATTTCCGAAGATTATTTTTTTAAAGAAAGGTTAATCGATGCGTTAGACAACATCAATTTGGTGTTTAGGTTTAATGCTGATTTGGGTTTTGGGGAGATCTATTTAAATGGGGTGAATGTTGAAACCGAAATTCGTAATATGAAAGTTTCAAGATTGGTAAGCAAGGTTGCCGAAGTTCCTGAAGTGCGAAAAAAATTGGTGGAACAGCAGCAGCAAATGGGAATAAATAAAAGTGTGGTGATGGATGGCCGAGATATTGGAACCGTTGTTTTTCCGGATGCGGAATTGAAAATATTTATGACTGCTTCCGCAGAAAAACGCGCAAAAAGACGATTTGATGAGTTTGTTGAACGTGGAGAGCAAGTTACTTTCGAAGAAACCTTAAAAAATGTGGAATATCGTGATCATATTGATACTTCCCGAAAAGATTCCCCATTGTTGAAAGCAAAGGATGCCATTGAAATTGACAACTCAACTTTGACAAGAACCGAACAATTTGAAAAAGTTTATAAATTGGCCCTGGAAATTATTGAAAGTGACTAAACTAAGGAATATTCAAATATTTATGGGTTTGCAGGGATACTTTCCATTTGGGATTTTTCATAACATAATCAACAATTAACGGCATCATCTTTTCTCGATTACTCCATTCTGGCTGTAAAAATAATTCGCAATTAGCGCCAACTTTGGCAGCTTGATCTTCCGCAAATTTAAAATCGTTTTTATTGAAAACAATAACTTTCAGTTCGTTGCATTTTAAATAAATTTCAGCTAAAGGTAGTTTTGTTTTTTTAGGAGACAGGCAAATCCAATCCCAAGTGCCGCTCAATTTATAGGCGCCCGAGGTTTCAATATGCGTTTTGATGTTGTTGTTTTGCAATTCGTTGGTAATATAATCCAATTCCCACATTAAGGGTTCTCCACCAGTAATCACAACGGTATTTGCATTTTTCTTGGCATTTTCCACAATGCTGTCTGCGCTTGTTGGAGGATGCAGTTTTGCATTCCAGCTTTCTTTCACATCGCACCAATGGCAACCAACATCACAACCACCAATTCTGATAAAATAAGCCGCTTTTCCCGTATGAAATCCTTCGCCCTGAATGGTGTAAAATTCTTCCATCAAAGGAAGCATTTCGCCCTTTTTTAATAATTCTTTAGTCCTTGCATCTACCATACTGCAAATATAAGATTTAGGAACGGGAATAAATATTTGCAACTTAATTTCTTTTCAAATTTTTGGTTTCAGTTTATTTCTTATTTTTATGAAAAATATTCAAAATGACCAGGGAAGAAATTTTTTTTAATCATATCAATGAAGGTTACCATACCAAAGGTGATTATTTCGTTTTGGGTTCGGCAATGTTAGACGGTAAAACCATTAAAGATGCTTTTGTTAAAGTGCCTTTAAAAACATTGAACAGGCACGGGCTAATTTCCGGTGCAACTGGCACCGGAAAAACAAAAACATTGCAGGTGATGGCCGAAAACCTTTCTGAAAAAGGGATTCCCGTACTGTTGATGGATGTAAAAGGTGATTTAAGCGGATTGGCGCAACCGGGTGCGGGCCATCCAAAAATTGATGAACGCCACGCTGCCATCGGATTGCCTTTTGAACCGAAAAATTTTCCTGTTGAAATACTTACTTTGTCCGGACAAGACGGCGTCAGGTTGCGGGCGACGGTATCGGAATTTGGGCCGGTGTTGCTTTCAAGAATATTGGAGTTGCCAGAAGCGCAAAGCGGCATTGTTTCCATCATTTTTAAATATTGTGATGACCACAAATTCCCTTTGCTGGATTTAAAAGATTTCAAAAAAATTCTTCAATATGCCACTGCTGAAGGAAAAGAGGATATCCAGAAAGAATATGGATTGATTTCCACAGCAAGTACCGGGGCAATTTTACGAAAAATCGTGGAAATTGAGCAACAGGGCGGAAATTTGTTTTTTGGCGAACGCTCTTTTGATGTTCAGGATTTGGTGAGAATTGATGAAAACGGGAAAGGAATTATTTCCATTTTGCGTTTAATTGATATTCAGGACAAGCCAAAATTATTCTCCACATTTATGCTGCAATTATTGGCCGAAGTATATGCAACTTTTCCGGAACAGGGCGACAGCGGCCGGCCGGAATTGGTTATTTTTATTGACGAAGCGCATTTAATTTTTAATGAAGCCTCTAAAGCGTTGCTATCCCAAATAGAGAGTATTGTGAAATTAATTCGCTCAAAAGGAATCGGATTGTTTTTTGTGACCCAAAATCCGAATGATGTTCCTGAAGCTGTTTTGGGACAATTGGGTTTAAAAGTGCAGCACGCATTGCGCGCATTTACCGCAAATGACCGAAAAGCCATCAAATTGGCTGCTGAAAATTACCCTGATTCTGAGTATTATGATGTTGATGAAGTGTTGACGCAAATGGGAATAGGGGAAGCGTTTGTTTCCGTTTTAAACGAAAAAGGAATCCCAACGCCGTTGGCGTGCACTATGATGCGTGCACCCATGAGCAGAATGGACGTGCTCACAGATAATGAATTGACGAAATTGATCGAGAGTTCGCGTATTTATCATAAATATAATGAGGTAATTGACAGAGAAAGCGCCTATGAAATATTGAATGAAAAAATAGAGCGAATCTATGAAAAGGAAGATGTTGAAAACAGGAAACGAGAAGAAATGGAAGAATCAAAAAAATCCAGGGAAAGAACAAGTACGCGAATGAACCCGGTTTTAAAAGTGGTCACAAGCGCAAGTTTTATTAGGGGCGTTTTGGGAATTTTAAAACGGGTAATTTGAAATCCGATAAAATAAATAATGTTGAAATCTTAAGTGAAGGTGCATATATTCGATAAAATTTGTAAAACCACAACCTGTTTATGTCTTCCATAAAAAATACCGTTTATGTAATTTTATTTTCATTTTTGCTCATTCATTGTTCCAAAGTAAACGACCAATTTTTGATTGAAAATGGCAGGGTTGGCCAGTTAACCAAAAAAACAACCATAAAGAATTTAAATTCAATTTTTGCAAAAGACTCCATAGTCGCTGTGTTATATGCCGATAAGGAAATTGACAAAAAAATATTTTCGGTTGAAAACGATGCGTATTTAATATACGCAAAAACGGGGAAATTATTGTTGGAAATTGTGCCCACAAATTTAAATGATCCGTCATCAGGCATAAAAAGCATACAAATATTTGACGACAGGTATAAAACAAAAAAGGGAATTTCCCTGCAATCTACTTTTAAGGACATCAACAAAAATTATATGGTAAACAAGGTCGAAACCACCTTAACTTCGGCAACACTTTTTATTGACGAATTAAATGCCACAATTTCTATCGATAAAAAAGATTTGGGGCTAAACAGGTTTAGCAGAGCGCAAGTTACCAAAGACCAAATTCCGGATTTGGCAAAAATCAAATACTTTACCATCTGGTTTAATTAAATTTTGCAAGGTTGTTTTTTGGGCCAACCCGCCTTTTTGGTGGGCGTTACCGCTGAAAAAGCGGTCGGGCTTTCACGGCTCGCTTCCCGAAAAAAATCGGGAGAGCTCAAACAAACCGTTCAATCCCTAACCTTTACTTTGTGAAAGTATTCATTTAAAAATTTACAAGAGAGATTTATAAGAAAAAATATTAATTTTAATAAAGGAAAGCAGAGGTGAACTATATGCCTAACTAAGTAATACTTATGTCGCGTATTAG
>DATCUQ010000045.1:0-19305 GCA_036567345.1 Lutibacter sp.
TTACTCCGCACGTAAGGGTCTCGCACCCTCTGGAAAAATATTCACACTTAATCTTGCTTTTCTAAATTCAAATTTGCATTTTTGAATTTTTTCATTTAGCTTCACTAAGTGTGAGCGCTGCTCATGCAGGGCACACACAGCCGTTTCACGCAATTGCGAATTTTGAAGTAAATTCACGTTCACGTTTCGCATGAATTTTTATCTTTAACAGAAAATAAGCGGTTCCAAAGTTCGCAACTGCGTGAAGCGGCAGAACGTTAAACAACAATAGATATATAACAAAAAAAATGCCTATCAGGCATTTTTTGATTTATCTGAATCCTTAAACAATTTTCTCAAAATAGATGAAACAAAAAAACTCACCACAGCGCCAATCACAGCCATAATTGCGGTGAACAGCAAATCGTGCGGACTGATATTCAATGCAGTCGAAAACAACGTCCCACCAACAACACCCGACCTTATTTGAATATCATTGAGCATCATTTTTCGGTTTCATTTTCATTGTCCGACACTACAGCCTGACTCACAGTAGTCACTACAGTTCCGGCCACGGCCAGATAACTGGCGATGGTGATCACCAAGGCAGGCAAAGAAATGGGAGCTGCTAAAATAGCGCCACCGGTGGCTGCCAATGCAATGCCAATATTTCTAAGTTTTCTAAAAAACGTTGGAGTGGTTTTTTTATATCGATCTATAATTTTCATTGGTTAAGATTTTATGGTTAATGTGACAATTTCTTTTCGGTCAAATGCCTGATAGCATAAGGACACTAATTTTTGCAGTAATGGTTTTGAGGCCGTTCCTTTTCCGATCCCCGATAAAAAAGTGACCGGTGCAATGCAGCCCAACAATTCCTTTTTGGCATCATTGGCCGGATGGATCAGAATCAAACTTCTTCCCGGAACATTTTCCAGAATTAAATGATGGTTAAACTTTTCGGAATAACGCGCTTTAAGCGTATAAACACCTTCCGGAATGCAGGACTTCATTTTCTGGTTTTCTAGCCAGGAAAGTTCGATGGCAAAACCCAAAAAGACACCATGATGAAAGAGGGCACCGTTGGTACCCTCTTTAAAATAGGTCCTGTGCAAATGCAGTTCCACTAGATGGTGTCTACATAAACAACTGCCAAGGCATTGTAAGCGCCGTTTTTCAACGGATACATTTGCCCATTCACTTCCTGATAAAACTCAACGCCCAATACCTGGATCACAGGAAGCACAGAGTTTGGAGTAAGTGCCGAAACAAAATCAACAATACCGGTGTCTGCACTGTCATAAGGCAAAATAGCAGTTTCATCATTTTCAAAAGTGGAGGTTTCATTTGCAAAATCCAATTCTGCAGCACCAGTTACCAATTTGAAATGTGTAGTTCCTGCCGGAGCAGCAATCCTTACCGATGGCGAAAAGGAAGGAATGTTCACACTTGCCTCGCCCGTTACACGATCAAAATTGTTGCTGTAAGCAGCAAACAAAGTAGATCCCAATTTCCCATTGGTATTGAAATCAAAGCCACTGATAAGCCCCATTGAGCCATCCTCAATGGTGCGCATTCCGCGCTCATTGATGGCATCCGTTTTTACGACCTTTAAAAGATCGGTGGTCAGTCTGCTCACCACTCTTTTGTCTTTTGCATTCAGCAAAAGAATTCTGATGGCGCTTCGCACCAATTTTCCGCCTTTTCCGGCCCTGCCGAATTCAGATCCGTTTTCACGCGTTCTTTGAAACGCAGGATCATTTTTCATTCTGGATTTGTCAATGCCGCCTTTTTCGCGAGCAAGATGTCCATCTGAAGATTTGTAAAAGGAAATATCCCCGATAGTTCCTTTCAATTTAATAATACCAGTCTGTCTAGCCATAATTGAATAAATTTTAAATTCTTAGCAAATCACCGAAGAATTAGCAGTGTATAAAAAAACAGGTGTCCATCCGTGCCGTTTTAGGTCATTTATACCGAAAAGTGTCATTTATACCGTTATGACTATTTATGACCGAAATGACTTTTTATGACCGGAATAAACATTTTTTACCGAAATAACTGTTTTTGACTGAAATGACTATTTTTGACCAGAATGATTGTTTCTGACCGAAATGACTATTTATGACCGGAATAATCATTTTTAACCGTAATGATTATTTTTGACCGAAATAACAATATATGACCGGAAGGATCACTTTTTACCGAATCGGCTATTTTATAATGTATATGGTTTCTATATTAAATAAGATTAAGAGCTAAATGTAGTGAAAAACCCGTTTTTCCAATTTTTGACCAAAATGAACCTAAAAATCCATTTAAAAACCCGTTTTTACATAAAACATTAAAATAAAACCTATTATTCCAAATAATAACCCATTTTTACACTGCATTTAAAATAACCATTTTTCACCAAAACCTACTTATAATAAACATTTTTCACGGTAAATAAACATTTTTCACTGCAAACTAAAAATTACTAGAACATTCATCACCACCTCAATTAAATGTTTTGGCCATAATCGATTAAATTTTTAATTCTGAACAAATCAACATAGATTTATCATAGCATAAAATTCTTGTTCTTTGTGTTCCATACACCCTTTGTTTGTGTATAGTTATTTCAGGACGGGTCAATCAGAGAACTTAAAGAAAAGGTGGAAGAATTATAATAAAAAATTTAACTATGATAAAGCAGATGTATAGTATATTTAGGATTAAAAATTATATTTGTATAGCTAAAGCAGGATTTATTAATTAAACTGTATAGTTATTTCAGGACGGGTCACAGGACGGGTCGTTCAGGACGAGTCAAAATGGATACAGTATGGATAAGGTATGGATAAGGCATAGATAGAGTATGAAAAGGCAGAAAAGAACTTGTATATATCCAAAAGATATTCAAATCATCACGGGAAGAAGTGAACGGTATGGGCGCAAATTATTGAGGGAAATAAGATTGTTTTTAGATAAAAAGCCTCGGCAGTTTGTAACAGTAAATGAATTCTCGGAATATACCGGTATTGAGCTCAATATCATAAATGAATACATTTTAGATTAAATACCAAGGGGCTAATTAAGGGTGCGTTAGATAAATAGCTCCCCTCCTAACCCCTAAAAATAAAATTAATCATTATAACTTAGCAACAATCTTATAAAGTTCTTGTCATTCTATTTTATGCATTTTGTAAATTAATCGGTTTAAATATTGCATTTATAACGGCGATAATCGCCGTTGAAACAATCATCATAATTTATGGTAACTATTCAGAGCAATTTTTAACCTATTATCTCATTAAGTTACACAAAAATTTCATTTATTATTGCCATTGATTTTAATGGGTCTTCGACAAAGTATTTACAAAAAGTATCATAACACCCTTCTAATATTCTTATTTTTTATACGTTTTAACATATAAATATAATATTTAATAAAATAATATACGCAAATACATATAATTTAGTATATTTACATTAAATTATACTTAAACACATATAATGAAAGAGTTGGCACAGTTTGTAAAAGAACGCAGAAAAGAGGTGAATTTAACGCAAGAGGAATTCGCTGAAAGAGCCGGAGTGGCATTAACTGTCATCAGAAAAATTGAACAAGGCAAAACAAACCTCAACATGGATAAAGTAAATTTGGTGCTAAATATGTTTGGGCACCAATTGGCGCCAGTTAGTTTAAAAGAAATTAATAATTAGGCCATGAGAAGCGCTAAAATATTCTACGACAAAACATTTGCCGGGAAATTAATGGAAACAGATGATGGGGAATACACATTTACTTATACAAGTGATTATGTGAAAAATTTCCCCAATCAATTTATCACATTTACACTGCCCGTAAGAAGTGAACCATACACAAGTAATAGGCTATTTCCTTTTTTTGAAGGTCTTATTCCGGAAGGGTGGTTATTAAATATTGCATCCAAAAATTGGAAGATCAATCCAAATGACAGAATGGGGTTGTTATTGGCGTGTTGCCAAAATTGTATTGGAGCAGTGAGTGTTCAACCAATAAAGGAAGAAAATGAAGAATAAATGCTTATATTGTTATGAGGATTTGACTGTTGAAACAGACTTTCACGAAAAGTGCAGTCTCATTTTTTTTGGAACAAAACAAGCTCCAAAATTGGAATATACCTTTGATCAAATGGCAGATTTGGCCAAAAATGTTGTGGAACGCAGTGTTTCAGTCCCGGGAGTTCAGCCAAAACTATCAATGTCTTTTAATGAGGAAAAAAGGGATCAGCGGTTGACGGTTGTTGGTGCACTGGGTGGAAACTATATTTTTAAACCACCATCACTGGAGTATCCGGAAATGCCAGAAAACGAACATTTAACAATGCGATTGGCAGCGCTTTTAAAAATCAAGACGGTTCCCTCCTCTTTAATCAAATTGAAATCTGGAGAACTTTCCTATATCACAAAACGTATTGACAGAACTGATGATGGAAAAAAAATACATATGCTTGATATGTTTCAGATAACGGAAGCTTTTGATAAATATAAAAGCTCTATGGAAAAAATTGGGAATGCCTTAGGTAAATTCTCAAGCAATACGCAATTGGACAAATTATTCTTTTTTGAATTGACCTTATTTAGTTTTTTGACAGGAAACAATGATATGCATTTAAAAAACTTTTCAATGATCGAAACGGCCTCCGGTTGGGTTTTAGCCCCTGCTTATGACCTGTTAAATGTGGCGATTGCAAACCCTGAAGATACAGAAGAATTGGCCTTGACATTGGGAGGTAAAAAGAATAAGTTAAGAAAAGAGCATTTTGTAAAATTGGCATTGGATCTTGGATTAAATACCAAACAAATCGATGGCGTCTTTAAACGTTTTTCCGAAAAGAAAGAAGTATTGATTATAATGATTCAAAACTCTTTCCTATCGGAGATTATGAAAGTAAAATATATAGAAATATTCCAAAAAAGGTACACTACAATATATAATTTGTAATTGGAAAAAGATTAAATTTGTGTTTAGGAGCACAAAAATCAGGAGTGTTTTATTTTGTCAAAACAAGGTAAAATTTAGCTACCTTTTTTTAAATAGCAATCATAAATAAGCACAATTTACGTCAAATATCAAGGAGCTAATTCGGTGTCAGTTAAAAAAAGGTCCCCTCCTAACCCCTATAGAATAAGGGTTTTTTAAAATGGTTGCGGATCCTCTTTCTCTGCAAAAAACCCTGATAATCGATTGATTATCAGGATTTTATTTTTTAAGGTGCTATATTGGGTGTTGTTTACTTCATTTATAATATAATATGGCTGACCATTTAAAATGTAAAATTTAAGTGCGTTTTATGATATTCTTAAACAAGTTCAATTTTTTCTATAGAACTTAAATCATTTTTTTCTTTTAAATAAGTATTATAGCTTCTCTGAGTAAACTATAGTCTTCTAAATATTTTTCTGTGATGATAAAGTTTATTGACACCTAACTTTTTAATTCTTTCTAACACTTCTTGTGTAATAGCAACAAACCATCCCTGACCACTCTCTGAATGTAAATTTCTACTTCAATTATCTTCATTATTACTTTTCCAGTAAAAAGATTCTACTACAATATTTTCATTTTCATCCAACCATCTAAAATTACCTTCATTACTTAATTTTAAATTCAAAGCTTTGGCTAATTTTGGGTTGATGGCAAGCCAATTACGTTTTTTGGAAGTAGTGTGAATCCAGTTATAAAGACAAATGACTGTTTCTGACTGAAATGATCACTTTTTACCGTAATGACTGTTTTTGACAAAAAAGATCACTTATTACCGTATTTACAATTTTTTACCATAATGATCACCTTATACAATAATGACTGTTTTTGACCGAAAGGATCACTTTTTACCGAATCGGCTATTTTATAATGTATAAGGTTCCTGGATTAAATAAGATGAAGAGCTAAATGTAGTGAAAAACCCGTTTTTTCAATTTCAGACCAAAATGAACCTGAAAAGCCATATTAAAACCCAATTTGACAAATTTAAAAACCCGTTTTTACATAAAACATTAAAATAAAACCCATTATTCCAAATAATAACCTATTTTTCCACTATATTTGAAAAACTATTTTTTTTACCAAAGTTTATGGATAATACACATTTTTCACTTAAAATAACCATTTTTCACGGAGTGCAAGCACCAGAAGAAGGCACAATTGCTGGATACGGAGCGCTTATTGAAGGTTTAAAATTAGAAATGCCTTTTCCGGAACAATTGGCGTTAATAAGTGAAAAAAGGCGGAGTTATACTACAGCGAAATGGAAAGTGTTTTCATCAAAAAACACAATTGAAGACACCTTATATAAGCACCTTGTTTTTGCATTAAAATATGAAGGCGTCAACCTGTTATTCTTTAAAAAATTTGCTGAAAAGCTGCCGGAAATAGAGATTGTCAAAATACTTCAACTGGAGCCAACAGGGCAATATAGCCGTAAAATCTGGTTTTTATATGAGTGGCTGATGCAAAAACAACTCAATATTGAAGATTTAACCATTAAAAACTTTGTGCCGTTGCTCGATGAAAATTTACAGTTTTCCGTTAAAGGAATACGCTCAACGCGCCATCGTATTATAAATAACCTCCCGGGAACCAGAGATTTTTGTCCGCTTATAACTAAAACGGAAAAACTGAAAGCCTATCTTGAAGCCAATTTGTCCGATAAAAAAAATAGTTTCTTAAATACCATCCATAAAGACATCTTGCAAAGAGCTTCTTCCTTTTTGATTTTAAAGGATTCCAAAGCATCATTTACCATTGAGGGCGAAAATCCCGGAACTAACAGGGCAATGCGTTGGGCAAAAGCCATAGGCCAGGCTGGACAAAAACCGTTAAGCAAAAGCGAATTGACCCGCTTGCAACAGGTTGTAATTGAAAATACCCGTTTTCTGGAAATGGGATTTCGAAAAAAAGGCGGATTTGTAGGGGAACACGACAGAATTACAGGCGAACCCTTCCCTGACCATATTTCTTCAAAAGGACAAGATGTTGAACAATTGATGGATGGTTTAATAGCCACCAACAATTTGTTGCAGGATGAAAGCTATGATGCTGTTTTAGCGGCAGCAGTTATCGCTTTCGGATTTGTGTTTATCCACCCCTTTGTTGATGGAAATGGCCGATTGCATCGTTATATCATTCATCATATTTTGGCAAAAAAAGGATTTACGCAGCAGGGTGTTATTTTCCCGGTTTCTGCTTCAATTCTGGATAAAATTGAAACCTATCGGGAAGTTTTGGAAAGCTACTCACATCCATTGCTGGATTTTATTGAATGGAAGGAAACACAGGACCATAATGCGGAAGTTCTAAACCAGACCATTGATTTTTATCGCTACTTTGACGCCACAAAACAAGCTGAGTTTATGTACGAATGTGTGGAAGATACCATTGTGAGAGTCATCCCGGAGGAGGTGAAATACCTTCAGCGCTATGATCTCTTTAAGCGTTACTTGGACAATAATTTTGAAATGCCGGATAAATTAGTGGCTACGCTGCTTCGTTTTTTAGAACAAAATAATGGTGTTTTATCAATGAGGGCAAGAACAAAAGAATTTGCAGCATTAAACGATATGGAGATTAAAAATATAGAAGAAAAATATAAAGAAATTTTCACTGAAGACTAAAATTTCTGGATCATTCATCTCCGCCTTATTTAATGTTTTGGCCATAATCGATTAAATTTTTAATTCTGAACAAATCATCGTAGATTTATCATCATAAAATTCTTGTTCATTGTGTTCCATACACGCTTAGTTTGTTTACAGTTATTTAGGGCGAGACAAAATGGATAAAGTATGGATACAGTATGGATAAGGTATGGATAAGGCATAGATAGCGTATGAAAAGGCAGAAAAGAACCTGTATATACCCAAAAGATATTTAAATCATCACTGGAAGAAGTGAACGGTATGGACGTAAGTTATTGAGGGAAATAAGATTGTTTTTAGATAAAAAACCTCGGCAGTTTGTTACCATACATGAATTTTCAGAATATACTGGTATTGAGCTCAAAATCATAAATGCATACATTTTAGATTAAAAATTAAGTGGCTAATTCGGGGTCTGTTAGAAAACAGCACCCCTCCTAACCCCTATACAATAAGGGTTTTTTAATTTGGTTTCTGATCCGGCGCTAAACTTGATCAATTGTTAATCCGCAGAAATATGAAAAAGAAATACTGTCGTTTACCCGGTCTTCCACTTCATAATCGCTTAATCCATACCAGGTTTGCAAAAGACACATTTTAAATAATAGAAGACCATTGTAACTGTGGCGGCCTGAGGCGCTTTTCCCCTTTATATAATAATTGGCCATTAGGCCACTTATTTTTTTCCAGTCTAAAAGTGTGTTGATTTGGTCAAAAAATACTGTTTTAATTTTTCGTGAACGTAAATCACAAATGCTGACCGCTAAAGTAAGGTGAATTGCTTTTTTGATAAGAACAAAATACAATATAATTTAATTTATTGATATACAAATAGTTGAATCAATTTTTTGTGTCGATTTATTCCCTTTATAGCGAAATTTACCGTGCAACGGTCTTAATGTGTCTTTTCCTTATTTTATATTAAAAATTATTTATTACTTTTGTACTATTAAACGATTATAGTCATAATGATTAATTATTTAAAAATATGTCTTTAGAAAATACAAGGAATATAATATTAAATGTAGCAAACAATTTATTTAGCAAATTTGGGTTTCATAAAACCTCAATGGATGAAATTGCCAAAATTGCCAGAAAAGCAAAAGGTTCATTGTATTATCATTTTGCTAGTAAAGAAGATTTGTATAAGGAAGTTGTATCAAATGAAATAGTGAAATTTAAAAGTGAAATGTCGCTAATTCTTGATAAGGAAAATATAAGAGCTTCTGAAAAAATTAAATTAATACTTGTAAAAAGAATGGAAGTTATTAATGAGGCTGCAAATTATCACGATACACTAAAGGCTGACTTTTTTGAACATTACGATTTTATTGATGATTTAAGAAATGAACATGATAATTGGGAAAAATCAATTTTAAAAAATCTGATAATTCAAGGTGTTGAATCAGGTGAATTTATGGAAAATTTGAATATTGATGAGTTACTGGAAATGTATCTTATGGTTGTAAAAGGGCTTGAGATACCATTTTTTTTACAGGACAAATATGAAAAGCATCAACCTTCCTTTGAGAAATTAATAGAGGTATTTATTAAAGGATTAAAAACATAAACCCTAATGAAATAAAATAGATTTATTAATTAAAGATATAAAACAACAATAATAAATTTGAAAAATATGAATAATAAAATTTTGAAATTGGGAAAATGGTTAATAATTATTGTAGTTATTAATTTTATACATAGTTGTAAGAATAAAAATGAAAAAGACGCTGAGAATAATGTTAATAAAGACTATAAAGTAGAGGTTATAGAGGTTGGTGAAATATCATTAAGTAAAGAATTTAGTTATAATGGTTATGTTGAGCCAAAATTGACGGTGCCATTAAGTTTTTTACTTCCCGGAACTGTAGTATCGGTTAAAGTTGAAGAGGGAGATAAGGTGAGTAAGGGACAAATTTTAGCAGAACTTAACAGCACTTCAGCTATCAACGCATATCAAGCTACTTCAGCAGCATTAAGTCAAGCGGAAGATGCGCATAGACGTTTAAAATCAGTTTATGATAAAGGTAGCTTACCGGAAATACAAATGCAAGACGCCATATCTAAGTTAGCACAAGCAAAATCTGCAAACAAGATTGCTTATCAAAATCTTTCAAATTGTACTTTAAAGTCTCCAAATTCTGGATTTATTGGAACTAGAAATATCGAAGTTGGATCTAGTGCTATACCAGGAAATCCTGTAATAAATTTAGTTTCCTTAAATGAAGTTTATGTTAGGGTTTCTGTTCCTGAAAATGAAATAAATAAAATTAGTAAAGGGCAAAAAGCTAGAATAGTAATATCTGCATTAGGAAGCAAAGAATTTATAGGGGAACTTGAAAAAGTTGGAGTAGTAGCCAATAGATTGTCAAAAACTTATGAAGTAAAAATTCTTGTTCAAAACCCAGATTTACTAATGAAATCGGAGATGGCTTGTGATGTTGATATTAGTTTAGCAACTTCAGAAGATAAATTAGTAATACCATACAGAGCTGTAATTAAAGACGTAAATGATAAAAATTATGTATTTAAAGTAAATCCAGACTCAAAAATTGTGAATAAACACGAGGTTGAACTTGGGCCTTTTGCAAATAACCAAATAGAAATAGTAGGAGGTCTATCTAAAGGAGATATTATTGTTACTGAAGGCCATCACCAATTGACTAATAATGATAAAGTTAGATTTTAAATTTACCAAAGTATTTTTAATTATAATATAAGCATATTCATATGAAAAAAGGAATTAATATTATTGAGGGATCTATGAAGTATAGCCAAATTGTTATAACAATTGTGTTGCTAATGATGATTTTAGGTGCTTTTGGTTTAAAAAATATGCCAAGACGTGAATTTCCTGAGTTTACTATACGTCAAGGTATTGTTGTAGGTGTTTTTCCAGGATCAACATCATTAGAAGTTGAAGAAAAATTAACAAAGGTTGTTGAAGATTATATATTTGGTTATGAGGAAGTAGATAAATCAAAAACCTACTCACACTCCAAAGAAGGTCAAATGATTATTTATGTTGAGCTTAATGGAAATATTAAGGATGCAGACAAGTTTTGGTCTAAACTGAGACATGGATTAAATGAATTAAAATCACAATTGCCTACAGGTGTTTTAGCTTTAATAGGAAGTAATGACTTTGGTGATACTTCGGCATTATTGATTACAATGTCTTCTGACAAAAAAAGTTATCGGCAACTTGGAGATATAATGGACGATTTAAAAGCTGAAATACGAAAGATTCCAGAGGTTTCTAAAATAAACAGTTTTGGAGAGCAAAAAGAAGAAATCTATGTATATATTAAACCTGAAAAACTAAAAGAGTTTAATGTAAAACCTTCAATAATTTTAGCTTCTTTTCAATTACAAGAATCAATTAATTATTCAGGAACTTTAGATAATGGAGATTTGGTAATGCCAATTCATTTACCTCCTAGGTTTGAGTCAGAAAAAGATTTAGAAGAGCAAATAATATATTCAGATCCTTTAGGTAATATCATTCGGTTAAAAGATATTGCTTATGTAGAGCGTCGCTATGAAGATCCTAAAAACTTCATTAGAAATAATGGTAATAACTCATTACTTCTTTCTTTAGAGATGCAAAAAGGAAACAATATTGTCCATTTCGGGGAAAATGTTCAAGATGTATTGGATAAATTTTCAAAACAAGTTGGTAGTGATGTTAAACTGAATGTTATATCAAGTTTACCTGAAGTGGTTGATGCTTCTATTTCACATTTTTTACAAGAATTTGTAATTGCAATTATAGCTGTAATTATAGTTACAATGTTGTTATTGCCATTTAGAGTAGCCGCAGTGGCAGCAGTATCAATTCCTATTTCTATTTTAATTACATTAGGGGTAATGCAATTGGTAGGTATTCAGTTGCATATAGTGTCATTGGCATCTTTAATTGTAGTATTGGGGATGGTGGTAGACAATGCTATAGTGGTAATAGATAGTCACGTAGAAAAATTAGACCATGGTGAAAATCCATGGGATGCTGCTTGGAAGGCAGCAACAGAGTTATTTATACCTGTGTTAACAGCCTCTTTATCTATCTCAGTAGCCTTTTTTCCAATGTCACTTTTCTTAACTGGTATTGCTGATGATTTTGTGGGTAGTTTACCTATTACAATTGCTATAGCTTTAGGTATTTCAATGCTTGTTGCATTATTATTAACCCCTTTTATGTGTTATGTTTTTATTAAGAAAGGACTTCATAATGAAAATAAAGGTGATAAAAAAAGTTTGTTGGACTATGTACAATATTGGTTTGATATAGCGCTTAGTGCTTGTTTCAGAAACCCTAAACTAACTATTTTTGTTGGGATTTTATCTATAGCTATAGGCGTATTGTTTTTTATGGGCTTAGACCAAAAATTATTTCCTGAAATGGAACGTAAGCAATTTGCTATAGAAGTGTATTTGCCCGAAGGATCGTCTGCCACTAAAACTGAAAGCGTTATAGATAGTTTAGAAACTATCTTAAAAAAAGATGAACGAATAACAAATATTGCTAGTTTTATAGGGAATGGATCTCCAAGATTTAACGCTTTATATGCGCCACATTTACCGTCAGAAAATTATGGGCAGCTTTTATTAAATACAATATCAAATGAGGCTACTGTTGATATAATTGATGAATATACTGTAAAGTATAGAAATGCTTTTCCTTCTGCACATGTAAAGTGGAAGCAATTGGCAATGGAAAATTTTAAAGCACCTATTGAAGTTAGAATAGCATCTAATAATATAAAAGATTTGAAGGAGGTTGGAGAAAAGATAAAAGAGATATTAAATAAAAGCGGAGATTTTGAATGGATTAGAGATGATTGGCTTGAGGAGAGAGAAGGAATTTCGGTTAAATTAAACAAGCATAAGGCTAATCAATTGGGATATGCAAAATCTTTAGTGGCTTCTTCATTATTAATTTCTTTAGATGGATTGCCATTAACAACGGTTTGGGAAGATGATTATCCAATAAGTGTAATTTTATCAAAAGAAGATTATCAGAAAAATAATATAGATGACCTAGGCAATCAATACATTACATCATTATTAACACTAGAAACATTACCATTACGCTCAATAGGTAACTTAAAACCAGAGTGGACCGAGGGTACTATAGCTAGGAGAAATGGTGTACGTACACTTACAGTAATGGGAGATATTGTAAGAGGAGGAGTGGCAAATAATGTTCTTAGTAAAATACGTCCTGAAATAGAAAAATTGGAGTTGCCAGAAGGTGTGAATATTGATTATGGTGGTGATTATCAGTCAAGTAATGAAAATTTTCCACCAATGGTTGGTTCTTTAGGAGTTAGTGTTGTATTAATCTTTTTTATTTTAATGTTTCAATTTAAAACAGTTAGAAAAGCATTGCTTATTATGTCAACTATGCTATTAAGTGTGTTTGGCGCTGCATTAGGATTGACAGTTATGGGATATCCATTTAGTCTTACAGCTTTTATGGGGATTATGGGATTGGCCGGTATTGTAGTTAGAAATGGAATTATTCTTATAGATTATGCTAGTAAATTAGTTAATGACCAAGGAATGTCCTATGAAGAAGCTGGCCTAGCAGCAGGTAAACGTAGAATGAGACCTATATTTTTAACATCTTTAGCAGCAGCAGTTGGTGTAATACCAATGATTATTAGTGGATCACCATTATGGGGGCCATTAGGTACTGTAATATGTTTTGGTTTACTTACAGGTATGGTATTAACATTATTGGTTTTACCGGTATTGTATTGGAAATCAGTAGGTAGAGCAGCGGAAAGAAAAGAAGCAAAAGCCATCGGAAACTAATTAATAATTTTTTGAAAAAAGAATAAAATGAAAAAATTAAGTATTGTAATTACACTATTATTTTTTAGTTCATCTTTAATTGCTCAAAGTTTAACTTTAGATTCTTGTAAAGTATTGGCCTTAGAAAATAATAAGCGTTTAAAAGAGTCAAAATTAAAAGTAGAAGCTTCAGAAAAAGTTAAAAAAGATGCTTTTACCAAATATTTTCCAACAGTAAGCACTTCAGGTTTTGCGTTTAAATCATCTAAAAATTTTTTAGACATAAAAACAGAAGCAATGGATTTGCCGGTATATGATGGAAATACGGCAAATTTAGAGATGGCAACACTATATGCGTATGTGCCGCCAATTAGTATACAAACGTTGGATTATGCAAATACAGCAATGATTACAGCAATACAACCCTTATATACAGGTGGGCGTATTAAAAATGGAAATTTATTGGCTAATTTAAATGAGGAAGTAACCCAATATCAATTTAATCTTTCTAGAGATCAGGTATTGGTTACTACAGAAGAATATTATTGGAATTTAGTAGGGTTAAATGAAAAAAAGGTAACACTTCAAGATTATGAAAAATTATTACAAAGATTACTTAAAGAAGTTGGAGATTTATATGATGCAGGGTTAACAAAAAAGAGTGATTTATTAAAAGTTAAATTAGAATTAAATAAAGTTGAGGGAAATAAATTGAAGCTTTTAAATGGCACTGAAATGCTGAAAATGGTTTTTTGTCAACATGTTGGAATACCTTATAGTGAAAATGTGAGTATTAAAGATTCTATAATTTTGTTAAGCCCACCTGAAAGTTATTATACAGATACAAATTTAGCTCTTAAAAATCGTCAGGAATATAATATGCTTAATAAAGCAATAGAAGCAGAGGAATTACAAAAGAAAATGACTAGAGGAGAATATCTTCCTCAATTGGCAGTGGGTGTTGGTGGTTTATATTTAGATGCATATGAACAGGAAAATAGTTATGGGCTAGCATTTGCTACATTGTCTATTCCTATTTCAGATTGGTGGGGAGGGTCATACAAACTTCAGGAACATAAAATAAAAATTGATATTGCAAAAAATAACTTAGCTGAAAAGTCAGAGCTACTTCAATTACAAATGTCGAAGGCTTACAGAGATCTAACAGAAAGTTATAAACAGATTGATATTGCTAAAACCGCGCTTACACAATCATTGGAATATCAAAAAGAATTGGAAGATAATTATGAGGCGGGAATAACTAGTTTATCAGATTTGTTAGAAGCCAGAGCTATGTCTCAACAAGCTAAAGATGCTTTAATTGATGCAAAAAGCCAGTATAAAATTAAAATTTCATACTATTTACTTTCTGTCGGGAATATAACAAAGTAAAAAGAGTTGATGAGAATTAAAAATTGAATTTATGAAACCTGGAATTATTTAATTGCTCCTTTTAATCACTTATTGACAAATAGAGATTTTAATAAAATAATAAAAATTAAAATAATGAAATATCAATAATTTAAGAAAATGCAATCAAAAAACAGGAGTTATGGAAAAAATAATAATTGAAAGAATTTGTGTTTTGTCATCTAATGAATTATCTGATATAAAAATTGATTCATTGTTTCAAGATGATTTGAATTTTAACGATCTTGATTTAGCTGAATTGTATATGGATTTAGAGGAAAAACTTAAAATCAGAATAGATTATAATTTATTTTATGAAATAAAAACCGTTGGTGATTTGGTTGGATATGTTAAAAATTTAATATAAAGCCAAATAAAATGAAACAAAAAGTAGCATTGGTATTGTCGAGCGGTGGTTCAAAAGGTCTCGCTCATATAGGCATAATTAACGAACTTGAAAAACAAGGTTTTGTAATATCATCGGTTTCGGGTTCTTCAATTGGCTCTGTGATTGGCGGGCTATGTGCTATGGATAAATTGCCGGAATATACGGAATGGGTAAAAACACTAAATAAAAAAAATATTTGGGATTTAATGGATTTTACCATTTCCTCTAATGGCTTAATAAAAGGAGAAAAAGTTTTCAACAAAATGAAAACATTTATTCCTGATATGCTGATTGAAGACATGAACATTCCTTTCTCTGCCATCGCAACTGATATCATAAATGAAAAAGAAGTGGTTTTTTCTGACGGAAGTTTTTATGAAGCAATTAGGGCATCAATTGCAATACCGTCCCTTATAACACCCGTAAAATATAAAGATACTTTGTTGGTTGATGGCGGTGTGCTAAATCCTGTTCCCATACAGTATGTAGCGCGAGAAAATAATGATATTTTGGTTGTTGTTAATTTATATGGCAATAAAATGAACGCTATTATAAATCCAAAAATAATAATGGAAAAACAGGAAGGTTACAATGGGGCAATAAATGATTTTGTTAATGGCATTAACAAATTTATTAGCTCAGGAGATCAAAAAAGGCTTGGTTATTTTTCTCTTTTAAACAATGCCACATACGCGATGGTACATAAACTTGCAAAAGACAATGTTGAAAAACATAAACCTGACATTGTTATAAATATACCTTTTGATTCTGCAAGCACTTTCGATTTTTATAAGGCTGATGAATTAATTAAATTGGGCGAAAACGCCGCGAAAGTAGCAATTTATGAGTATTTAACCAAAAATGACAAACTGTAGAAATAAAATATTTACTGCTTTGAAATACATAGATTTAGACATACAAATACAAAAAAGCAACTCAAAATTGCTAAAAAAATTACCTACCTTTTGTGTTAAATGGCTGAAAGTAATTATTAGGCAAAAGGAAATAAATAAAATTCTGACTAAATATTCCAATTATAAAGGTGTTGATTTTCTGCCAAAGATACTTGAGGAGCTAAATATAAAAGTGGAGATAGAAGGCCTTGAGAATTTACCCGAAAACGGAAAATGTTTTTTTGTTGCAAACCATCCCTTTGGATTTGTTGACGGGTTAATTTTAACAAATACGGTTGCTCATAAATACGGCACTTTGAAAGCTATCGGCAATGATGTTTTTATGTTAATCCCTCATTTAAAACCCATAATTACAGTCGTGAATGTTTTTGACACAAATTCAAAAAAATATATTCAGGAATTGGAGAAACTGTTTAGTTCAAATTTACCTATTACCCATTTCCCTGCTGGGCTTGTATCAAGGATAAAAAGAGGAAAAGTTGAGGATGATGAATGGCGGAAAGGGTTTATTAAAAAAGCAGTTGTATGCCACCGCGATATCGTTCCATTTTATTTCTACGGAAAAAACTCTCTTCTCTTTTATTTTATTTACATCATTAGAAAAATCCTGAGAATTAGCGCAAATCTGGAATTGGTATTGTTGCCTCACGAAATATTTAACAAAAGAAATAAAACAATAAGGGTTAAAATAGGCAAGCCAATTTCATACAGCACCTTCGATATGTCAAGGTCTCACTACGATTGGGCGCAATTCGTAAAAAAACAAATTTATAATTTAAAAAACACACCATGAAAAAAGTATCAGCAATAATATGTGCATATAACGAAGAGAAAACACTAAAAGATGTCATTCTTTCAATTTCAGAATCTTTAATTGTTAGTGAAATTATTGTAGTTAATGATGGGTCTTCGGACAATACTAAGAAAATAATTGAGGAATTGCAGAAAGAAATTGAAATAACTTCAATTCATTTAGCAGAAAACAAAGGGAAAGGCTACGCAATGGCGGTGGGTGTTGAAAATTCAATCTTTGATATTATGCTATTTGTTGATGCCGACCAGTCGAACATTATTCATGGATACATTAATCAATTAACCAATCCTTTATTAAAAGAAGAATCGGACATGGTTTTAGGCTATTCTACAGTCAATATTTTAAATCAGGATGTAAATCCTTTAAAAATATTAACAGGCGAAAGAGTTTTATACAAAGACGATATTATTCCAATTCTTGATAAAATGAAGGAATCACGATTTGGTGTGGAAACCCTGCTGTATTTTTATTACATATCGATCGGTAAGTCTATAAAATTTATCAGATTAAAAGGAATGACACATAAGGATAAGTACAATAAGATGGACCAGTTTAAAGCCACAACAAGCTATATAAACGAGGGTTGGGAAATTGCTTATACTGCCATGAAAAATTATGATTTAATGCTAAAAACCTTTAAAAGACAGGTAAAGAAAGGGCTTAAATTATGAAAAAAATTTCAGCAATAATTTGTGCGCTTAACGCATTGGAAAAATTGAAAGAAATTGCAGAAAAATAAATTAAGCTTCAAATTAAAAAACATAGCTTTGAAGATTTTAACAATCCTTAATTAAGAAGCTTTGCCCAAATGAAAAAATTCATCTTGCCTTTGTTGGCAATCATATATACCTCGTTGGCTTTTGGACAACATACCTTCAAAGCCATTATCAAAGACGGCGAAAGCAAAGAATTGCTTATGGGTGCAACAGCAATTTTGCAAGGCACAACCAATGGCGCCAGTGCAAACCAAAATGGTTTTATTGAACTCAAAAATATTCCTGACGGAAAACATACCATCATTTTTCGTTTTATCGGCTATCAGGAGAAAAGCAACACCTTTAATTTTCCTTTGCTTCAAATCGAACCATTTGAAATTCTGCTTTCTGCTGAAGAAGGCGAAGAACTGGATGAAGTGGTAATTTCTTCCACCCGTTCCAGCAGAACCATTGACAATATTCCGACAAGAATTGAAGCCATTTCGGGCGAAGAACTGGAAGAAAAAGGAAATATGAAACCTGGCGATATACGAATGATGCTGAACGAAAGCACAGGCATTCAAACCCAGCAAACTTCAGCCACAAGCTACAATTCATCAATCAGAATACAAGGTCTGGACGGAAAATACACGCAAATATTAAAAGATGGCTATCCACTTTATTCAGGATTTTCGGGCGGATTAAGTTTGTTGCAAACAGCGCCTCTCGACTTGCAACAAGTGGAAGTGATTAAAGGCGCTTCTTCCACGCTTTACGGTGGTGGCGCTATTGCGGGATTGGTAAATCTTGTTTCAAAAATACCAAAAGAAGAAAGAGAATTAAGTTTTATGCTTAACGGAACTTCTGCAATGGGTTTGGATGTAAGCGGATTTTATGCGAAAAAAAATACTAAAGTTGGTACAACTATATTCGCATCTTATAACACCGCAAAACCTTATGATCCTTCCGAAATAGGTTTTACCGCAATTCCAAAATATACAAGATATACGCTCAATCCAAAATTATTTGTGTATTTCAATGACAAAACCACCTTGAATGCCGGCATAAATACAACCATTGAAGAACGCATTGGCGGCGATATAAAATATATTGAAAACAAAGGTGACGATTCCCATAGTTATTTTGAGAAGAATAACACAAATCGTTACAGTGCCCAGTTGGGACTTGACCATACCATAAACGCCTACTCAAAACTGTCTTTTAAAAACAGCTTGAGTTATTATGACAGGGCCATTGAAATTCCAAATTACAAATTTTCGGGGATTCAATTGGCTTCATTTAACGAAGCAACCTACAATTACAAAGTTGAAAATTCAGAATGGATTGCCGGTTTAAATCTTTGGACTGATAAATTTAACCAAGATAAATTTGATAACTCTCAAACAGTAGATTATCATTACACAACCTTTGGCGGATTTATTCAAAACACCTGGAATGCCACCGAAAAATTTATTCTTGAAACCGGTTTGCGTGGCGACTATTAACCTGACGGATTAATAACGGAAATTTATTATGCTGCTGCATATTTTATGTCATTATGTCTAAAATATTTCTTTACTCTTTCAGGATTTTGAACCAACATATTCATATGGTTTTCTAAATTTTCTTTTAATTTTT
>DATCUQ010000046.1:0-196915 GCA_036567345.1 Lutibacter sp.
AAAACACAAAGAAAAAAGCTTATATGACAATTAAAAACAGTAAAAAATCAATATTAAGGAACTTAAAAAAATTGAATTTATAAAAAAGTGTTCTCGAATTAACCTAAAAAACTGAAATTGTTCTTTTGCAACGGTCTTATTTTATATAAATTTGAGTGTAGATGTAATCACAAGAATATAATAATAAAACAATTATTATAAAAATTGATATTATATATTTAATGAATCGAGTCATTTTATTTTAAAATTGAAAGTAAATAAAATCTGTTACATCAGAATAAACGCCAAGAGTAATAAGGGCCAATATTGTTAAAAATATTTTCAAAGGAATCCATTTTCCAAAAAAAGGATGTTCATTTTCTCTAGAATTCCACTCTACAATAACAAAACAAGAAATCATTAATAATAGTTCAGGTGCATATCTTTCTATTGATAAATATTGGAATCCATTATCAAAATTAAATAAGAACAATCTGTTAATATAATTAATTGCTATAAATAATGTGTCTGCTCTAAAAAATATCCAGGCAAATACGGTTAATCCAAATGTTATCAATATTTGAAAAAATTCTTTAAATGATGGCAGGTTTTTTCCTTTTGCAACTACCTCCAAATGCTGTCTGTTTTTATTAAATATTAAAAGCGGCAGAAAATACAAAGCATTTAAACCACCCCAAACAATAAAAGTCCAATTGGCGCCGTGCCAAAAACCACTTACAATAAAAATGATAAAAATATTTCGAATATTCATCCATTTTCCGCCGCGACTTCCACCTAAAGGAATGTACAAATAATCTCTAAACCAAGTTGACAATGAAATATGCCAACGTCGCCAAAACTCCGCAATGTCTCTTGAAAAATATGGAAATGCAAAATTTCGCTTTAAATCTATGCCAAATAGTTTAGACGTACCAATTGCAATATCCGAATACCCGGAAAAATCACCATAAATTTGAAATGCAAAATAAACAGCTCCCAATAATAAACTTATTGAATTCATACTCTCATATTTTGAAAAAATTTCATTTGCATATGTAGCGCAAGAATCAGCAATCACCACTTTTTTGAATAGTCCCCAAAGTATCTGGCGCATTCCGTCAACGGCTTTTGAATAATCAAAGGTTCTTTTTTTATAAAATTGCGGCAATAAATTTGTTGCGCGTTCAATTGGACCAGCCACCAATTGCGGGAAAAAACTTACAAAGGCAGCAAAGGCAATAAAATCTTTAGTTGGTTCCAGTTTTCTTTTGTAAACATCAATGGAATAGCTCATTGTTTGAAAAGTGTAAAAACTAATCCCAACCGGTAAAATAATGTTTAAAGAATTGGGTTGAATTTCATTTCCAAAGAATGAAAAAGCGGTTGTGAAATTTTCTATGAAGAAATTGTAATATTTAAAGAATCCCAGAAATCCTAGATTTATGATGATACTTGTCCAAAGCAATGCTTTTCGTTTTGTCTCATTTTCTTCTTTTGAAAGCATGAAGCCAACCAAATAATCAACAAATGTGCTAAAAAGTATCAACGACAAAAACCGCCAATCCCACCAGCCGTAAAATAAATAGCTAACCAAAACTATTAATAGATTCTGAAGTTTTAGATTTTTGTTTGTGACAAACCAATAGAGAATAAAAACTATAGGCAAGAATATGGCAAAATCTATGGAATTAAATAGCATTTAGTTTATTTATCTTGTTTATAATTCCGGTAACAAAATGATGCAAAAACATCCGTTTTCATTTTTTATACATAGCTTTTTATTTTCACAATTTTTTAAATAGGACTGCTAATGTAAACATTAAAAACGGCAATTTCAACAAATCATTTAAATGAAAAAATCCCGCAATTGCGGGATTTAAATTACTCTTCTTTTTTCTTTTCATCATTCAGATAAAACATCGAAGGATCAGGTCTAAAAGCCCTTTCAAACCAAATTGGCCTGCGTTCCCCGTTTGGCCCGGGAGCCGGACGCGTCATTTTCATCCATTCTTTATAAACCTCATGCGATTTGTTGGTGTCCACAAAAATATCGCCATAATGCTCGTCTTTTCCAGGTTTTTCAATGCGAACCCGTTGGTGCCAGCAATGCATGCCGCTGATAGGATCGGGGTGCACGGCGTGGGTAATATTTTGGTGAACGCCTCCGTCTTTCCAAAAAATTCTTTTGGAATCTTTATCCGATGATTCAAATGGTTCTATGCCAGAAATGGTATTCATTTTCCAGCCGCCTTTGCCATTGTTTTCAATATTAACGGTATTGGTGGCCCACCTGTTTCCTGTTTTATCCTGAGGCCTTCTCCACCTTCCAATATGATGCGAACAGGCAACAACGCCGGGTTTCATACTTTGCGTT
Source organism: Lutibacter sp. (assembly GCA_036567345.1). Lineage (GTDB taxonomy): Bacteria > Bacteroidota > Bacteroidia > Flavobacteriales > Flavobacteriaceae > Lutibacter. The sequence goes on from DATCUQ010000046.1 coordinate 2,354, forward strand.
ACCCAAACTTTATCGATGAAATAACCGATATCGGTATTCATTTTCACCAAATCACCCGTTTTAAATCCCCAATTCGCCGCATCGTCGGGATGCATCCAAATCGGATTTCTGTTTGAAATTTCCACCAGCCATTTTGCATTTCCCGAACGTGTATGAATCAACGCCGGCAGCCTGAATGTTGGAACCAGCACATATTCTCCTTTAGATTTATCCAAATTATCAAGATGAATATGGCTTTTGATATAGGTTGGCGTGGCATATTCCGGCCATTTCCAATCGACCATGGTTTGCGAATAAAACTCGTTTTTACGCGATGGCGTCGGGAAACCAACCATGGCTTTTCCGTTGATTATCACGCCAATATCTTTTCCGTCTTTAGAAATAACTTGGGTATTTTCATCCACTGTTGCTCCAGTAAGTTGCGCTTCAGTTAACAAGGTTTCATTCTTTTTGTATGATTCACCGCTTTCAATTTCAAAGGCACCATATTTTTGCATATACTCCAATTCGGTGATGCCTTCTTTTTTGGCGGTTTCCGACAAGCCCGGAACGCGTTCAAAAATGTATTGGTAATATTCGTCGATGGTTATTTTTTCTCCCGGACGGTAAGGCGATTCAAAATGTTTGCGAATTCCCATACTTCCGTCTGGATCGATCCGCCAGCTTAACTCAATAAAAAATTCATCTTCTTCCCAAACTTCCCCCGGATTCACTTCATAAGTCAGTTGCACCGGTTTTCCATTTCTTCGCGCAGCTTCACGCAGCACCGGCTGACGAAAAGCCACCCAAGTTCCGCCGTGCGTGGCGTAAGAATTGATGTCGTGACGTTCGGAAGCCAATCCCATCGGCAACACAAAATCGGCGTGAAAAGCAGTTTCGTTCCACGTTGGCGTTAATGCCGCATGCAAGCCAAATTTGCTTTCGTCCATAAACATTTCCATCCAGGTAAATCCGTCGGGATACGTCCAAACCGGATTGAAAACCCTCGAAAAATACACATCCAGTTTTCCCCTTCCTTCTTTAAGGAAATGCGGCAACAATTGGCTCATTTCAAAAAATGACAAAGGAAATTCTTTTGGAAAATGCAATTCATTCCATTGTTTTTGCGGTTTTGGCGGATTTGGAATGCTTGGCGCAAATTTGTTCCAGATATTTGGGGATGTTCCGCCTTTTGTTCCAACGGCACCCGTAAGCACCGTCAGGAAATGCAAACAGCGGGCAACGGCCCAGCCGCCAAGGTTTGAAGCGCCTGCAGCACGCCAGTTATGTGAGGCAAAACGTTCGCCTGCTTCACCAATTTTTTGTGCAATCTCCACAATCATATCGGCTTTGACGCCCGATTCTTTTTCGGCAAATTCAGGCGTAAATTCCTTGTATTCGTCGATCATTGCAGCAATATAATTCTCAAAAGTGATCGCTTTATCAGCGTGTTTAGCATTTAAATATTCTTGCCAGTTGGTCCAATTTTCCAGATAATCTCTGTTATACAACTTATTTTGCAAAATATACAATGCCATCGCCAGCAAAACGGCGGCTTCCGTTCCCGGATAAGACGGCATCCAATAATCGGACATACTTGCGGTATTCGATAAACGGGGATCCATCGTGGCCAGTTTGGCGCCTTTCATTTTCCCTTCGATAATGCGTTGCGCATGCGGATTGAAATAATGACCCGATTCTAAATGTGCGGAAATCAGCAATATAAATTTTGCTTCTGCGTGATCCGGTGATGGCCGGTCGTATCCATACCACAAATTATAGCCAAAACGCGCTCCCGAAGAACAAATATTGGTGTGCGAATTATGGCCGTCAATTCCCCAGCCCTGCAAAATCCAGTTCATAAATTTTTCATGACCCGGCCTTCCCACATGGTAAGCAACTTCATTGTGGCGATTTTCCAATATGGCATTTCTGATTCTTAAAGAAATGGTATCAAGTACTTCGTCCCAACTTACACGCTCCCATTCTCCTTCGCCTCTTTTTCCTTTTCTTTTCAGCGGAAATAAAATTCGGTCCGGATCTGTCAATTGATTGATGGTGGCCGGACCTTTGGCGCAGTTTCTTCCCCTGCTTCCCGGATGGTAAGGATTGCCCTCAAATTTTTTGACTTCCTGCGTTTCTTTGTCGATGAATGCCGTTAATCCGCAGGCACTTTCACAGTTAAAACAGGTAGTCGGCACAATTTGATAAGTGACTTTTTCCTTTTTTGGCCATACTTTCGGATTGTATTCCACCCAATTGTCCCATTTTTCTGGCGGCGGAAAATTCTCATACAGCTGCGCTACTTGTTCATCGGTAAAATGGCGCATATCCTGATCAAATTCCTGATGGCCGTCTTTATGCAAATTAGGAATGATGCCCAATTTTTCTGAAATTCCTTCTATAAATGATGGTTTTTTGTAACCCATGATGATTTACGATTTACGATTTTTGAATTACGATTTTTTTTTATATCCCCAGCCCTTTCCTAAGGAAAGTGCGTTTAATTCAGCTGTTAGAAGAAATAATTTTTTTCTTTTAATTTAGTACGGACAGGTCGCGACCTGTCCCTACGCCAACGGAACTCTTTGCGGTGCTTCCACCCAAATTTTCTCTGTTATGAGAATTCCTGCCAATACACAAATTCCTGATACCACAGCCCATAATTCTCCAGAACCCAAAAGCAACATTGCCAACGGAATGATGTTTCCAACCAATACGGTTACGCCCCAAAACAGATTTTTATACCTTCCTTTCGTGATCATTTTCACCACCATTTTTGCTGAAGTGGTTGGATGTGTGATGGTCAATTCGGTAACCAGCGTAAACAGGTTCACCAACAATGCAATAATCATTGTATTTCTTAATATCACCATCCAGTCTTCATAACCAAAAACCAAGGAAGCAATTGCAAAAATTGCGGTTCCCGCCATCACGCTGTGCACCAACATGTGCAGCGGCAAGGTTGGACTTTGCCAAAAATCGCGGCCTTTTGCCTGGGCAAACAAGAATGCGGTATAAATCGCCAATAATATGGCAAAAACTGCGGTAATCCATAATAAAACAGTTTCACCCGTTTTTATTTCGAACAGTGTCATTGCGCCCCAAATTGTAACCAACAATCCGAAAACAGTTAGCGTATAACCACCTTTCACCAACCAGGAATTCCACTGCGGACGCAATAAAACATTTAAAAACCGGTCTGGCCTATCTAAATCCATCACCAAGAATAACCCTGTTAACACCAGAAAAACCAACGAAATTCCTGCCGACCATAATTTGGCGGTTGGCGACACTTCATATCCCAACAGCAAGGCCAAAAACGGAATTAAAAAGGCGCCTGCAGCAATCGCTTTGGTAAAAACATAGGTAGAAACCTCCCAGCCCCACAATATTCCTTTATCCGGCGTATCATAAACCCTGCGGGCTTTACCGTTCAATACATCTATATAATTCGGATTTTCACTGTCTTTTCTTTGGTACGCGGCTTCAATATCATTATCAATGGTCATCTGCAATAAATCGAACTCCTTATTGCTGTACATCATTTTTTCTGCAGCTTTCGCAAAATGCCCAACACCACGCGCTTGGGAACTCCACAAACTTGGACCGGATCTATCGGTTGCCTCTGCAACCAACGAAGAATCGTCTCCATCTATATAAAACAAATTTGGATTGGTTCCCTTTTCAGGCTTCCGAACTTTCACCGCCTGGCGCGCCAACAATTGCGAAATCTCCGTGTTCGGATTGTGCATATCACCGGCAATGATGGCGTGTTCCGGACAAACGGAAACGCAAGCCGGTTCCCTGCCAACATCTACCCTGTGCGCGCAATAATTACATTTTGCGGCGGTATGTGTGTCAGGATCGATATACAAAGCATCGTACGGACAAGCCTGCATACAAGATTTACAGCCAATGCAACGGTTGTTGTCGAAATCCACAATCCCGTCTTCACGGGTGTAAAGCGCCTGAACCGGACAAATTTCCACACAAGGTGCGTCGGTGCAATGGTTGCAGCGCATCACGGAAAAAATTCGCCGCGTATTTGGAAATTCACCTTTTTCAACCTGCTTCACATAGGTTCTGTTTACGCCAATAGCCACATCGTGTTCTGATTTACAGGCTGTTGTACAAGCGTGACAACCAATGCATTTGCGATTGTCTATGATAAAACCATACTTCATATTTTTAAAAATATTTTGAACTATAACAAATTTAACGAATGTAACTATTCGTTTTGTGATAAACATCACGCAATAGATTATTTAGACCTATTTTAAATGAATTGCCTTTTTTAAGCAGAAATGATTTATTTTTGCAGAAATAAAAGCCATGAAACGAGCATATCAAATTTTGATACACAAAGGGATGATTAATGGCGAATTTACCTGCCGGGAGGCAGGCAGCAGCTGTTACCGATAAAAAATAAAATTTAAACAGATGAAAATTCAATTGTTATTTTTTGGAATCGCCACCGATTTGGTAAGTGAAACTTCAATTTTTTATGAATTGGATTCTGATGAAACTGTGTCGGCGTTAAAAAAGGAATTGTTGTTGAAGTATCCAAAATTAAAAAACATCGAAGAATTTGCCATTGCCGTAAATGAGGAATATGCCGAAGATGATTTGGTTTTGAAAGAAAATGATGTGGTGGCGATCATTCCGCCGGTAAGCGGAGGATAGGCCCCCTAACCCCCAAAGGGGGAATTATAGATTAAAAATTAATGATAAATCATTAAAAGTTGAAAATTATCAGACAAATTGATTGGCTAATTTTTCTATTTGCTCGTAACTACTCGTAACTAATTAAATTATGAAAAACACCGCTGTTTTAATTACTTCGGAAAAATTAAAGGTCCAGGATTGTTATAATTTTGTGCAGGATGCTTCTTGCGGCGGCATTGCCTTATTTGTGGGCACTGTTCGAAATTCAACTAAAAAAAAGGAAGTTTCTTTATTGGATTTCAGCGCTTATGAACCAATGGCTTTAAAGGAAATGCAAAAAATTGCAGATTTGGCTTTGGCAAAATTTCAAATCCATAAAATAGCCATTCATCATGCGGTTGGTGAATTGCAAATTGGTGATATTCCTGTGATTATCGCAGTTTCTTCCGCACACAGAAAAGCGGCATTTGAAGCTTGTGAATTTGCCATTGATACCTTAAAAGAAACGGTTCCCATCTGGAAAAAAGAGCATTTTAACGACGGTGAAGTTTGGGTGAATTCACACCCATAATAATGAATAATGAATGATTAAAAATGAATAATTAAGATTTAGAAATTTCTATATAATTTCCATTTTCTTCAACAAAAATGAGGCATTCATATTTTTGCAAATTCCGGGTTTCAGTTTGTAATCGAAAAATAATTCATCAGTAATAATTTCCGCATCAAAATAATAGTTTTGAACTTCTGGCATTTCCTTTTCAATTTCACATAAACTTAAATCGTGCGTGGCGATAATTCCTGTGGCTTTTGAACTTACCAATTTCTGGACAAATTTTTTCGAGCCAATCGCCTTGTCCGTGCTGTTTGTTCCTTTTAAAATTTCATCCAAAATGATAAAATAATCTTGATTTTTAATTTCATCAACAATAAATTTTAATCGTTTCAATTCAGAAAAGAAATACGATTCATTGTCGGCCAATGAATCCGAAGTTCGCATACTGGTGATCAATTTTATGGGAGCATAGTTGAATGCTGATGCACAAACCGGCAAGCCCAAATTTCCCATCACAATTGCTAGGGAAACTGTTCTTAAAAAGGTGCTTTTTCCAGCCATATTTGCACCTGTAACGATGAAAAATTGTTGGTTTTCAATAGTAAAATCATTGTCAACGCGCTGCAAAACCTTCAACAATGGATGTCCTAAATTCTGGGCAGCAATTACATTTTTATGTTGCATTATTTCGGGGAAAATATAATTTGGATGGTTAAAAGCAAAATTAGCAAGGGAGTTTTGCGCATCAAAAAAAGCAATCACATCAATCCAATCCGCCACTTTGGTTTTATAACTGTCCATCCATTTTTCCAGATTATGGGCCAATTTCAAATCGCGCAATAAAAAAGCATTTCCAAAAAAAGCAATAATCAGGTTATTGCGTTGGTCAAAAGCGTCCAAAATTTTAGAAAATTTGCCAAAAATCACAGATGCTTTCAGGAATTCAGTTTGAATTTCCTGTTGCTTTTCCTTCAAAATTTGTGATTCAAACGAAGCTGTTTCAATTTCATGCAGCAATTTATGGTATTGCTTAAAAGTGTCTTTGGCATTGCTCGCCTCTTTGTACAATTCGCTGACTTTGTTGTAATAAGCGCCGGAAATTCCCAATCCCACAAAAATCCAAAGTAACAGAATTTGATCAGGAATCATTTGCATTGCGACAAGCACGATTAACACCAACGAAATTATTGAAAACAATGTGGGCAAAAACGACAAAAATTTAGGGAATACCGATTTATAATTGTGTATCCAATTCACTATTTCCTTTGCAGGATGAGTCACTTTCACCAAACTTGCCAGCGCAGAAAATTGTTGCCGCCATGTTGGTTTTTCACTCAATTCTTTAATGCTTTGCTGCTTTTTTGTAATGTTTAAAATATCGTTATTGGTCAATAAATCAACAAACTCCTGTCGGCCTTCATTGGTGACTGTTCGGTTGGCATATTGAAAAAAAGAACCTTTGCCGAACAAATCAATATCATAACTGAAAGGATGCTCGGGATTTATAAATTCATTTCCTGGATTTAAGGAAAAATAGTCCCGATTTAAAACCTTAATTTCTGTGTTGTTAATTTCCAGCAAGGCATTATTGAGATCGTTTTTGTATTGCAATTTGGCATGCTTGTTCAATAAATAAATGAACAAAATTGCGGCAATAATCACGATATAAATCATGGCTTTTGCATCGCCAAAAAAGAAATAAATGCCGGCAACGGCCGTTAAAAAAACGAGCAACCGCAAAGAACTTGACAATGCCAATTGCCTTTTTAATATTTTATGTTCCAGCTCAAAGCGCGCTGTTTCAGCTGTATAAAATTCTAATGGTTGTTGCATTTAATAATTTATGATGCCTTCAGACAAACTGACCACTGAAAGCGATGGATATTTTTCTTTTAGTTTTAACGTAATTTCATAGCTGGTAATTCCCTTTTTGCAAACAATTACGTAGTGTTTTTTAAAATTTGGTTGAAAATTTTCAACATCAAAAGCATTGTAAGGCATTTTTTGATGCACTTTAAACGGAATAAATTCTTCTGAATTGTTAAGTACACTCACAATTTCCAACGTTGAATCGTCAATTTTTTCTTTTAATTCAGAAGCGGAAATCAGCAAGGCAGGATCTTGATTTTCGCATGTATCAACAACATAATCTGAAGTTAAAAAAATAGAATTGATGTCTAAAGAGTTGTTTTTCTTCAGCTTCATTTTAAATTGCGAATTTTCCAAAGCGTTGTAAATCAGCAATTGGTTGGTCAGCAATTTACCGGTTTTGGTGATTAATTTGATTACTTCATTTGTCTGCAAAAGCGCAATCATCCCAACAATTGGATTCATGGTTCCGGCTTCTTCACAGTTGGGAATATCGGTGGCAATTTTGGGGAATGCATCCCGTAAATTACAGCTGTAATCGCCGTTTTCTTCCAGTACATTAAAGGTTGCCGCATAGCCGTCGAATTTATATAAAGATCCGTAAACCAAAGGTTTTTTCAAGATAACACAAGCATCATTTATCAAATATTTCACCTGTAAATTGTCGGTTCCGTCAACCACCACATCAAAGCCTGAAATCAATGCCAAAATGGAATTTTTAGTGACAGCTTCATTGGTTACGGAAACTTCGGTGAAAGGCGTTCTTTTCTTTATTTCATTGGCCAGAACCTCCACTTTTGGCTGCTGGACATCTTCCTTTTTATAAAAAACCTGTCGGTGCAAATTTGAAACCGAAACCGTATCGAAATCCACCAAATGAAGTTCCCCAACACCGCTTGCCGCCAAATAAACGGCGACCGGACTTCCCAATCCGCCGCAACCAATCACCAGCACTTTCGCTTGCTGCAACAGCGCTTGCTTGGCTTCACCAATTTCCGGCAAGGTTGTCTGGCGCAAAAAATAGTTTTTTTTATTGAAGTTCATTGTATGTTAAAATGGATTTATTCCTCGTTTATTTCTTTGTGGGCAGCCTTAAATTCTTCTGGCGTATTGATATTTCTGATGAAATCATCGTCAACCTCAACAATTTTTATATCAGAATTGAGCAAAACTTTCCGCGGACAAGAATAGCCCTGAGCCAAATAATTGAGCAATAAGGTATAACTTTTTGGTTCCCAAATGGTGATTAAAGGCTCCGGAAATTGACTGTTTTTTCCTTTTATGGCCGTGGCAACTTTTGACGGATTTCTGTGTTTCAGCAACAATTTGATGACTTCATCATTCACAAAAGGCAAATCGGTTGCCAAAACCAGCCAAGCAACATCCGTATTTTCCTGAAACGCGGAACATATAGCGCCAAAAGGCCCCAATCCAACAAACTTGTCGGTGATTTTGTTTTCGATTCCTATTTCTTGTTCCTCTCTAACAGACAAATAAGTTTTTAAATGGTTTTTTTCCAACAATTCAATCGCCACATCGCGCTGATTTTTGCCATAAAAATTCAAAGTTCCTTTATCGGTTCCCATTCTGGTGCTTTTTCCGCCGGCCAAAACCAATCCTTGCATGGGCGCTATTTTTTCCTTGATTAAATTTTCGATATGTTTTGAAATCTTGTCTGTTTCAGCAATATGATAACACAGTAAGTTTTTAATTTGCGGATTTTTTTCTTCCAAAAAATCAAAATATTTGGCGTCATCGGTTAATTTTATGACAAATTGAATGTTGTTCAACTGATCCAGTCTTTTCAACACAGAAGCTTCTTTGTCTTGGTCTAAAATCAGAATTTGTTTGGCGCCTTCAAAATGATTTCCATTGATAAACACCAAATCGTGCTGAGAAAATTGTACCCGCTGATTGAACTTGTTTATCACATATTTTTCAGAAACAGCAAGGGTTCCATTGGCATTAAAAGTAAAAGAATCAAACTTTTTTTGTTCGATTTCTTCATTGTGTGAAGCGTCCAAATAGGCCAATTTATACATTCCCAATTTTTCGGAAACCTGCTGAACCAAATTTGAAATAACGCTGCATTTTGTTCCGACCATTGCAATTTCATTCGGCGCAAAATTGTCGTTGTCCCTTAATTTAAGTTTTGTGTGTTTTTGATGTTTACCCATTTTTAATATCGCTTTTACCTCCCGATTTTTTAACCAACTTCACTTCTTTGATCACCATTTTTTGCGAAATGGATTTACACATATCATAAACTGTTAATGCGGCCACAGTTGCGCCAGTTAATGCCTCCATTTCAACGCCTGTTTTCCCTTCAATAGAAACCGTGCATAAAATTTCTATATTTTCCCTGTCGGTAATTTCAATGTCAATATCGATGCCATTAATTAACAAAGGATGGCACATCGGAATTAGTTCCGATGTTTTTTTAACCGCTTGAATTCCTGCAATAATGGCAGTTTGAAATACCGGGCCTTTTTTGGTGATCAACTCCTTATCTTCAAAATGCGCAATAATTTCGGCGCCTAAAAACATAACGGCTTTTGCGGTTGCCGCGCGGTTGGTGACTTTTTTATCGCCAACATCAACCATTTTTGGCTGATTTTTTTTATTGATATGAGAAAATTTATTTTTCATAAGTGAAAGATTGCTTCACGGCTTTCGCAACGGTTTACTGTCGATAAATAATTACAGGAAAAACTTCCCCTTTGGTAAAATTACTGCGATTATCCGGCAATTCCAAAAAAGCATCGGCATCAGCCAAATTGGCCAAATCGCCGGAACCTTTTCCTGAAATGGGCATTGCCCATAATTTGCCTTCTTCTTGATTTAATTTCACCTGCAAAAAATAAGTGAGTTCGGGTTTAAAATAAAAATCCTCCCTTAAAATTGCCTGGTTTTTATTTTCAAAATTCAATCCAACAGATTTATAATGCCACGGATAAAAATATTTTACGCAATTTACAAAAGTGGAGACCGGATTTCCGGGGAAAGCAAAAATGGTTTTCTTACCTTTTTTGCCAAACCAAAATGGTTTTCCCGGACGTTGTTTTACTTCATGAAAAAGTTTTTTTACGCCCAATTCATCCAAAACTTCGGGAATAAAATCGAATTTTCCTTTGGAAACCGCACCGCTGAAAATCATCACGTCATAGTTTGCCAACAACGATTCAATTTTGGTTAACAGCACTTTTTTATCATCCAAAATATGCAAGGTTTCCGCTTTTATTTTCAGCTTTTCCAACAAGGAAACCATGGTGAAAACATTGCTTCTTCTGATTTGGTGTTCGGCCGGAATTTCACCAACTTCCACCAATTCATTGCCCGTTGATACCACCATCACTTTTGGCTGTTTCGCCACTTTAACCCTGATTTTTCCAACGGTGGCAAAAATCCCAATTTCGGCAGGAGAAATAAGCGTGTTTTCTTTTATCAGCAAGTCGCCTTGTTTTTTGTCGGTTCCTTTTAAATGGGTATTTTGATAACTTTTTACGGCTTCTGAATTTACTTTGGCTATTCCGTTTTCAATCGTTAACAATTCATATTGAATAACGGCATCGGTGTTTTTCGGAAGCACGGCACCGGTCATCGCTTCCATGCAATTTGACGGATTTTGAAGCGTTAACTGCGGACTTCCGGCTGCCTGAATTCCTTCAATTTTAAATGTTCTTTGTCCGTTGTTAAAAGCTTCTGAGGAAATGGCAATTCCGTCCATACTTACCCTGTCAAACGGCGGAAAATCGCGATCAGCAAAAATGGATTCCTTTAAAACGCGACCCGATGAATTTAAAAAATCCACTTCTTCAATGCCAAAATTCTCAGAATTATTTAAAACAATTTCTAATGCTTTGTTTACGGTAATTAAGTTCATATCTGTTAATTATTAAGGCTTTACTGTTATTGTATGAAAACTCAAGGCGGATGAAATTTTTATTTTTAACTATATAAAACAGCCATTACACAAAGTTGCACAAAGAAAACTCACAAAGTTCAGCCCAGCTAAGTTTGTCGCAAAGCCATTTTTAATTATCAATTGGACACTACCCGCCAATAGTGGACATACTTTCTGAAACAGCGTTTCCTCGGGAAGCCTCAGCGACAAAACCATTCTCTGGTTTGTGGTGAACGGTATCAATAAACAGTTGTTTTAATTCATCGTCGCTGGCGCCATTTCTTATAAAATCGCGAACATTAAAAACGCCGCCATCAAACAAACAGTTTTTAAACAAGCCTGTGGAAGTAATGCGAATTCGGTCGCAATCACTGCAAATAGTGCGCGTAAATGCCGGGATAATGCCAAAAGTTCCCTGGTAATTTGGGATGCGATAATTTATGGAAGTGGAAGATTTTTTTGATAAAATAGGTTCAATATCCGAATAATTACTTTTGATATGGTTCAATATTTTTTTAAAATTCCAAACTTCAGAAATATCCCTTTGCCCTTTTCCGTTAAAAGGCATTTCTTCAATAAAACGAACGGCAATGTCCTTATTTTTGGTGAGTTCAATAAAATCGATAATCTCATCAGTATTCACACCCGACTGGACAACAACGTTTAATTTTAATTTCAAACTGCTTTTCTCCAGCTTTTTAAAAGTGTCGTAAACGCTGTCAAAAACATCACGCCGCGTAATTTTTGCAAATTTTTCTTTCTGAAGGCTGTCTAAACTTAAATTAATGGCATTTATTTTATAGGCTTCCAGTTTATCGATATGGTTTGAAATTAAAGCGCCGTTGGTGGTGATGTTAATTTCCTCGAGTTTGTCATTAAAAGAAAGCGATTCCAAAAAGTTCACAAAATCTTTTCGCACAAAAGGTTCGCCGCCTGTTAAACGCACTTTATTAACGCCCAATTCAGAAAGCACTCGTGTAATTCGGTACATTTCTTTATAGGAAAGCAATTCCGTTCTGTCAACAATGTCAATTCCTTGGGCAGGCATGCAGTATTGGCAACGCAAATTGCAACGGTCGGTGACTGCCAATCGCAAATAGGTGATTTTTCTTCCGAATTTGTCTAATAATTCCATTAATTGAGGGTAATTTTATTTCTTCCCAATGTTACTGTTTCGTCTTTTTCCAGATTTTCTAAAATCCTTGATATCGCTTCCCGGGAAACCTTTAAATCGCGAGCGATGTCAAAATGCTTTTTATTGATGGTGTTTTCGTTGGTGATTAAACTGGTATATTCCAAATATTTTATCAACCTGAACTCTAAATTTTCAAAAGCGATGTCATTAATTTTTTCAATTAAATAAGCCGTTTGCTGATGATTCAATCTAAAATAAAAAGAACGCCACGTGCCGAATTTTAAAAACCACGAAATTACAACTTTTGCAGGAATTGCTATGTATGTTACGTTACTTTCAGCTTTTAGCCTAATTTCAGATTTTTTATTTTCAATGGCATAAGTGATGGCGATTGCGCTGGTTTGTTTTGGTGTTAAATAATGCAAAAAAATGCCGTTTCCTTTTCCGTCACGCCGCTTTACTTTTACAATTCCTGAGACAATTAGCGGAATAAACTCAATATCCGTCCTAACATCTATAATTATTTTATCCGCCTCAACAGATTTTAAAATGCCATTGTTGCAAATTTCAGTCCGTAAATTTTCCTCGAATAAATCAGAAAAATTGGCTGCAACAATGTCGTGTATTTTCATCTGTTTATATTTTATTTTTTATTGGTTCAGATGCAGTTCGCCATTGATCATTCTACTGTGTATTAAAATTTATTAAGGCTCATTTCATCTGTTTATATTTTATTTTTTATTGGTACAGATGCAGTCGCCATTAATCATGCTAATGTGTATCAAAATTTGTTATGGCTCGTTTCATCCTTATTAATGAGGTAATTTATCTTTATACATTCCGTAAAAAAACGCGCCCAAAGTAGCGCCAAAAATGACCACCAAAATGGAAACAACGCCTTTTCCTATGAGCACAAACATGGGTCCCGGACAAGCGCCGGCCAACGCCCAGCCCAACCCAAACAAAATTCCGCCCAAAAGATTGCGGTATAACCCTTCTTTTTTTGGTGTCACATGAATTTCTTCACCTTCAAAAGTTTTCACCATCTTTTTCTTGAATAAAAACATGCTTATCATCCCTAACATTACTGCGGATCCAATAATACCGTACATATGAAATGATTGAAACTTAAACATTTCGTAGATTCTGTACCACGAAATTACTTCAGCTTTGCTCATCACAATTCCGAAAAGAATGCCCACTAAAAAAAACTTTATATATTTCATCGCGCTAAAATATTAGGGGTAAAATTAACCAAGTCATCACCAAACCACCAATAAAAAAGCCAATTACGGCGATTAATGAAGCGAGTTCCAAATTGCTGAGACCAACAATTGCGTGGCCGGATGTGCAGCCACCAGCCCAACGTGCGCCAAAACCAACCAAAAAACCTGCGATGATTAAAATAGCAAAACCTTTAAAACTCAACATTGCATCAATACTGAAAATTTCATCAGGCAGATAAGATTGTCCGGCATTCATAATACCGATATCTGCTAAATCTTTTACGGTTTGCGGATTTATGGCAACAGCATCGGTTTCCGTTAAATAATTTGAGGCGATAAATCCACCAACGATGGCGCCGGCAATAAAAATGAGGTTCCATAAATTCTCACGCCAGTCAATTTTAAAATAGTTGACATACCTTCCGGCACCGCCAATGGAGCAAAATGTTTCGAGATTTGATGACACCCCAAAACGTTCCCCAAAATAATAGAGCAAAAACATGATAAGCGAAATTACGGGACCGGCAACATACCATTCCCAAGGTTGTGTTATAAAATCCATAATCTATTTATTTAAAACTATCAAAAATATTCTAAAAATCAGATTACTTTGTGATTAACATCACTTAAGTTAAAATTCCAATATCTCAATCTTGTTTCGATGCAACTTAATTTTCCCTTCATTTTCAAGTTGCTTGAGCAATCTCGAAATAACAACCCTAGATGTATGCATATCATAAGCGATATCCTGGTGCGTGGTGTTTAGGGAAGTTTCTCTCATGATTTGGGCTTTGTCCGTCAAATATTTATACAGTCGTTCACTCATATTCATAAAAGCCAGGCTATCAATGGTTTCCATCATTTCATTTAAACGAATGTTGTAACTTTCAATCACAAAATTCCGCCAGGATCTATATTTCACCAGCCAATCGTCCAATTTTTCTTTCGGCAGAAAAATAATTTCAGATTCTTTTTCCGCTATCGCCCTAATGCCGCATTTGCCGTTTGTGATGGCGCTTGCAAATGAGCTGGCGCAAGTATCGCCGCGCTCCAAGAAATACAGTAAAATTTCCTCGCCATTTTTATCTTCCCTCACAATTTTAATGGCGCCTTCCAGCAACAAAGGAATCCCTTTCATTTTATCGCCTAAATCGACCAATATTTCATTTTCGCGCAATTTTTTATAAACGCCCACCTGAACGATTTCATCTATCAATTCTTTTTCAAAAACAAATGAATAATATTTTTCTAGTTTTTCTCTCATCTTGCTATAAATTCTATAATTTTTGCAGTTGCTCCAGTTTTATCAACCACGTATATTCTTGCCTTTTGTCCAGTTTTCAGCCGCAATTCATCGGACTGAAAAAATTTTTCTAAATATAAAGATAATTCTTTAGAATCATCCACAACAAAGCAAGCCTTATTTTTCACCAAATCAACGGCTTCATTAAATTTATGATAATTTGGGCCAATAAGAATTGGAATGCCAAAAGTTGCCGGCTCCAAAACATTGTGAACACCGGTTTTTGTGAAACCGCCACCCACATAAGCCACATTTGCATAACTGTAAATTTTAGTAAGAAGGCCAACGGCATCTATAATAAAAACCTGGTAATCGGCTAAATTTACGTCACCCTGAGCGGAGTCGAAGGGCTTTTCCGAAAACAAAACTACTTTTTTTGAGATGCTGTTTTTTAGATCTAAAATATCCTTTGGGTTGATATTGTGCGGGGCAATAATGAATTTTTCATTTTCTGAAGCCGTGTTGTTGATATAATCCACCAACATCATTTCATCTTCTTTCCAGGTGCTTCCGGCGACAAGGGTGTATTTATCATCAATAAATTCTTCAATAAAAGGCAGTTTGTTGTTTTGTTGCGTAATTTCAAAAACACGGTCGAAACGCGTGTCACCGCTCACGGTAACATTGTCGAAATTGATGCTGTTAAGCAATTGTTTAGAGTTTTCGTCCTGCACAAAAAAATGCGAAAAAGCAGTCAGCGATTTCCGCATCCATCCACCATAAGATTTAAAAAACAACTGATTTTCCCTGAATATTCCGGAAATCAGCAACGTTTCAATATGGCTGATTTTAAGTTCTTTCAGCAGGTTTGGCCAAAATTCATATTTCACAAAAATGGCCAATTGCGGATGAGCAATATCAAGAAATCTTTTTGCATTTTGCGCAGAATCTAATGGCAAATAACAAACCACATCGGCAAATTCATAATTCTTTCGAACTTCGTAGCCCGATGGCGAGAAGAACGTGAGCACCACTTTTTTATTCGGGAATTTTAGTTTCAGCTTTTCAATAATTGGCCTTCCCTGTTCAAATTCTCCCAAAGAAGCGCAGTGCATCCAAATGACCTCATCAGATTCTTCGATTGCCTGTTGTAATTTAAAAAATGTTTGTTTTCTTCCATCAATAAAAAGTTTAATTTTTTTATTGAAAAGCGCCGTTATTTTTAAGACGAATCCGGCAAACAAGATAAGTAAGTCGTATAAAAAGTACATAAGCACAAATGTAGTAAATAGCGCATAAAAAAAACCCAAACTTTAAAGTTTGGGTTTTTAAATTAGGTAAAATCTAAATGTTAAGCTTCGATTGTTTCGACAGAAACAAATGATTTATTGTCTTTTCTTTTTGAGAATTTCACCAAACCGTCCACTCTAGCGTGCAAAGTATGGTCTTTTCCCATATATACGTTATCACCGGGATGGTGTTGAGTTCCTCTTTGACGAACAATAATGTTCCCTGCAATTGCAGCTTGTCCACCAAATATTTTTACGCCTAAACGTTTCGATTCCGATTCCCTGCCGTTCTTCGAACTACCTACTCCTTTTTTATGTGCCATGACCTTATGGTTTTAAAATTTTGGTTCTTATTTAGTTAATGCTTCTATTAATTCCGCTTTTTTCAAAGAAGTGTATCCTTCAATACCTTTTTCTTTAGCCAAAGCTTTTAATTCAGCAACAGTCATTGATTCTAAATCAACGGCAACAGTTTCTTTTACTGCTTCAACTTTAGCTTTAGGCGCTTCTTTTTTGGCAGCGGTTTTTTTTGTGGCGCCGGCGGCAAAAATACCTTCAACCTGAATTTCAGTTAAAGCCTGGCGATGGCCATTCTTTTTTCTGAATCCTTTTCTGCGTTTCTTTTTGAAAACGATTACCTTATCACCTTGAAGGTGACCTAAAATTTTGGCCGTTACTTCGGCTCCGTCTATAGCTGGGGCGCCAATAGTTATTGTACCATTATCGCCAACAAGAAGAACTTTATCAAAAGAAACACTTGCTCCTTCTTCTTCGTGTAAACGGTGTACGTAAACTTTTTGGTCTTTTGCTACTTTAAACTGCTGCCCTGCTATCTCTACAATTGCGTACATAAGCTTTGTTTTTATTCGCTTTATTAATTAAATTGATTGCCTTTTCTACTTAGGCGGGTGCAAATATATGTCTTTTTTCTTATTTCTGCAAAACAAATTCACTGCAAATAAATTGCTCATCTTAAGCCTTTTAAAATTGCAGGAATCCCACCCAATAATATTTTTGGCGTTCCCCGCCAGCTGGCGGGGCGTGCTTTACACTGCAATCTTTTTTACTTCGCCTACCGGCGAATCAAAAAAGGATTTTCGTTTCAATCACTAACGCAAACTGAATTAAAAAAAATAATTTCAAATTAACAATTATGAATTTATTATAACTTTAGACACTGCTTGTGCCCAAAAGTTATAATATTTATTAAGATTTGGTTAATTTTTGAAGTATTCTTCACTTTTTTTTAAAAAAAAAGGATAACTTTGAAATTCAATTTGCTATGAAATATCCACAAAATGAATTCGCTATTTCCACTACAAAATTGTAACATCTTAACAACAAATGCGTCCAATACGCCATATTAATTTAATTAAACTAAGTAACACCTATGAGAAAAATTATCTATTTAAGCTCTTTAGCGCTTTTTTTAAGCGTTAGCCTATTCGCCCAAAAAGTTGAATTTGAAGAGTACGATTTAAGTAACGGCCTGCACGTTATTTTACACAAAGACAATTCTGCACCTATCATTAGCACCTCTGTAATGTACCATGTTGGCGCCAAAGATGAAGTGGAAGGAAGAACTGGATTTGCGCACTTTTTTGAACATTTGTTGTTTGAAGGAACAAAAAACATCCCTAAAGGCGAGTTTTTTAAAATTGTTTCGGCCAATGGCGGAAACAACAATGCAAATACAACCCAAGACCGTACTTTTTATTATGAAACATTTCCATCAAATAATTTGGAACTTGGCTTGTGGTTAGAGTCTGAACGTATGTTGCATCCAGTGATTAACCAAGTGGGTGTTGATACGCAAAATGAAGTAATTAAAGAAGAAAAACGCGCCAGAATTGACAATGCGCCTTATGGGAAAATCAGTTATCGTACAGGAATTAATCAGCATATTTTTAAAAATCATCCTTACAAAAATTCCGTTATCGGGAGCATGGAAGATTTAGATGCTGCCAAATTGCAGGAGTTTTTAGATTTTCATAAAAAATTCTATGCGCCTAACAATGCTGTTTTGGTAGTTGCCGGTGATTTTGAAACGGAAGCCACCAAAAAAATGATTGAAAATTATTTTGGTGATATTCCAAAAGGAGAAAAAGTTGAAAGGGTAAACATAAAAGAAGCTCCAATTACTGAAAGCATTAAAGTTACCGAATACGATTCAAACATTCAAATTCCCGTTAAATTGTTTATTTACAGAACGCCATCAAACAAAGACAAAGATTCTTATACGTTGGATATGGTTTCTTCCATTTTAACCAGCGGAAAAAGTGCCCGTTTGTACAAAAAACTGGTTGAAGAGAAAAAGGCGTTACAGGTTTTGGCATTTAATGATTCACAGGAAGATTACGGAACCTATATTATGGGTGCTTTGCCAATGGGCGCAACTACCTTAGATGAATTAGGTGTTGAAATGGATGCTGAAATCACCAAGCTTCAAACTGAATTAATTTCAGAAAAAGAATTTCAGAAATTACAAAATCAATTTGAAAACAATTTTGTGAATTCAAACTCCGGAGTTCAAAATATTGCCAATACTTTAGCGGCAAACTACACGCTGAAAGGTAACACAAACTTAATTAACGACGAAATTACCATTTATCGCTCCATCACCAGAGAAGACATCAAGCGTGTGGCAAATGAGTTTTTAAACAAAAACAGCCGCGTTGAAATGGATTATCTAAAAAAAGAAATTGAATAATACTAAAGATGAAAAATAATATGAGAACCAAAATAACCACATTAATTGCATTATTTCTTATTTCTTTAGGAGTAAACGCACAAATAGACAGATCACAACAACCAAAAGCTGGGCCAGCACCTATCATAAATTTAGGAAAGCCACAAACTTTTGAACTTAAAAATGGTTTAAAAGTGATGGTTGTTGAAAACCATAAATTGCCAAAAGTTTCAGCCACCTTAATTTTAGACAACGGCCCTATTCTTGAAGGCAAAAAAGCCGGATTAACAAGTATTGCAGGCGGAATGATGGGAAATGGAACCAAAACAATATCAAAAGACGCTTTTAATGAAGAAATTGATTTTTTAGGCGCTAACTTAAATATTGGCAGCCAAAGCGCAAGTTTCAATACCTTGTCTAAATTTTTTCCCAGAATTTTGGAATTAACGGCCGATGCTATCCAAAATCCGCTATTTACGCAAGAAGAATTTGAAAAAGAACAAGCCAAACTTCTTGAAGGCATTAAATCAGGTGAAAATAGCGTGGCCGCTATCGCCGGGAAAGCACAAAACGCTTTGGTTTACGGCAAAAATCATCCTTATGGAGAATTTGAAACTGAAACTACTGTTAAAAATGTGACATTGACCGATGTTCAAAATTTTTATGCCCCTTATTTCAAACCAAACAATGCCTATTTGGTCATTGTTGGCGATGTTACTTTTAAAGATGTAAAAAGCCAGGTCACCAAGCATTTCAGCAACTGGAAAAAAGGAACGATGCCTGCCTATGAAATTCCAAAAGTAACAGACGTTGCCAAAACCGAAATTAACTTTATTGATATGCCAAATGCGGTGCAATCTGATATCGCGGTCATAAATACGGTAGATTTAAAAATGAGCAATCCCGATTATTTTGCAGCTTTATTGGCCAATAAAATTTTCGGCGGAGGCGGTGAAGGTCGTTTATTCTTGAATTTACGTGAAGATAAAGGCTATACTTACGGCGCTTACTCAAGAATTGGAAACGACGAAAGAACTTCAGCTACATTTAAGTCGGCTGCTTCCGTAAGAAATATGGTTACAGACAGTTCTGTAATTGAATTTATGAAAGAAATCAAAACTTTTAGAGATACCAAAGTAACTGACGAAGAATTGAAAAATGCAAAAGCGGCTTATATCGGAAACTTTGTTATGGCGCTTGAAAACCCTTCAACGGTAGCCAGTTATGCCTTAAACATTGTCACTAAAAAATTGCCTGAAAATTTCTACGAAACCTATCTGCAAAAAATAAATTCGGTAACAGTTGACGATGTTCAACGCGTTGCCCAAAAATATTTTAGTACAGACAATGCAAGAATCGTTATTGTAGGTAAAGCGTTGGATGCTTTGCCTAATCTTGAAAAATTGCCTTACGCCATCAATTATTTTGATAAGGAATCAAATGCCGCTTCAAAACCGGAAATGTCGAAACCACTTCCAAGCGGCGTAACCAAATTGACAGTTTTGGACAATTTCTTTAATGCTATCGGCGGTGCAGCTAAAGTAAAAGCGTTAAAAAGCACTTCGGCTACCTATGAAGCAAGCGCTATGGGAAGCGTTATATCAACCACCGAAAAAAGAACATCAGAAAAATATGCCAATGAAACCAGTATGGGTGGAAATGTAGTGGCTAAAATTGTGATGACCAAAGATGGCGTGTTTATGAACAAACAACCTTTGCCAGCGCCAATGGCAGGAGAAATGGCTTATACAATCGGAACATTTTTAGAAATGGGATTGTTGAACAATGAAAATTCTAAACTTACAGGTATCGAAATTGTTGACGGCAAAGAGGCGTTTGTAATTTCAACCAAAGGGGAAATTGTTTCATCTTCAGTTTATTTTGATGTCGCAAGCGGATTAAAAGTGAAGGAATTGCAAGTGATTACGATGCAAGGCCAAACCCAAAATCAGGAAGCAACTTTCAGCAATTACCAAGAATTTAACGGAATTAAGTTTCCCGGCACAAAAACAGGAAGTTTAGGACCTCAAAAAGTTGAATTTAAATTAATAGGCGCCAAAGTAAATGAAGGCGTTACTGAAGCTGATTTTCTATAAATAAAATTTTAAATTGATTTTAAAAACGGCTCAAGAAATTGAGCCGTTTTTTATTTGGCCTTATTGGCCAGATATATATTTCGGCATAACATTGTTTCTGGCAAATTAGAGTTTCAATATTTCGGAAAAAAGAAGTGGAATGTGATGAACGATTTTATTGAAAATTCAATACTCCGGGAATGTCTGAAAGCACGAATCAGAACTAATCTGTCGGCATTGAGAAACTTGCTGAACTCCGATTTTTGTCCGCTCTTTAATCCCTTTGAGGATTACTTCAATAATTTACCACAATACGATGAAAAAGAAGATTACATCAAGCAATTAGCCAACACGATAACCACTACCAAACAAGATCTTTGGCAGCAATGTTTTAAAAAATGGTTGGTTGCAATGGTAGGCTGTGTATTGGATGAAAAGGTAATCAATCACACTGTCATTGTATTCAGTGGCAAACAGGGATTGGGAAAAACAACCTGGGTGGAGAAACTGGTTCCAAGACCTTTGAAAGAATATTTATTTTCCGGAACCATAAACCCAAACAACAAAGATACCTTAGTGCAATTGTCAGAATGTATGCTGATCAATTTGGACGAATTGGAAAACCTAAACCGTTCAGAGATCGGCTCTCTCAAAGAAATCATCACAAAAACCCAAATCCGAATGCGAAAAGCCTACGGACACAACAACGAAACGATGCCGCGCAGGGCATCCTTTGCCGGAAGTGTCAACACTGCCCAGTTCTTAAACGACACAACCGGAAGCAGAAGATTCCTTTGTTTTGAATTGGAAGGCATACAATACCAACACAAAGTGGACATCAACCTGGCATATTCACAAGCGTTGTTTCTTTTCAATAGTGGATTCAGACATTGGTTCGACCAGGAAGAAATCAAATCGATTACTGAAAACAATGAACAGTACCAGCTGCACAGCCCGGAAGAAGAATTGTTGTTAACCTGGTTTGAACCTATTTTAAAAGATCTAAACGGAAACTATTTTTCAGTTTCAGACAAAACAAAATCTCCCCTCCCTTCGGGAGGGGTTGGGGGTGGGATAACATTTCTCAATGCTTCTCAAATCGCCGCCAAACTGGCTGAAAAAGCCAAGATTAACATCACAGACGGCACCATTAACAAGTTAGGAAAAGCGCTTAAAAAACACAATTTCATTCGATTAAAAAAGAACGGAATCGCAGTTTACGCTTTGCTTGAAAAAACTTGGGAAGAAGTCGATTATAGAAATAAAGCTATAGAATAAAAAATCCAAATTAATAAATGGGTGTTTTGTCACCTCCAGCGCAGTCTATAGGCTTTTTTATTGGTGACTAAAGAAAATTTTCAGTCACGAATTTTTTGGTTTTGACTCCCTCTCCTTTGGAGAGGGCTGGGGTGAGGCCTATAGGGCAGGCAAGGCAACCAAAAAACGCCACAAACATTTTTTAATTTTTTAATTTTCAAACTTTCAGGCAACATAAGACCATAACAGCGCATTTTAGTAAAGTAGTCGGTTTTGTTTGCGCCCATACAGCCACTTAAATCCGTTTTTTATTTTACAAAAAAATAAAATATCTTTTAGCCCAAATTTGGTTGCCCTCCTTGCCCTAAATTTATTTGCACCATTTTGCTTTTTAATTAATCGTTTATGGCTTTCCACAACATACTTACCATTGATTTTTCGTATTATTGTTATTTAAATTAAAATATTTCAAAATCCAAAAGGGTATTCATTTTTTATTAAAAAAACAATAAAATATATTATTTAAATTAATTTTTCATCAAAGGAGCTATGTCAATAAAAGAAATATATTTTAACAATGAAATATCTCCTGGTGCTTTTTCTACTTGTATTGAAAATAATATTGAAACTATTACAGAACTTAAAGAGTTTTATTCAACACACGGGTCCTTTATGGCAATCATAAATTGCGATGAAAAAACAAATAAAGAATTAATTTCTATATGTTTAAAATATTATTATTTCAAAGAGACAAATGAATTTAAGGACGTAAATTCAAATGAAGTTTCAATTCAAATGATGATTACTTCATTAAATCAAAACCAGCAAAATCTCATAAATTATTTTATAAAAGATAATTATTCCAAATTATCCATAAGAACAAAAAATAGTTTAGGCCGATATTTAGAACGTGAAATAAGTCTAAATAAAATTTATTTAAAAATATTTTCAAATCAATTCTTTAAACCGGGTGATCTGAGAAATTTGGGCAATAAATCTATTCCAGAGCTTCAAACATTTCTAGTAGAAGTTAAAGATTATATTATTAAAGTTTACGAATTAAAAGATGAAAATGAAATTTATATTGAAACCTCAAAATCTTTTGAGAACAAACTTGAAAGTGACATCAAAAATTTAAATTACAATCGAAGAAAAATAATTAATAATCATATTCAGATACAATTTTGTAAACTTTCAAATAGAAGTCAGAATGCGTTAAACTACTTTTTAGAAAAACAAATTAATATCACCAATATTTCAGATAGAATTTTTTCAAATATTAATTTTAGTTTCAAACGAATTAAAAATATTGGTGCAGGGTCTCATAATGAATTAGAACTTTTTTTTAATGACATTAAATTTTTCGTCAATAAAATTATTGATATTGACAATGAAAATAAAATAAATGAATTAAGTCTTAAATTATTTTTAAAAGAAACATTCAGTGATTTAGAAATTGATCAAAATATTATATCAAAAAATTCAATTTTCAGCATCATCCAATTTTTATTGGAAGAACAAGTCCTTTTAGGAAAAAATGAAAATTACATTTTAAAAAATGGAGTATTAATTTATGAAAATATTATTCCTCTAAAATTAGAACAATTAGCCGAAAACCTTAATTTAACTAAGGAAAGATGTCGGCAAATTAGAGTAAAATTATTGGAAGAACTTGAAAATAAGTTTATTTTTTTAAAGCAATATGATAAGGATTTACTTGCCAATTACGATTTAGATTTTAATGCGCCATCAATTTATATTACAGAGAAAATCGCTTCCAAAATAAATACTTTAGATGAAACTAATTTCACAAAACATTTTATAACATTAATAATATCTTTTTATGTCAAAAATAAATATGACTTAATTGGAAACCTGTCAGATGCAATTATTGTTAAAGATTTAAAAATCCGAACAAGATATACTTGGAGTAATTTGTTTTTAATAAGTCAAAAATTAACTCAAAACTTTGACTTCGTGAAATTTTTAGAGGATGTTGACAAAAGAAAACTTGAAACAATTGATGAAACTTATAAATTAAATTTTAAAAGCCATTTATCAAAGTTCTTTAAAAACGATGACTTATTTTTTTTAGATGAAATCTTCCCAATTTGTGAGTTGTTAATAAATGAGGAATTAAGTATTTGTTTAGACAATGAACAAAACATAGTTTTTGAAAGAAATACTTATAAAACACTATCGGAATTTGCTTATGAAGCACTTGAAATTATTGGAAAACCATCCCATATTGACGAAATTGACAAACAAATAAAAATTTTAAAACCTGAATATAATGGTACTATTACGAGTTCAGCTTTGAGTAGGGCTTTTGGGTTTGTGCCTTATGGCAGAGCCAATATTTTTGGTCTAAAAAAATGGGATACCGAAAAAAGAAATTTGAAAGGAGGTACCATCAGAAGTATCGCAGAGGAATTTCTTCAAAATTATTCAGAAC
This sequence comes from Lutibacter sp., assembly GCA_036567345.1. Lineage (GTDB taxonomy): Bacteria > Bacteroidota > Bacteroidia > Flavobacteriales > Flavobacteriaceae > Lutibacter. The sequence goes on from DATCUQ010000046.1 coordinate 26,699, forward strand.
CAATCAATTACAAAGTTGTCGCAAATTATGTTTTGAAATATCGTCCGGAAAGTAATATAAAAAGTATTATTTATAATTTGAAAATGGAGGATAATAATAGGTTTGTATTTTTTAAAAATTCATTAATTGGCTTAAAGTCTAAAAATTATCAGATTGATTTATTTTCAGTATTTGTGAATAATGTCACAACCACACCAAGATCCTGGGAAGAAAATTATCAGGAATTATTAAATTTTATGTTGACTAACAATAGATTTCCAAACGCAACAAGTGCTTCAACAGAAGAAAAAAGGATTTGTGCTTGGTTTTATGTACAAACTAATAAAATCAAAAATAATTTGCTCGATGAATCAAAAACCAATTTAATTCTTGAAATAAGAAATAATTACAACCCTAGAGAGCAAAAATCCATTCAATTTAAAAGCGATGGTTATAGTAAGTTATTTGAATTTGTTGAAATAAATAAAAGATTGCCTTCTGCTGGCAAAAATGAAGAAAGAACTTTATATTATTTTTTCTATACAGAAAGAAAACGATTTGAAGAAGGGGTTTTAGATAGTGAAGAAAAATTAAAATTTATTCAAATTGAAAAATTACTGCAACAAAGTAAAAGTGAAATTCCTTAGTAAAACTGACAATGTAATATATTAATTTTACTCTTATAACATAAAATAAAATATCTTTTAGCCCAAATTCCCTTGCCCTCCTTGCCTTGGCTTTATTTTCACTTTATTTCACCCGTTTATGGTTTTCCTGATATTTCTTTCCATTGCTTTTTCGTATTATTGTAGAGTGAAAGAGAAAAAGAACATCTTTTCGAACATTTAAATAGTTTTCAGTAGTTCGTTTTTTAATAAAACAAGTACTTTAGATTAATTTTATAAAAATAACTTCAAAAAATTCTGCTCAAAATAATGATTTCAAAATTCTCGTTTTTGAAAATAAAATATCCTGAATTATTCAAGATAAGCGAGTTGTCAGAGAAATTATATCATGTTGACCCAAGTTCTTCATTAGCTAAATCCCGATTGTTTTCAGAGAAAATGACCTTGTTAATTTGGCAATTTGAAGATTTAGGTTTTTTTGAGGGAAATCAGGTTGAGCGCATCAACCAACTTTTTTATAAAAACTGTATTCCCGATGTTATAAAAGATTTATTGCATACGGTTAGAAAATCAGGGAATAAAGCCAGTCACAATGGAACAGGTTCAAATCCAGAAGCACTATTTGTTTTAAAAAAATGCTTCCAACTGGCTAAATGGTTTTTTGAAACTTTTGAAAATGATTTTCTGGAAACAGAAGAATATGAACTCCCTGAAAATGACCATAAAAACACGATTGATACGCTTAATGCGGAATTAGAAAGACTTTCTAAAGACGTTGTCAATTATCAAACAAAAATAGCTTCATTAAATGCATCTCCTGAGATTGTATCCAGGCGTAAGGAAAAAGCAATCCTTAATGCCAATAATATCTTTTTGGACGAAGCAGATACAAGATTAATATTTATTGACAAGCAATTAACTGAAGCGGGATGGGAATGTAATTCAACTGTAATTAATTATAAAATAAATAAATCACTGCCCGAAAAAGGTAAAAACAAAGCCATCGCAGAATGGCCTTGTGGAATCAAATGGGCAGACTATGCTTTATTTATTGGAACAACGCTTTACGGAATCGTAGAGGCTAAAAAGTTTGCGACTGACATTTCTACAGATTTGCACCAATCTAAAGCTTATGCCGAACATATTCTGCCCAAAGATGATTTTTTGTTTTTGGGGAATTGGAAAAACTACAAAGTCCCTTTTCTGTTTTCAACAAATGGCCGTGCCTATTTAGAACAGATTAAAACCAAAAGCGGAATATGGTTTTTAGATATTCGTAAAGAAGTGAACCGTGCCGACGCATTGCGCGGATGGTTTTCTCCGGAGGGATTACTGGATTTGTACGAAAGAAATATAGAAGTTGCAAACACCAGATTAATAGAAAGTGATTATGAATATTTAGAAAATCCAGGCGGTTTAAACCTGCGTTATTACCAGATTGATGCCATAAAAGCAGTCGAAAATAAAATAATAAATCAACCACAAGATAAACGGTCGCTCTTGGTAATGGCAACAGGAACAGGGAAAACCAGAACAGTGATTGGATTGGCCTACCGTTTTATAAAAGCCAACCGATTCAAAAGAATATTGTTTCTTACAGACAGACGATTATTGGCAATTCAGGCATTGGGAAACTTTAAAGATAACCGGGTCGAGGATTTAAATACCTTTTCGAATGTATATAAAATGGAAGAGCTTAAAACAGCTTTTCCTGATGATACAACTCGTTTGCATTTTGCAACGGTACAAAGTATGGTCAAACGACTTTTCTATTCAGATAACGAAACTTTGCCCATCGACACGTACGATTGCATCATTATTGACGAAGCGCACAGAGGTTATAATTTAGACAAGGAAATTGACGAAAGCGATTTGTTTTTCAAAGATGAAAACGATTATGTAGGACAGTACAAGAGAGTAATTGAATATTTCAATGCCTATATTATCGGTTTAACAGCAACGCCTGCTTTGCATACAACACAAATATTTGGCAATCCGGTTCACAATTATTCCTATAGGGAAGCAGTTATTGATGGCTTTCTGACAGACCATGAACCACCCTATTTATTAAAAACAAAACTGAGCGAGGAAGGTATTCTTTGGCAAAAAGGAGAAAGGCCAAAGGTATATATTGCAGAAACCAATACCATTGAAGAGTTAGCGGAACTCGAAGACGAATTACTTATTGAGATAGAGCAATTCAATAAAATGGTAATCACAGAACCTTTCAACAGAGCTGTAATTAAGCAGCTGGTGCAAGAATTAGATCCTGACGGTGATGAAAAAACATTGATTTTTGCCGTAAGAGATACGCACGCTGATTTAATTGTGCAGTTGCTTTATGAAGAATTCGCTGCCATTGGTTTGGACGTTACTGAGGGAGTTATCGAGAAAATAACGGGCAGTGTTTATGATGTAGAAGGATTAACCAAGTGTTTCAAGAACGAAAAATTTCCCAATATTGTGGTTACGGTCGATTTATTAACCACGGGTATTGATGTTCCTCAAATTGCCAATTTAGTATTTATCAGGCGAGTGCGTTCTCGTATTTTGTTTGAACAAATGATAGGTCGTGCCACGCGTTTGTGTCCTGAAATAGACAAACAATGTTTCCGTATTTACGATGCCGTTCGAGTATACGAAGCTTTGGAAGGCTACACCCAAATGCAAACCGTATCAAATCCGGCCATTTCATTTACCAAATTGGTCGAAGAATTAGATTTTATTGATACCCCGGAACGTGCCAAAAGACAATTGGAACAAATTATAGCCAAATTACAACGTAAGAAAAAATCAATAAACGAAGGCCCGCTGGACCAGTTTATGTATATGACAAATGGCGATAGTCCAGAGGACTTTATCGAATTCTTGAAATCCATCGATGAGAATGAAGTAAAAAGTGTGCTTTTCAATTATTCCACGTTATGGCAATTTTTGGATGAAAAAATATACCAGCCCAAACTGCAATTGGTTTCCGAACATCACGATGAAATTATAGGCATAGAACGTGGATATGGCAAAGCCAGTAAACCGGAAGATTATATCGATGGTTTCAAATCATTTATTCAGGAAAACAGAAATAAAATAATGGCCTTAAATGTGATTTGCACCAAACCTTCAGAGTTAGACAGAAAATCCTTGAAGGAATTAAAATTATTACTCGACCAGGAGGGCTATAATACAATGACATTGCACACGGCGTGGAAAAATGCCAAAAACGAAGACATTGCTGCTGACATCATTTCATTCATCAGAACATTGGCTTTAGATACAGATTTGGTAAGCCACGAACAGCGAATTGAAAATGCCATCAACAAAATAAAAATGCTAAAACCTTGGAACAAAATCCAACAAAAATGGCTTAACAAGTTCCAGGATCAATTATTGGCAGAAACTGTTTTAACTAAAAGTGATTTAGACAAAGCACCATTTAGCAACGAAGGTGGTTTTACCCGATTAAATAAAATTTTCAATAACGAATTAGAGCATATTTTAGTGGTGCTGAACGATAATTTATATACAGCATAAATCAAAAAGTAATGTGCAAAAAATGCACAGTGCAAATTCAAAAAAATAAGTTCAAATGTTGCAAATTAGGCAACAGTTCAAAAATAGAAAAGTAGCAGTTTTAAAGAAGAAGTAGGAATAGTTTAAAAGTGGTATGTGTAAATTTCGCACATACAAAGCAAAGAATATAAGATTAAGATAAGATAATTTAGTGCTAATTAAATTTTAGCTTATAATGAATGAAATAGAGATTTATAAAACAACAGAAGGTAATACTCAAATAAACGTTACGTTTGAGGGAGAAACCGTTTGGTTAAATCAGAACCAATTAGCGGAACTTTTTGATGGTAGTAGAACTAATATTGTTGAACACATTCAAAATATATATAAAGAAGGTGAATTGGATCAAGTTGCAACTTGTCGGAAATTCCGACAAGTTCAAATAGAAGGAAAAAGAGAGGTAAAAAGAGACATAGAACATTACAACCTTGACCTTATTATATCGGTAGGTTATCGGGTAAACTCAAAAAGAGGAACCCAATTCCGCCAATGGGCAACCCAACGCTTAAAAGACTATTTAGTACAAGGATATGCCATAAACGAAAAACGCTTGCAAGAAGCGACAGACAAATTCCAGGATTTAAAAAACGCTGTAAAACTGGCAGCGAAAGCAGGGAATACAGAAGCCTTAACCACTGTAGAAGCCAAAGGGATTCTCAGAGTGATTGAGCAATATGCCTTTGCATTGGAAACCTTAGACAAATACGACCACCAAAAGCTAACCATTGAAACACATTTTGAAGAAGTCGAAATCCAAAAACTTACTTATGAAAATGCCATTCATCAAATTCATATTTGGAGAGATTTTCAAAAAGCGGGGGCTTTATTTGGCAACGAAAAAGACCAGTCCTTTAAAAGTTCTCTGGAAACGATCTACCAAACTTTTGATGGTATTGACCTTTACCCTTCTATCGAAGAGAAAGCTGCAAATTTATTGTACTTCATCGTCAAAAACCATTCGTTTTCCGATGGCAACAAACGCATAGCAGCAGGGCTGTTTGTCTATTTTATGGATATGAATAACATATTGCTCAACGAAGAAGGAAACAAAAGAATTGGGGACAATGCTTTGGTAGCGATAACCATTATGATTGCCGAAAGCAAATCCGAAGAAAAAAATATGATGGTCAAATTGGTTGTCAATTTAATAAACAACAAAAACGAATAGGTTTAACAACTTTAGACTTTTAAACCTTAAACTTTAAACAAACAACAATGAGTGCAGAAGAAATCGCAAACAAACTATGGAACCTATGTAACGTTTTGCGTGATGATGGCGTAACCTACCACCAATACCTAAACGAACTAACCTACATACTGTTTCTAAAATTATCCGATGTAAAAGGATTTTCAGAACACATTCCGGAAGAATACCGTTGGCAAAAATTTGTTCAGGAACACGACAATGCCGAAGCTTTTGCCAAATACCGGGAATTCCTGGTTACGGTAAGTGCCAAAACTTCCAGCGACAGCATCAAAGAAATTTATACCGATGCCGCCACCAGTTTACGCAAACCCGTAAACTTTAGAACCTTGGTTACCGCCATTGACAAACTCGATTGGTACGAGGAAGACGACCGCGATGTAATGGGCGATATCTACGAAAGTTTACTGGAGAAAAACGCAGGGGAGAAAAAAAGCGGTGCCGGGCAATACTTTACACCACGTCCATTAATTAATATTATGGTCGATTTGATGGTGCCTAAAGTAGGCGAACGTTGGAATGACCCGGCAGCAGGAACTTTTGGCTTTATGATTTCTGCCGATTTCTACCTCAAAAACAAAACCAATGATTATTTCAAACTAACCGAAGCCGAACGCAAATTCCAAGAGGAAGAAGCATTTTCTGGTGTGGAACTCGTGGGCGATGCACACCGTTTGGCATTAATGAATGCACGATTGCACGGTATGGAAAGTCGAATCTATAGAAATGATACCTTAACCGAATTTGGCAAAACCCTCAAAAACTTTGACGGTGTTTTGGCAAATCCGCCTTTTGGAACCAAGCAAGGGGGTGAACGACCAACTCGGGACGATTTTACCTTTGCAACCGCCAACAAGCAACTCAATTTTTTGCAACACATTTACCGTAGTCTCAAAAAAGATGGCAAAGCAAGAGCCGCTGTAGTGTTGCCGGATAATGTTTTGTTTGAAGAAGGCGACGGACAAAAAATACGCCGTGACTTGATGGCTAAATGCAACCTGCACACCATTTTACGATTGCCAACAGGAATTTTCTATGCAGCAGGTGTAAAAACCAATGTATTGTTTTTCACACGGGGTAAAACTGAAGTGAATAACACAAAAAACGTCTGGATTTACGATATGCGTACCAATGCACCCAACTATGGCAAGCGAACCCCATTTACCGAAAAAGCTTTCGAAGATTTTGTTCTGGCTTACACCGGAGGAATACCTTTTGACAAAGTGGAAGCCGAATATGATGGTTTGGTAAATGAAGAGAATAGAAAAAAGATTAAAGACGAAAGATGGAGTTGTATTGCTCGAGAAACCATTGCCAAGAAGAACGATAGTCTGGATTTAGGATTAATTGCCGATAGCACATTAACCAACTCCGACGATTTAGATGAACCCATTGATATTGCCAAACAAGCTTTAATAGAACTGCAAAGTATTACCGGACAGTTAAATGCAATGATAAAAGAATTAAGTTAATGAAAAAGCAATTGCCAAAAAATTGGGTGGAAGTTCAATTAATTGATATTTTAGAAGTGCTTGAAAATGGTTCAAGGCCAAAAGGAGGTGTACAAGGAATTCTTGAAGGAGTACCAAGTATAGGAGGTGAACATTTAGACAGTAATGGTGGTTTTAAATTTGGAAATTTAAAATATGTTCCAACCTCTTTTGCCGAAAAAATGAAAAGAGGTCTTATCAAAGAAAATGATATTTTGATTGTAAAAGATGGAGCTACTACAGGAAAGACTTCGTATATAAATAATAGTTTTCCATTTGATTTAGCATTTGTTAATGAACATGTCTTTATATGTCGAACATTTTCCAATTTAAACTCAAAATCTATATTTTACTTTTTATTTAGTAGAACAGGATTTGATAGTATTATGGAAAATTTTACGGGTTCTGCACAAGGTGGTATTAATCAAAAATTTGCAAGCAATACATTAATTCCACTACCACCAATAAAAGAACAAAACCGAATTGTTGAAAAATTAGACCACCTATTCATTCAACTGGAAATTATAAAAACCAGTATGGCAAACATACCTTTGTTACTCAAAGATTTCCGTCAGCAAGTTTTGACACAAGCGGTTACCGGGAAAATGACCGAGGAATGGAGGAAAGGGATAAATTTGGGAGATTACAAAATTGTTAGTATAGAAAACCTAGTTAATTCATTAAAAACAGATATTCGAACTGGACCTTTTGGCTCATCACTTAAAAAAGAAGAACATAAAAACGAAGGAATTCCTGTTTGGGGCATTGAATCAATTGGTTTAAATGGAAAATTTACAGGGTTTAATAAAATTTTTGTTAGTAAAGAAAAGGCTGAGAAATTAAAATCCTTTGAAGTTAAAGGAGGTAATATAATAATATCAAGATCAGGTACAGTTGGTGAGCTGTGTATATTACCTGACGATGTTGAATATGGATTAATATCAACAAATCTGATGAAAATTATATTAAACAACAAAAATATTTTATCAAAATATTTTTGTTGGCTTTTTAAAGGTTCTCCAGTGGTGATTAATAAATTAAATGATTTATGTAAAGGTTCTACCAGATTGTTTTTGACTCAGACAATACTTAAAAATCTTGATTTTCCATTACCCCCAATAGAAGAACAACAAGAAATTGTTTCCCGTGTTGAAAGTTTGTTTGCCAAAGCTGATGCCATTGAGCAACAATACAATTCGTTAAAACAAAAAATTGATACTTTGCCACAAGCGTTGCTGCACAAAGCATTTAAAGGAGAGTTGTCGGAGCAGTTAGATAGTGATGGGGATGCGAGAGAGTTGCTAAAGCAAATACAAGCCTTGAAAAACACAAAAGTTACCAAACCAAAAGCGTATAAAGTTCCAAAAGAAAAGTTACGTATGGTGGCGGAGACAAAATAATTTATTTTTAGAACTATTTACTAATATTGAGAGAGCAATTAGAAAAACTAAAACCAATTTGGGTACTTAAAAAATAAGATAAACTTAAGATAGCTTTAAGATAAGAATTAAGATAGAAAACAAGTTTTTCAAGGCAATGAAAATCATCTTAGGCCTCAATTTTATTGATTTTTGTATTAAATAGCCTAAGATAACTTCCGGTATTGAATTAGTTGACAACCAGTCGCCAAATAACAAGAACACCTCAAAAATAAGATGGACACCTCGGATGTTAAATGGATACTTCTATAAAAAAAATACCATAATCAAGAATGAAAAAAGAAGAACTTGAAGCTGTTATTCCTAATTAGGTAATAATACATTTCTTTTGTATATTTGTACCAATCGAACCAGTAGCGCTTCCCGTAAGAACAGCCTTCTGGTCTTTTTTTAAATAAAAATGGCTAACAAATTACCTAAAACAGTTGAAGAGGCAAATGATGTTGCCAAAAACAATGAATTAATTCGATAAGATTTTCAGACGATCAAAATGCAAGAAAACTACCGACAAAGTAGTTGGGGAAGAATTATTGAAACATATAACCACAAATTTTGATTTGTTTAAATTGTATTCTGACAATAAAGAATTTAAAGAAGATTTCTCCGCCATGATGTTCGGAGTGGTAAAAGATTTAATTCAAAAAGGGCTTAATAACTCTTCAAATTTTAGATAGTTTAGCAAACTTCTTTAAAAAATATTTATGGTATCTTTAAAATGATAATATCCTAAATGGCTTTAGGATGTATTTAAAACGGCTTTTTTTAGTACTTTTGTTTTATGGCAACAGCGGAACAATTAAAATCATTATTGCAATCTCATTATAAAAACGATAACGAGAGATTCACTTCTATTGCCCTTCAAGTCGCTGCGCACGAAGCGAGGCAAGGACACATGTCTATTGCAAAAGAAATAAAAGATTTAGTTGATAGGTCAAAAACGGATGGTTTTAAAGTAATTAGAATTAATCCTGATTTAAGCGACTTGGTTTTAGTGTACTATCCTGAAAACAGATTAAATGAATTAATACTTTCTGATGATGTTTCAAACAAACTAAATCGAATAATAAGAGAGTATAAAGAGCGTGATAAGATACTAAAACACGGATTACAAAACCGAAGAAAAGTATTATTGTCCGGCCTTCCAGGAACAGGAAAAACAGTTACGGCTTCTGCCATATCAGGCGAATTAAAATTACCATTATATGTTGTTATGATGGATAAATTAATGACCAAGTACATGGGTGAAACAGCTTCTAAACTGAGACAGATTTTCGATATGATGGTCTCAAATAGAGGGGTTTACTTATTTGATGAATTTGATGCTATTGGAGCTGAAAGAGGAAGAGACAATGAGGTTGGCGAAATGCGCAGAGTATTAAATTCATTCTTACAATTTATAGAACAAGATTCATCAGAAAGTATAATTTTTGGAGCTACAAATAATATCAAAATATTAGATTCAGCTTTATTCCGTCGTTTTGATGATGTAATTACTTATTCTTTACCAAAAAAAGAAGAAATCGAAGAGTTAATAAAACTGAAACTACACAAATTTCTTGGAGATTTCTCTCTTAAAACAGCAGTTGATGCTGCAAATGGTTTAAGCCACGCAGAAATTACAAATGCTTGTAATGATGCACTCAAAGAAATTATTTTAAGTGATAAAAATGTAGTAACTCAAAAACTGTTAGTTCAAATGATGAAAGATAGAAAAACAAGTCATTTGATATAATCATTTATGAGCGAAAATTTCAAGCCACACCTTTTTACAAAAAATGTTCATACATCACAAAGCTACACAACTCCACCTTCTGGTGGTGGAGGAACTGTAAATTTACCTGTAAGAAATAGAAATGAACATGGCAATGCATTACTTCATTCATTAAGTCAAATTTGGGATGCACACAAACAGGAAGTGATCTTAAGAACAGAAAAAGGATTGCCTGTAAAAGATGGTGAATATTTAACTTTTAAAAGTGCGGTAGATAATACTTTGAAAATTGAATCCCTTGACTCAAGTGGAGCTGTTTTATTAAATGTAAATACTAATAAAGAGACGAATCAACAAATTGCAACGGTTTTTATTCCTGAGGATAAAAAAAATAAGTTTGTTGATAAAGTTGAAAAGTACATCAATACTGATGATGGTGCTAAACCTAGAAATCAGGAATTAATTGAAAAAATTGATTCTGTTGAAATAACTACAGTAGAATATTTATGGAGTAGCCCCATTGAATTTATTCCTCATGAATCAGCAATTTGGTGTGAAATATGGTTGGCAACTGAAGGGGAGCCTATTGATCCTATAACACGACATTTGAGTGAAGTTTGCACACTGTTTGAAATTGAATTTCTTGATGGTGTTTTAGAATTCCCTCAAAGAACTATTTTTATAATTAAGGCAAACTATGCTCAATTAAATGAACTGATAGGGTCATTTGGTTTGATTGCTGAAATCAGAAAAACAGAAGAATTAAATAGCTTTTGGATTAATCAAAGAATTTCGGAGAATAATCAATGGGTCGATGAAGCTTTAAGAATTACAACTTTTACAAAAACAAACAATTTTATTTGCATCCTTGATACCGGCATTAACAATGGTCATTCATTAATTGAACCAATACTTGATGATCCTAATTTAATGACAGTGGAACCAGGATGGGGCTTAAATGATAGCGACGGTCATGGTACAAGTATGGCAGGTGTAGCTGCTTATGGTAATTTGAATGCGATTCTTGAAAATAAACATCCAATTGAAATTCACCATCAATTAGAATCAGTAAAAATTTTACATCCAGCTTATCCTAATGATAAACTAAAATTACCGTTAATTACTATAGATGCTGTTAACAGAGCCATAATTAATAATCCTGGTAACAATAGGATTTTTTGCATGGCAATAACTACAGATTTTCAAGTAGATTTTGGCAAACCGTCTGCATATTCATCTGTTATAGATAAGATTATTTTTGGTGAGGATAATGATGATAAAAAATTATTTGTTATCAGTGCCGGTAATGTTAGATATGAAGATGATTACAAAAATTATCCAGAAAGTAATTTGAATTGTTCAACAGAAAGTCCTGCGCAGTCTTGGAATGCAATTTGTGTTGGCGCTTACACAGAAAAATTATTACCAAATGCAAATACTCTAGCAAATAAATTTGAACTATCTCCATACAGTAGAACTTCAAGTTCGTGGGATAATAGTTGGCCGCTTAAGCCAGAAGTTGTATTTGAAGGTGGAAATCGAATTCTTTTGGAAAATGGTGAAACTGCAGGCCATGATGATTTGGAGGTATTAACAACTGCCAGATTCGCCTTAGATCATAATTTCACAACTATATGGGCTACTAGTTCAGCAACTGCATTTGCTTCAAATTTTCTTGCAAAACTCAGAAATGTTTATCCCAATGCTTGGGTTGAAACCTTAAGAGGTTTGATGATTCATTCTGCGAATTGGAAAGATGAAATGATTCATCAATTTGAAATAGACACTACCAAAAAAGGAGATATTCAAAAACTCCTCAAAATTGTTGGTTACGGTATTCCTAATCTTGAAAAAGCAATAGAATGCAAATCAAATTATTTAACATTCATATCTGAACAGATAATTAAGCCATACAAACTTGACGGAGGTGATTTAAAAACTAATGAAATTCATTATTATGAATTTCCTTGGCCAAAAGATATTCTTGAAAACTTAGGCGCAGCAGATGTTACTCTAAGAGTTACTTTATCCTATTATATAGAACCAAATCCGGGCGATAAAGGATATAACACAAAATATTCATATCAATCTTGTGCTTTAAAATTTCATTTAAATAAACCAAATGAATTGCTTGATAGTTTCCAAGTGAGAACAAATAAGATTAGTCAAGACAACTTAAAAGAAGAATTAGGGAAAGCTACTTTAGATGAAAATGATTATTCAAAAGGAACATTGAGTGAAAGATGGTTTTATGGTCCAAAAAATATTTTTAAAGGTTCTATTCATAGTGATTTTTGGAAAGGTTCTGCTGCTGACATTGCTTCGTGTAACATTCTTGCAGTTTATCCTCTTGCTTCTGGATGGTGGAAACAATTAAAAAAACAAAATAAAGGTGATTCACAATTACGTTATTCATTAATTGTTTCTATTGAAACTCCTGAAAACACAGCAGATATATATACTCCGATTGCAACTCGCGTTGCAGTTGAAAATTTGATAGTGATATAAGATATACTTATTTATAGAATCAATATATTTTTAGGAAAGTCAATTATCTTTAAAGCTGTTTTTTAAAGAGGTATATTTTATGGAAACCATCGAATTAACCAGGAAAGAATTATACGATATCGTATGGTCAACAACACTTTCAAAGTTGACGCAGCAGTATGCTTATACCAACGACGGCATTAAAAAAATTTGCAAACAATTTGAAATCCCTATGCCAGATAGCAGTTATTGGTCAAAACTCAAATTCAATAAAAAGTTCAAAAAAGAAAACCTCAATCCGGTCTTTGGCGGAGTGGATAAAATCGTTTTAACGATAAGGAAAGAAGGCGATCCAATAAATGTGGACCAAACACCTTTAACCATCAGAACCAAAGAAATTGAGAATGATCATAATGCGCCTTTAACTGTTCCTGATGTAATAACAAAACCTGATATTCTTACAATACAAACCATTCAATATTGGAAAACAGCCAAGAATAATAGCTTTTACACTGATGATTCCAAATTACATTATCCAATCAGAGTAGAAGTAAATAATAGGGAAAGAGCTTTACGATTTATGGACACTTTTACAAAATTACTCAGACACAGAGGTCATACTATTTCTAAAGAATATCATCATACTTGTGTACTAATTGGTGGCATTTTTATAGAAATAGATTTAAGGGAAGCTTCTAAAAGAGTTCCGGCAAAACCTCCTTTTAGCGGCACAGATTTAGAACCAATTGGCGAATTTATCTTTAAAATAGGCAAATATTCCAGAGAAAAGGAATGGCGGGATGGCAAAGTTAAAATTGAAAATCTATTGGCAAGGATAGTGGCTAAACTTGAAATTTATGCTGAAGAGGAGATAAAGAGAAATGAAATATATCGTATTAATAAAATAAAACGCGAAGAAGAGCAAAATCGCCAGGCAGAAATTACTAAACGCAGAAATGATGAAGTTGAAAAATTCAATAACCTTTACGCCTTGTCAAAACAATACAACAAAACCCTTTTAATCAGGCAATACATTGAAGCCAGTAAACAAAAGGCAATCGACACCAACAACCTAACCCCTGAAAAACAAGAATGGATCAATTGGGCAACCGACAAAGCAGGTTGGCTCGACCCATTAATCAATAAACCGGATGAAATTCTAGATGCCGAATAAAGACTTTTAGTTTTTATTACTTAAATTAATTAATTGGTCAGCAATTTCTTCATAATACTTAAGCCTTTCTAGTCTTTCAGTTTCAGTGTATTCCGGATGTATTTTTACTTTGAATTTTTTGACACTTAAGCCGATAAGTATAAAGGTAAGCGTTGTAAATGCTGCATTGCAAAAATAGCGTCTGGGTGGTGCCTCGTATTTTAGATAAAGCCCGGAGGTTAAATTGTAAATTTTTTGCGTTACCAAAGGATCTTCAAAAGTAGTAGCTTTATAATCCCGCATAAATTCATTTTTAAGATCGTCAATTAAAAGCAAATTAGCCATCATTTTTTTACTGATAATTCCTAAGGCGTAACCCATTCTTGCTTTTGATGATAGGTCTCCTAGCGGACCTTTAAAGTCAAATAAATCATATTTGAAAACCGCGTCTCCAACCAGTTTAATTTTTAAGACCCTTTCAAGTTCACTTTCTAAAAAGGACGCGGCCATCAGTAAACAAGTACGATCAGATCCCTCTTTTAGCTCGCTTTGAAATATTAAGGTAGTTGTAATAAACTCTAAGTCACTCTTTTTCATATATTTTTAATTAATTAGTTAGTTAAATAAGTTGGAACAGTCCTTGTCCAAATAATCCTTCCAAAATAAATGTGGTTTTTTAGCAATCTTTATAAGATGTAAATATAATTGGTTTGCATATATGAACAACTTATAATGAATAAAAAATCTGTTTATTAATGAATTAAGCCTACGCATCATTTATGATGATTGAAGCAATCCACATTTTCAGCAGTATTTCATTCCTCCTGAACTCGTTTCAGGATCTTATCATTTGAAATACAATCATGTCAAATACAGCTTCCAATTCCGCGCAGTAAAAACCACCGAAAAGGTGGTATTTACTTTTTGCCTTTGCCCTCATTTGCTCCGTTTCCATAAAAATGGTCTCAAATAAACAGAATGTTTAGCAGATAATCTTTGCAACACCATTGCATAAAATTATTTGTATATTTGAGCCGTGAAAATTATAGCAATCATCATATCAATAATCACCATCACATTTTCAGCATTGCCCTGTGATGATGAAGTGGCTATTGGCACACAACAAACAGCTGTAATTTCTCAGGGTTCTGATTTGGAAAATAATGCTCATATTGATTTATGTTCTCCCTTTTGCTCTTGTGCGTGTTGCACTATCAGCATTTCCGAACCGACAAATCAGACAGAAATTCTGATTTCGCCTATAATTCCTGTGAAAGAATTGTGCCCTCATTACGAGGTATCCTTCTTCAATAATTACTTTTCTACAATAGATCAGCCACCCCAGGTTTAGTTTATAAATACGTTTTTAAGCACCGGCATTTTGTTGGTGATTATACATTTATAACTTAAACTTTTCATTAAATGATCGATAAAATCATTCGCTTTTCTATAAGCAATAAATTCATTGTTGGTTTATTTATTTTGGTGCTTATAGGTGCCGGTATTTATTCAATGATGACCTTAAAATTGGGTTCTGTACCCGATATTACCAACAATCAAGTACAAATTATTACGGTGGCTCCTAATTTAGGGACAGAAGATATAGAGCAATTTGTGACCTATCCAATAGAATTGGCAGTCGCCAATTTACCGAGTGTTATCGAGTTGCGTTCAGTATCTCGTTTCGGACTTTCAGTGGTAACCATAGTATTTAAAGACGAAATGGGAACTTATTTGCCCCGGCAATTGGTTCAGGAAAAACTGACCAAAATACAGGAAGATATACCGGCAGGTTTTGGAAAACCATTTATGGCCCCTATTGCAACTGGTTTGGGAGAAATTTACCAATACTCATTGGTACCCAAGGAGGGATTTGAAAATAAATATTCTTCAACCGAACTGAGAACCATCCAGGATTGGATTGTAAAACGGCAAATGGCATTGGTGCCGGGCGTTGTTGAAATAAATTCTTTTGGAGGAAACGTCAAACAATACGAAATAGCCCTAAATCCCAACCGCTTAAACAGTATGGGTATTAGCATCACTGAAGTTTTTGAAGCACTGGAAAACAACAATTCAAATACGGGCGGGGCATATATTGAAAAAAATCACCAGGCAAACTTTATTCGTGGAGAAGGATTGGCAAGATCTTTAGCCGATATAGAAAATATTGTGGTGGCAAACAACGAAAACACCCCAATTTTAATCAAAGATGTTGCAGATGCTGTTCGTTTTGGCACTGCGGTTCGTTATGGCGCATTTACCGAAGACGGTCACGAAGCTGTTGGCGGACAAATTTTGATGTTAAAAGGTGAAAATCCCAATGAAGTCATAAAAAATGTGCAAAACCGAATGGCAAATATTCAAAAATCATTGCCTGAAGGGATTCAAATAAAATCGTTTTTAGATCAAAGCGATTTAATAGCGCGCACAACCGGCACAGTTTCAAAAAACTTAATTGAAGGTGCCCTAATTGTTGTATTCGTACTGGTGTTGTTGTTGGGAAGTTTAAGGGGCGGGTTATTGACAGCATCCATAATACCGCTTTCTTTATTGTTTGCTTTTATTTTGATGAAAGCAACTGGCGTTTGGGCAAACTTAATGTCGTTGGGTGCCATCGATTTTGGAATTATAGTGGATGGTGCCGTAATTATTGTCGAAGGAACAGTGCATCATATTGAACAACGAATCAAAAAGAATAAAGCCGATTTTACCTCGAAAGAAATGGATGAGCTCACCTACAAGTCGAGCAGTATGATGATGAATGCCGCATTTTTTGGCCAGCTAATTATTTTGATCGTTTTTATGCCCATTTTATTTTTAACCGGCGTGGAAGGAAAAATGTTCCGGCCAATGGCATTTACCTTTGGATTTGCCGTATTGGGCGCCTTATTGTTATGCCTGACTTATGTGCCTGTGATGGTTTCTTTGTTTTTAAAGCCTGTCCCACAAAACAAACAAAACTTGTTTACGAGGTTGGAAGATGGACTTACTAAAATGAGCGATAAAATGATGAAGGGTATTTTTAAAGGATACAAACCTTTAATAAATGGAGCCTTAAAATTTAAGAAACTGGTACTGGTCGTTGCAACACTTTTATTTATGATTGCAGCATTTATGTTCACAAAAATGGGAGGTGAATTTATCCCTAAGTTGGATGAAGGGGATATTGCGATGCAAATTATTATGAAACCCGGCAGTTCTTTATCTGAATCCATTAAGGTATCAGAAGAAGTAGAAAATATCATCAATGCAAATTTTCCGGAAGTTAAAACAGTGGTGGGAAGAATTGGCGTTTCAGAAATACCCACAGATCCAATGCCAATGGATATTACGGATTGTTTCATCATTTTAGAAAAGGATATAAGTAAGTGGACTTCAGCATCTACCAAAGCCGAGTTAATTGAAAAAATTCAAGAAAAATTGAAATCAATCGTGGGTGTCAACTTTTTATTTTCGCAACCGGTTGAATTGCGTTTTAATGAATTGTTAACTGGTGTTCGTGAAGATGTGGCCATTAAATTATATGGAAACGATTTGGATGTGCTGGCAATTAAAGCGGAAGAAATGGCTAAAATTATTCAAACAGTCGATGGTGCCGCAGATGTGCGTGCTGAAGCTACAGAAGGTTTGCCGCAAATCACGGTAATTTATCAAAAGGATAAATTGGCAAAATACGGCTTAACCATTGATAAATTAAATCGATATGTAAGTACGGCATTTGCAGGGGCAAATGCAGGGATTATTTTTGAAGGGGAAAAACGCTTTGATTTGGTGGTCCGATATTCAGATGATTACAGGCAAAGTATTGAGGATTTACGTAACCTTTTTGTGGACTTGCCAAATGACGGGTCACAAATTACGCTGAATGAATTGGCTGATATTAGTTATGTACCCGGCCCTATGCAAATATCTCGCGACAATACGTACAGACGAGTGTCGGTTGGCGTAAATGTTAGAGGGCGTGATGTGGAATCTATGGTAGAAGAAGTACAGCTAAAATTGGAGGAACAACTAAAATTGCCCGATGGCTATTTTATTGAATATGGCGGATCTTTTGAAAATTTAAAACGTGCTAAAGAGCGATTGACCATCGTGGTGCCCATTGCCCTATTTCTAATCTTCATATTGCTTTATTTCGCACTAAACTCTGTTATGCAGTCAACAATGATTTATATGGCGGTGCCATTGGCAGCCATTGGTGGTATTTTTAGCTTGTATTTACGTGGTATGCCATTTAGCATTTCGGCCGGTGTTGGTTTTGTGGTGCTGTTTGGTGTGGCTGTTTTAAACGGATTGGTATTGGTAAGCAGGTTTAACAGCTTAAAATTAGAAGGAATGACAGATTTAAAAAAACGTATTTTACTGGCAACCGAAGAGCGGTTACGCCCCATATTATTAACAGCTGTTGCGGCGATTATGGGATTTCTGCCTATGGCAATTTCCGCATCTGCAGGTGCTGAAGTGCAAAGGCCTTTAGCCACCGTTGTTATTGGTGGCCTGATTTCATCTACCCTATTAACACTTTTGGTGGTGCCTGTACTGTATTATTTTGTGGAACGCAATGCCGATAAAAGAACAGCGGCAAAAACAATGAAGGGAAATCCATCAATCCCATTGTTGTTATTATTGGGATCTATTTTTTGTTTCGGCATAAATTCAGCAACAGCGCAAGAAAAATCCCAAAACTTAACTATGGAAAAAGCAGTCGCCATTGCTTTTGAAAACAATCCAACCATAAAAGCGGCCAATCTGGAAATTGAAAAGCAGGAAAGCTTGAAAAAATCGGCTTTCGATTTAGACAAGACAGCGATATCTTATAAAAACGGACAAATAAATGGCTTGCAAAACGATTATGAGATCAGCATAACACAAGACTTTAAATTTCCAACGGTTTATGGGGCGCAATCAAAATTGCAGTCAGCACAAATTGCTTTTAGTGAGGTTTCATTAACCCTTGAAAGAAACAGGTTAGAACGCGATGTGAGAGCGGCTTATCTGGCGTTGTGGTTTGCAAAAAACAAGTTTTCCTTAATTTCAAACTTAGAGTCAGCGTTTCAGAATTTTGCCCTTATTGCCGAAAAAAGGTTTGAATCAGGTGAAACCAATTTGATTGAGAAAATGTCTGCGGAAGGCAAACAAGCGGAAATAAACCTCTTAAAATCTGAAGCAGGTCTGGATGTTGAAAATTTAACCAGGCAATTGCAATTGTTGCTCAATACTGAAAGTTCAATAACAATTATTGATGGGGATTTGGAAAAAACACCTTTTTCAACTGTGGAAAAAAATGACAACATAAATCCAATTTTAAGCCTTCAGCAACAATATGTCAATGTTTCTGAAAGCGAACATAAATTGGAAAAGGCGCGGTTTCTTCCGGATTTATCTGCCGGCTATTTCAATCAGCAAATTGAAGGCGTTAAGAATTTTACGGGCTTTCAGGTTGGCATAAAAGTGCCGGTGTTCTTTTGGTCCCAAAATGGGAAAACACAGGCAGCAAAGAAAAACAGTGAGATTGCCCAATTGAATTATGAGCAAACCAAATTGAATTTAAATGCTGAGCTTCAATCAAACCTTCAGGATTATGAAAAACATAAGGCCTCATTGGTGTATTATGAAACCAAAGGATTGCAATTGGCCGATAAATTATTTTCATCTGCCAATAAAGCCTATAAGGAAGGTGAGGTTGATTATGTGGAATACATAACAACTTTAGAGCAAGCGGTGCAAATTAAAGAAAGCTATCTAAACAGGCTCAATCTGTACAACCAGACCGTAAATAAAATCAACTATTTAACAGGAAAATACAATTAAAAAATGATAAATATATATAAAATAAGCGCCGTTTTACTATTGCTTGCTGTTTTGGGGAGCTGCCAAAATAAAACTGAAAAACAGGATGAACACAGCGAAACTGAAAGCGAAAAGCACGAAGAAAGCAGTCATTTAGTGGTTTTACAGCAAAAGCAATTGGCGGTAATGAACATCGAATTAGGCACCGCCAAACAAATAAATTTAGGGGATGCTTTAAAAGTAAACGGTCAATTGGAATTGCCGCCACAAAATAGGGCAAGTGTTAGCGCCATAGTTGGTGGCAGGGTGCAAAGTATTGCGGTAATAGAAGGGGATTATGTGAAAAAAGGGCAAGTGCTCGCACAATTAAACAATCCAGAATTTATTACAATACAGCGTGAATATCTTTCTGCAAAAAACAATATTGTTTTTTTAGAAAAAGACTATCAACGTAAAAAGGAGCTCTTAAAAGATGGCATTACTTCCGCAAAATCATTTCAACAAGCGGAAGCTGCGTATAATGAAGGAAAATCAACATTGAATGCTGCAAAATCTATGTTACAGCTAATGGACATCAGCGTTTCTGGATTAGAAAATGGCAGAATAATATCGGCTGTTCCTGTGGTTTCCCCAATAAATGGAGTTGTTCAAAACATTGATATCAATATTGGAAAATTTGTGGCTTCAGAACAAAAAATGTTTGAAATTATTGACAATGAATTTTTACATTTAGGACTTAAAGTATTTGAAAAAGACATTGATAAAGTCAAAATCGGACAAAAAATAACCTTTTCATTAACAACAAGACCAGACAAAATTTATGAAGCGGAAATATTTGCCTTAGGCAAAGCGTTTGATATGAATACACGGGCTGTGCTGGTTCACGCCAAAATAATTGGCACACACGAGGGCTTGTTAACAGGAATGTTTGTTGAAGCAAGAATAGTCACCTCCAGTAAAGAAGTTCGTGCGTTACCAAATGAAGCATTTATCAATGAAAAAGGTTTGGACTATGTTTTTGTTCAAAAAAGTAAAACAGGGGATAAAATTGAATTTGAAAAGATTCAGGTCAATAAAGGCGTATCGGATTTAAGTTTCACAGAAGTGCTTTTCATTAAAGACTTGCCGAAAGAGGCGATAATTGTCACAAAAGGTGCTTATTACTTAAATGCCGAATTACAAAAAAGTGAGTTTGGTGATGAACATTAAGCCAGCCAACATAAAATCAGAAGAAATGAACGAAATTAGAATAGCTCCAAATAAATATGAAAAAATATTGGAGAATAACAACATAAAACCAACGGCAATGCGCTTGTTGGTTTTACAGTTTCTCCTAAATAGAAAGGTGGCAACAAGTTTGACGGATGTAGAAAATTATTTTGCCAAATCCGACAGAACCACGCTGTTCCGTACCTTAAAAACCTTTGTCGAAAAAGGGATTTCCCACAAAATAGACGATGGAACCGGTATTACCAAATATGCTTTGTGTGAAGACAATTGCCATTGCGAAATAGATACCGATTTGCATTTGCATTTTCATTGTACAAAATGTAATGAAACAGTGTGTATCACAGAATATAAAATTCCGCCAATACATTTGCCAAAAGATTATGTGGCTGAAAATGTTAATTTGGTGGTTAAAGGCATTTGCGATAAGTGCAATAGTAAATAATGCACTTCCGTTGCATAGGGCATTAACCTAATTTTGAAAAAAATAGTTGAATTATGAGCGAAGAATGTAAAGAAGGGACGGCCTGTGCTATTGATTTTGCAAAAGAAACCCAAGAGTCTAAAAAATCATTCAGTATAAATAAAGACTATCTGATTCCTACAATCAGTTTATTGTTTTTGTTGCTTGGAATTGGTTTTGATTTTTTTGAAGTGCCTTTTTTTAAAGCACCCATTCCTTTAATTTGGTTTGGCATTATTTATATCATTGTCGGAGGCGCCGTAATTTTAAAGGCAGCAAAATTAATCGTAAAGGGCGATATTTATAATGAGTTTGTCTTAATGACTGTTGCAACGATTGGTGCATTTTTAATTGGTTCGTATGAAGAAGGCGTTGCCGTAATGCTGTTTTATGTTGTTGGTGAATTATTTCAGGAAGCCGCAGTAAACAAAGCCAAACGTTCCATTGAAGCCCTGTTAAAAGTCCAAGTTGAAGAAGTTACCGTGCTGGAGAATGGCAATGCTGTAATCAAACATCCGAGTGAAGTTCAGGTCGGACAAACAATTCAAACCAAACCGGGTGAGAAAATTGCTTTGGATGGTTTGCTAAATTCAGATGATGCCGTTTTAAATACAGCTACTTTAACGGGGGAATCCACACCAGACACAAAAATTAAAGGGGATAAAGTATTGGCCGGTATGGTAAACCTCACTAAAGTGATTGAGATTGAGGTAACCAGTAAATTTGAAGACACAAAGCTCTCAAAAATATTAAAATTAGTGCAGGAAGCGGTTGGCAGAAAAGCAAAAACACAATTGCTGGTTAGCCGTTTGGCGAAAATATACACGCCTATTGTCTTTTGGCTGGCAATTGGATTGGTCGTAATTCCTTATTTCTTTCTTGGCGATGCCTATGTCTTTCAGAGCTGGTTTCAACGTGCATTAATCTTTTTGGTTATTTCTTGTCCCTGTGCTTTGGTAATCTCGATTCCGTTGGGTTATTTTGGCGGAATAGGCGCAGCATCACACAATGGTATCTTATTTAAAGGTGCTAATTTTATTGATTTAATGACCAAAGTTGATACGGTTGTGATGGACAAAACAGGAACTTTGACCAAAGGTGTTTTTGAAGTGCAGGAAATAGTTGACGTAAATTTCGACAAAGAATTATTGCTTGAATTAACCGCCGTTTTGGAAACCAATTCTACCCATCCAATTGCAGCAGCCATTGTAAAGTATGCTAACAATAGTAATTCCGCTTACAAAGCGACCAGTGTTGAAGAACTTCCCGGTCACGGAATGAAAGGACAAATTGGGGAATATGAAGTTTTAGCCGGTAACACAAAACTGTTGGAAAAGTTTGAGATTCCGTATGATGAAAAACTAAATTCAAATACTGAAACCATTGTCCTTATAGCCATAAATAAAAAGTATGCAGGCTATATTACAATTGCGGATACCCTTAAAGAGGATGCGAAAAAAGCAATAGCCGCATTACACGCCCTGAAAAATATAACCAAAGTTGTGATGCTTTCTGGCGATAAACAGGCCGTTGTTGATAAAATCGCCAAACAATTAGGAATAGACAAAGCCATCGGTGAATTGTTGCCGGAAGACAAAATTACAGAAGTCGAAAAATTAAAAGCAGCCGGAAGAACCATTGCTTTTGTGGGTGACGGCGTAAATGACGCACCTGTAATTACCATAGCCGATGTGGGGATGGCGATGGGTGGTTTGGGAAGTGATGCTGCCATTGATACCGCAGATGTTGTCATTCAAACTGATCAGCCTTCAAAAATTGCGATAGCCATCAAAATAAGCAATTCTACCACGAAAATTATATGGCAAAACATTGGTTTGGCTTTGGGCGTAAAAATATTGGTTTTAATTTTAGGCGCTTTCGGAATGGCTACGTTGTGGGAAGCCGTAATCGCAGATGTTGGTGTTGCTTTATTGGCCATATTAAATGCCGTCCGACTTCAAAGAATGACCTGGTCTTAATTTGCTGGTAGCTTACAGTTAGCCTAAATGTCCTTGCAATCGCAGAGAAGCAATCTGTTAAATTGATGTGTCGATTTTAAATCCGTTTACTAAAAAAGCTATAAGGCAACGTAGTAATATTTGTGTTAAAATGAACATTAATAATCTATCATAATTAAGTTTGTACAAAGAAACGCCACACAAACTAAAACCCAGAATTTTGCAGAAAAAGCAAAAACTCCCTGTCTTTTAGTTTGTTCCGCACCCTGCCGCATAGTTGTTTTTAGGTCACATTATTTGTAGCCATACGATAATAGCACATTACTTTTTTGTCGTTCCTAAAAAAATTAATAAGCTATTGCCAACGCTCAAACAAATAATCCGCCATAAAAACAACCCCAAGCTAAGTAACATAATTGCTGTTATAATACTGCCGACATCAGCCCCGCCACGCCAAAGCCGTAGTTATAACAAAAATTATGTTAAATAGCCGCCTTCCCGACGCGCAAATTCAACGCTGCTGCCAGCGCACTAGGTACATTTCACATTGCTTTTGTGAGTGCTATACCAACCAAACAGAACATTCTAGTAAAAATAAAACCATCATTTAAACAGAAGCCTTAAGCACCCACAAAACCAAATTTGCCCACAAGCGTATTGTTTTTTATTTGCCACCATCATCCAACCAATTGCTTACCCAAAAAGCCGATGCCATACCGTTCCAAACAACCCCACTTTTACCTTCCGACTTTCCAATTCCAATCAAATATATGGCACCAACTTTTTCAGGAAAGCAATCAAAAATATCCAGATCAACAAATAGAAAAACAACACCCTTGTTTCGCTGCTGCCACCGCACTTGGTATATTTAGTTGGGGCAATCTTCCATTTCCCCAAACCCCTATGGATGCCTTTTTTTTTGAAATAATGTCAATACATCCCATTTCATAACCACCACCCCGATTCACATTCTTTCAAAAAAAACAGCTTAAATTTTCCCCTCACCCGATTGTCCACTTACAAATTTGATGTTCAATACTTTCTTTTAATTCTTATTTCGACAAACCAAAACCTTTCTGACTGACAAATGAAACCTACCTAAACCCAATGTAAGTGCCATATATTCCACCCGCTTAAAAAAAACGCAGAAAAGCAAAGCAAATCCCCTTTTTCTAACGCTATAAACGAAAAAAGCCCCGAATTTCGGAGCTTTTTTGCTTGATTTTAAACTTTTTTACTTTTCCGGATCTGTTTTCTCTTCGGATTTTACTCCAGTTTGTGAAACTGCAGTAATAATACTTCCGCCCAGGATCAAATATCCTGCGGCCGAAACTATTGCGGCAGGCAATGCGACCGGAGAAGCAATGATAATTCCGCCAACGGATGCCAAAGCAATCCCGATAGTGCGAAGAACTTTAAACCATTTCGGAGTTGGTGCCAAAACTCTTTCTGCTAAATTCATTTTGTTATTTTTCATAATATTATTTTTTATGGATGAATAATTCTAAATCGTGTACTCTTTTTTCGATGTATTCTACTTTCTGGTTCAGTAAATCGTTGCCACTTTTGAACTCGGTTTTGATGATTAAAACCATTGTTTTTACTTCAATCAAATCTTTCTCCACACTCTTGAAATCAGTGTGTAATTGCTTGATAAAATAAGCCACAACTGAGAGTAACAAGGTGATCAGTGTTCCAAAAAGTGTTGCGATGGTGTTGATGTTTTCCATTGGATTGGCTTTTTAAAATTGAAAATTATTCTCAATGGCAAATTTGTTGGAAGCATCTTCTGCCAATGCAACCAACTTAGGATAGATCACTTTATAAGCTGCAATACTTTGGGAAACTTGATAATCTCCATCAACAAACTGAAAACCAAAACCGCAAAGCGGACATCCGGCCGTTTCCTTAATCGTATTTCCGGTATGGATATAAACAAAACTAAAATTCGGCAAGCCGTAAATCTCAATCATTCCCTGGTGCAGCTTTCCAAAAGCTTTTTTGTAAACAACATTTTTAGCGCCATAAGTGTTCAGTTTTAATTCATAAACACCTGTAGAAATGGCAGTTTGAGAAGCAATCTTCACTTCCCTGATTTTATCCTCTAGCAAATAACATTGGAAAATTCCGTTGATGTACAACTGGCTCAATGTGCTTTGTTTGCCTTGGGCAACCCTAATTATTTTATTTTCCATTGTTTTGTTATTAAGGAGTTGATATAAAAAATCCCTCGTTTTTGGCGAGGGATCCTTTTGGGTTTTTACTAAAAAGCGTCCTCGACTTTTAAGCAGTTACCACTTGCAAACAAGTAGTAATTTGGACCCACTTTTTGATAGAACTCAATTCCAACACACTGCAATACTGTTGTGTTTACTGTTGGCAGAACTCCACCAGGTAATGTCGCAGAAATTGTAGTTGATGGAACCGCTTCATACAAGTCCAAAAAATCACTGTATTGAATGTCGCTTATCTCATTCAAAGCTGCATCCATTGGGTCGTAACTGTTGGTGGTGGCGTTGTATTCAAAATCACTCACCACGGAAAGAGAACTGATCAAACGGAAATGTGTGGCTCCTGATGGAGCACTCACCAAATTCGCTGGATTAAAAGCATCAACAATAAATTCTCCACTTGCTCTGTCAACGGAATGAGTTAATGAGTACGGTGGATTGAAAATCCCGTTGAAATTAGCGTTTTTGTCAAATTCGAAACCTTTCAAGTAACGACGTTGTGTGCTGATTTCAATTTTTCTGTAACCTCTCGCTTCGGTTTGGTCTTCCAAATTGATTTTCTTCATAATAGAAGTTAAACGCCCAGTCAATTGACTGTCGGACATTTGTTTCATCACTTGAGATAAACCGGTACGTACCGATTTCCCGGCTTTGGCACTTGCGCCAAATTCGTTCATATTCTCACGAGTTCTTTCGAATTCCGGAGCTGTGAGCACCTGATCTCCAGTAGGACCGCCAATCATTCCTGCGAAGTAGCCTTCTTGTCCTTTAATTTTAAAGTGTCGGATGTCTCCAAGAGTTCCAACATACTTAATAACACCTTTCTGTCTTGCCATTTTTTCTAATTTTAAAAAGTTAATATTTGCTTGCAATTGCTTAATCAAATTTCGATTATTATCTTTGAATAAACAACTACTAAAACACTGTATATCAATGCAATACAACGCAAAAATACCGTTTATAGTGGAAACCCACTGGCAAATTGAAGAAGTCCTTGACGGCGATAGCATCATCATTTGCCATCGTTTCACTGGATTGCGAAAAGAAATTCGACTTTATGGTTTAGATGCACCAGAAGTAAAGATCAACAGAAAGATGAAAGAGGACGAAGCTAAAAGCAGTTTACCGGCTCAATTATTACTGCAATTTGGTTTGCAATCCTTGCACTTCGTTTTATCGGTTGCACCGCCTAAAACGGTCGTAACCATCATTACGGAACAAGAGAACTATTACGACTACTGGAACAGGCAATTGGGATATGTGATTTTGCCTGGTGGATTATGCTTAAACGAGCTACTTTTATTAAATGGGTATGCTAAAGCAACTCAACAATATTACTGTGGCCAGCTTGCAGTGTATCAAATGATGAATCGCCAAGCGCAGCTCAATGGTATAGGGATTTATAGTCAAGTAAAAATATTCTAATTTGTTGTACTTATGTTGTACTACAAGAGTATGTAAAGTTAATAATGCTAATAAATACGCTACCTTACAGGCGTAAGGCGGTTATTGGCCAGATATCCCCAACCAAAATCACAAAACCCGAAAAGAATTTCAAAAATGAAATTTTTTCTTCATCCAACAATCCCCAAAAAATGGCAATAATTGGAATTAAATAAGTAACGGACAAAGAAAAAACAAGCGAAGAAATTTGCACCAATCGGTTGTACATAATTTTAGATGCCTACATGCCAAAATAGCCAAAATTGTCATATAAATTAAAGCCGTTGTGGTTGTTTTATTAATTTCAAAAGTTCCAAAAAAGTCTCTGTGCCACATCACCATAAAAGTTGGAATAATCAAAAGCACAAAATTTCGGACAGCAATGCTCAATGCGTTTAAATTATGTGAAATTTTTTGATGATATTTACGTTGAAGGCATATCCTATTGAAGCCAATAATACAAACAACAATGCATAAAAATAATTTTGGTCCGGATTTAAAACAGCCCTAATTAAAATTCTTAAGACCCCAACTTAGATTGGCATTAATCCGATCAAAGCTTTTTTCATCAAAATCATAATCAAAAAAACAAAGGAACTTCCCCAAATTAATGATGAAAGCGCTATTAAGTAAATCCAGCGTAATTTTCTGTTTTCCATTCAAAATAAAATACAAAAATCGTATAATTAACCGGATTTAAATTTATTAGTTTTAACTTTGCAAAACCAATTAAAAAGAAACTATTTATGAAAAAAGCAATATATATTTTATCAATAGCTGTTTTGTTATTTTCCTGTAATGACAGTAAAAAAGAGGTTTCCGTAAAGAAATCCGGGATTGAAAAACAAGAAGTTGCCGCCAACCATAAAAGTATCGAAGTTGAAATTGAGGGAATGACCTGTGAAATTGGCTGCGCCAAAACAATTGAGTCGAAATTGTCAAAAACCGAAGGCGTTAAATACTCAAAAGTTAACTTTGAAGCCAAAGTTGGCCAATTCACTTATGATGAAAACAAAATAAGCAAAGAAGATATCGCAAAAAAAATAGCCGGAATTGGCGGTGGTGATTTATATAAGGCCACTAAAATAACTGAAATTGAAGAAATTAAACAAATTACAGAAAATAATTAATATTTTTTTTTTTATTAATATAATTTGTTGTTAATTTGCACTAACAATAAAAATCGATCAAAAAATGAAACAATTTAAATTTTTTATAGCAATTGCACTTTTCGTAAGCGTATTTGCTGTTTCTTGTAAAGAAACACCTAAAGAAGAAGCACCTGCTGTTGAAGTTACTGTTGAAGAAGCTCCAGCTGCTGTTGAAGTAGAAGTTGCTGCTGATACTACTGTTGTTACAGTTGAAGAAGCTCCAGCTGCTGAATAATTCTTTTTCTTTTAAGAAACTAAAAGCTTCAGTGATCTGAAGCTTTTTTTTATGCCTTATTTTTTCTTATTGAGTCGTATAGGAATAACAAGGCCATAAAATATAGCAATCCGACCAGTTGGTGACTTACGCCTAAAAACAGCGGAATTTTTCCCTGAACATTTAAAACGGTCAAAATTCCCAATACCACCTGAACACAAACTAAAATTAACGCTCCACTTAACCATTTTTTTGAAGACTCCTCAACTTTGTTTCTTAATTTAAAAAACAGATAAATTGTTGCTGCTGCCAAAAAGTAAGCAAGCATTCTGTGCGAAAATTGAATTAGGGCCGGAGCAAATAAATAAGTGTCATAATTAATCATATTATGCCAATCCCAATTCGCTGAATTTTGCAATACACCTGGAACGAATTCTCCATTCATATCAGGCCAGGAAGGATAATACAATCCTGCTTTCATTCCGGCCATAATACCGGCAACTATCATTTGTGCAAAAGCTATACTAATAACAATAGGAACTATTTTTTTTGAAGGAATTAATTTATTGCTTCCAAATAAATAAACATCGGAAACAGTTTTAACCATTGCCCAAATCACCAATACCGCCAAGGTAAAATGGATGGTAAGTTTGTATGCGTTTACCCAGGGCCTGTTCACCAAACCGCTCTGAACCATAATCCATCCGGCAGAAGCCGTTAATATTGTCAACAAAATAACAATGCCCAATCGCTTTATTAAGTAGAAATCGAGTTGCTTTTTAACCACAAAAAATATAAAAGGTATTAAAAAGATAAATCCAAGCGATCGCACCCAAAGTCGGTGAAAATATTCCCAGAAATAAATAAATTTAAACTCTTGTATGGTAAGTGTTGAATTAATTTTATGGAACTGTGGCGTTTCTTTATAGAGTTCAAACTCACTTACCCATTCTGTCGCATTTAAAGGCGGAATAACGCCCGTAATAATGTCCCACCTCGTTATGGAAAGCCCAGATCCTGTCAGGCGGGTTATTCCTCCCAAAATAACTTGGCCAATTAACATAATTAAACCAATCAGCAGCCAAATTCTAATTGTCTTTGTGTATTTAAAAGGTTTTACTGTTGTTTTTTCCATTTCAACGTCTCAATTATATGAATAATGTCTTTTTCAACATATTTTACTGCCGGCACAATGGAATCATAGTTTGGTCGTGTATAAAAATATAAGGCTCCGGAAAGCACATGATTCACACTGTCTGTTGCCCTAAATTGGATATTTGTAGCCACATTTCCTTCAATATTATACAATTTCCCAAATACTTTGTTTTCAAAATTTTCATAGGGCATCGCGTTAATTGCATCTGCTTTTATGGTATGTTCAAAAGTTAATTTTTCAACTTCCTTCAGAATTTCATCCAAATTGTTGTTTATCGGTCTGTAGGTAATATAGATAGTGGCTTTTAAATGTGGATATTCAACAGTTGCCGAACAATTGTTGGTGAAATTGATGTTGGCCAAATTCGAAATCTCAAAACTGTAGGGACAATTTGATTCCATTTTTTGATAAGCTGGCTCTGGATATTGAAGTTTTAAATAAGGTATGGGTTTTGGCAACGTTTCTTTGCCGCAGGCAACTAAAATAAACGCCAAAAAAAACATTGCAACAATATTTTTCATTTTACGCTTTTACGAATTCCCTGTTGATAGTCACCTTTACCTGTTTAATTCTTTTTTTGTCCATGACTTCAACTTTAAATGAATACTCAAAAAAAGTAATTATTTCTTGTTTCCTCGGAAATTTTCCGTGAATTTCTAAAATAAATCCGGCAATTGTTTCCGATTCTCCTTTATTTTCCTCGAATAAATGCGTGTTTTCTACTTCTAAAATTTTATAAAAATCTTTCAGGTTGATTTTTCCGTCGAACAAAAAATTATTTTCATCTATTTTTGAATAAGGCGCATCATCTTGATCATACTCATCGCTAATGTCTCCAACAATTTCCTCTATAACATCTTCAAGGGTAACAATACCGCTAGTTCCTCCATATTCATCAACAACAACCGCCAAATGATTTTTCTTTTCCTGAAATTCTTTCAGCAAATCATCTAACTTTTTATTTTCAGGCACAAAATAAGGTTCTCTAATTAATTGTTGCCAATCAAAATTTTTCTCATCTATATATGGCAATAAATCCTTGGCATATAAAACACCAATAATCTCATCGATGTTTTCACCATAAACAGGATTTCTTGAAAAGCCTTCATTTACAATTTTTGCGACTACATTTTCGTACGATTCATCTTTAGAAATTGCAAAAATATCAATACGCGGTGTCATGATTTGCCCTGTTTCGGTATTTCCAAAACTTACGATTCCCTGAAGAATTTTTTGATCATCTTTAGTGGTGGTTTGGCTGGAGGTAAGTCCTAAAGCCTGTGATAATTTTTCAACTGATAAACTCGATTTCTGCTTTCCCAGATTATTTTCAATAATATTGGTCAAACCCAATAAAGGAAAGCTGATAAACGACAGCATGGACACTAAAATTTTAATGGGATATACCATGATTACCGCAAACTTCATGGAATTTCGGGAAGCATACAACTTGGGTAAAACTTCCCCAAAAAGTAAAATTAAAAAGGTTACTAAAACAACTTCAATTAAAAATTTTAACAGTTCTGATGTTATTTCGGCAAACAAAAAATCGCCTATATAGGCAAAAATAAGCACGATTAAAATATTGACGAAATTGTTAGAAACCAAAATAGTGGCCAATAATCTTTTCGGCCTTTCCAGTAATGAAACGACAGCTTTCTTTTTACTTGATCTTGATTCGGCCGCTCTGTCCAAATCGATTTTAGAAAGTGAAAAAAAAGCAACTTCGGCCCCAGAAATAAAAGCAGACATAAAAAGCAATAAAAAAAGTAAAGCAATGCTCAGGACTTTCGATAATACATCGGTTGATAAGAGAATTGTTAAAAACGTGGGTTCAAGATCCAACTTAAATACAATTTAATTAAACTTTAGAATGGCAAATCATCCTCTTCAGGTTCGTTTTTTGCGACATCTTGATTTGATGGCTCCGGTGGTTTTGCCTCCATATGCGGAACTGGTGCATTCAATTCTTTTTTGGTGGTTAAGAAAGTCATATCCACCACATGAATTTCTGTGGTATATCTTTTTGTGCCGTCTTCACCTTCCCATTGTCTTGTTTTTATGCGGCCTTCAACGTAAACTTTATCACCTTTTGATAAATATTTTTCGCAAATTTCAGCCAATTTATTTCTGACTACTATATTATGCCATTCGGTTGTGGTAACTTTTTCTCCGGTTTGCTTGTTTGTGTAAGTTTCATTTGTTGCAATAGGAAACCGTCCAATGGCGTTTCCGCCCTCAAAATAATGCATTTTAACCTCATCACCCAAATGTCCTATCAGTATTACTTTATTTATTGTCCCAGCCATTTTTTTAAGTATCAATTAATTAACAAAAGTACTAAAATATTTAGTTGTTTTTGTAACGATTTAAAAAATTATCGATCAATGCCGGTACCGGATATTTTTTTACAGCATCCCAAGAAAGCTCAAAATTACTTGAAGCAGTGGTGGTTACCACCCAAAATTTTGCATAAATGTGTTGATGGGTTAATTTATGAACAAGCACTTCCTTGTCAAAAAGTTCTACCGTTGTTTCCATATTAGTGAACAACTCCTTAAATATTTCATGTTCAATAAGCTGTTTTTCATCCATAAAATTGCTTGATTCCACTAATGGAAATTCATACAGATTTCGCCATATTCCGGTTTCTCGCTTCACAATTTTAGTTTTATGGTCACTTGATTGAACCACAATATAATTAAAGTGCCTTGTTTTAATTTTTGCTTTCTTTTCTTTAACGGGAAGGTCTTTAACGCTGTTTTTTGACAATGCATAACAGCTGTTATTTAAAGGACAAATTGTACAGTCGGGGTTGTTAGGTTTGCACATGAGCGCTCCAAATTCCATAATGGCCTGGTTGTGTGTTCCCGGATTTTCTTCATTGATTAATTGTTGGGCCAATTGTTTAAATTCCTTTATTCCCGCAGAAGAATTTATTGCGGTGTCCATTCCAAAGTATCGCGACAAAACCCGGTAAACATTTCCGTCAACAACCGCAGTTGGTTCATTAAAACAAATTGATGCAATGGCAGAAGCGGTGTAATCGCCCACGCCTTTAAGTTTTAGAAGTTCATTGTAGGTAGCGGGAAATTCGCCATTTAGCTCATTTACAATATATTTTGCTGAAAAATGCAAGTTTCTGGCCCTGGAATAATAACCCAATCCCTGCCAAAGTTTTAACACTTGTTCTTCTGATGCCGCCGCCAAATCAAATACCGTAGGAAATTTTTTAATAAACTTAAGATAATAGGACATTCCCTGGTCAACTCTTGTTTGCTGCAAAATAATTTCCGACAGCCAAATAGTGTAAGGGTTAAGCGTTGAGCGCCAAGGCAAATTTCTTTTATTCTGTAAATACCAGTATATTAATTGTTTAGAGAAAATCATTCCATTTTTTATAAAATACAATGATACATCTTTTAATTAATTAAATTTTAGTGAATTAACTTTTTGAATTTCATTATTATATCATATATTTGCCGTCTTAATTTTATAATAACATATAACCCATATTAAAAATGACGAAAGCAGAAATCGTATCAAATATTGCAGACAAATCTGGAATAGAAAAAGCAGATGTTTTAGCAACTGTTGAAGCGTTCATGGAAGAGGTAAAAGATTCTTTAGAAAAAGGAGACAATGTTTATTTAAGAGGTTTTGGCAGTTTTATCATTAAAACAAGAGCTGAAAAAACTGGAAGAAACATTTCAAAAAACACCACTATTAAAATTCCGGCTCACAACATCCCCTCATTTAAGCCTGCAAAAGTATTTGTGGAAGGAGTAAAAAGCAAGGTAACCGTATAACCTGTTTCAACATAGGTTAAAGAATATTTATTAATTTAAAAAAACAACTTTTAATTATGCCAAGCGGTAAAAAAAGAAAGAGAGCGAAGATATCGACTCATAAACGCAAAAAGAGAGCAAGAGCAAACAGACATAAAAAGAAAAAGTAAGCCAAGCTTACTTTTTTCTTTTCAATTTTAAAGTTCATTGAAATAAATATTTGCAGAAAATGCAAATATTGTTGGGTATATTACCCTGTAAACTTAGTATAAATCGTTTAAATATTTTTATATTTAAGCACAAAACAATTCAGAGTGAAAACAGAATTAATAATTAGATCAAACTTCTCTGATATTGATTTTGCCTTATTAAAAGATGGTAGATTAACAGCACTAAACAACGAATCCAATAGCAATAAATTCTCCGTCGGAGATATTTTTTTAGCTAAAATTGGCAAAGTTCTATCTGGTTTAAATGCATCGTTTGTAGATGTAGGTTATGAAAAAGACGGGTTTTTGCATTATCATGATTTAGGAGCCCAATTACTGTCCTTAAATAAATTTATAAAAGGTATAACTACAGGTAAAATTAAAGATTTCACATTAAAGAATTTTCAACTGGAAAAGGATATCAACAAAGACGGAAGTATTGTTGATGTGCTAAAAACAGGTCAAAATTTATTAGTACAAATTGTAAAAGAGCCCATATCTACCAAAGGCCCGCGGATGAGTTCAGAAATATCCATTGCAGGAAGATATTTGGTGTTGGTTCCTTTTTCTGACAGAGTTTCAGTTTCACAAAAAATAAATGATCCGGAAGAAAAAGAACGATTAAAAAGACTGATCAAAAGCATTAAACCTAAAGGTTTTGGCGTAATCATCAGAACTGTGGCCGAAAATAAAAAAGTCGCAGAACTGGATAAAGACCTTCAAAATTCTTTAGAACGATGGGTTGCCATGTGTAAACAAATTGTTACCGTTAAAACACAACAAACACCCGTTAAAGTTTTAAGTGAATTAAACAGAGCCTCGTCAATTTTAAGAGATTTGTTTAATGATTCGTTTACAAGCATTGTTACTAATGACGAAATTTTGTTTTTAGAAATTAAAGAGTATTTACAAGAAATCGCGCCTAAAAAAGAGTCTATCGTGCAATTATACAAGTCACAAGTTCCCATTTTTGAAAAACATGGAATTGAACGCCAAATAAAAACATCATTTGGAAGAACAGTTTCCATGAGTAAAGGAGCTTATTTGGTTATTGAACATACCGAAGCACTTCATGTAATTGACGTAAACAGTGGAAATCGTTCAAATAAAGCAAACACACAAGCCGACACCGCACTTGAGGTTAATTTAATTGCAGCTTCTGAAATCGCAAGACAATTACAGCTGCGAGATATGGGAGGCATTATTGTTGTTGATTTTATTGACATGAATTCCCCTGAACACCGCCAAAAACTTTTCGACCATTTAAAGGCTGAAATGGAATTTGACAAGACTAAACATAAAATATTGCCGCCAAGCAAGTTTGGTTTGGTTCAAATTACCAGACAACGTGTGAGGCCGGAATTGGTTATAAAAACGCAAGAACCTAACCCTAGCGGTATTGGGGAAGTTGAATCACCAATTATTTTATTAGACAAAATTGAATCTGAACTTGAAAGACTTGTAAGTTCAAAAGCGCATGTAAATATTACTTTAAATACACATCCTTTTATTGTAGCATACTTAAAAAAGGGATTTCCGTCAATACAAATGCGATGGTATCTAAAATATAAAAAGTGGATCAAAATTTTACCCAGAATTACCTATCAATATTTAAGATTTGATTTTACCGACAATGAAGGTAAAATAATTGACTAAATAAGGCATCAATATCTAAAAGGTCCTGCAAATTTTTTGCAGGACTTTTTTTAAAACCAATACCCAACGTTAAAATACCAGTAATTCTCCTTATGATCGGGTGACCAGGAATAATTAAATTCAACGGGGCCCAAATAAGTATCCAATCCATAGCCGAGCATATAACCAGACTTGGTATTTTCAAAAATCCTGCCTTCTTTAAACAAATCACTGCCTACCCTCGCATAATTTGCTGTTCCCATAAAATAATTTTTCGGCAAAAACTCATACCTTAATGTCAATGTTGACCGCAAAAAAGAATTTCCATTGAGCACCGAAAAATCATAGCCATTGAATGGAATGAAAGTATTTATAAAATTTTCTCCATAACCACCCACATTAAAATCTAAGACTCTATTTAAATTTTCACCTATTGTTAGTCCTGCTTCAGAAACAAAGTGGGCAGTAAACTTATCAAAAAACGTATGCGCATATCCTAATTTCCCTTTTAATTGAGAGAAGGAAGCAAAATTTTCATTAAAGTCGGAAGAGCCTAAATACCATCTAAAATCCACATCCAACAAAGCGCCTTCTTTTTGAAAATATTTTTTGTCGTAAGTGTCAATTTTTAAATAAGCAATTAAATTTAAATAATTCGACTTGTCGAAATACAATCTTCCATTACCTGGTTCTCCATTATTATCAAAACCGGAAATTGTTTCCGAATACACTTTTATTCTTTTGAATTCCCCTCCAGCGCCAATTGCGAATTTTCTTCCAAATACAGTTTGAAGATAGACCTGATTGGTAAAATCTACATAATTTAAATTTATTTTATTTGCGTTGGTCGGATCAAATTTAACATTTGAATTAAAATTATTATACCTTGATTTCATCCCAAAACTCCAATAAAACCCATTATCAATAAAATAATCGAAATTATACCGCAAATTGTCCCCCAATATTAAATCGGCAGATAGCATATCATTATTTGACAAAATATGCTTCGTTGTCACGTTCAATAAAATCCCAGTTTTGTATAAATCATCATAATGAACGCCTAATTGTAAAAAATTTGATATTTGATGCTCTTTTACTTTAAGGTTTACAATACAGCCATCATCTTCATGTATTATTTGATATTGTACATTTTCAAAATTACCGGTGGCCGACAAATTATTAATACTTTCAACTACTTTTCTGTAATTGGTGGTTTCATTGATTCGTAAATTTAGTTTCCCTATAATGTAAGCGCGTGTATAATCGTAATTCCCCTCAATGTCAATTTGTTTTACGCAAAATTCCTTAACCTGACCCATATCAATTTTCAGATTTTTGGCGTGAATTTGACTGTCGGCAATCGATTTTAATTCGCCAAACTTTTCACGGGCAGCCAAATCTCCCGCTATCATGATTTCTTTCGATTTATCAAAGGAAACTACATTAAACGTTTCCAAATTGGGTTTTATCACCAAATCCAAACTGTCATATTTGTACTCCATGGATTTATACATTTGAAATCCAACAATTTGATTTAATATTTTTACGGCCGAATTTAATTCTTCCTTATGTGCCAAACCACTTTGTATGTCCACACCAATAACTACATCAGCTCCCATTGCTTTTACTTCATCAACAGGAAAATTATTGATAATTCCGCCATCCGTCAGCAATTTTCCATCAATTTCAACAGGAGCCAATAATGTGGGAAAGGAACCGCTTGCCAGGATGGCTTCCGGCAAAAACCCCTTATTCAAAACTTCCTGTTTGCCCGTTTCCAAATTTGTGGCAATGCAAATAAATGGAATTGGCAACTTGCTGAAATCGCTAATGCTATTTACATGTTGTGTTAGGCTTGTTAATAAATTAAGTACGCTTTGTCCGTTAGACAACGCAGTGGGCATCCCCAATTTCCTGTCTTTTATGGGAACTGTGAGTATGTATTTTTCACTATGCTCTTTATCATAAAATGGTTTTGACTTGCGTGGCAAATCATCAGTCAAAATTTTATTGAAGTCGGTTGATTTAATAATGGAATCTAGTTGATCTGGACTATAACCCGAAGCATATAATCCGCCAATAATGGCGCCCATGCTGGTGCCTCCAATATAATCTATGCGTACGCCGGCTTCCTCCAATACTTTTAAAACAGCCACGTGGGCAAACCCTTTTGCCCCGCCGCCGCTGAGCACAAGACCAACTTTTATGTCTTCTTTTTCAACAACTTCCTGAGAAAAAGAAAGTGTGGTTAAAAAGGTAAAAGCAAGTAAAAAAATTCTACGCATCAACTTCTATTTTTTTTTGAAAATAATTATAAATAATCTTGGCTTTCGATTTCCCCAAAGCTCGCTCTAAATCTTCAAGTGGTGCTGTTTCAGCTCTTTTCAATGATTTAAAATTTTTTAATAAAGATACAATGGTTTGCTTACCAATTCCAGAAATTTGTTCCAATTCATTAACCAGCACGTTTTTGCTTCTTTTATTTCGATGATGCGTAATTCCAAATCTGTGCGCTTCATTGCGCAATTGCTGAATAATTTTTAGGGTTTCAGAAGTTTTGTTTAAATATAAAGGCACGGGATCATTTGGATAATAAATTTCTTCCAGGCGCTTCGCAATGCCAATAATGGCAATTTTATGCCGTAATCCCAAAATATCCAAACTTTTTAAGGCCGATGACAATTGCCCTTTACCGCCATCAATAACAATTAACTGGGGCAATTCTTGTCCTTCCTCCTGCAGCCTTTTATATCTTCTGAAAACGACTTCTTCCATAGAAGCAAAATCATCGGGTCCTTCAACCGTTTTGATGTTAAAATTCCGATACTCTTTTTTGCTAGGTTTACCATTTCTAAAAACCACGCAGGCCGCCACCGGATTGGTTCCCTGTATATTTGAATTGTCAAAACATTCTATATATCTTGGCTCTGATGTTAAACGCAAATCTTTTTGCATTTGCGCCATAATCCTGTTTACATGCTTATCCGGATCCACAATTTTTAGCTGTTTAAACTGTTCTTGCCGGTAATATTTTGCGTTTCGCAGGCTCAAATCTACAATACGTTTTTTATCTCCAAGTTTGGGAACTGTTACCTTTATATTTTCTCCCAAATCAACTTCAAATGGCACATAAACTTCATTTGATTGTGAATTAAATCGCTGTCTTATTTCAATAATGGCCAATTCCAGCAATTCCTTATCGGTTTCGTCCAGTTTCTTTTTAATTTCAACCGTGTGAGATTGAATGATGGCGCCATTAATTATTTTGAAAAAGTTGACGTAACTATAACTTTCATCAGAAACAATGGAAAAAACATCGACATTGGTGATTGACGGATTTACAACAGTGGATTTTGCCTGATAATTGGCCAACACATCAATTTTCTCCTTAATTTTTTGGGCTTCCTCAAACTCCATTTCATCCGAATAATAAAGCATCAAATCGTAAAATTGCTGAATCGATTCCTTGAAATTTCCCTTCACAATGTTTCTGATGGCCTGAATATCTTTGTCGTAATCACTTTCCGTCTGAAGTCCTTCGCAAGGCCCTTTGCAATTTCCGATATGAAAATCCAAACAAACCGAATATTTTTGAAGTTCAACGTTTTTCTTGCTCAAATCGTAGCTGCATGAGCGCAGTTTGAACAACTCTTTGATTAAATCCAGCAAAGCTTTGGCCATTTTCACTGAAGGATAAGGGCCATAATATTCCGATCCGTCTTTTGTCACGTTTCTCGTTAAAAATATACGCGGAAAGCGTTCTTTTTTAATGCAAATCCACGGATAGGTTTTGTCGTCTTTCAGCATCACATTATAGCGAGGCTGGTATTTTTTGATCAGATTATTTTCCAGCAGCAAGGCATCCGTTTCCGTATCCACCACAATATGCTCAATGGTGGCGATTTTATTGACCAGCACATTGGTTTTCCCGTTTTCGTGGGTTTTATTGAAATAGGATGAAACCCTTTTCTTTAGGTTTTTTGCTTTCCCCACATACAAAATGGTCCCGTTTTTATCATAATATTGATAAACACCTGGAAGCGACGGCAATGTTTTTATTTGAATTTCTAATTCCAAAAAGCGCATGATTTAAAAAAATAAAATTACAGATTTTTTTTGAATTTGTATTTTTCTTTTATGAAGTTAAATTTTATTGATTTTAAAGTCGAAATAAACAATCTTTGAAATCCTCAATTAACCGGAAAAGTGACTTTTGATTAAAATAATCAGGAAAAAATCTATAAAATTTTAGGCAATTTCTTCAGCATTCTCATGCGGAAAAGCTTTTTTGTTGAAGAAAATTAAAATACCGACCGCAATAGAAATTGAAGCGTCTGCGATGTTAAAAATTGCATTGAAAAAAGTGAAGGGTTTTCCGCCCCAAAAAGGCAGCCAACTTGGCAAATCACCGCTCCATATTGGGAAATAAAGCATATCTACCACTTTACCGTGAAATAAGGTGCCATAAGGTTTTTCTGCAAACAAGGTGGCAACAGCATTTCTGGGCGTATCAAAAATAACGCCGTAAAAAACGGAATCTATGATATTTCCCAGCGCTCCGGCAAAAATTAACGAAATGGCCACAATTAAAATGTCCGGCGCATTTTTCTTAACAGAGCTATACAGCCAATAACCTATCCCGGCAATGGCGAACAACCTAAAAACCGTTAAAACCAATTTACCTGTTCTGCCGCCAAATTCCGCGCCCCAGGCCATACCGTTATTTTCAATAAAATGAATGCGAAACCAATCAAAAACAACCACCTCTTCACCATACAAAAAATTCGTTTTTATATATATTTTGCTAATTTGGTCAATTAACAATATTAAAATGATGATAATGATGGGTTTTTTCAAGGGAGTTAATTTAATTTAAGCGTAGTGAAAAAACGAAGCTTCAACGCATTGAAGCTTCGCAATTGTATATGATTTATTTTTTTATTGTTGCATATTTTTTGCCTCGATGCTCAAGGTGGCATGCGGCACCAATTTTAAACGTTCCTTTTGGATTAATTTACCGGTTACGCGGCAAATTCCGTAGGTTTTGTTTTCAATGCGCTGCAAGGCATTTTTTAAATCGCGAATGAACTTTTCCTGACGAATCGCCAACTGCACATTTGCTTCTTTTGACATGGTTTCTGAACCTTCTTCAAAAGCCTTAAACGTAGGTGAAGTGTCATCCGTGCCGTTATCGCTGTCGTTTTTAAAAATGCTTTTTAAGAGCGCCAAATCTTCTTCGGCACGCTCCTTTTTTTGCAAAATTATTTCTTTAAATTCTGCCAAATCTTTATCTGAGTATCTATTATTTTCCTCCATAATCTAATTTTTTTCTATTAATATTTTCGTTTGCACATCGTCAAAAGCAATTTCTGTACCATTTTCCAATTCATCAACAAAAACGAGTTCTTTCGTCAATGTTTCGGTTTTAATATACTGTTCATTCGCTGCAATTGAACGTTGTAATATATCATTTTTTTGAATAACTAAGGTAATTTTGTCGGTAACTTCCAAACCAGAATCCTTGCGTAAATTCTGTACCCTGTTCACCAACTCCCTCGCATTGCCTTCCATCCTTAAATCCTCGGTAATTGTAATGTCTAACGCTACGGTTAAACCTCCTTGGTTGGCTACCAGCCAGCCTTCAATATCCTGCGACGTAATCTCAACTTCCTCAAGTTTTAAATTTACGGCTTTATCATTGATAACCAACACTATTTCTTGCTGTTTTTCAACCGTTGCGATGTCTTCCTGCGTTAATTTCTGAATGGCTTCAGAGATGATTTTCATATCTTTTCCAAACCTTGGTCCCAACACCTTAAAATTAGGTTTTATGGTTTTTACCACGATGCCTGAAGCATCATCAATCATTTCAATTTCTTTCACGTTCACTTCCGATTTTATCAAATCTGCCACCGCCAAAATTTCTTCCCGCTCCTGTTCATTCGGTACCGGAATCATAATTCTTTGCAAGGGCTGGCGCACTTTTATCATTTCCTTTTTTCGCAATGACAACACCATAGAAGAAATTTTTTGGGCCTGTTGCATTTTGTGCTCTAACTTATTGTCGACTAAACTTTTATCATACGTCGGAAAAGTCGCCAAATGTACTGATTCAAATGCTTCTTTACAAGAAACATTTGTTAAATCTTTGTAAAGATTGTCCATAAAAAATGGTGCAATCGGCGCGCCCAATTTCGCCACGGTTAACAGACAAGTATAAAGCGTTTGATAGCCCGAAACTTTGTCTTTTTCATAATCGCCTTTCCAAAAACGTCTTCTGCTTAAACGCACAAACCAGTTGCTTAAATTTTCTGAAACAAAATCCTGAATGGCACGTGCCGCTTTTGTTGGCTCATAATCTTCATAAAAACTTTCTGTATTTTTTATCAGGGTATTCAGTTCGGATAAAATCCAACGATCGATTTCAGGTCTTTCCTCCAAAGCAATTTCTTCTTCGGAATAGGAAAAATGATCCAAATTGGCATACAAAGCAAAAAACGAATAGGTATTGTAAATCGTACCGAAGAATTTTCTTCGAACCTCATCGATGCCTTCCAAGTCAAATTTTAAATTGTCCCACGGATTTGCATTTACAATCATATACCAACGTGTGGCATCAGCGCCGTATTTGTCCATCGTTTCAAATGGATCAACGGCATTTCCCAAACGTTTCGACATTTTTTTGCCGTCCTTGTCCAACACCAATCCGTTTGAAACGACATTTTTATAGGCAACAGAATCAAAAACCATCGTTGATATGGCGTGAAGCGTATAAAACCAGCCTCTTGTTTGGTCAACGCCTTCAGCAATAAAATCGGCCGGAAAAAATTTATTCTCGTCTATCAACTCTCTGTTTTCAAACGGATAATGCCATTGCGCATAAGGCATAGAGCCAGAATCGAACCAAACATCAATCAAATCTGCTTCGCGTTTCATCGGTTTTCCCAAAGGTGAAACCAAGACAATCTCATCAACCACATTTTTATGCAGGTCAATTTTGTCATAGTTTTCTTCGCTCATATTTCCCACTTCAAAATCGGCAAAAATAGCGGCTTTCATCATTCCTGCTTCAACGGCACGTTGCATTTCGGCCATCAATTCTTCAACAGAACCAATAAAAATTTCTTCTTTTCCGTCTTCCGTCCGCCAAATTGGCAAAGGAATTCCCCAGTACCGGGAACGCGACAAGTTCCAGTCGTTGGCATTTTTCAGCCAATTTCCAAATCGGCCTTCACCGGTTGATTTTGGTTTCCAGTTAATGGTATTGTTCAGTTCGAACATGCGATCGCGCTTGTCGGTCACTTTTATAAACCAGGAATCCAGCGGATAATATAACACCGGTTTGTCGGTTCTCCAGCAATGCGGATAACTGTGTTTGTATTTTTCAACGTTGAACGCCTTGTTTTCTTCTTTTAGCTGTATGGCAATTTCAACGTCCAAGGAACGCTCCGGCGCTTTCCCATCTTCATAATATTCGTTTTTTACATATTTTCCTGCATATTCACGCATATGCTGGGTAAATCTTCCTTGTAGATCCACCAACGGAACCGGATTCCCATAATCATCCAGCACCAACATTGGCGGCACTTCAGGATTCGCCTGTTTTGCAACCATCGCATCATCGGCTCCAAAAGTTGGCGCCGTATGCACAATTCCCGTGCCGTCTTCCGTAGTCACAAAATCACCGGCAATGACCCTAAAAGCATTTTCCGGATTTTTATATGGAAGCGCATAAGGCATCAATTGCTCATATCTGGATTCCAATATATCAGCGCCTTTAAATTCTTTCAGAATCAAAAATGGAATTTTCTTGTCGTTTTGATTGTAGTTCAACAAGTCAATTTCATTTTCAACAGCTAAGAATTTGCCCGAAAATTGCTTTCCAACCAACGCTTTTGCCAAAATTACGTTGCTGGGTTCAAAAGTATATTGATTGAAAGATTTCACTAAAACATAATCAATCTTTTTTCCAACCGTAAGTGCAGTGTTTGACGGCAATGTCCAAGGCGTTGTAGTCCAAGCCAAAAAGTAAATTTCGCCATCAACTTCCTGCAATAACTTAGGCAAGGTGTTTTTTATCGCTTTAAATTGCGCAACAACCGTGGTGTCAGTAATATCCTGATAAGTTCCCGGCTGATTTAATTCGTGCGAACTTAAACCTGTACCCGCTTTTGGCGAATAAGGCTGAATGGTGTACCCTTTGTAAATCAATCCTTTTTTGTACAATTGGGCAAGCAACCACCAAACCGTTTCCATATATTTTGGTTTGTAAGTCACGTAAGGATCTTCCATATCCACCCAATGTCCCATTCGTCTGGTAAGGTCTTCCCAAACATCGGTATAACGCATTACGGCATTTTTACAAGCTTCGTTATAGTCTTCAACAGAAATTTTTTTGCCAATATCTTCTTTGGTGATTCCCAATTCTTTTTCAACACCCAATTCAATTGGCAAACCATGCGTATCCCAGCCTGCTTTTCGTTTTACCTGAAATCCCTGCTGGGTTTTATAACGGCAAAAAATATCTTTTATGGCGCGAGCCATCACATGGTGAATTCCCGGCAATCCGTTTGCCGATGGCGGTCCTTCATAAAATACAAAAGATTTATGCTCGTCTCGTGTGCTAATGCTTTTTTCGAAAATATGTTCCGCTTCCCAAAACGCCAAAGTCTCTTCTGCTACTTTGGTGAGGTCCAATCCTTTATATTCTCTAAATTTTTTGCTCATTTTATGCCCTTAAATCAATTAGTGTGCGAAATTACGGATTTTATTGAAAATATCATTTCATAAATTGTAAAAAAAATACCAACCTATTTTAGGCTGAAATTGTGCTGATTCTGATTCAAAATAGCAAAGAAATAAGTTGATATTTTTGGGCGTTCCCGCCAAAAGGCGGGCGTGCTTTCACTACTCGCTTTTTTTGCCTGCGAAAAGCATCCAAAAAATAGCTCAAACATGCCGTTCAATCACTAACGCGGTTCGAATAAATAATTAAAATATGGATAAAATTATAATTAGTCAGCAGTATTAAATTGAATATCTTAT
Source organism: Lutibacter sp. (assembly GCA_036567345.1). Classification (GTDB taxonomy): domain Bacteria; phylum Bacteroidota; class Bacteroidia; order Flavobacteriales; family Flavobacteriaceae; genus Lutibacter. Next base: position 70,668 of record DATCUQ010000046.1, read on the forward strand.
CTTTAAAAACGGAAAAGACAATCAACTAATTATAAAAAAAGCTATGGAATTACAACTAATTCAAAACAAAATTTATGAAATACGCGGGCAACGCGTTATGCTCGATTTCGATCTTGCAGAAATGTATGAAACCGAAACAAAAAGACTCAAAGAAGCCGTGAGAAGAAATATCGACCGTTTTCCTGATGATTTTATGTTTAAACTTTCTGAAGAAGAATATGAAAATTTGAGGACGCAATTTGCGACCTCAAACCGCGGTGGCACTCGTTATATGCCTTTCGCCTTTACGGAACAAGGTGTTGCAATGCTTTCAAGTGTCTTAAACAGCAAAAAAGCCATTCAGGTAAATATTGCAGTAATAAGGGCTTTTGTAGTATTACGACAACATTTAGCTGATTACAAAGACCTAAAAGAAAATATCGCGAAACTTGAAAAACAAATGAATCTTAACTTTAAGGATATTAACCAGGCATTGCATTATTTATTGAATAAAGATGCGCAAGAAATAGCACAACATGAACGAAAACAAATTGGGTTTAAGAAATAAATAATTTCAAATTAAGTTTTTCGACTTCAGACTTTTAACTTAAAAATCCTTACAAACCCCTTTCTTTCTGTATTTGCTCATAGGCAATACTCACCTGCTTAAATTTTTCTTCGGCGCCTTTTATATGTTCGGCTCCAAGATGTTGCAGTTTATCGGGATGGTATTTTTTCGCCATTTTTCTATACGCCAATTTCACCTCATCATTGGAAGCCGTTTTTTCGATTTCCAAAATCCGGTAAGCGCTGTCTGAACTATTATAAAACATCGCTTTTATGGATTCAAAATCGTGCGGATTCACATACAGATAACCGGCAATCGTTTTGATGGCATTTACCTCAACTTCATGAACGGCGCCGTCGGCATTTGCGATGCCAAACAAAAAATGAATCAACTGCAAACGCGATGCGTGCGTTAAATTTTGACGTATTTGTGCGCAAATTTGAGGTGTTGAGATTTCGTTGTTTTTGATAAACACCTTAAACAATTTAAATGCATTGCTGGCGCGTTCTTCGCCGTACATTCGCTTAAAATGTTCTCTTACAAATAACAATTCCCGCTCGTTTACATTTCCATCAGCCTTAATAACCACCGATGACAACAACAATAAACTCACTTCAAAATCGCCCGATTGCGCATTTGAACGCCCGGCACCATAAGTTCTTGCCAATTGCAGATCTTCTTTTGAAAAACCATCAATAAAACTGCCAACCGCAAAACCTAAAATACTTCCAATTGGACCGCCAAGCGTAAAACCCAATCCGGCTCCCAACCATTTAACAAAATTTGCCATAATTTTTATTTAGTTTGCAAAGATACATTGATTTGTCAGTATCCTAAAAGTTAGCCGTATCACAATTGTTAAAATAGTTATAAACTTTTTTATAGAAGCGTTAATTAGAATTTGTGTTTAGCCATTTCATTTTTAAACGCTTATATTTGTGCTTAAATTACGTTTAACTAAAAAAATAAAGAATATGTATCCACCAGAATTGGTAAAACCCATGCAAGCAGAGCTTGAAAATGCAGGTTTTACGTCATTGCATACCGCCCAGGAAGTTGAAGCGGCGTTAAAAAAAGAAGGCACCACTTTGGTTGTCGTTAATTCGGTTTGTGGTTGTGCCGCCGGTACAGCACGTCCGGGAGCAGTCGTTTCCTTGCAATACGACAAAACACCAACAAACTTGGTGACCGTTTTTGCAGGCGTTGACAGTGAAGCCACCGCCAAAGCACGCGAAAATATGATTCCTTTTCCTCCATCATCACCGGCAATTGCCTTATTTAAAGATGGTGTTTTGGTTCATATGTTAGAGCGTCATCACATTGAAGGCCGGCCTGCAGAAGTGATTGCTTCAAATTTAGCCGGAGCTTACGAGGAATATTGTTAAAATAATTTTCCTTAGAAATGAAAATGATAAAAAATATCTCGAAAACGATTGCCCTATTGGCAATCGTTTTTGGTTGCACAAACAATACGGAATCCAGCAAAGAAGAAGATTTGGCTGAGTTAGCCACTTTGCAAGAAGAAATTGAGCTGGTGGTTAATTCAGGCGATTGTTCAGAAAATTCTGATTGCGAGTCTATTGCCTTCGGAAGCAAAGCTTGCGGCGGACCAAAAACGTATCTTGCGTTCAGCACAACAATTGATGTTGTATTGCTTGAGCAAAAAGTGGCGATTTACAATGAACTTGAAAATGACTTCAACAAAAAATGGGGAATAATTTCTGATTGTTCTGTACCAACGCCGCCGGTGGATGTTATTTGCGTAGCGGGAAAATGTACTGCAGTTTACTAATCTAAATCAAACAAAACTTCTGATATTCGGTTTTCAGATTTTAAGCATTTTATTCAACCATGAACAAACAGCAAATCATTAATAATACCGAAGCATTTGTAAAAAATGCCCTGAAAAATGCAGAAGGCGGTCACGACTGGTTTCATATTCTGCGCGTTTGGAACAATGCAAAACTCATTGCAAAAAATGAAAATGTTGACGGATTTATAGTGGAATTGGGTGCCTTGCTGCACGATATTGCCGATTCAAAATTTCATGATGGCGACGAAACAATCGGGCCAAAAATAGCCCGTGAGTTTTTGGAAAATCAACAGGTCGATGATTCAATTATTGTCCATATTGAAAATATTATCAGCAATATTTCTTTTAAGGGAGGAAATTTTGAGCAGCAATTTAACTCGCCAGAGCTGGAAGTTATTCAGGATGCCGACAGGTTGGATGCCATTGGCGCTGTTGGAATTGCCAGAACATTTAATTATGGCGGATTTAAAAACAGGCCGCTTTACAATCCGGAAATTGCGCCTGATTTAAATCAAACCAAAGAAGCGTATAAAAATTCAGAAGCGCCGACAATCAATCATTTTTATGAAAAATTGCTGTTGTTAAAAGATAGAATGAATACAGTCACCGGACGCGAAATTGCTGCCGACAGGCATCTTTATATGGAGCAATTTTTAACTCAGTTTTATGATGAGTGGAATGGGAAACTATAATTTATGTAGTGAAAAACTTCTATAAATTTATGTAATAAAGAATGTTTAGCGGCGTTAATATTTCATTATGGTTAAATCAAAAGAGTTCCAAAAACCCTAAAACCAATTAATACTGGGATAATAAAGTTATGTTAAAATTTCAAATCAATTGATAGTTTTTATATCTTTACTCACTTTTAATAATTCCATAGAATTAATTCTAGAAAAATATAAGATTAAATGAATACCTATAAACTTTTTACATTCCTGCTTTTACTGACCAGTTCGCTGATTTATTCCCAAACCAGCATTAAACATAAAATCACTAAAGGCGAAAGTATTTATGCAATTGCCAAAAAATATGATGTAAAAGAAGCTGCCATTTATGAATTAAATCCTAAGGTTAAAGGAAAATTATTAAAATTGAATACTGTTTTAATGATTCCTAACAATCAAGCCAATAATGAACAAACAGCCATAAACACAACAACCGAAGACTTATCTAAAGTACAAAACCATACAATTGCATCAGGGGAGACTTTATCTAAAATTTCAAGAAAATATGGCACTACCATTAAAGAATTGGAACGTTTAAACCCAACTGTCATAAATAAACTTCCTATTGGCCATTCATTAATTATCAGAGAAACACCACCAACCGTTGAAGCCATTACAAAAGAATTCGGAACAAATGCAATAGTTGAAAAAACTGAAAAAACTGAAAAAACTGTAACGGTAGAGCCATCTATGATTCAGTTATTAATTGATACTGCGTCAAAAAATATAGGTGCTTTATACAGAGCTGGAGGCACAACTTTAAAAGGTTTTGATTGTTCAGGATTGATGTTCAACACTTTTAAAGAAATAGACTTTTCTTTGCCAAGATCTTCCAACCAACAATCTAAAATAGGAACTAAAATAGACCGTTCCCAAGCTCAAAAAGGAGATTTAATATTTTTTGCCACCAACGGCAGTCGATCCATCAATCATGTTGGGATGATTACAGAAATTATTGGAGACGAAATAAAATTTATTCACTCATCCACTCATTTAGGCGTTATTGTTTCCTCTATCAAAGAAGCTTATTATTCTAAACGATTCAAGCAAATAAATAGGGTTTTAGGCGTAAAGGAAAAAGAATAATTTTTAGTCTTTTCTCTATATTCTATTTTCTCTGATCTTTTACCTATTCAAAATTAGGTTTGCGTTTTTCTAAAAATGCGGTTGTTCCTTCCTTAAAATCATCTGTGTCAAAAATAAGTCCGAATTGTTCTATTTCAACACCAAATCCGTTAACGCAATTGGCATAGTTTGCATTGATGGCTCTAATGGCTGCAGCAATGGCAACAGATGAATTATGGGCGATTCGGGAAGCTAATTTTTCGCACAAAGGCAATAATTCTTCCTGTTCCACCACATAATTTACCAAGCCCCAATCTTTGGCTTCAGCAGCGGAAATCATATTGGCTGTCATAATCATTTCCATAGCTTTTCCTTTTCCCACCAATTGTGGCAATCGTTGTGTACCGCCATAACCTGGAATCACACCCAAAGAAACTTCCGGCAATCCCATTTTTGCATTGGTGCTTGCAACCCTAAAGTGTGCGGCCATCGCCAGCTCCAAACCGCCACCCAAAGCAAATCCATTTACAGCGGCAATCACGGGTGTACTCAGATTTTGGACAAAATCGAACAAGATTTTTTGGCCTTTTCGCGCCAATTCCGTGCCTTCTTCAATGTTGAAATTTGCAAACTCAGAAATATCGGCACCGGCAACAAAAGCTTTTTCACCGCTTCCGGTAATTATAATTGCTTTTACAAATTCATTGGTTTCCAAGGCACTAAAAGCCGCGTGCAATTCTTCGATGGTTTTTATGTTTAGTGCATTTAATTTTGTTGGTCGGTTAATGGTAATTAACGCTGTGTTTTCCTGTTGTGTTACAATGATATTCTCAAAGTTCATATCTTTAATTTTTAGGTAATTTAACTGTAAATACGGTGCCTACATTGGCTTGCGAAGTAAAAGTGACGCTGCCGTCATAGGCATCAACAATGTTTTTTACCATCGCCAATCCCAAGCCCATTCCACTTGTTTTTGTTGTGAATTTAGGTTCAAAAACTCTTAGTCCATCATCTTCTGAAATTCCCTTTCCGTTATCGGCAATGGTGATACAAATATTTTCATCATCTTCTGAAACAGTGACTTCCAATTTTTTATCTTCAACATCCTCCAAGGACTGTGTGGCATTTTTTACCAAATTCGTCACAATTCTTATGACTTGTGTTTTGTCCAGTTTGGCAATTATGGATTCCTGTTTTGGGAAAAAAGAAATATAATCTTCCATAAAAATATCCAAAGCCTTTTTAACAACTTCAACAACATCAATTTTCTCCCTGTTTTGCACAGGCATATTTGCGAAATTGGAAAATGCGGAAGCTATGGTGCTTAAAGTGTCTATTTGCTGAATTAGCATATTGCTGAATTCATTGATTTTCTCATGAATATTGGGATCATTGGGGTCAAATTTACGCTGAAAACTTTGCACGGTAAGTCGCATGGGCGTGAGCGGATTTTTAATTTCATGCGCTATTTGTTTGGCCATTTCCCGCCAGGCCTGTTCGCGTTCGCCTTTTGCCAATTTTACGGCGCTTTCTTCCAATTCGTCTATCATTTCGTTATAAGCGTTCACCAAAGTGCCTATTTCGGTGCTGGAATCTTTTAAAATAATTTTCTCGTTTCGTTTGCTTAAACGCGTTTGGCTAATTTTTTCGGTAATGGCTTTTAATGATCTTGTAATATAGCTCGATAAAAAATACGCCAGTAAAATGGCAAAAACAAACATAAACACATACACCAGGCCCAATCTGTATAAAAACTCTTTCAGATCTTTGTCCTGCTCCGTATTGTCTTGGATATATCGAATGTTTAAAATTCCAAAGGGTTTAAATTTATTGTCGGTTATATAGGAAAATGATGATTGGAAGCTATTGTCATTTATTGTTTTTATGTTTACATAAATATGGTCAACATTATTTGAAATGGCATTTAAAATTGTATCTGATAACTTTTCGGGAGCGTCGCTTTTAACAAAACCTGAATGGGAACTTTTGATCAAATTCCCTTCTAAATCGTAAATATTGATTTCTGATTTTTCAATATTGGAAATTTCATAAATTTTATCTTTAAAGATATAAGGCAGGTTTTTTGTTTCCAACGGAAAGGTATTGCCGCTGTTAAGCCAATAATTGATGGCTGCATTAACGGATTCTTCCTTTCGCTCCAGCCTGCTTCTGTTATATTCCTCGGTTTGCTCTTTATATTGATATATAGTGACGGATCCAATTAAAATTGTAGAAAAAATGATTAACAGTATCATTGCTAAAAATATTCTGATCCGTAACGAAAGCTGTTTAATTTTCATGCCAAAATTTGAAGTAAATATACTGATAATTGCACAGTCAAATCACAAAAAACATACCAAGAAACTATTTATAGCGCAGTTTAAAGAAAATAAGCAGCAAGGCCAAAAAACCGGTAACCGCATTTGCAAAAATCATCGCCGGGCTGTTTATGTATATTCCGTAAATCAACCACAAAATAATGCCCACGAAGAAAACCAAAAACATGGTTAACGACAAACTTTCGGCCGATTTTGATTTCCACGTTTTATACACCTGTGGCACAAAAGCCGCGGTTGTTAAAATACCTGCTGTCAATCCTATAATTTCAACGTTGTCTACCATTTTTTTACCCAACAATATTTATAATTTTTCCCGGAACAATAATTACTTTATTTGGTTTTCGGCCTTGTAATTGCTCTTGTGTTTTTTCGTGGGCCATTACCGCTTCTTCAATTTCTTTTATCGTTAAATCCAAAGGCAATTCTATTTTAAATCGCATTTTACCGTTAAATGAAACCGGATATTCTTTTACGCTTTCAACCAAATATTTTGGTTCAAAAACCGGAAAATCAACTGTTGAAATTGAGGTTTTATGCCCTAAATTTTTCCACAATTCTTCGGAAATATGCGGCGCATAAGGCTCCAGAAGAATCGCCATCGGCTCTAAAATTGCGCGTTTGTTGCATTTTAAGGCGGTTAATTCGTTCACCGCAATCATAAAGGTTGAAACCGAAGTGTTGAAGGAGAAATTTTCAATATCCTCTTCCACTTTTTTGATGGTTTTATGCAAAATTTTAAAAGCCCCCTCCGACTCCCCCGAAGGGGGAGAGTTATCTACGTAAAACGAACCGTTTTCGCCAGTGTGGTACAATTTCCATAATTTCTTCAAAAAACTGAGCACTCCTGAAATTCCCGAAGTTTTCCATGGTTTCGACTGTTCCAGCGGACCTAAAAACATTTCGAACATACGCAAACTGTCGGCGCCATATTCCTCACAAATCTGATCCGGATTCACCACATTGTATTTGGATTTCGACATTTTTTCTACTTCGCGGCCAACAATGTATTTATCCCCACCTAAATCCTCCCCAAAGGGAAGGACTTTTCCACTTTCTCCAATAAAAACAGCGTCTTTATATTCTGGCCGCCAGTTTTTAAAAGATTCTACATCCAATTCGTCAGAAGCATTAACTAAAGAAACATCAGTGTGAATTGGATTAATACTAAATTCTATTTTTCCTTTTAGAAAATTTATTAATCCACTTATTCCTTCCGATTCATAAATATTTAAAATGTTAATATTTTTACTAAAAATGATTTCTAACTTCTGAAGTGTGTTTTCCGATATTTCTTCTGATAAATCATTTAAAAATTTATTTTCGAAATTTTCATCAATAAAAGCCTTATTAATTTCTTGATTGAATATATTTTTTTTTGATAAAACTTTTGGAGGGAATAAAATAGTTTCATAAGTTTTCATTCCTAAAAGTTCTCCAATAAGCCATGGTGTCAATTTATAAATAAAAGCACTCGTGCCCATAATCATCCCTTGGTTAATCAGCTTTTTGGCATATTCATCAACAGGAACAATGCCTTTGTCGAACAAAAATTTCTGCCAAAAACGGGAATACAATAAATGTCCGGTTGCGTGTTCGCTGCCGCCAATGTATAAATCAACATCCTGCCAATATTCAACCGCTTCTTTGCTCACAAATTCTTCGGCATTGTGCGGATCCATATACCGGTTAAAATAGGAAGAACTTCCCGCCCAGCCCGGCATGGTGTTTAATTCCAAAGGGAAAACGCCCCCTAAATCCCCCGAAGGGGGACTTATTTTCTCATTACTCACAATCGTATTTGTATTGGTGTCCCAAGCCCAAACCGTTGCATTTCCCAAAGGCGGTTTTCCGTCTTCCGTTGGCAAATATTTTTCCACATCAGGCAATACAATCGGCAAATATTTTAAGTCGATCATTTGCGGCAATCCGTTTTTGTAATACACAGGAAATGGTTCCCCCCAATAACGTTGGCGGCTAAAAACGGCATCGCGCAAGCGGTAATTCACTTTTCCGTACCCAAAACCAAGTTGCTCGGTTTCGTCAATAATGCGTTTCAATGCTTTTTTGTAAGGCAATCCGTTCAAAAAATCGGAATTTGCCATTACAGAATTTTCTTTATCGGTATAAGCGCCTTCGGAAATATCGACACCTTCAAAAATATTTGGAATTTCAAGATTAAAATGTTTCGCAAAATCGTAATCGCGCTGGTCGCCGCAAGGAACGGCCATCACAGCACCGGTTCCGTAACCTGCCAACACATAATCGCCAATCCAAATCGGAATCTTTTTACCAGAAAACGGATGCAAGGCATAAGCGCCGGTAAATACGCCTGAAATGGTTTTTACATCGGCCATGCGCTCCAATTCACTGCGTTTTGCGGTCGATTTTATATATGCTTCCACAGCTGCTTTTTGTTCAGGCGTGGTGATAATTGGCACCAACTCGTGCTCGGGCGCCAAAGTCATAAAACTTACGCCAAAAATAGTGTCGGGGCGTGTGGTGAAAACCTCAATCTCCCATCCTAAATCCTTCCCCAAGGGAAGGACTTCAATGTTCTCGTTGGTTCCCTTTCCTTCGGAAAGTGTTGGACGTTTTTCTATTTCTGCAATAATTTTTGAAACAATTTCATCAATATTCCCGATGACTTCCTCATTTGTAAATCGAATTACTTTGTATCCCTTATTTTCAAGGATTTTAGTTCTTTCAATATCTTTTTCAATCTGAGATTCGTGAATTTTGCCATCAACCTCAATGATTAATCGTTTAGACAAACACACAAAATCAACAATAAAATCATCTATTAAATGCTGCTGCCTAAATTTTATATCTAATTTTTTACTTTTAAGTTGCTCCCAAAGAAATGCTTCTGCTTGCGTAGGGTTGGCTCTCATTTCTTTGGCCTTTTCCAATAAAACATGAGCTATATCTTGATTTCCTGTTAAATATCCCGAATCTCTTGCTCCCTTTCCTTCGGAAAGGGCTGGGGATAGGACTTTGAAACTTACCATCGCGCCTTCACTTTTGCCAATCCAATAAGTTTGTGAATCTTTTAGCGGCTGCGGCCAGTCTATTTTAGCCAATCCGTCCAACAAACGTTGTGCATAAGCGGTGATTCGCATACTCCACTGCATCATTTTTTTACGAACAACCTGATGGCCTCCGCGTTCGGAAACACCGTTTACAATTTCATCATTCGCCAAAACCGTTCCCAATCCCGGACACCAGTTTACCTCGGTTTCCGACAAGAAAGTCAATCGATATTGCAACAATATTTTTTGTTGTTTTTCTTCAGAAAAGCTTTTCCATTCATCCGCAGAAAATTTTTCGATAGTATCATCACAAGCAGCTTTTACCTTGCCGTTTCCTTCCGAAGAAAAAATGGAAATTAAGGTTGAAATATCCTCGGCTTTATCAGTTGTTTTATGGTACCAGGAATTGAACAGTTGAATGAAAATCCACTGTGTCCATTTGTAATAATTGGGATCGGAAGTGCGAACTTCACGCGACCAGTCGAATGAAAATCCGATTTGATCCAATTGTTTCCGGTACGTTTTTATATTTTCTTCCGTGGTAATTGCAGGATGTTGGCCTGTTTGAATGGCATATTGCTCAGCCGGCAATCCGAAAGAATCGTAGCCTTGCGGATGCAAAACGTTAAATCCTTTGTGGCGTTTGTAGCGTGCATAAATATCGGAAGCGATGTAACCGAGCGGATGGCCAACGTGCAAGCCGGCACCCGACGGATACGGAAACATATCCAATACGTAATATTTTGGTTTGGTTGAATTGTTTTCGGCTTTAAACGTTTGGTTTTCTGCCCAATACTTTTGCCAATCGGCTTCTATCTTTCTAAAATTATATTCCATGCTGCTATTCCATTTCTAAAGATGCGAAGTTACGTTTTATATAGAAAACTGTAAAATGTTTGTTTTGAATAAATCGCCCCGGATTTTAATAGGATTAAATGATTAAATAGTACCGGTTTATTTTCTGGAAAATAGGTAAATTTCAACTTTCATTCAATAAAACAAATGAACAATTCCAACTACAATGCGCATTTGGCATTGCTTGGCGCCAACATCATTTATGGGGTAAACCACATTGTTGCCAAAGGTGTGATGCCCAATAAAATTGGGCCTTCCGCATTTGTTTTTTTAAGAATATTTGGTGCCGGATTGTTATTTTGGGCAATCAAATCATTTATCAAAGAAAAAATCGACAAAAAGGATTTTCCGTTGCTGATTCTCTGCGGATTGCTTGGTGTTGCCGCCAATCAGTTGTTTTTCTTTAACGGCTTAAGTTTGACTTCTCCAATTGATGCGTCCATTATCATTACGGCAACTCCCGTTTTGGTTTTGGTATTTAGCGCTTTTATGTTGAAAGAAAGAATTACGCTAATTAAACTTATTGGCATTGAACTTGGTGCCATTGGTGCGGCTCTTTTAATTTTATACGGTAAAAAGGCCGGCGGAACCAGCTCGGTTTTAGGCAATTTATTTGTTTTTATAAACACCGGCACTTATGCCCTATATTTGGTTTTGGTGAAACCATTAATGAAAAAATACAACCCGATTACCATCGTCAGCTGGGCATTTTTATTCGGATTTCTGTTTATGTTTCCCATAGGCATCACCGATTTGTTAAGTACAGATTTTGCAGCTTTTACAACACATACCTACCTAACAATAGTATTTGTGGTGCTTGGAACCACCTTTTTGGCCTACTTATTTAACATTTACGCGCTTAGCAAAGTGGCGCCATCAGTGAGCGGAAGCTATATTTATTTGCAGCCGGTGGTCAGTTTTATCATGGTGGCTGTTTATGCGTTTATTTTAAATCAAGAGCAATATGCAGAAGACATTAACTATATAAAAATATTCAGTTGTTTAATGGTTGTTGCAGGCGTTTATTTGATCAGCAAAAAATCGAAAATACCGCCAATTTAATTCCATCATTTTTTGGGCCTGCCCGCCTTTTTGGTGGGCGTTACCCGCCAGCCGGCGGGTCGCGCTATTCGCTAAATCTTTTTTTCCATTGCATTACAAAAAAGTATATCGCTGCTATCGCTAACGCAGACTTATTTTAAAGTTCAAAATTTTTATCTGGCGCTCTTTGCGTATTTTCTTTGCGTAATTTGCGGTTAAAAGTTTCTTTCAGTTTAATTTCGGATAATTTTTAACTTCCGTCTTCGGACTTCTGACTTCGGACTTGAGCCTCTTTTTCCTGCGGAAGCAAACAATAATAAATAAAATCGTTAACTGGTGTTAGAATTCCCAACTCCAAACCCATTTTTACAACGGTGCCGGTTTGGGCTTCCAATTCCGATGGTTTTCCTTCCATCATATCCCGTTGCAATGAAGAAGTTGTATTGTAAGGCTGAGATTCTATCATCTGAAATTGCTTTTCAACCATGGTTTCAGATAAATATACCCCTTTTGCCTTTGCCACTGCCACAATTTCATCAGCAATTTCGCGCATCATTTTTTTGAGTTGCGGCGAGGCCATTAATTCGCCAACAGTGGCTCTGGTTAAAGCTCCAATCGCGCTGATTGTTGAAATAAATAAAAACTTGGACCATATTTCTGTTTGAATATTCTCCGCCAATTTGGTAGTAAAACCTGCATTTAAAAATACTTTTTCCAGTAAAATGGCTCGTTCAGTTTTCACATTGTCCAATTCCCCAAAAACAATGGTGGGTTCAAAAGAAAGATGATTGATAATTCCAAAATCCTCAATTTTGCTCACCACTTTGCACAATCCGCCCAATAAGTGTTTTTTTTCGATAACCGAGCCCAAAACTTCAGCATTATTTACGCCATTCAGCAAAGAAATTACCATCGTTTTTTCGTTTAAAACCCGATTAATTTCTTTGGCTGCAGCTTCCAATTGCCAGGTTTTTATGCAAACCAAAATTAAATCGATGTCGGTAACATCAGCAATATTCGCTGTTGCGTTTGCAGGAAAAACCAAATAATCGCCTTTCGGACTTTTTAGCTGCAGTCCATTTTTTTGAATGGCTTCCAAATGTTTTCCGCGGGCAATAAAGGTTACGGTATTTCCTGCTTGCGCCAATCGTGCGCCAAAATAACCGCCAACACCGCCGGTTCCGTAAATTACAATGTTCATAAATTCGAGATTTAAAATCAAAAATAAAGTTTTAATGTTTATTTTAAGGAATAAACCAATAATTTATAATTGATTAATTTGAGTTGTTTTGTAAACCTATTTATATTTTTAGTCTTGTCTAAATATTTTATTATATTTGTCTAAATATTTATATAATGAAATTATCGCAAACCGAAGAAAATTATTTAAAAGCCATTTACAATTTGGCCTGCGCCAATTCAAATAATGTAAGCACCACGATGATTTCAGAAGCAATAAAAACAAAAGCTTCTTCGGTTACGGACATGATTAAAAAATTGGCCGATAAAGATTTGGTTCATTATAAAAAATATCAGGGTGTTTCCTTAACCAAAATTGGCCAGAAAATTGCCGTGGAAATTGTGAGGAAACACCGGTTGTGGGAAGTGTTTTTATTGAATAAACTCAATTACAATTGGGATGAAGTGCACGAATTGGCCGAACAATTGGAACACATTAAATCGGACACTTTAACTGATAAGTTAGAAGCCTTTTTGGAATTTCCCACGCACGATCCGCATGGAGATCCGATTCCCGACAAAAGTGGCAATATAGAACATCATAAAAATATGATGCTTTCATCAATAGAAATTAGAAATTCCTGCGTGGTTATTGGCATTAAAGATTCTTCAGATCCCTTTTTGAAATTTTTGGACAAACTGCAAATTCAATTAGGAAGCATTATAAAAGTGGTTTCAAAAGAACCATTTGACAATTCGATGCTTGTTGAAACTGCAACTGGTTCAATCTCCATATCAAATCAAATTTCAAAAAATTTATTCGTAAAAAAATTATAAAAGATGGAACAAATTATTACCTATTTCGAAAGTATTGATCCCGTTTTAGCGGCATTTTACGCCACATTATTCACTTGGGCTTTAACTGCATCGGGTGCTGCACTGGTGTTTTTGCTTAAAGGAATGAACCGCGCCCTATTGGACGGAATGTTGGGTTTTACGGGGGGCGTTATGGTGGCGGCCAGCTTTTGGAGTTTGTTGGCGCCGGGAATAGAAATGAGCCCGGGTGAAGGATTTATAAAAGTGATTCCCGCAGTTGTGGGGTTTGGGTTGGGCGCCTTATTTTTGTTTGGACTCGACAAAATTTTGCCCCATTTACATGTCAACTTCAAGGAATCTGAAAAAGAGGGGATAAAAACACCGTGGCACAGAACAACATTGTTGGTACTCGCAATTACCTTGCATAATATTCCTGAAGGATTGGCCATTGGCGTTTTATTTGGTGGTGTTGCTGCAGGTTTCGAAGGCGCAACCATTGGCGGGGCAGTTGCGCTTGCCATTGGAATTGGGCTGCAAAACTTTCCGGAAGGATTTGCGGTTTCTATGCCGATAAGAAGACAGGGCGTGAGTAAATTTAAAAGTTTTATGTACGGCCAATCATCTGCGATGGTTGAACCTATTGCTGCCGTAATTGGCGCTTGGGCAGTTATGACGTTTCAGCCAATTCTGCCTTATGCCCTGGCTTTTGCCGCCGGCGCCATGATATTTGTGGTGGTGGAAGAAGTAATCCCGGAAACGCAACGGGATAAATATACCGATGTGGCGACGCTCGGATTTATTGGCGGATTTATTATTATGATGACTTTGGATGTTGGATTGAGTTAGGCCCCCTAACCCCCAAAGGGGGAATTATTTATTGAAAACGGAAAATGGTCAAAAGAAATTTATACTATTCAACAAGCTAATGGCAACTGTCGCAGTCGGGATCGCAATTGCCTTTCTTTTTTGACTTAAAAAAATACTTTTTAATTAAAAATGCGATGGCAAGCCCCAATGCGATATAAACCAAATAATCCTGCATCAGCTTAAAATATTATAGGTGATTACGGCAACAAGATAAGCCAAAACGCCCATTCCTGTTAATTGTAAAATTGGCCATTTCCAACTTTTGGTTTCCCGTTTTACAATTGCCAATGTACCGATACATTGCATGGCAAAGGCATAAAACATCAATAAAGACATGCCAGTGGCAAAGTTAAATCGTTTTTCTCCGGTTACGGGATCAACTTCAGCAGCCATCCGTTCTTTAATAGTTGCCACACTTTCGCCTTCACTTTCCACATTATAAATAGTGGCCAAAGCGCCTATAAATACTTCCCGCGCTGCGAATGAACTTATTAAAGCAATTCCTATTTTCCAGTCGTAACCCATTGGTTTAATCACTGGTTCAATGATTTTTCCCATTGTTCCGATATAGGAATGTTCCAGCCTGTAAGAAGCAATTTTTTTGTTTAGCAACGAATCAGGTAAATTGTTTGTTGATTCTTGTGAGGTGATGTATTTTGATGCATTTTCAAATTTTGCAGGACCATTTGAAGCCAAGAACCACAATATAATGGACAAGGCCAAAATTATTTTACCAGCCCCAAATATAAAAGCCTTCGTTTTTTCGACAACTTCATAAAAAATATTTTTAATGGATGGCAATTTATAGTTTGGCATTTCTATGACAAACAAACTTTTTGTTTTAATTTTTAACACATTATGCAACAAAATTGCCGACGAAATTGCTGCCGTAAAACCTAAAAGATACAAGCCCATCAGGGTTAATCCCTGCAAATTAAAAATACCAAAAACGCGCTCATCGGGAATAATTAAAGCGATTAAAATGGCGTAAACCGGCAATCGTGCAGAGCAGGTTGTAAAAGGAATTACCAAGATGGTAATTAGCCTTTCTTTCCAGTCACTGATGTTTCGAGAAGCCATAATTGCCGGGATGGCACAGGCTGTCCCTGAAATTAACGGAATAATGCTTTTGCCGCTCATGCCAAATTTGCGCATAATTTTATCCATTAAAAACACCACCCTGCTCATATAACCCGTTTCTTCCAGGGTTGCAATAAACATAAATAAAATAGCGATTTGCGGAATAAAAATGACCACACCACCTATACCGGGAATGACGCCTTCGGCAATTAAATTGGTAAATGTACCTTTTGGTAAATTGGTCTTTGCAAGTTCGCTTAGGTTGGCAAAAAACCCGTCTATTAAATCCATGGGGAAACTTGCCCATTCAAAAATAGATTGAAAAATGAGCATTAAAACGCCAAAAAATATGAGGTAACCAAATATTCTGTGAGTTAATATCCTGTCGAGTTTAGAACGCAAATCCGAGGCTTCATTTTTATCGACTGAATATGTTTTTTTCAAAATATCATTGATGATCTGATACCTATATATGGTTTCTTTATGCTGATATTTTTTAATTTTTTCGCTGTCGGCATTAAACGCCGTTATTTTTTGATGCAGTTCGCTTGATAAAAAACCTAAGTTTTTTTGTTGGGTAATTAACAGCCACGATTTATATAAAGAAAATTCAGGAAAAGTGGTTTTTATGTCTTCAAAAAATACGGTATCAATTTTATCTGAAATATTGGCAATAGGCTCGGTATTCCAGTTTTCGAAATTTTCAATTTCTTTTTTTAAAGCGTCAATCCCAATTTTTTTTCTTGCGCTAACCAAAACTATTTCAGATTTAAGCTCTTTTTTTAAGGCATCAATATCAATAGAAATTCCTTTTCGAGCCATTTGATCAGACATATTTATGACCAATATGGAAGGAAATTGCAAATCTTTTATTTGAGAAAATAAAAAGAGGTTGCGTTTGAGGTTTTCAACTTCAGCAACAACGATTACCAAATCAGGATAGGAATCATTGTTTTTATTAAGTAAAGTTTCCAGCACGATGGTTTCATCCAAAGTGGTCGGATTGATGCTGTAGGTTCCTGGTAAATCGGTAATTTCTGCAGTTAAATGGTCGGAAATTTTACATTTCCCCTGCTTTTTGTCAACTGTAATTCCCGGGTAGTTTCCAACTTTTTGGTTTAATCCCGTAAGTTGGTTGAATAAAGAAGTTTTGCCTGTATTGGGGTTTCCAACCAAGGCTATATTTAAAAGCGAATTGCTTTTCATTAGCGCAACTTGGTAATATTAATTTGTTTTGCCGTTTCTATTCTTATGGCTAAATGGCTGCCGTTTACTTTTATGTATAAAGGGTCTTTTAAAGGAGCAATTTGTAACAATCTTACTTCTTTCCCGGGCAAACAGCCCATTTCCAAAAGATTCAATGGAATAGCATCCAGGCAAAAATCTTGAATAATTCCTATTTCACCAATCAGTAAACTTGCTATAGTATCTCCCATTATTAAGAATAATTATAAATAATAGGCAAATATACTAAATTAGAATGATTCTAAACAATGATAATTATCACTTATTTAGATTCATTCTGCAATATTTTGATATCAAGAATTAATCGATCAATATCTTCACTGTCGGTACCGTCATAGAAACCGCGAATCTGACGTTTTTTGTCGACCAGTATAAAATTTTCGGTATGAATAAAATCCTGCAATCCGCCGTCTCCTTCATCCAAAACAGCAAAATAGCTTTTGCGTGCCAACTCATAAATATGTTTTTTATCACCGGTGGTAATGTTCCATTTGGCGTCAATTACCCCTTTTTTAACGGCATATTCTTTTAAAATTGGAATACTGTCCATTTCCGGAGTTACAGAAAGCGACAAGAATTTAATATCATCATCATTTATAAAAACTTCCTGCAGTTTTCCCATATTATTTGTCATCACCGGACAAATAGTCATGCAACGCGTAAAGAAAAAATCGGCCACATAAATTTTGTCTTTATAATCATTTTGGGTAATAATTTCACCGTTTTGGTTGATGAGTTTAAAATCGGCCACTTTGTGGTTTCTTGTTATATTAATCACACTTTTATCAACCAATTTTGGATTTACGTCGGCAGGATTAAAAATAGGCAATTTTTTATCAGGCGTCAACATTGAATAAATGGCGAAAATCATCACAACAGAAAAAACAGCCATGATAACAAGCGTAGGAACAGATTTTTTGAAAAATTTTAGATTCATTTTTTGCAAAATTAATCCGCAAATTTAATGTAAATGATTATTATAGTTGTCAAACTGATTTAAAACTTTGTTAAAACAGACAATATCCTAATTATTTAGTTTTTACAACGCTTTTTAAAACCGTACATTTGTGCGATTTTAGTAATTTGAAGAAATATATATGGACATATTGATTAAGGCTTTACAGTTTATTTTAAGTTTATCATTTTTAATTGTACTGCATGAGTTGGGACACTTTATCCCAGCAAAAATATTTAAAACCCGCGTTGAAAAATTTTACTTATTTTTTGATTATAAATTTTCATTGTTTAAAAAGAAAATTGGGGACACGGTTTATGGCATTGGATGGATTCCTTTGGGCGGTTATGTGAAAATATCAGGTATGATTGACGAAAGCATGGATACCGAACAAATGAAACAGCCAGCGCAACCTTGGGAATTTAGATCTAAACCAGCCTGGCAACGCTTAATTATTATGCTGGGCGGCGTTACCGTAAATTTTATCTTGGGTATTGTAATTTACATTATGATTGTCTTTGTTTGGGGAGTTGATTATGTAAAACCAACCGAAGTGAAACATGGCTTTGCCGTGAATGAAATGTTGCATGAATATGGTTTTAAAGATGGTGACAAAATCCTGAAATTTAACGGAGAAGCACCGTTAGACGTAACTGCCATTAACAAACATTTATTTTTAAGGGGAATTACCTCTCTTGAGGTATTGCATGAAGATGGATCTACAGAAACGTTAAATATTCCTGAAAATATTGGAGAAATTATGTGGGAAAAAGGCATTATGGAGCCATTTTCAGTTCGAATTCCACCTATAATCGATACTGTTATTGTTGGCTCTATAGCCGAAAAAGCAGGATTATTGAAAAATGATAAAATTATTGCTATAGATAATACTCCTATTACTTATTGGCATGAATTTACGAAATTGGTAGTGAATTCAACAGATGAAATTAGTATCAGTGTTGATAGAGATGGCGCAACACAAAACATTACCCTTCAACCTGGAAAAGACAACAAAATTGGTGTTGCACCAAATCAACAAAATGCTATTAACTTTCAACATAAAGACTATTCTTTTATGGAAAGTATTCCAAAAGGAAACTCTTTGGCCATTTGGACCTTGAAAGATTACATCACACAATTTAAATATGTATTCACCAAAAAAGGCGCAACAAGCATTGGCGGTTTTATTGCCATCGGCAATATTTTTCCAGCCACTTGGAGCTGGCAGTCTTTCTGGGGAATTACCGCATTCCTGTCAATCATGCTGGCCTTTATGAATTTATTGCCAATCCCGGCATTGGATGGCGGCCACGTGATGTTTACTTTGTATGAAATGATTACCGGCAGAAAACCAAGCGATAAATTTTTAGAATATGCCCAAATCACCGGATTTCTGCTTTTAATTGCATTGCTTATTCTGGCAAATGGAAATGACATCGTAAAACTGTTCTCGTAAAAATATTTTATAAAATAAAAAAGCGCCATTTAAAAATTTTGAATGGCGCTTTTTTAGGTGCTTATTTTTTATAAAGCTTTTTTTGCTTCGCCTTTAGGCTTGTCTCTGTTCATTTCTAGCATATCAACATTGGTTGCTTCAACACCCAATAAATGCTTGCTGAAATGATCGGCGGTCAGCCAAAAGAAATATTCGGTCATATCTCCAAAAGCGTGGCGTTGGCCCGGCATAATCATATAATCAAAGCGTTTGTTTGCTTTTATTAAGGCATCTGCCATTCTAATTGTGGCGCCGGGATGCACGTTATTATCAACATCACCGGTTACCAAAAGCAATTTTCCTTTTAAATTTGCCGCTAACGATTGGTTTTTATCAATGTCGTATTTATAAGAAAAAGTACCGTCATCTTCCATTTCTTCTTTTACGCCGTGATGCGTTTCGCTCCACCAGCTGTTATACATAGAATTGTCGTGATTTCCTGCGGAAGAAACTGCGGCCTTAAAGAAATCTGGGTAAACAAGCATCGCCGCGGTGGACATAAATCCGCCGCCTGAATGTCCGAATATACCAACTTTTTCAATGTCGATAAAATCATATTTATCGGCCATTTGTTCCGCAACATATTTTTTATCGGCCAAACCGTAGTCTCGCAAATTTCCGTAGCCGTAATTATGGTACCATTTAGATCGATCTGGATGTCCGCCACGGTTTCCCAACGTGATCACAATAAATCCAATCTGTGCAATACGGTCGGTTCTGTTCATTCTGATGGAAAAAGATTTGTCGACCGCTTCAGTTTGAGGACCGGGATACACATATTCTATTAACGGGTATACTTTTGTTGAATCAAAATCGTAAGGCTTGTACATCACGCCATAAAGATCTGTAATTCCGTCATCAGCCTTCATTTTAAAAGGTTCCGGAAATTTATAGCCCGTTGCAAACAATTGCGACAAATCAGCTTCTTCCAAGTTCATAATAACACTTCCTGCATTTGTTCTTAATTCCGATTTCGGAACTGTATTTACCCTGGAATAATTGCTCACAAAATATGCATTGGTATCGCCCATGCTCACATCTGTATTGAATTCGCCCGGATTTATGTTTTTTAAACCCGATCCATCCAAATTAATGCGATACAAATTTGAGAAATAAGGATCTTGATTGGTGTCAACGCCATTTGCAGTAAAGTAAATCACGCGTTCCTTTTCATTGATGTTTTCAAAATTAGCCACATGAAAAGAACCTTTGGTAACTTGATGTTTTAAAGTTCCTTTGGCATCATACAAATAAAAATGTGCCCAACCGTCGCGTTCCGACCAATGCAAGATTTCCTGTTCGTTATTAAACAACACCAAAGGTTTTGATTCAATATAGGTATTGAATCTTTCTTCAATTAAAACGGTCACTTCGCCGGTAGCCATATCGGCCACGCAGATGTCCAATTTTTTTCGATCTCTGCTGATGCTGTTAAAATAAATTTTTCCTTTTTTTGATAATAATAAAGCAGGTTTGAATTCATCATCTGCATTAGATTTTTTTTCCGGAGCTCGGTAAACCGACAAACTTTGTTGTTTTACCGTGTCCAATTTTACCTTGGTTACGCTTTTGGAAGGAATGTTAAAAATCAACAGTTCTTCTTTTGAAAATTCCTGTTCGCCGGGCATATGGTATTTATACGTTTCCAACGTCGGTCTTTTTTTGGAAACCGAATTGATTACCCACAAATCCTTAAGCTTTCTGTCATCAGATTTTTGAAAAATGAAATTCTTGGAATCATGAGACCACGTTCCCCATATTCCTTTTCTTTCATCCTTTTTTTCTTCTTTTGTTTCGTTATTTTCATCCCTGCTTTCTCCTCCATAACCATAATTTTCAACGCCATCCGTTGTCCATTTATTTTCAACAATGGTGGAATCTTTTTCATTTTTAACGGCTTTTAAAAAGTTTTCTTTGTCCATCCAATACAAATTGAAGTTCTTCGAAAACAACACTATTGAACTGTCTGGCGCAATATTTGGCCAACGTTTTAATTTTTCATCTTCCTTTTTATTGTCGATAATGGTCAATTTGTTATCACCCAATTTATATTCCAGGTGATACACTTTTTTCTCCATTTTCGGTTTCTTTTTCTTGTCCTTTTTAACCGTTGTTGAATCCTTCTCTGTCTCTTCTTTTTTCTTGTCGGATTTTTCATTATTTTCAACAACTTCCACTTCTTCGGATGAAGTAATTCTGAAACGAATCGCAGTTTCATTTTTAACAAATTTAAAATCGAATTTCGGCAAATGTTGCGCATCATAAGGATCTTTGGTAATTTCCGTCAGCCATTTCGCCATTTTTTCATTGTCAAATAATTTGCTTTTTGTTCTTTGGTCTGCATCAACCAAATAATAATTTGAACCTGAAGTGGTTTTATATTGATACCAAAAACGATTTCCTTTTTTTAGCCAATGCGGAGTTACCGTGGTTGAATGAACCAATTTGGCCAAATTATCTGGTGAAAATTTGGCTGCCAATCGGTAGTTTGGTAACGGCGTTAGGCTATTTTCAACAGAGTTGGATTTAGTTTGGGCGTAAATAAAATTGGTGCTTATTAAAAAAAATAAGAGTAATTTATAAAATTTCATAAGAGTTTTGGTTGATTAAATATTTGAGCTAAAGTTCTTTAAAACTAATCATTTATCAAAGCCCTTATTCATATATTTTATGCAAAAAAAAGGTCTCCATTTTTTAATGGAGACCTTTTTAAATGTATTTTATTTAATTTTTTAATCGGCAAGTACAATCACATAATTTTCTTTCATTTCAATGGTGCCGCTTTTTATTGGAAACGAGTATTCGCCTTTGATATTTGAAAATTTACTTTCGAATTGCTCATCAATTGTGATGTTGGCGCCTTTAAATTTAACGACTCCTTCTATGAGTAACGATACTATTGGTGCGTGATGATTTAACAACTGAAATTTGCCGTCAAATCCGGGAAGAGAAACTACATCCACTTGCGTGCGTAATATCGTGGCTTCCGGTGTTACTATTTCTAAAATCATTTTTTTAGTATTGGGTATTAAGTATTGGGAATTTAGAACTGCTTACTGAAAACTGTAGCTGATAACTGTTTTATGCTTCCGCTAACATTTTTTCTCCGGCATCAATTGCGTCCTGAATTGATCCTCTTAAGTTAAATGCAGCTTCAGGATATTTATCCAGTTCCCCATCCATAATCATATTAAATCCTTTAATGGTGTCTTTAATATCAACCAATACACCTGGAATTCCAGTAAATTGCTCGGCAACGTGAAATGGTTGTGATAAGAAACGTTGTGCCCTGCGCGCCCTGTATACCACTAATTTATCTTCTTCAGATAACTCTTCCATTCCCAAAATGGCGATGATATCTTGTAATTCTTTATAACGTTGCAACAATTCTTTTACACGTTGTGCACAATCATAGTGTTCTTTTCCTAAAATAGCGGCTGTCAAAATCCTTGAAGTTGAATCCAATGGATCAACTGCAGGATAAATACCCAACTCAGCAATTTTACGAGACAGTACTGTTGTGGCATCTAAATGCGCAAAAGTTGTCGCCGGAGCTGGATCCGTTAAATCATCCGCAGGCACATAAACTGCTTGAACGGATGTAATTGAACCGTTTTTTGTTGAAGTGATCCGTTCTTGCATAGCACCCATTTCTGTGGCCAATGTTGGCTGATAACCTACCGCTGATGGCATACGCCCCAACAATGCAGATACTTCTGAACCAGCTTGTGTAAAACGGAAAATATTGTCTACGAAAAATAAAACGTCTTTACCTTGTCCTTCACCGGCACCTGCTCCATCACGAAAATATTCGGCAATGGTTAGTCCTGATAAAGCAACACGTGCACGTGCTCCCGGAGGTTCGTTCATTTGACCAAAAACGAAAGTGGCTTTAGATTCTTTCAAACCTTCCATATCCACTTTTGACAAATCCCAACCGCCTTCTTCCATAGAGTGCATAAAAGCATCTCCATATTTAATGATGCCAGATTCCAGCATCTCTCTTAAAAGGTCATTTCCTTCACGAGTTCTTTCCCCAACACCTGCAAATACAGATAAACCACCGTGGCCTTTTGCTATATTGTTAATTAATTCCTGAATTAATACTGTTTTACCTACTCCGGCACCACCAAATAATCCAATTTTACCGCCTTTTGCATAGGGTTCAATTAAATCGATTACTTTAATTCCTGTAAATAAAACCTCTGTTGAAGTGGACAAGTCTTCAAATTTTGGAGACTGACGGTGAATTGGCAATCCGTTTTCACCTTCTTTAGGCAAATTCCCCAATCCGTCAATGGCATCGCCAATTACGTTAAACAAGCGTCCGTAAATATCATTTCCAACAGGCATTTGAATTGCTTTACCCGTAGCCACAACTTCAGTTCCCCTGCTCAATCCGTCTGATGAATCCATAGAAATGGTTCTTACGGTATCTTCACCAATATGAGATTGCACTTCCAATATTAATAATGTACCGTCTTTTTTAGTGATTTCCAAGGAATCATATATTCTTGGAAGTACAGTTCCAGATTCAAATTCAACGTCTATAACCGGTCCAATAATTTGTGCAACTCTACCTGTAACTTTTGCCATTACTTTAACTATTTATTTTTTAGATATTTACTCTTTTGGCTTTAGCCATTATTTTCAAGGTGCAAAGATAGTTTTTTGATTTTATTTTGAAAAAAAAATACGTGTTTTTTATAAAAAAGAAACGCCCCAAAAATTTAGGGCGTTTCTAAAAATAAACAATTTTGATTTTTATGGATTAATAGTCCAGGAAACAAAATATTGTGAGCCTATTTTTCCTGTTCCGGGAACACTGTAATATTCTTTTCCTCCAATATTGGCGCCTCCTATTTTAAACAAAGACTTCCATTTTGGAATGCTATAGTTAATTTGCGCATCAACTACTGAGCGAGAGTCAACTATTGCATTTACAAATGTTCCTTCATACAAATAGCTGTCACTCCATCTATAATTTATATTGAACCCTAAGTTTTCAATAATATTTGTGTTTCCGAAGGAAATTTTCACTTTATGTTCCGGTGTGTTAAAACCGGCTTCGTAATCAGGATCTGAAGCTTGATCAAAATCAAACTTCGCAAAAGTATAATTTACGCCAAAATTGTAATTGCCAAATATTTTGGTGTCAACACCAATTGCTGCGCCATAAGATGTAATGTCGGCAGGCGAGTTTGTGTATGTTTGAAAAGCTTTATAATCCCCCGCATTTAATGCAATTGCAGCTAATGGAGCCGGAAGTGGACCACCGGGAACGAAGTCAGAAAAATCTGCTTTTCCATATAATGGCACTAACACTGTTTTAACACCTATAAAGTCCTTGTAATCATTATAATAAGCACTTGCATCGAGAGATAATTTTCCGAAACTGGCCCTATAACCAACTTCAAAAGCGGTTACTTTTTCAGGTTGTACAAGAGAAACGTCAGATTTTTCAGGGGCTCCAGCCAACACAGATGCCAAAGTAAATGCATTGTCATAAGCTCTTCTGCCAGATAATTGAACAGTGTTAGGGAAACCTAATGATTGCCCGGTGGCACTAACTGAAATTGGACTTGATGTATATCGGTCTAAATTGTCTGGTGCCGATCCCACTAAAATTGCGCTGCCGGCATCTAAACCAATGTATTGGTCTTGGGTGGTTGGATTTCTGAAACCTGTTTGAAATGAAGCCCTTAAGTTACGCGTTTTGCCTTCTCCCAATGAGTAGGAAAGCGAAACTCTTGGAGAATAATTTCCGTCAAAATTTTGTGCTTTATCATAACGGAGAGATCCGGTAAATTTCAATCGGTCATCAACAAATTTCTTTTGCATTTGCATATAAGCGCCGTATTCTTCATAGTTGATTGCGCCATCA
This sequence comes from Lutibacter sp., assembly GCA_036567345.1. Lineage (GTDB taxonomy): Bacteria > Bacteroidota > Bacteroidia > Flavobacteriales > Flavobacteriaceae > Lutibacter. The sequence continues at coordinate 95,606 of DATCUQ010000046.1, forward strand.
GGATCAGTATAAATTGTTCCGAAAGAGTTTAAAGAATATTTTCTCCAAGAACCACCTAACTGAATGTCTGCAAAATCAAACAAATCTGCAAAATTATAATTGGCATCGGAATGGTAAACTTTTGTGTCATCTTTAAATTTAGCCCCTGTCAACAAACTTGGATCGGAAATTACTTTGTCAAAAGCTGTTTTAAAAGCTTCAGTTCCGGGAACCAATGCGCCAGTTTGCGCAAAGTCGCGAGCCTGTTGGTGAATTACTGCTGGATTTGGAGTTCCTCCGCCCAGTATTGTTCCAACATACGTTTGAAGATATGCTCCGGCATATTGGGTAAACCAATCTGTATCGGATTTCCAGCTTCTGTTAATATTAATCGCCGCAAAACGGCTGTCATAAGAATCTCCCGCATCTTCATCCGTAATATATCCCCTTATAAAAAAGTTGTCGCCTTTAATTTCCAGTTTATGTTGCTGCATAAAGAAATTGTTGATATTGTATCTGTTGGCGCCTTGGTAAATAGTATTTCCGCTTCCAAACTTAGCATTGTAAATAACTTCCAAATCATTGGCAAAAGGCCTATAATGAAAAGAAAAATCGGCTTTTGCGCTTTCCGCAATATAGCCATCCATTATATCAACTTCATTATAACCTGTTCTTGAAACTCTTGCAGAGCCCATTGTTGATGCTATAAAAGCAGGAACATTATTTGCAAGCGCAATTTGTTCAAAATTTAAAATGGTTGAAACCTCATCGCCATATACGTTTAACCCATCATAAGCAGGATTGGATCTGTCAAATCCCGGATTTGTGTGATCTTCATAATCTGTGGCATACCATTCTGTTCCTTTTAAATAGGAGAAAGACGCTTTTGCGGCAAACTTATCGCTAAATTTATAGGCCATTCTAATCCCAACATCTGCAAATTGATTGTCTCCGGCCGCTTTTTGTGAGGTAATTCCTGTTTTTCCATAAACACTGACGCCTGGAGAATCAAAAGGATTTTTACTGGTCATAAATAAAATTCCATTAAAGGCATTTGCTCCATATAATGCAGAGGAAGCTCCCGGAAGCAATTCTACGGTATTAACATCCAGCTCAGACATTCCCAATAAGTTCCCTAAATTAAAGTTAAAGAGAGGAGATGAATTGTCCATCCCATCAACCAATTGCATAAAACGAGAGTTAGCGATTGTGGCAAAACCTCTGGTATTAACTGATTTGAATGTAAAACTGCTTACATTAACATCAACCCCTTTTAAATTTTCCAATCCGTCATAAAAAGTTGGGGAAGACGTATTTTTGATTTCTCTAATATCCATTCTTTCGATGGTTACCGGAGACTCCAAAACGCGTTCTGGGGTTCTTGAAGCTGATACAACAACTTCATCCAAAGCTGTAGCTGATTCATCAAGAACCACAATAACAGCTTGTTCGCTTCGGGTAATTTCAACTTTTGTTGATGCGTACCCAATAAGTGAAATCTCTAAAGTAAAAGGTGGATTTTGAGCCACTTTAAACGAAAAGTTCCCGTCAAAATCAGCTGTAGTTCCAATAGACTTCCCTAAAACTTTTATGTTGGCGCCAGGAATAGGCTCACCGGTTTTCGCTTCTTTTACAGTGCCTGTAATTGAAGTTTGGGCAAACATAACTGAACCCATAAAAAGTACAAAAATAATACTTAATAGTTTTTTCATAATATCCTTTATAATATTGGTTAATGTAGATGCAAAATACAATTTTTTTCTAATTATTGTAAAAAACAGCCTAAAAAAAACATAAAAAGTTAATTTAATCTTTTTTTATCTATAATATGATAATTGTCAGGTCGTTATAAAATTTAAAATTTATCAGTAATTGACCATATTTGCGTTATTTTATGACCTTTTTTTCAAAAATAGCTGATTTATGCTGATTCATTTTCGGGTTAGTAACAGCACTTTGGTTAAATTAAACTAAAACGTTTTCGGAATTACCGCCTAAAAAATTACAAAGTCATCTACGGCAAAGCATTAATTTCTGTAACTATTATTAGTTCGATTAGATTCAATTTTTTGAATAAGTTAGTTTAATATAATTTCCCTATTTTTGCTTCAAACTAAAAAATATATTTACATATGACTAAAATGATTCATTCTTATTGGGCTTACTTGGTGTTGCTAATTTTAATAATTGCCGTTATAAACGCAATAATTGGATTCACTTCAAAAAAAGAATTCAAAGCCAAAGATTTGCGTATTTCGTTATTTGCATTAATTACCGCACACATTCAATTGATTTTGGGTTTTGTTGCCTATTATACTTCTCTTTATTATGAAACAATGCGAAATGTTGGTATGGGAGAAGTGATGAAAAACAGTGACCTAAGAAAACCTTTAATTGAACATCCATTGCTTATTCTTATTGCGATTGCTCTAATTACCATCGGATTTTCAAAACATAAAAAGAAAACATTCGATGCCGCAAAATTTAAAACAATTGCCATTTATTATGCAATTGCTTTAATCCTTATTCTTGCTGTAATTCCTTGGAATTTGTGGTTTTCTAACTTATAAAATTAGTATCCGAAGCCAATTGGCTTCGGATTTTTTTTTAAAATATGAAAAAATTTTTGGCCTACATTCTTTCTGTAATCTTCTACTTTTTTTACGGAAGTGGCTTACTTATTTTTCACGCCATGCAATGGCTCGGTTTTAACCTCGGAAAATACCGAGGCCATAAAATTGCTGTGGATATAATGAACGGAACTTTTACTTACCTTCTATATATTTTGGGAACGCGCATAAAATTTATCAGCAACTATCCAATTCCTGAAAATGTGCCTTTGATTGTAGTTTCAAACCATCAAAGTATGAACGATATTTCCCCAATTTCATGGTTTTTGAGGAAATACCATCCGAAATTTGTTTCAAAAAAAGAACTTGGAAAAGGAATTCCGAGTGTTTCCTATAATTTAAGACACGGTGGCTCCGTTTTAATCGACAGAAATGATGCGCGGCAAGCATTATCAGCGCTAAAAGAATTTGGACAATACATTGAAAAAAACAAGTACGCCGCAGTCATTTTTCCTGAAGGCACCAGAAGTAAAGATGGCATTCCCAAACGCTTTTCTGAAAATGGCTTAAAAATGCTCACCAAATTTGCGCCTTCCGCCTACGTAATTCCAATGACCATTAACAATTGCTGGAAACTCAACAGATACGGGATGTTTCCTTTGGAAGTTGGCGTAAATATTACTTTTGAACTTCATGAACCCATCAAAGCAGATTCCCTAGAATTTGTTAAACTTTTTGAAAAGGTTGAAAATACCATTAAAAATGCTGTAATTTAGCCAACTACTACTAAATTAAAATATATGTCATTACAAAATATCCGGTTAGAGGTCATGCTAACTTTGGAAAAAAGCATCGACACTTTTGTTGAAAAGTTTTTGATAGCTCCAGAAAAAATTTGGCAGCCAACCGACTTTCTTCCAAATTCCCAAAGCGATACATTTATTGAAGAAATAAAGGAAATCAGAGAAATTTCCAAAGAATTGGATGATGATTTTTGGACCGTTTTGGTGGGCGATACCATTACCGAAGAAGCGTTGCCAACCTATGAATCCTGGTTGCTTGACATTGACGGTATTTCACAACACAGCAATAATGGAAGCGATAACGGCTGGGCAAAATGGATACGCGCCTGGACGAGCGAAGAAAACCGTCACGGCGATGTGTTAAACAAATATATCTATATGTCGGGTCGTGTAAATATGCGTGAAGTTGAAATTACCACCCAACATTTAATTGCTGATGGTATGGATATTGGCACCGGCCGAGATCCCTACAAAAATTTTGTGTACACCAGTTTTCAGGAATTGGCCACCTATATTTCCCATAACAATGTGGCTAAAATTGCACGTAAAAATGGTCATACTTTATTGGCAAAAATGTCTAAAATTATTGCCGGCGATGAAATGCGCCACCATTTGGCCTATACTGAATTTGTGAAACAAATTTTTAAGTATGATCCAAGTGAGATGATGCTGGCTTTTCAATATATGATGAAACACAAAATTGTGATGCCTGCCTATCATTTAAGGCATTCTTTTGAAGAAAAAGGAACGCTCTTCAGTCAGTTTTCAACTGTGGCACAACGCGCAGGCGTTTATACCGGTTTCGATTATGTGGATATTATTAAAAAACTGAATGAAACTTGGGCGATTGACAAAATTACCGGATTGACGGATGAAGCCGAAAAAGCAAGGGAATATTTGTTGAAACTGCCGGAACGCATGTATCGCATTACAGAACGTATTGTGGTTCCCGATACAAAATATCCGTTCAAATGGCTAAACCCTTTGGTTTAAAACTATAATGTCAAGTTAAATTTGTTTGAGTGTCACGTACTAATCGATGAGATGCTGAAATCGCAGATTCACGAACACCTTTAAAAACATTTAAAAAAGAACAGTGAGTAAACAAGTTCAGCATGACCTAAATTCAGGGTATTAATTTATTAACTTTTAATTTCAAAAGAATCCCGGTCGTTTAAAAACCCAAGCTTGTTTCTTATTTCGGAAATGTGATTTTTATCCAAAGTAAAAACAACAGTTTCTTCTTTATTTTCCTTCGTTTCAGCTACTTGCTCACCCAAACAGTTAAACGCCGCCGAATGGCCGCTGTATTCATAATTATTGGCATCAATTCCAACGCGGTTCACGCCAATTGTGTAACTCATATTTTCAATGGCACGCGCTTTTAACAAAGTGTCCCAGGCAGCAATTCTTATTTTTGGCCAATTGGCTACATAAATTAACAAATCATAGTCTTCTGCATTTCGAGCCCATACCGGGAAACGCAAATCGTAACAAACCAGCGGACAAATTTTCCAGCCTTTGTATTCTACAATCAACTTTTCCTTTCCGGCGACATACACTTTATCTTCACCGGCCAGGGTAAACAAATGCCGCTTGTCGTAAAAATTAATTTCTCCTGATGGATGCACAAACAGAAATCGGTTATAAAAATTGTTATTTTCAAAAATAATGACGCTTCCGGCGATGGCAGCATTTTTTTCGGAAGCAATTTTTCGCATCCAGGCAACTGTTTCGCCGTGCATCGTGTCGCCAATTTTTTGAGGCTGCATGCTAAAACCGGTCGTAAACATTTCAGGCAAAACAATCAAATCGACCTGTTCGTTTATTTGATGGATCTTTTCTGAAAAATTTTTCAGATTTTCTGCTGAATTTTCCCAAACCAAATCGGCTTGCAGGATTGCTATTTTTAAATGTTGCATAATATTTGTGCTGCTTTTTTTAAGGTTTCGTCTGTTTTTGCAAAGCAAAAACGCAATACTTTGGTGTCTAAACCGGCTTCGTTGAATACCGAAATTGGGATGGAGGCAATTTTCTGTTCTTTGGTCAATTTAATGGCAAAATCAACATCGCTTTCGGCTGTTATTTTCGAAAAGTTCAACAACTGGAAATAAGTTCCTTTTGAAGGTTTGAAATTGAAACGGGAATCTTTCAGCAGACTTAAAAACAAATCTCTTTTTTGCTGATAAAAACCGCCCAACTCCAAATAATGATTCGCATTTTTTAAATATTCGGCCAGCGCAACCTGCGTGGGATGATTTACGCTAAACACATTAAACTGATGAACTTTTCTAAATTCTTCAGTTAAATAAGATGGCGCAACGCAATAACCTACTTTCCATCCGGTATTGTGAAATGTTTTTCCGAAGGAAGCCACCATAAAAGCCCTTTCGGCCAAATTAGGAAACAGGGCTGCCGATTGGTGTTTTTCTCCGTCAAAAATAATGTGCTCATAAACCTCATCGCTCAGCAATAATATGTTGGTATTTTTCAACAACGCTTCCAATTGCTGCATATCGCTTTTTGACAAAATTCTGCCTGATGGATTGTGCGGAGAATTGATGATGATCATCTTGGTTTTATCCGTAATCAAGCCTTTCACCTTTTGCCAGTCGATACTGAAATCTTCCGGATTTAATTGCACCGAAACTACCTTTCCGCCAAAAAGTTCGATGGTTGGTTCGTAACAGTCGTATGCCGGTTTAAAAATAATGACTTCATCATCTTTATGAACCACAGCCGCAATCGCTGTAAAAATTGCCTGGGTTGCGCCAGCCGTAATGGTTATTTCCGTTTCCGGATTGAAGGCAACGCCATATAAATTAAACATTTTTTCGGCAATAGCTTCTCTCAAACTTAAAATTCCGGGCATTGGCGCATACTGATTTTTACCATTAACCATGGCATTATTTACCAAGTCAATCAGTTTTAAATCGCTTTCAAAATTTGGAAATCCTTGTGATAAGTTTAATGCACTTTCTTCGGCAGCCAAACCGCTCATCACACTAAAAATACTGGTTTTAACAGCGGGAAGTTTTGAAATTACAGAAACTTTAAAGTTTGACATATTGTATTGTTATTTGTTGTAATCATTTAAACTTTTAAAGTTACTAAAATTAAACTTCTGGTGAAAATTCCAATATGTCATAAATTTGCGATCTAACAATTATGGTTTTTCTTCAAAAATAAAAATTACCGTTATTTTATTTGAATCTCATCTTAATTTAACCAACTTGCAATTTCAAATTTTAAAGATGAACTATTTTAAAAACTTTTGGAAAACGTACGCGCCTTATTTAACCGATGTTTGGCAATATTTAATCATTATCGTCATTTTTATTATCGCCGGCATTGTTTATTTAACCCTCCATTAAAAAACCCAAAAGAAGACTCTTTTGGGTTTTTATTCAATAATTAAAGTTTGATTTATATTAAATAGTTGCCGCTAAATATTCGCGATTTAAACGGGCAATATTTTCTATTGATATTCCTTTCGGACATTCAATTTCACAAGCTCCCGTATTGGTACAGTTGCCAAATCCTTCCAAATCCATTTGCATCACCATATTTTTAACACGGTCTTTTGCCTCAACTTTTCCTTGTGGCAACAAAGCATATTGTGATACTTTTGCCGCAACAAACAACATGGCGCTTGAGTTTTTACAACTGGCAACACAAGCTCCGCAACCTATACAAGAAGCAGCATCCATAGATAAATCTGCATTTTGTTTTGAAATTGGAATTGAATTTGCATCTTGGGTATTTCCCGATGTGTTTACCGAAATATAACCGCCAGCTTGTTGAATACGCTCAAAAGCCATACGGTCAACCACTAAATCTTTAATTACCGGAAAAGCATTTGCCCTGAAAGGTTCTATAAAAATAGTGTCGCCATCTTTAAACATACGCATGTGCAATTGGCAAGTTGTAATGCCTCTGTCTGGTCCGTGCGCTTCTCCATTGATTTGTAAAGAACACATTCCGCAAATACCTTCTCTGCAGTCGTGATCAAAAGCGATCGGTTCTTCATCTTTTGCAACCAGACTTTCATTTAAAACGTCCATCATTTCCAAAAATGACATATGTTCTGAAATATCAGTTACTTTATATTCGACCATTCGACCTTTGTCTTGTGGTCCTTTTTGTCTCCAAATTTTTAACGTTAAATTCATAATGTCTTATTATTTGTATGAACGAGTTTTTAATTCGATATCTTTAAATTGTAATTCTTCTTTGTGCAAAATAGCCTCACTGGGTTTTCCTGTATATTCCCAAGCGGCAACATACGCGAAATTAGCATCGTCTCTTTTTGCTTCACCATCATCTGTAATGTGTTCTTCACGGAAATGACCTCCGCAAGATTCTTCGCGTTCCAAAGCATCTTTTGCAAACAATTCACCCAATTCTAAGAAATCGGCAACCCTGCCGGCTTTTTCAAGCTCTTGGTTAAATTCGTTTAAACTTCCCGGAACTTTTACGTTTTTCCAGAAGTCTTCCCTAATTTCCTGAATCTCTTTGATGGCTTCTTTTAATCCTTTTTCATTTCGGGCCATACCAACTTTATCCCACATTACCTGACCCAATCTTTTATGATAATAATCTACTGTATGTGTTCCTTTGTTGTTGATAAAGAATTCTAACTGACTTTTAACCGATTTTTCAGCTTCATCAAATTCAGGTGAATCTGTTTTTATTTTTCCGGTTCTGATATCATCAGCCAAATAATCGCCAATGGTATAAGGCAATACAAAATAACCATCGGCCAATCCTTGCATTAAGGCAGAAGCGCCCAATCTGTTTGCGCCGTGATCAGAGAAATTTGCTTCTCCAATACAGTATAAACCAGGAACGGTAGTCATTAAATTATAATCAACCCAAACGCCACCCATCGTGTAATGCGTAGCCGGATAAATCATCATTGGTGTTTTGTATGGATTTTCATCAATGATTTTCTCATACATCTGGAATAAGTTTCCGTATTTTTCTTCAATAACGGCTTCCCCTAATTGTGTGATTTTTTCTGTTGAAGGATTATTTATATTATGAATTTTAGCTTGTTCAGTTCCATAACGTTTTATGGCAGTAGCAAAATCTAAATAAACGGCTTCGCCTGTTGCGTTTACGCCAAAACCGGCATCACAACGTTCTTTTGCTGCTCTTGAAGCCACATCACGAGGCACCAGGTTACCAAATGCAGGATATCTTCTTTCCAAGAAATAATCCCTGTTTTCTTCAGCAATTTGAATTGGTTTTAATTTCTTTTGTTGAATGGCTTTTGCATCTTCTAATTTTGCAGGAACCCAAATTCGGCCATCATTTCGCAATGATTCAGACATCAACGTTAATTTTGACTGATAATCACCCGATCTTGGAATACAAGTTGGATGAATTTGCGTGAAACAAGGATTTGCGAAAAAAGCACCTTTTTTATGAATTTTCCAGGCAGCGGTTGCGTTAGATCCCATTGCGTTGGTTGATAAGAAATAAACGTTTCCGTAACCACCCGTTGCAATAACAACTGCATGGGCAGAGTGACGTTCAATTTCGCCGGTAATTAAATTACGGGCTATAATGCCTCTTGCTTTTCCGTTAATTTTCACCACGTCAAGCATTTCATGGCGGTTAAACATTTCTATTTTTCCGCGGGCAATTTGACGATTCATTGCTGAATAAGCGCCCAATAATAATTGTTGACCAGTTTGTCCTTTCGCATAAAAAGTACGGGAAACCAACACACCACCAAATGAACGGTTGTCGAGCAATCCGCCGTAATCACGTGCAAAAGGTACACCTTGCGCCACACATTGGTCTATAATGTTTCCTGAAACCTCAGCCAAACGATACACATTCGCTTCACGCGAACGATAATCGCCACCTTTTACAGTATCATAAAATAAGCGATAATTTGAATCACCATCACCCATATAATTTTTTGAAGCATTGATTCCGCCTTGTGCAGCAATTGAGTGCGCGCGACGAGGAGAATCTTGGTAAGCAAATGCTTTTACGCTATAACCTAACTCGGCTAAAGTGGCGGCAGCAGAGCCACCTGCCAATCCTGTTCCAACAACAATAATATCAATATTGCGTTTGTTGGCCGGGTTCACCAAGTTTATTTTATCTTTATATAATGTCCATTTATCTTTTATTGGACCTTCTGGTATTCTTGAATTTAAAGTCGTCATAATTTTATAAGATTAATGGTTAAAATAGTGAAACAATGCGATGATAATAAATCCTGAAGGAATGGCGATTGCGTAAATTTTACCCAACGTCTTTACACATTTTGTGTATTTATTTAAACCAACAGATTGAAACGCTGATTGAAAACCATGCAATAAGTGCAGTGCCAACAATATAAAGGCAATTACATAAGCGCCAACTCTTAAAGGATCGGCGAATTTGTGTTGCAATTCCGCAAAATACCTTGTTGGGTCTTCCGGTAAAAATTCGATGTATTTGTGGTTCATTTCGGGAAACCAGAAATCAATAAAGTGCAATACAAGAAAGGCCAAAATTGCCATACCGCTGATTGCCATATTTCTTGACATCCAAGAGGCATTTGCGGCGCCATTGTACTTTACATATTTAACACTTCTTGATTTTTTATTCTTTAACTCTAACACAAACCCCATCACAAAGTGAAAAACAACGCCAAAAATTAAAACGGGCTGCATTAAAAATTGTATTAAAAAATTTGTTCCCATAAAATGGGACAATTCATTAAATACATTTTCACTGAATAATGAAGTTATGTTTACTGTTAAATGAATAAGTAAGAAAATAATAAGGAAAAGTGCAGATAAAGCCATCGCTACTTTCCTTGCGATTGATGAAGATAAAAATCCGCTCATTTTTAATATAAATTTTTAGAAAGTAACAAAGATACCAATTCATTTTTTGTATGAAAACATATAGAAACATAATTTGAAAATGAATCTTTATTTATAATGATTATAAGGAAACAAATATTAAGTTATAATTTCATTTAGGAAAAAATTAAAAAATCAGCCCTCAAAAAATTTCACCTTCAAAAAATTCAAGCGATTATTTGCCGGAAGAAATTAAACACTTTCTGTTTTGCCAGGAATTTCCCAATGCTGCCGAAGGTATTAATTCGCCGTCACAAGTTAAATAATTTCCGGCAGTGTCCTTTTTGATCACTTTTAAATCGCCCATTAAAATAGCATTGACAATTTTTAGGGTAATTTCTTTTTTAGACGAAGGAATTCCCTTTTGCGTAAAGCGCAATCCAACATTGTTGTTGAATAAATCCATTTCTTTGGAAGCGTTGTCCGGCACAATGCCATTTTCTGTCAAATTCTTTTTAAACGTTTTATAATTGTCTTTTTCGTGCGTTTTCCCTAAAGAAATGGCTGCCCGCTTACCAATTTCTTGTTGCAGCCTTGCCGTCCAATAGGCGTGCCTAAAAGCATCAACTTGTCCGCCGGCTATGTCTTTATCCAACAAATCTGTTTTGGCAACAGAATCGGAAACCCGGGTGGCTTCCATAGATATTTCTAAACCTTTTTTGGCCTTAAACGGATGCAACAATACCCACTTTTTGTATGGCGCGGAAAGTTTCCAAAATTTATTCCAATTAGATTGTGCACTCATTTGGCTGCTCAAGAAAAGTAAAACAATTATAAATGTGCGTTTTCTCATTTTTTATTTCATTTTAATTGTCTTTTCCATTTTGGATTATGAAGCTCTATTTCAGCATTAATTTTTAGTAAAATTTCAACTTTTCAATACGTTTTTGTCATAGTTGAAGGTGCCACAATTATAAAATCGGCTTTTCCCTTTTTTTCTTTATCAAACTTCGTTACGTCATTGGCTTCCAAAACACTTACGGTAACAATATTTAGGTTTGGATTTCCTTGTTTCAAATACCAATAAATTCCTTCAAAATCATCGGAATGGTAAGAGCCGTTGTAATGAATGAACAACTTTTCATTTTCCCTGTTTTTAAGAATGAAATGAGCCATTGTGGCGTCTTTAATTGCTTGCGATTTTGGTAAATTGTCGCCGCCGTGGCCGCCCATCATTGCCTTCATTTTAACATATCCGGGCAAATTGGCATCGTATTTTATGGGCAATGGCGCCATCCACGATTTTTCTTTGGCTGAAAGTGAATCTAAACTTTCAAATCCGCCTTTATATACTTTACTCGCAAAACTTCTGGGAATATTGGTCGCTATAAATTTTATGTTATTCTTTTGTGCAAAATCCACCAAAGGTTTATAATCTGTCGGGTAATTTTTCCACAATCTGGCAACGGTGTCAAAAGCTTTTTGGTTGATTTTCCCCAATAAATAATCATTTAATTCTTGCTGGTTGTCGGCTTCAAACATTTCTGCGCCCAAGGTTAATTTTCTTGATTTGTTCAAATCTGTAGTTGCTTCAAATTGCAACCAATGAACAATCGGATTGGTATGGTGTTCTCCAAATAAAACAACATCGGCCTTGCCCATTTTGCCGATCATTTTTTTGTAGGAAACTTCGCTTCCGTTGGCGTTGTATAATTTATAGGCAGGTTTGTTTTGTGAAAAAATTAGGGATGTGAAAAGCAGAAAAAATAAAAAAGTGTTTGAAATTTTCATAAATTATAATAGATTTAAAATGGTTCGTTATCGACGAATTTAGAACTTTAACGCCCAATAAAATTGGGCGTTTTACTTTTTATTTCAGCTTATTTCACCTCAAAAGCTTTTTTAGCTTCGCCTATTTTAACAAAGTATTTTCCTTTTAATAAATAGCAGGTGCCGTTTTTTGCTTTTTTTATTTCAGCTGATTTGTATTTTTTCAGATAGGCTGTTTTCCCTTTTTCGGCATAAGCCAAATTGTAATCGGCAAAATTATAACCTTTATCTGCCTGAACCGAAAATCTGTTTAATTCAATGCCGTCTTCAGAAGTGATGATAACCTCAACAGTTCCTTCATTTGAAACATAAAAAGGGATGCTTATTTTAAGCTCGTTAACTTCATCCCAAAGACTCCATGCACTTCCCCAACCCGGTGAATATTTTACTTCCGGAATTTCAAAAATGGCAACGGACTTGTCTTTTATGGTGTTAAATTGTTGAATAGCCGCAATATTTGCTTTATAAATTGAGCGTCCGTGCGTTCCAATTACCAAGTCTTTTGCTTCAGGTTGAATCACCAAATCATGAACCGCCACTTTTGGCAATCCGTTAGAAAATGGCTGCCAATTTTCACCTTTATCAAAACTCACATAAACGCCATTGTCGGTTCCCGCATATAAAATTGCTTCCTCATTTGGGTCTTCTTTGATAACGTTTACAGGAGAATTCGGTAAATTTCCGTTGATGCTTTTCCAGGTGCTTCCGCCATTTTCACTTAAAAAAAGATACGGTTTAAAATCATCGTTTCTTAAACCATTTAAGGCAACATAAACGCGTTCTTTTTCGTGTTGTGAAGCTATAACGCGAGAAACCCATAGTTCTTGCGGCAATTTATCTGAAATTCTGGTCCAGCTGCCGCCGCTGTTGGTGGTGACATTTACATAACCATCATCGCTTCCGACATAAATATAGCCAAATTGAAACGGACTTTCAGAAATGGTTGTGGTGGTTCCAAAAGGCACATTTCCTTTTTTTCCGCCAGTAGTTAAATCTTCTGAAATTGCTTCAAAAGTTTCGCCTTTATCCATAGAACGCAACAATTTATTGGCGCCCATATATAAAATATCCTGATTGTGTTTTGACAATAAAATGGGTGCCTGCCAATTGTAACGATACGGCGAATCACCCAATTCATGCATTGGATGAATAGAAATACGCACTTTTGTTTTTAAATTTACCCTGTAATAATAGCCAAACTGGGAACCCGCATATACAATATTGTTGTCCCTGTTATCAATTTGAACCTGCATTCCGTCGCCGCCGCCAATACTTTTATAAGGATAATCGCCGCTGGCTTCCCATCTTTTTGACGCCTTGTAATTACTTGGGCCAACCCAAACGCCATTGTCCTGCAAACCGCCATAAACATTATAAGGTTTCTGATTGTCAACATTTACGTAATAAAACTGCCCAACCGCAGGATCGTTATTTTTGATCCAGTTTTTGCCGTCATCATAAGTAATGTTAACACCGCCGTCATTTCCGTTAATTATATGTCCGTTTAATTTCGGATTTACCCACAATGCCTGATGATCTGCATGAAGATTTTCCTGGTCCATGGACGTAAAAGTTTTTCCGCCATCTTCAGATTTTAAAAGAGGAACGCCGCCAATGTAAATTTTATTTTCGTTCGACGTATTTACCGCCATAATTCCAAAATAGTAGCCGTAAGAACTGTAAACATCATCCAAATAATTGTCGTGCGTTTTTTTCCAAGTTTTTCCGCCGTCTTCCGATTTGTAAACTTCGGCGCCAATAACTTCAGAATTCAACAAAACAAAATTTGCGTCTTCTAAATAAGTTTTCAAAACATTTGGCTTAATTTTTCCCTTTTTAACCAACGATTTTACACTTTCAGAAGTATATTTTTTGTCGAAATCGTTGTCCTTTAAATAAGTGTCCAATTTTTTATCGTCCAATTTCAAAAATTCTTCAACACCCATTTCTTTAAAATCATCTTTTTTCAAACCTTCCCCTTCTTCTTTTTTCACTTCCGGTCTTCTGTTTTGATTGTCGAGCAATGCATAAACAACCGCATCATTAAAAGTTGCCAGCCCAATTCGGCCAACGCCGCTTCCTGTAGGAAAACCACTTTTTTCGTCGGTTAATTTTGTCCAGGTCGATCCTGCATCCATACTTTTATAAATAGCCGAATTTTCCCCGTCGCCATCAAAATCCCAGGCTTTTCTTCCTCGTTCCCAGGAAGCGGCATATAAAATATTGGCGTTTGTTGGGGAAGCGCTAATGTCAATAATTCCAGTGTTTTCATTGATAAATAACACATTTTTCCAGGTTTTTCCTCCATCAAAAGTTTTGAAAATACCGCGTTCGGCATTGGGCGTGTATAAATGGCCTATTACACCAACAACAACCTCTTCCGGATTGTTTTTATTGATGACAATTCTGCCAATATGTTGCGAATCGGTTAATCCGGAATTTATCCAGGTTTTGCCTTTATCGGTACTTTTCAACATGCCAATTCCCGAATAGGAAGAACGCGAAGAGTTGCTTTCTCCGGTTCCAATCCAAATGGTTCCATTGTTCCAATCAACCGCAATATCGCCCATATTTTGTGTTGGCGCATTATCGGCAACCGAAGTAAATGAAGTGCCGTTATTATTTGTGTACCACAATCCGCCGGAAGCATAAGCCACATAAAATTCGGTTGGCTGGTTTGGATTCACGTCAATATCAACCACGCGACCACTCATAATTGAAGGTCCGATATTTGTAAAAGGCACATTTTTAACTAAAGTGTTTTGGGCATTAATTCCAATAAAAAGGAATAAAAAACCAAATAAAGCGGTTAGTTTTTTCATTTTTGAAAGTTTGCGTTAAAATTAGGATTAAAATGTATAAATATACAATTATTTCAAAATTACAATAGGTTTGTTACCCAATAAAAATTGTGAATGAACAATTATAAATTAGCATTTACGCTTAGTTTATTTTTGGCAATCTGACTCTTTTCATTGGCGGTAAACCTGTACGTTTTTTTAAATATTTAAGTATATTTGTTTCTAAAAATAATATATGGGCGTGGTCAAAATTGGATAGAGAGCCGGAATGAGAGTTGACGGCGTTAACGAAGGAAAACAGGCATTTAATGCAGGATTGGTTAAGGGAGATATTGTGAAAAATTTGGAAAAAGCGCTTACTTTTTAAAAATATCAATCTTTAAAATTTAATTTGACTCCTTTGTGTCTCATAAACAAATAAAAAAAACCTTGTTCAATCAGTTTGAACAAGGTTTTTTACTTTCTATAAAATTATAATTGCTTAATTATTCTGTTGCATTGTGCTTTTTATTGCTTCTTTCTTTTAAACCGGCAATCACCACCAAAACAATAACAGCCAAAATAGAGATCCAGGCCCACATTGGAAATACTGGAGTTTCTCCGCTTCCGTAAGAGTGCATTCCTTTGGTAAAGTAATAATTCACGCCAATAAAAGTCATTAATACCGATCCAAATCCAAAGATGGAAGCCACATTAAAAATAAATTCCCCTTTAATTTTCGGCGCCAATCTTAAGTGTAAAATAATGGTGTAAACAACAGTAATTACCAACGCCCAGGTTTCTTTTGCATCCCAGCCCCAATAACGGCCCCAAGATTCATTGGCCCAAACACCGCCAAGAAAAGTACCCACTGTTGCCAAGAAAAGGCCTATGGTTAAATTCATTTCGTTGATATAGGTTAATTCCCTGGTAATTAATGAAAGTCGTTTTGCGTTTTTCGGCGTTTTGAATAAATAAATTCCCATATTAAAAAACCCTAAAACAAAGCCAAGACCCAAAAATCCGTAGCTGATGGTTAAGGTAGCCACATGGATTATTAACCAAAACGATTTCAATACCGGTTGAAGGTTGGTCAATTGCGGATCATAACTGCTGTGGCTGGCGGTCATTAAAGTGAAAAATGCCAATAATGAGGTTGCCGCCAAAGTAATTTTTGAATAGCGCATAAAGCTGAATCCAGCCAATAAACTTGCCCATGAAACCAAAATTAAGGCTTCATAACCGTTGCTCCAAGGTGCGTGGCCCGACAAGTACCAGCGCATTCCCATTCCGTAGGTGTGGTATATAAAAGCAACTGCCAAAACCGCGATGCAAATATTTAATGACCAGGTTAATATTTTGCTTTTTTTGGATCGAAGATTGTCAACAAAGGCAAGAAATAACAGCAATACACTTAATAAACCATAAACGTTTTTAAGGTTGATAAATATGTTCGACTTGTTGTAGCTAATTTCACTTTGAATTTTTGCTTCCGAAGGAATAATTTCTGAGGCTGAACTTTGTCTTTGGATTGATTTAATATAACCCAATAATTTATCTGCCCTTTTATAATCACCGGTTTTTGTAGCATTGATGATTTCTATAAAATAAGTGCGCATAATATTGCTGTAATTCAATACCGGCAATTGCAAATCGTCATTAATTATTCTCAGGCTGCCTGTTAATTCTTGTTGTGCAAGTTGATCGTCCCAGCTAACCCATTTGTTGTTTTCTGAATTTTGAACAGGAAAAATATCTAACATCAGCCCTTGGAAAGTCATCATAAATACTTCAAGCCGCTCATTCACTTTAATAATTTCCTTGTCAAATTTATTGCGTTCAGCATCTGGTTTTCTAAAGGCAATTTCAGCAGAAGCTTCCAGTTTATATTGTCCGTTTTCATTAAAAAACTGATTGAACGATGCGTGTTTTCCATTAACGCCTATAAGATCGGCCACCGCTTTTTCGCTGATGTAAACAATTTTCTGATTTTTCCAGAATTCCGCATTCAAAGGCAAATCCAAAAATACCTGGACCGAAGTCATTTTACCTCTTCCCGGAATTTCAAATTTATCCTTTCTCGAAATTTTATGCATCACATCAACGGCCAAAGTATGAATTGGCGCAAATCTGCCTTCATAAGTTTGAACAACCAATTCTCCAAATTTATCGGCATGAGCAGCGCTCACCGAATACGGATTTATTTGATGTTCATTTCCCTGTTGTGCAAAAAGGCCTGTAGTGCTAATTAGCATTAAGAACAATAGCGTTAAGGCTTTTCTTTGCTCCCGAAGCAGTTTTATTTTTCCCATTAAATCCCAATACCTTGAATTTTTGTTGAACAAAGTCCAAACAAATCCAACAATCATTAAGAAATATCCGAAATAGGTAATCCAAGTTCCCCAAAAATCATGATTTACAGACAACACAGTTCCTTTTTCATCTTCATCATAAGACGATTGAAAAAATCGATAACCATCATAATCCAATACATTGTTCATAAAAATTCTATGGTCTTTTTTAATGCCTTTTCGTTGATCAATTAAAGTCACTTCGCTTGCGTAGGATGAAGGGCTCATAGAACCCGCATATCGGTCGAGTTCAAATTTATTAAGCTGTAACGAAAATGGCAAAGGGATTTTTTTTGCCCCATAAGCCAGTTTCAAATTTATGCCGTCTAAAGGAACATCCACAAAACTTTCAATATATCCTGGGCCACCCAAAACAGTGACTTCTTTTGATTTTCCGTTGTAAATGACATCCAAAATCAAAGCTTCCGGACCATTTTGTTCGGCATCACCATTAACATATTTCACTTCAACATTTTTACTTATTTTGGCTAAAGAAATCGTCATCCCAAGTCCTTCAGGCTGGTATAAATTATTGGAATTAAATACACCCAAACTGTCTTTAAGAATAATTCCTTCAGTCATAGCAGGCATTGCGGCAGTTTTAATATTTGCAGGATAGCTAATGAATAACTGATCGGCAGTTCCTGTTATTTTTAAAGCATCGGGCCTGGTATTGTTGTTAAAAGCAATAGGGAAATCATGGCTCATTTGAAGTTCTCCATCTTTAATTTGGATATCATCTTTATGGCCGTCAACATTTATGGTCAATGCCAACATTGTAAATCCGCCTTCCTTTGCTTCAGTATAGGTTTCCATTGCATTTTTAAAATAATCTTTATATTTTATTTCAATGGTTCCTTTACTTGGAGTTTCAACTACCACTTTAAAAGAATTGTTGGTAATCATCCCTAAGGATAACTTTTTGTCAACCGCAAATTCCTTTGTGCCGTCATTTGCCCTGACATTCAAATAAGTTTGATCGCTAAAAATATAATCGGCAGAACTTCCTTCACGAATTGACATTTTTCCTTCATATCCAAAATAACGTGTAACCCCTGCGCCAATAATCATCACAATAAAAGAACTGTGAAAAATAAATCCAGACATTCTTTTCCGGGTAAACAAATTGTATCTTATGACACTTCCGTAAAAATTAATGATCATTAACACCATTAATATTTCAAACCATATTGCATTGTACACCAATATTTTGGCGGTTGTGGTGTCGTAAGAATTTTCAATAAAAGTGGCCGCTCCCATAGCAATCGCGAATATTACCAAAAGACCGAGCGTTGTTCTTGGTGAGTAAAGTATGTTTAATAATTTTTTCATCTGTTTATAATTTTATTTTTTAGCGGTAACAGCTGCTGCCTGCCTGCCGGACAGGCAGGTTCGCTATTAATTATTTCCTTGTTTATCAAAATCTGTTAAGCTCGTTTCATAATAGGTTTTAAAATTCTTTTTAGTGTGTAGCAAAAGTAACATATAAAAGCAGAAGCAAAAGTGACAATTGTCAGTAAGCAAATGGTTGATTTTTCTGTATATTTGCGAATACACGATTTAATCACGTTAAAACATTTTAAAATGAAATAATTTTTAAATTGTCTTAATTTTATTTTAACCTTTCACTTTCGTTAAACTCGAATTTGTTAATTAAAACCTTTTACAGATGAAATACCATCCTATTAATAATCAGCTTTTTATTAAAAACAGAGCGAAATTTACCGCTCAAATGAAACCTAAATCTATCGCGATTTTCAACTCTAACGATATTTTTACCACCGGGGCCGACAGCACTTTGCCCTTTGAACAACACAGCGATTTGCTATATTTAAGCGGCGCCGACCAGGAAGAAAGTGTTTTGTTGCTTTTCCCTGATGCCATCAATGAAAATCATAGGGAAATCCTTTTCCTGACTGAAACCAACGAACATATTGCCATTTGGTATGGCGCAAAATATTCCAAGGAAGAAGCGACAAAAGTTTCGGGCATAAAAACCATTTATTGGCTTTCGGAATTTGAAAAAGTGTTTTTCGATTTAATGACTGAAGCCGACACCATTTATTTTAACACGAATGAACATTACCGCCAGTCTGTTGAATTGGAGTCGCGCGAAGCCCGATTCATTAAAAAATGCAAAGCAGATTATCCTGCGCACAAACAGGAAAAAAGCAATAGGATTTTACAGGAAATTCGCGGCACAAAAGAACCTGAAGAGATTGAAATTATCCAAAATGCCTGCAATATTACTGAAAAAGGTTTCCGCAGAATTTTACCTTTCGTAAAACCGGGAATTATGGAATTTGAAATTGAAGCAGAATTTATGCACGAATTTCTAAAAAATCGCGCTAACGGTTTTGCCTACACGCCAATTATTGCCTCGGGTTACAGCGCGTGTGTGCTGCATTATATTGAAAACAACAAAGAATGTAAAGACGGCGATATGCTGCTGTTGGATGTTGGTGCCGATTATGCAAATTATTCAAGTGACATGACACGCACAATTCCCGTAAACGGACGTTTTACCGACCGACAAAAAGCGATTTACAGCGCTGTTTTAAGGGTGAAAAATGAAGCAACAAAAATGTTAACACCAGGAGTTCTTTGGGCTGAATACAATAAAGAGGTAGGGCATTTAATGACTTCAGAATTGCTGGGCTTGAAATTGATTGACAAAACGGACGTAAAAAATGAAAATCCGGATTGGCCGGCCTACAAAAAATATTTCATGCACGGAGCATCACATCATATGGGATTGGACACGCACGATTATGGCGCGCTAAAAACCCCGATGAAAGCCGGAATGGTTTTTACCGTTGAGCCCGGAATTTACATTCCTGAAGAAAAAATGGGCATTAGAATTGAAGATGATGTGGTAATCCAAAAAACAGGAATGCCATTTAACTTAATGCGCAACATCCCTATTGAAATTGAAGAAATTGAGGAATTGATGAATAAATAATTTTAAGTATCTAAATCAAAAAGCCCGAAAACCAAGTTTTCGGGCTTTTTTTTATTAACCAAATAATTGTTCCTTCATAGAAATTTAAGCGGTCACGCCATCAAAAATGTAATGGTTCAAGCATTTAAGCGCGGTTATTTTATCGTTTGTGTTTACCAAAAGCGAAATGTTGTTGTTGCTTCCTCCGTAAGAAATCATCCGAACGGAAATATCCTGTAGCACCTTGAAAAGTCGGTGGGTTTCGTGGTGACGCACCACCAAATGGCCAACCAAACAAATAATGCTTTGCTGTTTATCAACTTCAACCACAGAAAATTTTTCCAGTTCCTCCAAAATTGAAGCCAAATTTTTATCGTCATCAATAGTTAATGAAACAGCAACTTCAGAAGTGGTGATCATATCTATGGAAGTTTCATATTTCTCGAAAATTTCAAACACTTTTTTCAAAAACCCGTGCGCCAACAGCATTCGGGCCGATTTAATTTTTATCGCAGTTATATTGTCTTTCGCGGCGATGGCTTTAATGCCTTCTCCCTTAAAATCGATGGAAATCAGTGTTCCGTAAGAAGCCGGATCCATCGTGTTTTTTAATCGCACCGGAATATTGGCTTCGCGCGCGGGCATCACCGTTTGCGGATGCAAAATTTTTGCGCCAAAATAGGCCAGTTCAGCCGCTTCATCAAATGACAAGTTTGAAATTGCGTGCGTATTTTCAACAAATCTCGGATCGTTGTTGTGCATTCCGTCAATATCTGTCCAAATTTCAACCTCTTCTGCATTCACGGCCGCGCCAACAATGGTCGCCGTATAATCGCTGCCGCCTCTTTGCAAATTGGCAATATTTCCATAAGCGTCGAGGCAAATAAAACCTTGGGTGATGTAAATATTGGACGGCGCCACTTCTTTAATGATGCGTTGCAAATTTTGTTTGATGTAAAAATCATCGGGATCATTTGTTTTATCGATTCGCATAAAATCCAATGCGGGCAATAAAATGACATTCAATCCTTCCTGATTTAAATAGGCGGTAAAAATATAAGTCGATAACAATTCGCCTTGGGCAACTATTTTATTGTAAAGCAGTTGTGAATGATTTTCAGAAGCGCATATTTTCAAAAAACTGAAAACAGAATCAACATAAATTTCAACATCTTGCCTTAGCGCATCATCTTCCAATAAATCGTTGATTACCGCCACATATTTATGGTGTAATGCTTCAATATTTTGAATTGCTTTTTCAAAATTGTCGTTTTTTATGAAATTGGAAATTTCAACCAAAGCGTTTGTGGTGCCCGACATTGCCGAAAGCACTACGATCTTTTTTTCATTGTCGGCAATAATGTCTTTCACCATTTTCATATTCGCAATGGAACCTACAGATGTTCCTCCAAATTTTAAAATCTTCATTTTATGCTTATTTTTATGCTGCAAATTTAGAATCATTTTCAACTTTATGTGTTTATTTAAAAATAATATACTAATTTTGCACAAACTGTTAAATATTTAACAATATGAAGACAATTGCTACCTGCGTTGAAGAAATTTTGGTTTCTCAACCATTTTTAGAAGATGCGCTCACGCGAAATATTTTAAATTTCAGCGCCCTATCAGAAGAATTGCGGGAACCCATTTCTAAAATGTTGCGCAAATCCGTAAAAGCCGGAGCCATTATGATGGCTTTGCGACGATACAGTCCGCCCAAAGAAATGGCCAACAAAATTAAGCTGAATCAGGTATTGCAAAATTTGGGCGACATTACGGTTCGCTCGGACATTTCAGATTATACCTTTAAAAATTCTCCGAGTTTAATCCACGGACATTTAAAAATGCTGGAAGTAATTAAGGAAGATCCGCATATTTTTTACACGTTTACGCGTGGCGTTCACGAAAGCAACGTGCTAATTACAACGGCCTTAAAACGACAGATTGAAGAGAGCTATAAAAATGAAATCTGCACCACGGTTCAGGACAATTTATCGGCCATAACCATAGGTTTGCCAAAAGAAAACACCAAAATTGCAGGCTTGTATTACCAGTTTTTTAAACGCTTGGCCTGGGAAGGAATTTCTTTGTATGAAGTGCTTTCAACCACCAACGAGTTTACCATTTTGGTGGAAGACAACGTTGTGGACAAAGCATTTTCGGCCATAAAAGGGTTAAAAAACTAAGGTTTTATAGCATACTTAAACTATGAACTTGCTGTATAAAAACACCAATGTAAATTTTACTTCAACGGGAAAAGGCAGCGCAGTGGTTTTAATCCAAGGTTTTTTGGAAAATAGTTCAATGTGGGACGAAATTTCGCAAGAACTATCGAAAAAAAACAGGGTAATTTGCATTGATTTGTTGGGCCACGGAAAAACCGGAAATCTGGGCTATATCCATTCCATAGAAGACCAGGCGCACATGGTGAAAGCGGTTTTAAATCACTTGAAATTGCGAAAATATATTTTTGTCGGCCACAGTATGGGCGGTTATGTGGCGCTTGCTTTTGCAAAATTATTTCCTGAAAGCGTTAAAGGATTGTGTTTGATGAATTCCACGGCATTGCCCGATTCAGAAGAAAAAAAAATTAACAGGGACAGGGCGATAAAAGCGGTAAAACAAAATCATAAAACCTTTATCCGCATAGCAATTCCAATGCTTTTTGCTGAAAAAAACAGGGAAATATTCCTCCAAGAAATTGAACAAATTACCCAAGAAGCTTTGCAACTTTCACCCCAAGGAATTATAGCCGCTTTGGAAGGAATGAAAATAAGAAAAAACCAGACTTCCATTTATAAAACGGCTCATTTTCCTATTCAAATGATCATAGGAAAACAAGATCCCGCGCTTGATTATGAATCCTTAATCAGCCAAACAAAAAACACCAATGTAAAGGTGATTGAATTTCCTGACGGACATATGAGCCATATTGAAAATAAAAATGAGCTGATAAAAAATTTATCCGATTTTATAAAAACTTGTTAATTGTTTAAAAGTCGGAGACCGAAGACCGCAGCCGGAAGTTGACAATAAAAAGCTAAAGTTTGAAATTTATTAAATTAAACGCCCTTTCCTTCGGAAAAGCCTGTCCCGTTTTTAGAACGGGAGGCTGGGGATAGGATTATTTCCTTAAGGCATTCCAGCCTTGGGCGGTTAATTTTATTTGCTGTCCGGCGCGTGTCACTAAATTTACGCCGTTGCTTTCATCGGTTATATGCCCAATAACGGTTAAATGCGGATTTCCTTTAATTTTAGGAAAATCATTTTGCGAAATGGTAAAAAGCAATTCATAATCTTCACCGCCGCTTAAAGCGATGGTTGTGCTGTTTAAATCAAATTCTTCACAGGTTGCAATTACTTGAGGGTCCAAAGGAATTTTTTCTTCATATAAATCACATCCAACTTTCGATTGCGTGCAAATATGCAGTATTTCAGAAGAAAGTCCGTCGGAAATATCAATCATCGCCGTTGGTTTCACATCCAGCGAAGCAAATAATTCCACGATATCTTTTCTGGCTTCTGGCTTTAACTGTTTTTCGACTAAATAGGTGTAATTGGTTAAATCGGGTTGCGAATTTGGGTTCACTTCAAAAACCCTTTTTTCGCGTTCCAGCACCTGCAATCCCAAATATGCCGCGCCTAAATCGCCCGTTACCACCAACAAATCATTTGGTTTTGCGGTATTTCTATAAACAATATCCTCATTTTTCGCTTCGCCGATGGCAGTAATGCCAATCAGCAAACCTTTGGTTGATGAAGTGGTGTCGCCGCCAACCAAATCGACACCATAAGTTTTGCACGCCAAATGAATTCCGGCATACAATTCTTCAACAGCTTCCAAAGGAAATCGGTTTGAAACAGCGATTGAAACCGTAATTTGGGTCGCAATTCCGTTCATGGCATAAATATCGGATACATTCACCACAACCGCTTTATAACCCAAATGCTTCAAAGGCATATAACTTAAATCGAAATGCACGCCTTCCACCAATAAATCGGTTGTCACCAAAATATTTTTGTCTTTTATCGCTAAAACTGCGGCATCGTCGCCCACCCCTTTTATGGTGCTTTTATGCTGAATGTCAAATGATTGGGTTAAGTGTTTTATCAATCCGAATTCTCCCAATTCAGACAAGCTTGTGCGTGTTTGGTTTTTATCTTCTGTCATTTTGCAAAGATAAATGTTTATAGGCAACAACTATGGCACTATTAAATTTATTCATACCAAAAAGGTTTTAAATACCGTTTTTTCTGCTTATATTTGCGCTTATTTAGAATTAATCTATATAAGCGATATGATAAAAGTTTCAGACATAGCGAGAAATAAAGTGATTGAGCTCATGAAAGACGATGGCTTTAACCCTGAAAACGACTTTGTTAGAGTTGGGGTAAAAAGCGGCGGTTGTTCCGGACTTTCTTATGACTTAAAATTTGACAAAGAACAAGTTGAGGGCGACAAGGTTTTTGAAGATAATGGCGTAAAAATCATTGTTGATAAAAAAAGCTTTTTGTACCTTGTGGGAACAACGTTGGAATATTCCGGCGGTTTAAAAGGAACCGGATTTGTTTTTAAAAATCCGAATGCCCAACGTACTTGCGGATGTGGTGAATCATTTTCACTATAAAAATTCAAAAATTGAAAGGTTGAAAAATACATGGTTATTTCTATTTACACCAGCATTTGCGTTAGGGATTGCAGTGAAAATCCCGGCATTGCGAGTTTGTTCGGCAATATGTTCGACAGATTGCCACGCTCCGCTCGCAATGACGGATTGTAGCGAAAAGCCCGACCCGCAGGGTAACGCCCAAAACAACGAGATATAAATTGTTGTGCTTGTTAGCATTAAACCAAGAAATTCATCTTTCAATTAAAAAATAAAAAAATGAGCAAATTTACTGAAGACGATTTAAAAAAAGAACTCGAAACCAAAGAGTACGAATACGGTTTTTATACTGATATTGAATCGGAAAAGTTTCCCATTGGTTTAAATGAAGACGTTGTTATCGCCATTTCCAAAAAGAAAAATGAACCTGCCTGGATGACCGAATGGCGCTTGGATGCTTTCCGTATTTGGAAAGAAATGAAAGAACCTGAATGGGCAAACGTGCATTATGTAAAACCTTCATTTCAGGATATCAGCTATTATTCAGCGCCAAAACAAAAACCAAAATTGAACAGTTTGGATGAAGTTGACCCGGAATTATTGAAGACTTTTGAAAAACTTGGCATCTCCATAGGCGAACAAAAACGCTTGTCAAATGTGGCGGTTGATATTGTGATGGACTCAGTTTCCGTGGCAACAACCTTCAAAAAAACATTGAACGAAAGAGGCATTATTTTCTGCCCGATTTCTGAAGCCATTCAAAAACATCCAGAGTTGGTGAAAAAATATATGGGAAGCATTGTTCCCAAAACCGATAATTTTTACGCGGCATTAAACTCGGCAGTTTTTTCTGACGGTTCGTTTTGCTACATTCCAAAAGGCGTTACTTGTCCGATGGAATTGTCGACTTATTTCAGAATAAACGAAGGAGGAACAGGACAATTTGAACGCACTTTGTTAATTGCTGATGAAGGCAGTTATGTAAGTTATTTGGAAGGTTGCACCGCGCCGGCACGCGATGAAAATCAGTTACACGCCGCTGTTGTTGAGTTAATAGCTTTGGATGATGCGGAAATAAAATACTCGACCGTGCAAAACTGGTTTCCTGGCGATAAAGATGGAAAAGGCGGTGTTTATAATTTTGTGACCAAACGCGGATTGTGCGAAAAAAACGCAAAAATTTCGTGGACACAAGTGGAAACCGGAAGTGCCATTACTTGGAAATATCCAAGTTGTATCTTGAAAGGCGACAACTCTGTGGGTGAATTTTACTCCATTGCGGTGACCAATAATTTTCAGCAGGCAGATACAGGCACAAAAATGATTCATTTGGGAAACAACACAAAAAGTACCATTATTTCAAAAGGAATTTCCGCAGGACATTCGCACAATTCCTACAGAGGTTTGGTGCAAATAAGTCCGAGAGCAAATAACGCCAGAAATTTTTCGCAATGCGATTCTTTATTGATGGGCGACAAATGTGGCGCACATACTTTTCCGTATATTGAAGTAAAAAACAAGTCCGCACAAATAGAACACGAAGCCACCACAAGTAAAATTGGGGAAGATCAATTGTTTTATTGCAACCAACGAGGCATCAATACCGAAAAAGCGATTGCATTAATCGTAAACGGATTTGGTAAAGATGTACTTAACAAATTACCGATGGAATTTGCCGTGGAAGCACAGAAGTTATTGGAAATCAGCTTGGAAGGATCTGTTGGTTAAAAGCCCCCTAACCCCCGAAGGGGGAACTGTTGGAATGTTGAAGAATTACTTGAGCAAATAAGTAATATTTCAAGAGTAGTCAATAAAATAATTATAACATCAAAACAAAAATAATAAGTTTAATTGAAAGTTTTATAATATTAAAAATCTCTCGTTAGTTAGGTTTTTTTCAATTTTCAAATTTTCAAATTTTTCAAATTTTCAAATTAATTATGTTAAAAATAAATAATTTACACGCCAACATCAATGGCAAAGAGATTTTAAAAGGGATAAATCTCGAAATAAAAGCAGGTGAGGTTCATGCGATTATGGGACCAAACGGTTCTGGAAAAAGCACGCTTGCATCCGTTATTGCAGGAAAGGAAGATTTTGAGGTTACCGAAGGATCGGTAGTGTTGAATGGAGAAGATTTAGCCGATTTCGCTCCTGAAGTAAGAGCGCATAAAGGGGTCTTTTTATCATTTCAATATCCGATAGAAATTCCTGGCGTAACCGTTACAAACTTCATAAAAACAGCCATTAACGAAACGCGAAAAGCGCAAGGAATGGAAGAATTGCCGGCAAAAGAAATGTTGCAGCTGATTCGTGAAAAAGCCGATTTATTGGAAATAGACCGTAAATTTTTGTCGCGCTCTTTGAATGAAGGATTTTCCGGAGGAGAGAAAAAACGAAATGAAATATTCCAGATGGCGATGTTGGAACCACAATTGGCCATTTTGGACGAAACCGATTCAGGTTTGGACATTGACGCCCTAAAAGTTGTGGCAAATGGCGTTAACAAACTTAAAAGCGAAAAAAATGCCGTTTTGTTAATTACCCATTACCAACGTTTGCTGGATTATATCGTTCCGGATTTTGTTCATGTTTTGTACAATGGAAAAATTGTGAAATCGGGCGGTAAAGAACTGGCTTACGAATTGGAAGAAAAAGGTTACGACTGGCTGAAATAAATAAGTTTTTGGTTTCAAGTTTTTGGTTTCAAGTTAAATATTATGGCGACAATTAAAAGATTTGAAGATTTAGAGATTTGGCAAAACGCCAGAAAGCTTTCGAAAGTAATCATTGAAATTTCTGTCACGACCGATTTGAAAAATGATTATAAACTTAAAGATCAAATAAAAAGCGCTGCAGGATCTGTTATGGATAATATTGCTGAAGGATTTGAGCGAGATGGAAATTTAGAATTTAGGCAATTTTTATCTTTCGCAAAAGGATCTTCCGGTGAAACAAGGTCGCAGTTATACAGAACATTCGATTCTGGTTATATTTCAGAAGACCAATTGAAATCACTTGTTGATGAATATGAGCAATTAAGCAGAAGGATTTCAAGTTTCATTTCCTACTTAAATAAAAAAGATTACAAAGGCACAAAGTTTAAAGAATAAAACCTGAAACTTGAAACCTGAAACAAATAACATTAAAACAATGGAATTAAAAGAAAAATTAGTTTCTTCATTTTTGGCTTTTGAAAACAAGGGAAATATCGATCTTGATTCAACGGTGCACGCCATAAGGTTGAAAGCCATTCAAAATTTTGAAAAAGAAGGTTTTCCCACCAAAAGAGATGAGGAATGGAAATATACAAGTTTAAACCCTTTGCTTAAAATAGATTTCAGCCTTTTTCCAAACGCTGAAAAATCGGTAGGATTTAAAAATATAGAAGCCTATTTAATCAACGACATTGAATCGTACACCTTAATTTTTATTGATGGGGTTTTCAGTTCATTTATGTCGGAAACTACCCACGAAGACTGTGATGTTTGCGTATTGTCTTCGGCTTTGGCAAGACCGAAATATAAAATGGTCATAGACAATTATTTAAACACCATTGCCAATAAAAACAACAGTTTATCGGAATTGAACACCGCTTTTGTTAAAGAAGGCGCTTTCATCAATATTCCAAAAAACACCATTGTTTCCAAGCCAATTCAAATCATTAATTTTTCAACAGGTAGCGAAAAGGAAGTGTTGCTGCAACCTAGAAATTTAATCGTTGTTGGTGAAAATTCACACGTTCAAATTATTGAACGCCACCAAAATTTATCAAAAAACACCACGCTCACAAATTCAGTTACAGAAATATTTGTCCATAAAAGAGCCATTGTTGATTATTATAAAATTCAAAATGACACCGATGAATCGTCATTAATCGACAGCACTTTTATTTCGCAAAAACAACAAAGTGTGGCTTCGGTGAATACCTTTTCTTTTGGCGGAAAAATTACCAGAAACAATCTGGAATTTTACCATGAAGGAGAAAACATCACTTCCAACCTGAACGGTATTTCTGTCTTAAATGACAAACAACACGTTGACAACCATACACTTGTAGATCATAAATCACCAAATTGCGAAAGTCATGAATTGTACAAAGGAATTTATGCCGATAAATCTGTTGGTGTTTTCAACGGAAAAGTTATAGTGCGGCAAGACGCCCAAAAAACGAATGCTTTTCAGCAAAACAATTCCATTTTGATTGATGACGGCGCTACCATAAATTCAAAACCGCAGTTGGAAATTTTTGCCGATGATGTGAAATGTTCCCATGGATGCACTATTGGGCAATTGGATGAAAGTGCGTTGTTTTACATGCAATCAAGAGGAATTCCCAAAAAAGAAGCCAAGGCACTATTGCTTTATGCTTTTGCCAATGATGTGGTTGAAAAAATTAAAATTCCGCAGTTAAAAGCATTAATTTCTAAGCTAATTGCCAAAAAATTAAACGTGCAACTGGGATTTGAACTTTAAATTATGATTATTAATAAATAGTATAAAAATTAATTTCATAACTACCAAAATAAGTATGCGGAATGATTAATTCTCCAAAAAACATTTTCATAACTTTTGCTGTCGTTATTGGCATGCTTTTGAGTTATACTGTTTTTTATTCTGATATGAATACGCCTTTCAGTACAGAAATTACTGCTGAAAACAATGGCTCTTCAGAAAATTTAATTTCGACTGATGATGCTTCTGCTGATGATCAGATTAATATCTGCTACGAAATTCCAAATTTTGACATCAATCTCATTGAAAACAAGACTTTGAGTTCTTTCTTCATACTATCCCAACCTAGTTTTTCTATTTGGCAACCGCCCAAAATTTCTTAATTTTTTTCTGGTTCTTTTTGCAACGCAGCGTGATTAAATCATTTTGTTGCTAAAATTCAATGTGTAATTCACTTTGAAAAAATAGAATATAAATTAAACTTAAATAGAAAATAAATGGATTTAGACGATCTTTTTGCTGCCAAAAACAAACAGCAAAAATACCACTACAAACAAAAATATAGTTACAATAATGAGCGCCAGTTTAATTGGTTAAATAGCTATAACAAAATAAAACAGAATAAAAAACTTAGAAATATCATCATCATTGGAATTGCAATAATACTGGTTATCATAATTGGATTGATTGTTGTTTTATTCCCTTTTATCGTTAAAATATTCAATTACATCGCTGAAAATGGTATTTCTGGTTTGATAGAAATGGGCATGGATATTTTAAATAAATTAACCTCAAGCATTAAATTATGATCGCAACTATTTACGTTTGGATTGGCTTTTTAGCCTTTGTATTGCTGATGTTAGCATTGGATTTAGGGGTTTTTCACCGCAAATCGCATGAAGTTAAAATTAAAGAAGCGCTAATTTGGAGTTTTGTTTGGATATCAATGGCAATGGTTTTTAATTATGGCATCTATGTTTTTATGGGTGAAATAAAAGCCATGGAATTCCTCACCGGTTATGTCATTGAAAAATCTTTAAGTATCGATAATTTATTTGTCTTTATCATGATTTTCTCCTATTTCAATGTCGATAAAAAATACCAGCACAAAGTACTTTTTTGGGGGATTTTAGGCGCCTTAATTATGCGTTCGATTTTCATTTTTGCCGGTGTGGCGCTAATCAACAAATTTCACTGGATTATCTACATTTTTGGTGCATTTTTGATTTTTACAGGTGTTAAAATGCTTTTTCAGAAAGATGAAAAAATGGATCCCAATAAAAATCCTTTGGTAAGATTGTTCAAAAGATTTTTTCCTGTGAGCGAAACCATGCACGGCGATCGGTTTTTTGTTAAAATCAATGCAAAAACAGTTGCTACGCCTTTATTTATCGTTTTGTTGCTTGTTGAATTTACCGATTTAATTTTCGCGGTTGATTCAATTCCGGCCATAATAGCCATTTCAAGTGATCCTTTTATTATTTTCACTTCCAATGTTTTCGCCATATTGGGATTAAGGGCTTTGTATTTTGCTTTGGCGGGAATTACGCAATATTTCCATTATATAAAATACGGGCTATCTGCCATCCTTGTTTTTGTAGGATTAAAAATGCTGATGGTCGATTTTTATAAAATACCTGTGATGATTTCGCTTTTTACAATTCTTGGCATTTTGGTTATTTCCGTGGTTGCTTCCTTATTGTTCCCAAAAAAACAAGTGGCCTTGTCTAAATTGTAAAATAGTTATTTTAAGATTTTAAAAACAAAAAGCAGTAAAATTTGAAATTCATTTTTTATTGCTTTTTTTTGTTTATAGCATTTAATTTATTTGCATTGATAAAATAGTTGTAGTTTTATTAAATTAACTTTCAGCATTCTGTACAATCTAAACGAGTAAATGACTAAAATTTCGAAAAAAATAACTTCTGTATTTTTTTGTTTAATGTTATTCCAAAATTTTTTCGAAAATATTGGAACAAATGTTTTTGCACAATCCTACAACAAAATAAGTACTTTTTCAACAAATGAAGGCTTGCCCAGCAATCATATTTATGATATTGCTGAGGATGGCAACGGATTTTTATGGATTGCAACCAATAATGGTTTGGCTAGATTTGATGGAAAATATTTCTATAATTATTCCACAAAAAATGGTTTGCCTTCCAACGATGTATTGCAGATCAGTAAAGAAAAAGATGGAACGATATGGGCTAATTGCTACAATGAAACGCCTTCTTATTTTGATGAAATAAACAATCAATTCGTTACAATAAACAAAAACGAAAACGTAAATAAAATTAGCAGCGCCTTGCTCAATTATCTGGTGCTGCCCAATGAAGGAATTAGATTTTATAATGCAATTGGTTCTTTTGATTTTATTGATAAAAAAATTCAAAAAATAAACTTCTTTAATTCATTAGGATATTTATTCATTGATTCTAAAGAGGTATCTTTTCATTCTAAACAGATTAATCTGAAAACAAGATTAACAGAATATAAAAACTATTTTAGTTATAAAGGGAAAGCAATTGACAGCTTTTCTGAAAAATCCAATTCAAAAATAATTAGCCGTATTTTTCATTCCAATAATTATTATAGTTTTTTTACAGGAAATATTGTTCATAGGTATTCCAACTTTAAACGGAACCCATTTTCATTTACAATTGATTCAATAGCAGTTCCTGAATCGTATAAATGGTATAAATTTTCTGCAAACAATTTGAGTATTATAGCCAATAGTGGCGCCATATATATTTATGATTTGCGAACCTTGAAATTGCAAACTAAAACAGAAAACTCAACACAAACCAATTGTGCGTTTATTGACAGTCATCAAAATTTGTGGTTAGGAACTTTAGATAATGGATTATTGTACTATAATTTGACAAATATCAAAAGAATTTTAACCTCAAGTGATTTTGCAAACAGTAATTTTTTAAGTGTGGCAGTTACTGCAAAAGGTGAAATTTTGGCAGGAAATTATCACGGACAAATTCTAAAATCAAAAGGAATAATGGAAGATAAATTTACCATTCCTTTTGAAAATAAAAGCTTATGGATACGAAAATTAATTTATGTAAATAATAACATATTATCAATAAATGATGCAGGTTACAGCATTAATTTTAAGAAAAACAAACCCATAACCTCATTTTTGGAAAACAATTCCACTTGTTCTTTAAAAACAGCCATTAAGCTCAATGACAGTATTGCAATAGTTGGAACCACCAGGGGATTGTACAAACTTAATATTCAAAATGAAAAATATAAGCCTTTAAACAGCCCCGATAAAAGAATTTTAAATATTGTAAAGCAACATAATGACACTATTTATTTTGTAGGCGCTGAAGGATTATATAAATACAATTATAAAAAAAACACTTACACACAAATTTTATTAAACAAGGAAATAACAGGGAACAAACCTTCTGTTTTGGCTTACAGTAAAAACAATTTTTTATGGGTCGCCACTATTAAAGGCGATATTTTAATTTTAAAGAATGATAAAATACTGTATAAAATTAAGGGTGAAGAAGGCTTGCCTGAAAATATAACGAATATGATTGCCGTTCAAAATAAAATTTGGATTGCCAGTAAATCAGGAGTTTATATTATTGATTTTAAAGAAGATAAGAAAAAATTAAATTACACCATTAATAAACTGTCAAAATCTGATGGTTTAACGTCCAATGTGGTAAATGAATTGGCGTTTTATAACGACACTATTTATGCCGCTACCGATAATGGAATTTCAATAATTCCTTCAAAAATTCAGTTTTCTAAATTTGAAATTTTCCCAAATATTATTTCAATAACCGTGAATAGCGAAAAAGTTGCCATTGCCAAAAGCTATCATCTAAAAAACGACGAAAAAAACATTAGCATTCAATTGTCGGGCGTTGAATTGTCCGGTCATTTTAAAAATTTACAATATTCTTTAAATGATAAAAATAATTGGATTGATTTAGACGGAAACACCATAAATCTTTCTTTAAAAGGCGGGAACAATAATTTATTTATCAGAGCAATAGATGTCAATAATAATATTAGTGATAAAACAATTGAATTACAGTTTTTTATAGCCATTCCTTTTTTCAAAAAGTTATGGTTTTGGATATTGTTAATATCATTATTGATGGCGCTTGCGTTTTGGTGGTTTAATCACCGCAAATTCAATCAACAAAAAATAGCATTCCAGCAACAATTGGCTTTAGAACAACAAAGAAATAAAATCACTGCCGATTTACACGATGATATTGGAGCCACTTTAAGCAGTTTGCAAATTAACAGTGCAGTCGCAAACCAACTTTTAAATAAAAATCCAATTGAAGCAAAAAAAGTTTTACAAAAAATAGAAACGCAATCGCAAAATCTTGCCGATAAAATAGGTGATATTATTTGGAGCATGAAACCCGGTAAAGATGAGTTTATGACTTTAAGCACACGAATTAGGAATTTTGTCAGTGATATTTTGGGTTCCACAGACATTAAATATATAATTGAAACCGATCCTGTTTTAGATCATTTGATTAAAGATATTACCCTTAGGAAAAACATTATTTTAATCATAAAAGAAGGCGTAAATAATGTGGCAAAATACAGCAAAGCATCCCAATTAAACATAAAATTAGGATGGATTAACAATACAATAACCATTGAAATTATTGACAACGGAATTGGTTTTGAAATTAATGAAACCTCAGGTAACGGCATTGCCAATATGAGAAAAAGAGTGGAAGAATTAAAGGGAGATTTTAAAATAACTTCTTCACCACAACAAGGAACTTCAATTTTTGCGAATATTCCTTTTGTCCCTTAATTTAATTACAATTGGCTCTTAAATTGTTTAGTACATTTGTGTTATGGCGATTAGAGTTTTTATTTACGACGACAGCAATGAGCGCAGAGACAGCTTAAAGGCACTATTGATGCTCAATGATGAACTAAAGTTTGTCGGCGAAGCCATGAACTGTAAAAATGTACTTACAGAAATTGAAAACTTTTATCCCGATGTGGTTTTAATGGATATCAATATGCCAGAGGTGGATGGAATTGAAGGGTTGAAACTCATAAAAACCAATCATCCTGAAGTGAAAGTGCTTATGCAAACTGCCTTTGACGACAGCGATAAAATTTTTACCTGCATCAAAAACGGAGCAAGTGGCTACATTTTAAAAAACGACAAACCTCAGCGCATACTTCAAGCCATAGAAGAAGTAAATCAAGGTGGAGCTGCTATGAATCCAACAATTGCGCAAAAAGTATTAGACTATTTTAAACCAACAAAAACTAAAAATCCTTTAAGCCCAAAAGAAAACGAAGTTTTAGCCCGCTTAGCAGATGGATTAAGTTATAAAATGGTAGCCGACAAACTTGGAGTAAGCTACGCAACCATTAACACGCATACCAAACGCATTTACGAAAAACTGCACATTTCCTCTTTAGGCCAAGCCATCGCCTACTATTACAAAAATCTGAAATAAAATGT
Organism: Lutibacter sp.; assembly: GCA_036567345.1. Classification (GTDB taxonomy): domain Bacteria; phylum Bacteroidota; class Bacteroidia; order Flavobacteriales; family Flavobacteriaceae; genus Lutibacter. The sequence goes on from DATCUQ010000046.1 coordinate 130,225, forward strand.
TGTTAGTTTCTTGTTGAGGTAAAAAATCTAAAATCTTCCATCTAAATTCATAAATCAGTTGTCCCTACATTAAGGGATTTTTCGTTTTTAGAAAATTTTGATATTTGTAGTGTAATTAATTTCTTAATAAACAAGATAAAACCATTTATCATTTAATTCCATTGTTAAATTTAAATCACTATGAATTCTTCAAAATCGTTTTTCAAAATTCTGATCATTTTACTTTTAATCGGACAAAATAGTTTTGGGGCCAACCCAATTCCTGGAATAGGTATCGTGGTTAAAAAAAACAATTGTCTTCCTAATCCTTGCAAATCAACTTGCAATCACGGTGGCGCAATCATTTTTACTACGGGTGCAAGTGGCAGTTTCTCTGCCCAGCTGGAAATAGGAGAATATGAACTTTCTTTTCCACAAGATCAATTGCAAACCAGTATCAACAGCATCGTAAAATCTAATTTTCCTAAAAGCAACTATCAATATGACGGTTCAGGAGTAGAATTGGTTTTAGATAAATTGAAAATAACAGTAAATTCAAAAGCGACGAAAGGAAATATTTTTGCTGTTGACAAACAAAATAGCAGCATCACAATCAAAGTCCCAAAAGGTGGCGCCACGCTTTCGGGTAAATTGGGCTGGAATGATGATGTTTTAAAAAAACCAGAAATAAGTTGTCCCGATGGATTTATTATGCAAAACGGGGAATGCGTTCCAATAAATAACACTGGAAATCAACAAGCGCGAACAGAGGGAAAAATAAAGGAGAAGATAATACAATCCGGCGACAACGGGATGATTAGTGTTTCCTTGAATGCCAATGGCGGAACTTCCTCTTCAACGGGTGTTGACAATAGTTTTAGCTTCAATCCAAGTTTGGGTATCGCAATACATTGGAAAAACTTCGGAATTGGTTTAGATGCAGGAACTTTCAACACCAAACCAAATTTTGATTTTGATGCTTACGCTGCTCCATTGCATAATTTAGATTTTTTGACCATCACAAATACTAAAAATGACTGGACCAGTACCTACTTTATGCTTGGCCCACAATATACAATACCCTTAAGTCCTTCTCAAAGTAATGAGTCAGGAAGACATAGCCCTTTTCATAACAAACTAACGTTTACACTCGCATTAAAAGGAGGATTAACCATAAACAAAGCACCAGAATTTTCTGTGACTGACAATAGCACGCCGCCAAAAAGTATTGCCAGTTATAATGCGCCTCAAGACTATAAAACAAATGTATTTAGTTTGAAACCAAGTATTGATTTTGACTATTGGATTAGCGAAAATTTTGCGCTGACAGCAAATGCGCATTATTTGATACAAACCGGGCAAAAGGAATTTACCACTGGTTACAGAGATTTGACTAACGTGAACTTGGCACCGCCAATTTCTCCCGACCAATTTCAAAAAAACATTTTGACAGCTCCAAAAGTAGTAACAAACACCAAAGGACCAGAAAATTTTATGAGTTTTGGTTTTGGGATTACTTATAGTTTTAGAAAAGGCTGGGACGGAACTGTAAAAGGAGGAAATAGAACAGTTGAAAACACCAATGATGAAACCCAACGAAAAGGTTGGGACGGAAGTATTAAAGGGAAAAATTTAGCCAAAAAAGCAATAACACAGAGCGGTGTAAAAAGGAATGACGTTGAAACTGCTTCAAATGAAACCCAACGAAAGGGAATTAATGAAGCTGGTTTACCAAGAAATGATGTTGAAACCTCAACTGGTAACGGCTCAATAGCAATAGTTGAAAACCCAAACGACAATTCGGGTGAACCAGGACAACAAGTTTATTTATTTAGTAATGGTTGTACTAGAACATGTACTGGTAACTGGTATGTCAATGCAGACGGATCCGTTGGTTGTGATGGAACTGCTGGCCCACGGGTTTGCAACAACAAAACAGTCACTACAACGCCTTCTGCAACAGCAAGAGTTATTAGGATTAAAAAGAGGCCCGAAATGTTGAAGACTCAAAATTTTGACCAAGACGGGAACCCAACAGATAAAAAAGGTTGAAACGGCTCCATAAAAGGCAATATTATGAAGAATGTTGGACCTGAGGAGAGTGGTGACAATATTGAATCAATACATATAAAAGTAACAATAACAACAAAGGTTGGATTTACTGACTGCGAAAGTCCAGGATATTTCTTTTGTATAGGTGTAGAAATTGGTGCTTTGGCCAACGATCATAATTTAGGTGATTTATCTTTAGAAAAAGACCAAATAATAAGTAAAACCAATGTAGAATTAATGAACGGAAATATCATAAAAGTCACTTCCATTGGAGAAAAAAGCACTATTTCCGAAAAAACAATGTCTCAATTCGCTAATAAAACACAGAAAAACAAGGAATTCACTTTGGATATAAATGTATTAGATGAGATCTGTAAAGCACTAAATCTAAATACACCTATTGAACCCGTTATTTTCAAAGCAGAAGATCAAAAATATGAGGTATTCAATACCACAAACGAAGGAAAAGAAGTTCAAATATTGGAAATACACCAAAAAACAAAAATTAAAATAGATGGAAAAGAGTACACTTTATCAATGTTAACCACAAGAGGCAAAGGTTTGAATAGTCCAAAAAATTAGAATAATGAATTGATTGGGTTTGAAATTTAAAACTTTGTTTATTAAGCAAGAAAAGCCGCTGATTGCGGCTTTTTTTTATTTTTTTTCATTTATTTAATGGCATCTAACACTTCACTTAAAAAAATATTCACATCAAATTCAGGGTTTTCCGCCAAACCAAATCGCACAATTACCAAATCCTTTGAAGGAATGATAAATACGTGTTGACCCTGATAACCATTGCACGAATACAAGTCTTTTGGCACATTTGGATATTTGCCGCCTGCATTTAACCAAAAATGCGCGCCATATTCGCCATTGGAACCGTTTGTGGGCGTTGCGGCATATTTTACCCAAGATTCATTCAATAATTGTTCGCCGTTCCAGTTTCCTTTATGCAAATACAGCAACCCAAATTTTGCCCAATCGCGCGCCGTTGCCCAACTGTAAGACGAACCTACATAATTTCCGGCCAAGTCGGTTTCAATAACCATAGAATTCATGCCAATTTTATCAACAAGTTCCGCGTACCAAAAATCCAAATATTCCTGATGCGTCTTAAACTGATTTCGAATAAATCCCGACAGTAAATTTGTTGTTCCGGAAGAGTAATTCCAACTGTTGTTTGGCTGTCCAATTAAGGGTTTATAAAGTTGTGGTTTGGTCATATCGGGCTCCAAAAACAGCATTTTTGTGACGTCAGAAATGGTGTTATAATCTTCTGTCCATTCCAAACCACTGTTCATTTGCAATAAATTGTTCAAGGTGATTTTTGAGCGATCGTCCTTTTCCCATTCTTGGAATAAGTTGTTTTGGCTCAGCGAAATTTTTCCTTGTTTTTCAAGCACGCCCAAAACAGCGCTCGTAATGCTTTTGGTCATAGACCAGCCCAAAAGTTTCGTTTCCCTGGAAAATCCCTTTGCATATTTTTCGGCAACAACTTGATCCTTATAAAGCACAACCACTGCCCTGGTTCTGTTTTTTGGCTCAAAACCTTCACAATCAAAGGCGTTTTCAACAGCCATATTCAGAACATCATAATTAATATCGTTAAAAATACTGTCTTTTTCTGGTGAATTTCCATAAGGATAAGGCAAACTGCTTTGTGAAATTTTTCGGTTTGGTTTAAATGCGATATTCGTATTTTCCCCTTCAGGAATCAATACACAACCAATGCCTTCTTTATAAACCGCCTTTCTTTTTTTTAGGCCGAAAACCGTTGAGGTAACCAATTTTTCTTCAAAGTCAATATTGTTTTTGGCATAGTTTATTGGGCTAAAGTCATTATCTCCTTCCTCAATGGATTTCAAGTCCCTGCCGGCTTCAAAAGTGCAGGAGCAAACACTTTTAGCCGCAAAACCGGTAATCAAATCCAACTTCGGATAGTTGGTGTAAACCACATAAGCAAGCGCTAAAACCAGCAGTAACAGCCCGTATTTTAAAATTTTTTTCATAATAACCGTTGTTTAAAATATTCCATAAAAATAACAATTATTTTGTTAGTTCAATAAAAGAGTTTACATTTGTTAACCATTTGGTTAAACTATATAGTTAGTACATGACGACAGAAGAACAAAGCACGCCGGAAAACAACATTTTAAATGCGGCAAAAGAAATATTTGAACGAAAAGGCATGGCGGCCGCAAGAATGCAGGAAATTGCCGATGAAGCCGGCATCAACAAAGCCATGCTGCACTACTATTACAGAAGCAAACAATTGCTTTTTGAAGCCGTTTTCAAAAGTGCTTTCTCAATGCTGGCGCCACAGTTAAATGAAATTATGAATGCCGACACCACCATTTTTGAAAAAATAACAAACTTTAGCAGCAATTATATTTCATTTGTGCTAAAACATCCGTACCTGCCCAATTTTATCATTCAGGAACTCAACAGGAATCCGGCCTTTGTAAAAAATTTAATCGCTGAAAATAATTTTCCGAACATTTCAAAATTCAAACAACAGGTGAATGAAAAAGTTGCAGAAGGCGTTATTAGGCCAATAAAAGCAGAACAATTATTCATAAACATTATGTCGCTAAATATTTTCCCGTTTATTGGCGCGCCATTATTAAAAGGATTTCTGAATTTTGATGATGAAGCCTATAAAAAGTTAATGGAGAAACGAAAAACCGAAGTTTCCGACTTTATTATTCATGCCATAAAAATTTAAACAGATGAAGAAAATTAGTGTAATCATCCTAATCCTTCTCTCCCTAAACAGTTTTTCCCAAGAAAAACTGAGTTTGGAACAGTGTTATGCCTTGGCTGAAGGAAACTATCCGCTGGCCAAACAAAAAAATTTATTGACCACCCAAAACGAATTGGATTTAGAAGTGATTAAAACCGGTAAACTTCCCAAAATCGATTTTCAGGCGCAGGCAACCTACCAATCCGATGTTATTTCATTGCCATTTACTTCGCCAACATCAACCATAACACCGCCAAACAAAGACCAATATCAGGCGACCGCTTCTGTAAATCAATTAATTTATGATGGCGGTTTGATCGATGCTTCACTGGCAGGAAAATCTGCTTCCCTAAAAACACAACAAAAGCAAGTTGAAGTAAATTTATACCAATTGAAAGAAAAGGTGAATCAATTTTACTTTTCAATTCTTTTATTGCAGGAAAAAAGGGAGTTGTTGCTTGCTAAAAAAACACAACTGGAATCCACATTAAAAGAAGTGAAATCAGGCATCAAGTTTGGCGTGTTGCTACCGAATTCGGACAGTGTTTTGGAAGCTGAATTGCTCAAAATCGACCAACAATTATTGGAAGTTGATTTAAATAAAAGCAGTTTGATGAAAACCCTTTCCATGCTCATCGGGATTCCGGTTTCGCCAAATATCACTTTGGAAAATACAGAAATTACTGTAGATTTAAAAACGGATATTGAACGGCCTGAATTGGATTTGTTCCAGCTTCAAAAAGAAAAAGTTGACGCTTCCGAAGACCTCATCGACAAGAAAAACTCACCTAAATTATCGGGTTTTGCAACAGGTGGTTATGGAAATCCGGGCTTGAATATGCTGGACAATTCTTTTCAAACCTATTATATCGCCGGAATTAAACTGAACTGGAATGTATTCGACTGGAATTCGACCAAAAAACAACGCGAATCACTGCAAGTGACCAAAGATATTATTGACAGTGAGCAAGAGGTTTTTGAGCTGAATACTGCGATGGAAATGACCCAACAACAATCAGAAATAAACAAAATTTCGGCTTTTATTGCTTCGGATGAAGAAATTATTGCCTTAAGAAAGAAAATTTTGGAAACTTCCAGTTCTCAGTTAAAAAATGGCGTCATCACATCGTCGGCTTATGTTACGGAATTGACAAATTTATTTGAAGCCGAAAATAATTTAAGCACGCATCAAATCCAATTGCAGTTTGCAAAAGCAAATTATAAAACAACGAAAGGAAGCCCCCTAGTCCCCGAAGAGGGAATTAATCATTGAAAACGGTGAAAATTAAAATAAAAAAGATTGTCAAAAACAAAAAAATAAACGCATAAACCTATTTATATGAAAATTACTAAAATAATCATCGGTTTGCTTCTATTCGGAAACCTGTTTATTGCCTGCAAAAACAACGAAAAGGCCGATGGATACGGAAATTTTGAAGCCACAGAAATAACGGTTTCCGCAGAAAATAGCGGAAAATTGATGCAATTTACTGTTGAAGAAGGCCAGATGCTTAAAAAAGGAGATTATGTTGGATTTATTGACACCATTCCGTTAAGCCTAAAAAGAGATCAATTGTTGGCTTCCAAGTCCATTGTTTATTCAAAATCGGGAAGCGTTCTGTCTCAAAAAAACGTGCTGAACGCCCAATTAAAAACGGCAACCATCAGCAAAAACAGAATTGAAAATTTGATTAGGGAAAATGCCGGAACCCAAAAACAATTGGACGACATTAATGGAGAAATTAACGTGATCCAAAAACAAATTAAAAGCGTTGAAAGCCAGAATTCACCGGTAATAAATGAATTGGAAAGTCTTGATGTGCAGTTGAAACAAGTGGAAGATTTGCTTCTGAAAAGCAAGGTTGTAAATCCGGTAAACGGGACTGTTTTAACAAAATACGCAGAAGTAAATGAACTGGTTTCTTTCGGAAAACCTTTATATAAAATAGCCGATTTAAGCACGATGGAATTGCGCGTTTACGTAAGTGAAACCCAACTTTCAAACATTAAAATCGGACAGGAAGTTACGGTGAAAATTGATGCCGGCGATGCCATGAAAAACTTCAAGGGCATCGTCACGTGGGTTTCATCCGAAGCCGAATTTACCCCCAAAATTATTCAAACCAAAGAAGAACGCGTCAATTTGGTGTATGCGGTAAAAATCGACGTAAAAAATGACGGAAGTTTAAAAATTGGAATGCCTGCGGAAATGTGGATTACACAGTAATCAGTTGGCAGTAGCGGTTTTCAAAAAAATAATTAATTAAATAGGGTTTAATTTCAAATAAAATAAGATCTAAAAATGAGTATTTCAGTAAAAAACATCAGCAAATCATTCAAAAAAGTGACTGCCGTAAACGATGTTTCTTTTGAAGTAAAAGAAGGGGAATTGTTTGGATTGATTGGTCCTGACGGCGCCGGGAAAACGACCATTTTCAGAATGTTGGCCACCTTGTTAATTCCGGAGAACGGCACCGCGAATGTGGCTGGTTTTGATGTTGTGGCCGACTATAAAGAAATAAGAAACAATGTGGGTTATATGCCCGGGAAATTTTCGTTGTACCAGGATTTGACGGTGGAAGAAAACCTGGATTTCTTCGCCACCATATTTGGAACGACGATTGAAGAAAATTACGAGTCGATTAAAGACATTTACGTTCAAATTGAACCTTTTAAAAAACGTCGTGCAGGAGCGCTTTCGGGCGGAATGAAACAAAAATTGGCCTTGAGCTGCGCGCTCATACACAAACCAAAAGTATTGTTTTTAGATGAACCAACCACTGGCGTTGATCCGGTTTCGCGCAAGGAATTTTGGGAAATGCTGAAACGTTTGCAACAAAAAGGCATCACCATTTTGGTTTCAACGCCTTATATGGACGAAGCTGAATTGTGCGACAGAATCGCTTTAATTCAGCATGGAAAAATTTTGCAAATTGATACGCCACAAGAAATCATCAAACATTATCCGAAGAAAATATACGATGTGCGTGCCGATAATATGTACCGTCTAATCGAAAGTTTAAAAAGTTTTGAGCACCATTACAGCGTGTATCCTTTTGGCGAATTTGTGCATTATACAGACAAGCGGGAAGATTTTAATCCTCAGGAATTGCAACAATATTTAGCTGCCAACGACCATCAAAACATCAAAATTGAAATCACAAAAACCACCATTGAAGACACTTTTATGGAATTGGCAAAATAGACGCAAATGAAAAACAACAATGTCATAGAAGTTGAAAACCTGACCAAAAAATTTGGCGATTTTACTGCGGTAAATTCCATCACTTTTGACGTTAAAAAAGGAGAAATATTTGGATTTTTAGGCGCAAACGGCGCAGGAAAAACCACGGCAATGAAAATGCTGATCGGGATTGCAAAACCAACCTCCGGAAAAGCACAAGTCGCCGGTTTTGATGTTTTTACGCATCCTGAAGACATCAAAAAAAATATTGGCTATATGAGCCAGAAATTTGCCTTGTACGACGATTTAACGGTAAAAGAAAACATCACTTTTTTTGGCGGGATTTACGGATTGTCCAGCGCAAAAATTAAAAAAAAACGCAGCGAATTGGTTGAAGAATTGGGTTTGGAAGACATTGTGAATGAGTTGGTGGGTTCTTTGCCTTTGGGCTGGAAACAAAAAATATCGTTTTCAATAGCGCTGCTGCACAGTCCGGCCATTGTTTTTTTGGATGAGCCAACCGGCGGCGTTGATCCTATAACCCGACGCCAGTTTTGGGAAATGATTTATAAATCGGCAAACAACGGCACCACCATTTTTGTGACCACGCATTATATGGATGAAGCCGAATATTGCGATCGGGTTTCTATGATGGTCGACGGAAAAATTGAAGCCTTGGATACGCCGAAAAAATTAAAGGAACATTATAAAGCCGATAATATGAATGAAGTATTTTTAAAATTGGCACGAGGATGAAACGGTTTATCGGATTTATAAAAAAAGAATTTTATCATATTTTTAGGGACAAAAGGTCACTTTTTATCCTGTTTGGAATGCCTGTAGCCCAAATTTTGCTCTTTGGATTTGCCATTACCAATGAAATTAACAATGTTGACATCGCCATTTTCGACAAATCAAATGATGCGACTACACAGGAAATCATTCAAAAAATTTCGGCATCAAAATATTTCAGCATCAAACAAAGCATCACAAATGAAGCCGAAATTGAAACTGTTTTTCAAAAAGGAAAGGTGCTTGCCGTACTTGTTTTCGAAAAAGATTTCAAGAAAAATTTAACCAAAGAAAATGCGGCAAAAGTTCATGTGATTACCGACGCCACAGATCCCAATACGGCAAATTCCATCACCAATTACATCAGTGCCATCATTGGAAGTTACCAGAAAGAAATTAACAAAAACAGCACGTTGGAGTATCAAATTGAAACCAAATCGAGGATGGTTTACAATCCCGAATTAAAAAGCGTTTTTATGTTCGTTCCGGGCGTTATGACCATTATTTTAATGCTGGTTTCGGCAATGATGACCTCCATTTCCATCACGCGTGAAAAAGAATTGGGAACCATGGAAATTTTATTGGTTTCGCCATTAAAACCTTTTCAGGTAATCATAGGAAAAGTGATTCCTTACATATTTTTGTCCATTATTAACGCGGTTGTTATTGTGATTTTAAGCATATTTATTTTTGAAATGCCCGTGCAGGGAAACTTATTTTTGCTGGCTTTGGAAAGTGTTTTGTTTATCGTCACTTCCTTATCGTTGGGGATTTCAATTTCGACGATCTCCGCAACGCAACAAACCGCGATGATGATTTCTTTAATGGGATTGATGCTGCCAACCATTTTATTGTCGGGTTTCATTTTTCCCATTTCAAGCATGCCGTTTGTTTTACAGGCCATCAGCAATATTATTCCGGCAAAATGGTTTATTATCATTTTAAAAGGAATCATGCTAAAAGGCGTTGGATTGGCATCAATTTGGAAAGAGACTTTGATTTTAATTGGAATGACCCTCTTTTTTATTGCGCTGAGTGTAAAAAAATATAAAATTAGGTTGGAATAAAGCCCCCTAACCCCCGAAGGGGGGACAAAGCGTTAAGAAAATGTTCTATGAACATTTTTAGTGAATGGGCCAGATGGCGCGTCGGGGTATTAAGTTCTATCATAGTGTTTAAAAGAAGAAGCTGGCAGTTTAAAAAAATATAATTTTAACAAGTAAATCAAACTCCCTTTCCTTTGGAAAGTTTACCTGCCGGCCGGACAGGCGGGCCTGCCGCGGTAGGGGTTGGGGATAGGAAAAAAAATGAAAACAATTCTATATATTGTCCAAAAGGAATTCAGGCAAATTTTTAGAAATAAAGGGATGCTTCCCATTATTTTTGTGTTGCCCATTTTACAGTTGGTGATTTTGTCCAATGCCGCAACTTTTGAAATCAAAAACATAAAATTCTCTTACGTGGATCACGACAAAACCTCGTTTTCAAGAGCATTAGTCGAGAAATTTGACGCATCGACCTACTTTAATGTTGTTGCTGAATTTCCTTCAAAAAAACAAGCGAATGCCGCAATGGCGAAAGGCAGAGTTGATGTTATTTTAGAGATTCCGCGTTATTTTGAACGTAATTTATTGAAAGAAAAACACACCGATATTTCGGTTGCCATCAACGCCATTGACGGCGCGGCGGCCGGCGTGGAAAATGTGTACATCAACCAAATTGTGCAGAATTTTAACAAAAAAGCCAAAGTTGCCTTGTCTTCGCCTGCAGATATGGAAAATTCCCCAAAAGATATTGTGACAATTTCTTCCTTTTGGTACAATAAAACCCTGAATTATAAAACATTTATGGTTCCGGGAATATTGGTTTTGCTGGTTACGATGATAACGCTGTTTTTATCTGGAATGAATATTGTCCGCGAAAAAGAAATTGGGACCTTGGAACAAATGAACGTGACGCCCATAAAAAAATACCAGTTTATCATCGGCAAATTATTTCCTTTTTGGATCTTGGGTTTTGTGTTGCTCACCGTGGGATTGACCATTGCAAAAGTTATTTTTGATGTTCCAATAATAGGAAGTCTCGGGCTCATCTATTTTTATACGGCATTTTATTTGTTGGTGGTGCTGGGAATGGGATTGTTCATTTCCAATTTTACCGATACCCAGCAACAAGCGATGTTTATTTCCTGGTTTTTTGTGATTATTTTTATATTGATGAGCGGACTTTTTACGCCCATTGAAAGTATGCCGATGTGGGCTCAATACGTAACAGAGTTTAATCCGGTGAAATATTTTGTGCAAGTAACTCGAATGGTGATGCTAAAAGGCGCCCATTTTAATGATATTTTGCCCCAACTCACAAAAACCATTATTTATGCCGTTATTATGAATGGCCTGGCGGTTTGGAGTTACCAAAAAACGACTTAATTATTGTCTTTTAAACCAAATGACAGAAATATTAAGATTTTAAAGGGAAACGGCTTAAAATTTTTAGCCTAAATTTGATTTGGTAAAAATAAAAGATATGGACAATAAAGTAGTAGTTGTTAAAAAAATTTCCGGTGATTTAGAACCGTTTTCAATACCAAAACTTTCAAAATCTCTTCAAAATAGCGGTGCTACAGGCCAGGATATTGTAACAATTGTGGAGGCAATTCAACCTGAACTTTTTGACGGAATTTCTTCAAACTTAATTTATAAAAAAGCATTTGGTTTACTGAAAAAATGCAATCGTGTCTCTGCTTCAAAATACAGTTTAAAAAGAGCAATTTTCGATTTGGGCCCAACCGGTTTTCCTTTTGAAAGATTAATCAGTGCGCTGCTGAAGCAACAAGGCTATAAAACCAAGATTGGCGAAATATTAAAAGGGGAATGCATCACCCACGAAATAGATGTTTTGGCCGAAAAAAACGGCGAGGTATTTACGGTTGAATGCAAATTTCATACAGATCCTTCCGCAGTAAGCAATGTGAGAATTCCGCTATATATCAATTCCCGATTTCTCGATGTTCAAAAAGTTTGGAACAATTCAGGCAAAAAAACCCATTTAAAACAAGGATGGCTGGCCACCAATACGCGTTTTACCAAAGATGCCATAGACTATTCAAAATGTGTTGACTTAACGCTGTTAAGTTGGGATTACCCTAAAAATAACGGATTAAAAAACAATGTCGATAAATATGGCTTATATCCTATAACCACCCTGACTTCCTTAACAAAAAAGGAAAAAACACAATTGATGGAAAAAGACATTATTTTGGTAAAAGAACTCTCTAAAAATCCTGATTCACTGAATCATTTAGGATTTTCGGAAAAGCAAAAAGCATTGGTTTTGACAGAAGTGCATAAATTATGTAATCTGTAATCTTTATGATGTTTTGTTTTGGGCGTTCCCCTGCGGGTCAGGCTTTTCACTCCAATCTTTTATTGCAAAACCACGCAATAAAAGGATTTCCGTTGTAATCCTTTACGCAAATTAAATTACGATTTATGATTTACGTTTTTTAATTTGGGTAATAAAATATTATTCAAAACGAAATTGCGAACTTTGCGTTTTTTCTTTGCGTTTTTGCGGTTAAATGAAAATAAATTGCATCAGTAATAATTTTTAAATTTTACAACCTTCAAAATAGTATCTATTTCGTAATTTTGTATTTAGAATCATTCTAAAAAATGAACATGTTAGATATTGAAAAAATCAGGGCCGATTTTCCCATTTTAAATCAGCAAATAAACGGAAAACCATTGGTTTATTTGGACAATGCCGCAACAAGCCAAAAACCTCAAGTTGTTATAGACAGCATTGTAAATTACTACATTACCATAAACGCAAATATTCATCGAGGCGTTCACACGCTAAGCCAATTGGCGACCGATGCTTTTGAACAATCCAGAATAAAACTGCAACAGCATTTCAATGCCAAAAAAAGCTACGAAATTATTTTTACGGCAGGCACAACGCACAGCATCAATATTGTGGCCACCGGATTTACGTCGTTGTTGCAAAAAGGTGATGAACTCATCGTTTCGGCTATGGAACACCATTCAAATATTGTTCCCTGGCAAATGTTGTGCGAGCGCACCGGAGCCGTTTTGAAAGTGATTCCAATGAACCAGGAAGGGGTCTTGTTGATGGATGAATACGATAAATTGCTTTCCAAAAAAACCAAACTGGTATTTGTAAACCATGTTTCCAACGCGTTGGGAACCATCAACCCAATCAAAGAAATTATTGACAAAGCACACCAATTTGGCGCAGCGGTTTTGATTGACGGCGCACAATCCTGTCCGCACATTAAACCCGACATGCAAGCGTTGGATGTTGATTTTTACGTGGCTTCTGCCCATAAATTATGCGGCCCAACCGGCGTTGGCATTTTATATGGAAAAGAAGACTGGCTCAACAAACTGCCGCCTTACCAAGGCGGCGGAGAAATGATCAAAGAAGTGACTTTTGAAAAAACCACTTATGCCGATTTGCCGCACAAATTTGAAGCGGGAACGCCAAATATTGCCGGTGTTATCGCTTTTGGAACCGCCATCGATTATTTAAACAATATCGGTTTTGACAACATTGCCGAATATGAAACTGCCCTTTTAAAATATGCCACTGAAAAACTTTTACAAATTGAAGGGTTAAAAATTTACGGAACTTCTGAACATAAAACTTCCGTAATTTCATTCAATATTGGAGAAATTCATCCGTATGACATTGGTACCATCATAGATAAATTGGGCGTTGAAGTGAGGACAGGCCACCATTGCGCGCAACCTATTATGGATTTTTACAAAATTCCGGGAACGGTTCGCGCCTCTTTTTCGTTTTACAACACCTTTAAAGAAGTTGATGTATTGCACAGCGCATTATTAAAGGCAAAAACAATGCTTTCATAGGTATTAAACAAAATGTGATATTGTGTTATTACATCACAGAAATTTAGCAGCAATTCATTTTATTAACAAGTATTTTTAACTTTTTCTTGTTTTTTAACTTTTTATTAATAAATTGCCACATCTTTAATCAAAGATTTACCCTATTTATTAATCAAATTAACAACTTAACAATGAAAAAATTATTTCTTTCTTTAGCTATTTTAGCTTTAGCAATTGTTGCTTGTGAAAACAATGACGAAGTAACTCCAAACCAAGAAGCCGCCGTTGACATGAGCGACTTTTTTGTATATACTCCTGATGACGTTTCCGCAAAAAGCACGAAAGATGCTCCTGTAGATAAATGTTATAGCATGAAAGTACTAAACAGACAATTACAAGAAAATCCAGGATTGGAACAACGCATGTTCGAAATTGAAAAACATACAAGAACTTTAATCGCCAATAAAGGGGTTACTGCCACTGGAAAACCAGGTGGCGGCACAACGCCTCCTCCTCCAACGCCAACTCCGTATATTGGTGCTATCACTATTCCGGTAGTCATAAATATTATTGAGTCATTCAATGGAAAAGTTACAGAGGCTCAAATTAATTCACAAATTGCAATTTTAAACGAAGATTTTAAAAACAGCAATCCAAATACAAGTAATACGCCAACCTATTTCGCTAGTTTAGTTGCAGATGTGGATATTACATTCACTCTTGCTGCAGTCAATAGAAAAATTTCAAGTAAAACTTCTTGGGGCACAGCAGATGCGATGAAAATAGCTAAACGAGGCGGTATAAATCCAACAGATCCAGCAAATAATCTAAATATCTGGGTTTGCGAAATTGGTGGTGGTATCTTAGGATATGCACAATTCCCGGGTGGCGCTTTGGCTACTGACGGTGTTGTAATAACTACAACTGGTTTTGGTGAAACCACAGGCGTTTATGGCGATGGAAGAACCGCTACCCACGAAATTGGCCACTGGCTAAACTTACGCCATATTTGGGGCGATGGTGGTTGTGGAGTAGACGATTATGTTTTGGATACACCCGTTGCAGGTGCTCCAAACTATGGTAATAGTGATGGCACTTGCCAAGGAACAGTTAATAGCTGTGTTGAAGCCACAAATGATTTACCGGATATGACGATGAACTATATGGATTATGTTTATGATAATTGTATGTATATGTTTACAAATGGCCAAAACAACAGAATGAGAACTCTTTTCGGAACTGGAGGCTTTAGAGAAAGTTTTATAAATTAATCAGATTTGTTATAATAAATTAAAAAGGTGCTTTTCAGCACCTTTTTTTATAACTTTAATCATTAAATTCCTGCAAAATGAAACTTTTTAAAATGACTTTAATTTTATTGCTTGTATCTATAAATTCTTGCCAATGTCAGGACAAAAAAGATACTATTTCGCTAAATTATTCAGCGCAAACAAGGGGTTTTCAATTATCCATTCAACTGGAAAAAAATTTATTGGAAGTTACCAAAAACAATGAAACGCATCAAATTGAATTGACTGAAAATCAACTAAATGAAGTTATTTATATGATCAAAAAAATTGATTTTGAGATTTTAAAAAGCAATATTTCCATCGATGATCTTGCTGTGGACAAAGCCATTAAAGGAGAATTTGAACTTAATTTCAACGACAAACTTTATACTTTTGAATTTGATCATAACAATGCGCCGGAAAGCATTCAGGAATTGCTGAACAAGCTGCAAGGTTTTGTTTTATTAAAAGAGTAAGTCTTTAGAATTATTGTATCCTAAGTCTTCCTTAAGATTTTCCCTTTTTGATGCTTCAACGGCCAATACGTCACAGCGTTCATTTTGTATGTGATTGTTATGTCCTTTCACCCAAACAAATTTTGTGTTGTTCGGATTGTAAATGGCTAAAAATCGTTTCCACAAATCGGGATTTTTCACGCCTTTAAATTGTTTTTTGTGCCAGCCAAACAGCCATTTTTTTTCAACGGCATCCACCACATATTTTGAATCGGAAAAAATGGTGATCTCCACATCGGTGGTTTTCATATTTTCAAGCGCAACAATTACCGCCAGCAATTCCATGCGATTGTTGGTGGTTTTTTTATAACCTTCAGAAAACTCTTTTCTATACCGTTTTCCAACCCATTCCATCACAATTCCGTAACCGCCAGGACCAGGATTTCCGCTGCAGGCGCCATCGGTATAAATATGTACTTTGGGCTTATCGGCCATTTTCAAGGATTACTTTTTCAATCACTTTTGGAAAATGTTCATATTCTAATTTGTGGATTTTTTGCGCAACATCATCGGGCGTGTCACTTTCCAAAACCTCAAAACTTTTCTGAAAAATAATGGCGCCTTCATCATAATTTTCGTTCACATAATGAATGGTAATTCCGGTTTGGTTTTCCTTATTTTCAACAACGGCATGGTGCACGTGCATTCCGTACATTCCCTTTCCCCCATATTTAGGCAACAAAGCAGGATGAATGTTGATGATTTTATTTGGAAAAGCTTCAATAATTTTTGCGGGAATTTTCCATAGAAATCCGGCCAAAATCACATAATCCGCATTTTCTTTCAAAAGATCTAACACTTCATCGGTAGCAATAAAATCATTTTTGTCAAAACTTCTGTTTGGAATTTCCAAACGGCTGGCGCGTTCTAAAACTGTGGCGTCTTTTTTATTGGACAATACCAGATTCACCGAAATTGTATCGCTGTTTTTAAAATAATTAATAATGTTTTCAGCATTGGTGCCGGATCCAGAGGCCAGTATGGCAATACGTTTCATTTACGCAAATTATTATCTTGGTTGAAACAACAAATAAAATGAATTTAACCCAACTATTATGGGGTAAATAGAAAAACTTTGCCTATTTTTAAAACATTGAATTTGATCTTTTATGAATTAAAAGATTTTGATTTAAATAAAGTTTTATATTTTTGCCGAGTAATTAAATTTAAAATAAAAGAATTATGTCAGACATTGCATCAAGAGTAAAGGCCATTATCGTAGATAAATTAGGCGTTGACGAAAATGAAGTAACAACAGAAGCTAGCTTTACTAATGATTTAGGAGCAGACTCACTTGATACTGTTGAGTTAATCATGGAATTCGAAAAAGAATTTGACATTCAAATTCCAGACGATCAAGCTGAGAACATTGGCACTGTAGGTCAAGCAATTAGCTACATAGAAGCTGCGAAAAAGTAATTTAAAATATGGAGATTAAACGAGTAGTTGTAACTGGACTTGGTGCATTAACGCCTATTGGCAATAATATTGAAGATTTTTGGAACGGCCTTGCTAACGGTGTTAGCGGGGCAGCTCCAATAACTTATTTCGATACCACTAAGTTCAAAACTCGTTTTGCCTGTGAACTCAAAAATTTTGACATTACACAATTTTTTGACAGAAAAGAGGCCCGTAAAATGGACAGATTCACCCAGTATGCCATGGTTGCTGCTGATGAAGCTATCGTAGATTCAAAATTAGACCTGGAGAAAGTTGATAAAGATAGAGTTGGCGTTATTTGGGGCGCAGGAATTGGCGGACTGGAAACTTTTCAAAATGAAGTTTTAGATTATGCCAAAGGCGATGGCACTCCAAGATTCAATCCTTTCTTTATTCCTAAGATGATTGCGGATATTGCTCCCGGCCAAATTTCTATCAGATATGGGTTTAGAGGGCCAAACTTTGCAACGGTATCCGCCTGTGCATCTTCATCAAACGCCATTATTGATGCTTTAAATTACATACGCTTAGGCCATGCCGACGTAATGGTTTCTGGCGGTTCAGAAGCAACCATAACCATTGCAGGAATAGGCGGCTTTAATGCCTTACAAGCGCTTTCAACAAGAAATGACGATCCGTCAACTGCATCAAGACCTTTTGACAAAGACAGAGATGGTTTTGTTTCTGGAGAAGGAGCGGGTGCACTTATTTTAGAAGAATACGGACATGCCAAAGCAAGAGGCGCAAAAATTTACGCTGAAATTGCAGGCGGAGGCTTATCTGCTGATGCTTATCATATTACCGCACCGCATCCGGAAGGATTGGGCGCGATAAATGTGATGAGAAATTGTTTAAGGGATGCCGGTTTAAAACCTGAAGATGTCGATGCCATAAATATGCATGGAACTTCAACGCCGCTTGGCGATATTGCGGAAACCAAGGCAATTTTAGAAGTTTTTGGAGATCACGCTTATAAATTGAATCTCAATTCAACCAAGTCAATGACCGGTCACTTATTGGGTGCTGCCGGTGCTGTTGAAGCTATCGCTTCAATTTTGGCAATAAAATACGGAATTGTGCCGCCTACCATCAATCATTTTACGGATGATGAACAAATTGACAGTAAATTAAATTTTACATTCAATAAAGCACAAAAACGTAATGTATCTGTTGCTATGAGCAACACTTTTGGATTTGGAGGACACAATGCCTGTGTGCTCTTTAAAAAACTTGATTAACAGCAATACTGAATGGGTTTCATTCGAAAAATAATTACTTCCCGTCCTAAAAAAAGTGAGGACGTTTTTTACACTGATTTAACAAAAATATTAGGGTTTAAGCCTAAAAATATCTCTTTTTACCAAAAAGCATTCGTTCACCGCTCCATAAAAGAGTTTGATAAAAGCACCGGATTTCCGTTAAATTACGAACGATTAGAGTTTTTGGGCGACGCCATCCTCAGTGCTGTGATTGCCGCGCATTTATTTCATGCAGTTCCATCAGGCGACGAAGGTTATTTAACCCAAATGCGGTCTAAAATTGTAAGCAGGGAACATCTTAATGAACTTGGAAAAGATTTGGACTTGTTGCGTTTTATCAGAAGCAATGTCATCCTCTCAAATTTTGGGGAAAATGTTCACGGAAATATTTTTGAAGCTTTGATTGGCGCCATTTATTTGGACAGAGGCTACGCTTATTGTCAAAAATTTATCAACAAAAGAGTTATCGTGCCTTATGTTGATATCCTAAAACTTGAAGGTAAAATTACCAGTTATAAGAGTTTATTTATAGAATGGTGCCAAAAGAAAAAGAAAGACCTGGTTTTTGAGGTTTATGAAGATTCCGGCAATGATGTTGTAAAACACTTTAGCGTAAAACTTTTTTTGGCAGGTGAACTTATCGCCAAAGGAAGAGCCACTTCAAAGAAAAAAGCAGAAGAAGTTGCGGCAAAAAGAGCTTATTATGCATTTCAAAATGAAATTACCATCAGTTAAGGCCACTTAACGAATACGATTTCGTAATATTATTAGTTTCTGAAATTAAACAATGGTATTTTTGCTGAACTAAATTTTCCTTCTATTTATGCAACTGTTAACGTTTGATTCAGAAGATGATTACACATTAATTGGCATTCATTCAACTGAAGAGGATTACAGATTGGCTTTTCTTTTAAATAACTTTTTAAAGATAAAACTGACACGATTTAAACACAATTTGGATTTTCACAATTCAACAGCCGAATTTCCTTTGTTTGAATATAAAGACGAATTGAATTTTATTAATTACTATTTAATCAACAACAAATATATTGCGCTTGTTGACAACCAATACGAAGAAGGTTTATTCGGCGGAAATTACAGCACAACTTCTTATTTAATACCAGAAAAAAAGAAAGTGGACTTTTTTTTAAAAATTGAAGGCTGTAATAATGATGATTTCATTCAGAATTTGGTGAATGATTTGAATAAAATAAATCAAATAATGACCTCCTACCCGATAAAACCAATAACCTTAAAATCGAAAGAAAATCTTATATTTTAATTATGGCAAACAACAGAAAACGCACAAAAATTGTAGCAACATTAGGACCTGCCTGCAACTCCGCAGAAATTATGGAAAACATGATGGAAGCCGGCGTAAATGTATTCCGGGTTAATTTTTCACATGCCGATTATGCCGATGTGGAAGAAAAAATTAAAATAATCAGAGAAATAAATGTGCGCCGCGGTTTCCACGTGGCGGTTTTGGCCGATTTACAAGGCCCGAAATTACGGGTTGGCGTTATGGGTGGAGGCATATTCCTGACTATTGGCGACACATTTACCTTTACCACCATAAAATGTGAAGGAACGCAAGAAAAAGCGTTTATGACTTACAAAAGATTTCCGAAAGACGTTCAGGTTGGGGAACATATTTTGGTTGATGACGGGAAATTGTTGTTTGAAGTTACCGCAACTGACAGAGATACGCAAGTGACCACAAAAGTATTGCGCGGCGGAAAATTAAATTCCAAAAAAGGGGTGAATTTGCCCAACACAAAAATTTCCCTGCCTGCACTTACCAAAAAAG
This sequence comes from Lutibacter sp., assembly GCA_036567345.1. Lineage (GTDB taxonomy): Bacteria > Bacteroidota > Bacteroidia > Flavobacteriales > Flavobacteriaceae > Lutibacter. The sequence goes on from DATCUQ010000046.1 coordinate 150,168, forward strand.
ATATTGAAGATGCTTTGTTCGCCATTAAAATGGAAGCGGATTGGATTGCGCTTTCTTTTGTTAGAACTGCGGAAGATTTAATTCAGCTGAGGGATTTGATAGCGGCAAATTCTCCGCATAAAATTCCAATTATCGCAAAGATCGAAAAACCTGAAGCGGTTGCAAACATCGATAAATTAACGCCTTATTGCGATTGTTTGATGGTTGCGCGCGGCGATTTGGGTGTTGAAGTTCCTATGGAAGAAGTTCCATTAATTCAAAAAAGACTGGTTTTAAAAGCCAAAAAAGCTCATATTCCGGTAATCATCGCCACCCAAATGATGGAAACGATGATTACCAATCAAGTACCAACAAGAGCAGAAGTGAACGATGTGGCCAATTCCATTATGGATGGTGCCGATGCCGTAATGCTGTCTGGTGAAACATCTGTGGGCGAATTTCCTTTGGAAGTGATAAAACAAATGCGAAGAATTATTGAAAGCGTTGAAAATTCGCCTTTAATTAAAATTCCAGATCAAACCATGGGATGCATTAACGAACGTTACATCACAAAAGTAATATGCCATCAGGCCGCCATACTCGCTGATACCATTTCTGCGGAAGTGATTACAACTTTAACAGATTCTGGTTACACTGCTTTCCATATTTCGTCTTGGAGGCCAAAATCGAATATTTTGGTGTTTTCTTCAAACAGAAGAATTTTGGCGATGCTCAATTTATTATGGGGCGTAAAAGGTGTTTTTTACGACCGTTTTGTAAGCACCGATGAAACCATTGAGGATATCAACAGGATGGCGCACGAAAGAGGCTATTTAAAAGAAGGGGATTTTGCCATAAACATCACTTCCATGCCCGTTAAAGAAAGAGGAATGGCAAACACCTTGCGCATTACGCAATACAAATAAAACTTTAACTAAAAAGTACTTAAAATGCCTAAAGTTTGGAGTACTTAAAGTTGAAAAACAATATATAGGTTTAACCTAAAAACAGTCTAATTTTTTATTAAAATTAGACTGTTTTTTTAGTAAATGTTAAAAATAAAATGTCCTTTATTCCCAACAAATTTGGGGATTACTTAACTTTAGGCACTAATTTTCTGCAAAAACTATTTGCTTTTCAATATCGCATACAAACCAAAAGAAGCCAGCCAATGGGCGCCGGCATATTCGCCGGAGTCCATTTTTTCATAGCTATACAGAAAATGTTTGTTTGCCAAATTGAGCATTTTGTCGTTATCCAAAGCCTTTCCAATTTCATATAAACACCAGGCACGGCTAAAATTCAAACCGTCTAAATGCGCCAATTTACCGTCGGAGCGGTCCGTAACCACAGCAACTTCCAAATACTTGGCAGGATTGTTTCTGAAATCGGGCAAAAAAGCGTCAAACCAAACTATAAATTCCTCTTTTGGCAACACTTTCAGCATCAATGAAGCTTCTTGCAGGCAAGGCGACAGAAAATCGAATCCGCCAGGTTCCCAGGTAACCGGACAACCTTTGTCGTTCAAATAATATTTTTTTGCTTTTTCAGTAATCATCAATGCCAATTCCGGCGAATATTTTTTGGCATAATCCAAGGCCAGCGACAATCCGAAAGCGGTGTTTGGGTGTTCGCCAACCCGAATCGGGTAGTTTAGTTTCGGCAAAAATTCCATGTATTTTTTTTCAATTACTTCCACCAAAGGTTTTAAATCTGCGTACATCAATTTGGCTTCCGGATTGTCCCAATCCTGCAAAGTTTCCGCAATTTTTAACAACCAGGCCCAGCCGTAAGTGCGTTCAAAATTTTTATTGTGCTCATCATCAAAATAATCAATTTCCTGTAAAATATTTTCTTTGGTAATGGTGGTTTTGAGTTTCTTTAAAATGGCCCCATTGTGTTCAAAACTGGGCAATTCTTTCATAATATTGAGCAAAGTCCAATGTCCGTGAACCGATGAATGCCAATCGAAACAGCCGTAAAATGTGGGATGCAATTCGGAAGGTTCTTTCAAATAACTTTTATTGCCCAAAACCTGGCCCAGATTATTTGGATATTCCTGATCGATGCATTCATAAGCAAAATGATATAAAAACAAAGCGCTTTTTTCATTGAGTTCCGGTTTTAAATAAACCGTTTCCCCTATAACAACAGTGGCTTCTTCTGGTTCTTTTTTCTTGCAGGAAAAAAAAACAGTTCCCAAAAAAAATAAAAAAATTACTTTTCTCATGCCTTAAAATTTTAGGTTGGTTTTTATTACGGTTGCATCATTCAGCACAAATGGCATTGGCATCATCAATTCAGCTCTTGGCGTTATTTTGAATTGCGGATTGGTGAACAAATCATATTTGGCTTCCAGCACATCAATATCCATCACTTGATTTTTATCGACCACAAATGCAATTTCAATAATTTCGTCTTTGCTCGTTCTGTAAAAATTCATAATGGTGCCTTTTACCACAGAAAATACATACTTGCCGCTGGTGTCCTTTTTTAACGACTCGTGATTTACCATAAACGATTTAAATTGAACGGGTGTTTTGGTCAACAGTTCAATTTTATTGGCATTTCGCAAGGATTCAATGCGCAAAGTCAGTTTCCTGTCGGCGCCATCAATGGTGTCTAAAATTATTGAAATTACAGGTTTTTCCAGATTGATGACTGACGCTTTTGTGTAAAGCTGAATGTTCGTTTTGTATTTGCTTGCCAATGTAGTTGAATCGTAACTGCCTTTTGTAGGATTTTCGCCTAAAAATTGTTTCGTAAAATCATCCGTTTCGGTATTGTAACTCGCCCAATAAGCTTCATTTTTATTGCTGTCGAAAATATACAAAACACTGTTGGGCTTTTTGCTGTCAACGCTATACGATGAAAACACGGAAGCCGAAATTAAGGCCATCAAACCCATCAGCAAAAATACAAGACTTAACTTTTTATGGTCTTTATATTGCTGAAAAACCGGAACCATAAATCCGAACAACAAAACGGTAAACACCGCCGAAACCACCAACATTTTAAGTCCGAGACCCACTGGAAGCATTTTCACCAAAGGCGCAAATATGATGAGTACCGGAATAGTGAAAAGTGTAAAAAGCAATAAGGTATTTACTTTGGAAACAGAAAATTGCGCGATAAAAAGGATGGCCAACAAAATAAGGACAGGAAGTATAAAAAACCCAGCGCCGGGCAAATAAAACGCGATAAATCCGTTAATCATCAGCCAAAAAAATAAGGGAGCGACCAGCAAATCCAGCTTGCTTCTTTTTTTGAAGTCGTTTTTATAAAACCAAAAACACAACGCAATTGTCAGAGACACAAACGCGGCGATATAATAATAGCCGTTGTAGGTAAAACCGTGCAAAATATCGTTGTATTGCGGGTGAATTTTTAACAATAATTTCCAGCCAAAATATGCCACTGCGGCCGACGTTAACAGAGAAAAAGTAAACGGAAAAAATCCTTTTGTGATACCCTCAACGGTCAGTTTCTTTTTTAAGACACCCATAAAAAGCACCACCAAAAATAAAATAGCGCAAACAACAAACATGGGAATTACCCAGGAAAACGGATAAAACACCAAGCCGAAATAAGGAAAATTAAAATATACATAATCTTTTTCCGATTTTATGTTTTGCAAATCGGCATTAGCAAAATAATTTAAGGTGGCCATTAAATAAGAAGCCTGGTGATTCAGGGAATTCATATCCATTCTTTCGTAAGAATCCTGAACGGTATGGTAATCGAAATGGTCATCAATAAAGGCAAAATTATAGCCGTCAATGTTTGCGCCTTCCCTAAAAACGGTCAAATCGGTATCATTGGGCAGCATTTTGTAAATGCTGTACATTAAGGAGGTTGCCACCGGATAGTCGGTATTTGCTTCTTGAAATGCTTCAATTAATTTTTTATTTCCGCCGTTGGTTTCCAGCAGCATATAACTTGGGCCGCCGCTTCCGCGGGCTTCAAAATTCAGTACCAGCCCAACTTCCTTTGCCCAGGGATGATGGTTCACAAAAGCGTTGGCACCCAGCAAACCCAATTCTTCCGCATCGGAAATGCAAATAATGATGTCGTTTTTCGGAACTTCCTTTTTCGCCAAAAAAGCGCGAACGCCCTCCAAAATAACAACCACACCGCTGCCGGCGTCACTGGCGCCCAAAGAAGAATGCGGATTGGAATCGTAATGCGAAAGCAATAACAGGGCTTTTCCGTTTTCACTTCCCTTAATTCTTGCCAAAATATTTTTGGTGTTTGTGGCCGCTCTCCATTTTTTGTTTACCGCCATTTGTTCCTGAATTTCAACCTGCAATCCCAATTTTTCCAATTCGGCAACAAGGTAATTTCTTACAATATTGTGTTCCGGGGAACCCGTAAAATGGGGTTTTTTGGTAATTTCCTTTAATTGGAGCAAAGCTTTAATGGCAGAAAACTCGGTTGGCGAACTGGTTTTTTCAATTTTTACCGAAGGCGACAAGGAATAAAAACCATAATAAATTGTGAAGCCTATGAGCAATAATGAAACAATTTGGTGATATTTTTTCGGAATCATCGTGTAAATTTTCAATTATTTAAATGTAGGTTTTTTTTTAGATTATCAAAAAAATAAAAGGAAAATCAGTTAAAATATTTCAAAGTAATTAACAAATTATTAAAACATGCGTAACATCAATTGTTTTTTAATAATTTATATTTGCCAAATATTTTAGATTAACCCTTTATGGACAGAAGAAAATTTTTTAGAAACGGTTCGCTTTTCGCGCTTGGAACTTCCCTGCTAAATCCGTTTGATCTTGCGGCTTCTACGCTGGATTTTGATGACATAAAAAGCAATAAAAAAGCCAAAAACATCATTGTGATTGTTAGCGACGGCATGAGTACCGGCACTTTAAATATGACCGATATTTACCTTTCTCGAAAAACCGGAAAAGGAAGCAATTGGCTGCAATTGTATAAAGACAATCGCGTAAATCGCGCATTAATGGACATGGCTTCGGCAAATTCTATCGTGACCGATTCTGCAGCGGCAAGTTCATCCTGGGGCGGCGGCGCCAGAATAAACAATGGCGCCTTAAATATTAGCGCCAACGGTGAAACGCATCTGCCTATTTGGCAAAAATTTAAAAAAGTCGGTAAAATGGCTGGCTGCGTGACCACTGTTCCAATTACGCATGCAACTCCGGCAGGATTTTGCATCAACAGCAAAAGACGAAATGACCAGGAATTTATCGCCGAAGAATATTTACAACAAGGATTTGACGTGATGATGGGCGGCGGAAATAATTATTTCGCTGCTGAACACAGAAAAGACAAGCGCGATATGTACCGGGAATTTGAAGCGAAAGGATATCAGGTGGTGAAAACAAGAAATGAAATGCTTTACGCCAACAGCGAAAAACCGATTTTAGGCGTTTTTTACAATGACGGACTTCCCTATTCAAAAGACAGAGAAAATAACAAAGAGCTTAAAGAAAAAATTCCGACTTTGGCCGAAATGACCGAAAAAGCCATTGAAATGATGAAAAATAATCCTGAAGGTTTTGTGCTTCAGGTAGAAGCGGGAAAAGTGGATTGGGCGGCACATGGAAACGATATTGCCGGCTTAATTTATGATCAGGCAGCGCATGATGAAGCCATAAAAGTTGCCATTGATTTTGCGGAAAAAGATAATGATACTTTGGTCATCATCACCACAGACCACGGAAATGCGAATCCCGGAATTATTTATGGTAAATATGCCAATGAAAATTTTGACGCCATCCAAAACTATAAACACACCAACGAATGGATTTTAAACGGTTTTGGTAAAGAAACTTCCATTTCCCAAGTAAAAGAACGCATTGAATACGCCAATAATTTTATGGCAACTGATGAGGAAGCCAAATTAATTTTAGGATATTACAGCGACTTAAAAGCCACTGAAGACGGTTTGTACAACCCAAAACATTTGCCGTTTGAAGCGTTTGCGCAAATCCAAAAACAACATAATTCCGTGGGCTGGATCAGTATGGACCATTCTGCCGATTATGTGGAATTGGCGCTATTTGGGCCCGGAAGCGACTTGTTAAAACCCTTCATAAAAAATACCGACCTGCATTATTTAATGTTGGAGGCCGCCGAGGTGGAAAATAAATTTTAACTAGTTTTTTCCTGTTAAATTCACCCGATAGCGCGAGCGTCTCGCTTTTGCTTTTGTGAACCGATAAATTTCTACAGTCACGAGCTGCACGCTCGCGCCAGCGAAAAAATCGTCTATTATTTATTCCTTTTTAATCAACAAATAATAGTCGTTTTCCAAAGCCAAATAACCTTGATCGTAAATATAAAAATAGGTATTTCCCGTTTTTGTGGTGTAAATGGAGGTAAAATAATTAAAATCGAAATTCCCATCCAGCAGTTTTCTTCGGGTGACTTTTGTTTTTCCGGATTCATTCAGCTCGCTAAGCAGGCGATGATTTTTGCGAAGCCAGTTGTTGGTGTTTCGTATTAAATTTTTGCTGTCCTTGTCAATTTTGTTGTTGTAGCTGTTTCGGCAATAATCGGAGCAGAATTTTTTATCGATTCTGCCGCTAAAAGGTTCTTCGCATTCCAAGCATTTTGTTTTCATAACAGTTTTTTTTATCCTTTTTTGTTAGCTATTTTCTACTAATTACAGCATAAAAAAGCTGAATTAAATTTGATTTTTTTTGTTTTCATTGCAAGCTGCGTTAGTGATTGAATGGCCTGTTTGAGCTCTTTTTTTGTTGCTTTTTGCAACTAAAAAAAGCGCGTAGTGAAAGCACGCCCCGCCAACTGGCGGGGAACGCCCAAATATTGCTTTCAATAATTGTTGTTGCTGGCAGCATTTAGTCAATTTTTATATGGCCCCAATTTTCGCCCCACTTGATTCGGTACAACTGCATTTCTGAAACGCCAAATTGTTTGGCAATTAAGCGCACCCTGGTTCTGCGGTTTGGATCCAACATTTTCTTTTTAATGATTCTGACACGGCCTTCAGTTAATTTTGAAGTGGTTACCTGGCCAATTCGTGCAATTTTTTTCGGATTTTTTTTATGGTGCAAAAACATTTCCGCTTTATTTGCCCATTTTAAATTAGAAGGGACATTGTTTAATTTGTCAAAATCCAAATGAATGACAATATTTTGATCTTCCCGTTTTTCTGCAAACAAAATACCAACTGCCTTATGCACACAAAAAACCAACTTGCCTAATTTTCCTTTTTTTACAATGCCAAAAGACTCATAACCATTCATTAATGTTATTGGAGCCAGCCGCCAATTTTCTTCATAAATTTTTTTCTTTTTAACACGTCCATAGTTTGAAACCATGTATTCATCTTCTTCGCTCCAATTTTCATTGGAAAAAAGTTTCCAAATTTCCTTTCTGAAATTGACAATCATTTGAGTTTTTTTTAGTGGCATAAGATCAAATATACTAAATATTATCCGTTTACAAGCGACTGCAAACATTTACAATCGAAAGTAATTAAATACCAACCGAATAACATAAAATACCCAACTTACATTTGTCCTGTTGAATTGAACTAATGACATTCGACTAAATTTAAAAACCTTATCTTATGAGTACGTTAAGAAACAAAGTACAGTTAATTGGAAACTTAGGAAACAATCCTGAAATCATCACGTTAGAATCGGGAAAAAAATTGGCAAAATTCTCTATCGCCACAAATGAAACCTACAAAAACGCAAAAGGAGAAAAAGTAACGGACACCCAATGGCACAATGCGGTTGCCTGGGAAAAAACAGCTGAAATTGCTGAAAAATATTTGGAAAAAGGAAAAGAAGTGGCCATTGAAGGCAAATTAACTTCAAGAAGTTATGACGACAAAGATGGCGTTAAAAGATATGTGACCGAAATTATCATCAGCGAAATGTTGCTTTTAGGTTCCAAATAAAGGGGGAAATTGCTATTGAAATGAAAAAGGAAAAGAGGGCGCAGGTTGCGCCCTCTTTTTTATTTTTTATGAATTTGGAATTTTATTTTTCTTGAAGTTTCCAATCATTTTGCTCCTGTTCGGTTAAAAAAGTCCAGGCCACAATTCGGGTAATTTTGTTGCCTTGGTGCATCGGGATTATTTTGATGTCGATAGCGTTTAATTTTTTAAGGGAATCACACATTCCTTCCACGTTTTCCTTTTTGGAAACCAAAGAACTGTACCAAAAAACAATGGGTTTTAAACATAGAACTTTCATATAAATAGGTGTGAAGAAATGCTTTTTCGCCGCCTTTATGCCACAATTCCTGTTGTTTGCCGCCAAAATTCCGCACGTTGGCATCGTTTTCATTCCCCAAACCCGTCAACTTTCGGGTATTTGCCATCATCGCTTCTTCCTGTGAACCGTAAAAAGGCGGATTGCACATGGCGGCGGAAAATTTATTGGATTCATCTAAAATCCCTTTTAAAACTTGGGTTGAAAGTTCTTGTTGTTTTAGTTTGATTACGTGGTTTAGTTTGTTCTTTTCCACAATCAATTCAGCAAATCGCAATGATTTTGCATCGATATCCGTTCCCGTAAATTGCCAGCCATACGCCGCATTTCCCAAAAGCGGATAAATGCAATTGGCGCCGGTGCCAATATCCAGCACTTTTGCGTTTTCGGAAATGCCTGATGCTTTCAGCAAATCGGCCAAATAATGGATATAATCGACACGGCCGGGAATGGGCGGACATAAATTGTCATCGGGAAATTCCCAAAATTTTACTTGGTAATGTTTAAACAACAAAGCCGTATTTAAACTTTTTACCGCTTTTTGGTTGGCAAAATCGATGGTTTCGGTTCCGTAAGCGTTCACAAACACAAATGTTTTCAATGGCTGGTAAGCTTCACACAATTCCGTAAAATCGTAACCTTTGTTGTGTTTGTTGCTTGGATGAAGTTCGCTTGTTTTTTTATCGTTTCCCATAATGATTGTAATTCCGCAAAAGTACCACATTTTTATTTTTAAATATTTACAAAAAGAATGAACGTTCATTTTGTAAGAATATAGTTTATCTTTGCACCAGAAAAAATATTCAAATTTAACAATGGCAAAACGCACAAAAAGTAACGAAAAACGAATTGCGCTGTTAAATGCAACGCTTCATTTAGTGAACAACAACGGTTTTCATGATGCGCCCATGTCGAAAATAGCAAAAATGGCAGGCGTTTCGCCAGCAACCATTTATATTTATTTTGAGAACAAACAGGACTTGATTAACCAACTGTATCTGCAAACCAAAGCCTCGTTCAGCGATTGTGCTTTTAAAGATTATTTGACGAATTTACCCGTGAAAAATGGCTTTGAACTAATTTGGCGCAACATTGCGCAATTCAAAATCCAGCAGGTTGAAGAAGCCGCTTTTTTATCTCAATGTGACATTATAAGCACGATGGTTGATGAAGCGAGCCGACAGGAAGGATTGAAAAATCTGCAACCCTTGCTCGATTTGTGGGAAGGCGGACAAAAAGAAGGCATCATAAAAAATATTTCGCCGTATCTTTTGTATGCCTACACCATTTATCCGCTGGCATTTTTAATGACGATGCAAAAAAGAAATGATTTTGAATTAACCGAAGAAAAACTGACTGAGGCATTTGATTCGGCCTGGAACAGCATTAAAATATAAGTTATGGGAAAAACAGCCATTATTTTAGGCGCTTCGGGATTGACGGGGCAACAGCTGTTAAAAGCATTGATTACCGATAAAAATTATGACTGCATCAAACTGTTTTCAAGAAAAAAGACAGAAAACAAGTCCTCAAAAGTGACTGAAATAGTAGGAGACCTGTTATCTTTGGAAAATTTTAAAAACGATTTTACTGCGGATGAAGTATTTGTTTGCATTGGCACCACCGCCAAAAAAACACCCGATAAAACATTGTACAAAAAGATTGATTACGGCATTCCTGCAAGGGCGGCAAAACTGGCAAAGGAAAATCATATCCCAACTTTTATAGTGGTTTCGGCGATGGGCGCCAATGCCAAAAGCAGCATTTTTTACAACAAAACAAAAGGTGAAATGGAACAGGCCGTTTTGTCGGAAAAAATTCCGCACACCTATATTTTACGTCCGTCCATTATCGGCGGAAACAGAAATGAAAACAGGCCGACGGAAAAAATAGGGATTGCAATCTTTAAATTACTGCAACCCTTGATGCTTGGAAAATTAAAAAAATACAGAATCATAGAAGCCGAAAATATCGCAAAGGCGATGTTGCATTTGGCAAACGAAAAACCTGAAATACACATTATTGAATCGGATAAAATTCATGAACTGGCGTTATTGCCATCAACAAATAAATAAATTACAAACTAAAAACATGGAATTAATAGACAAATTAAATTGGCGGTACGCCACAAAGGCAATGAACGGGGAAAAAGTACCCCAAGAAAAAATTGACAACATTATAGAAGCGGCGAGGCTGGCGCCAACCTCAAGCGGTTTGCAGCCTTTTGAAATTTTGGTGATTACCAATGAAAAAATTAAAGAAGAAATTAAGGCCGTGGCCTGGAACCAATCTGTGGTAACAGACTGTTCGCATTTGTTCGTTTTTGCAGCCTGGGACACTTATACACCAGAGCGCATCAATAAAATGTTCGATTTAACAAATGAAATTCGCAACACAAAAAATGAAGGTTGGGAAAACTACCGACAAATGTTGTTGAATGCCTATCCCCAAAAAGATGCCGAAGAAAATTTTGTTCATGCATCAAAACAGGCATATATCGCTTTTGGAATTGCCATAGTTGCTGCCGCTTTTGAACAAGTTGACACCACGCCAATTGAAGGTTTTGACCCGGCAGCAGTGGATAAAATTTTAGGGCTTCGCGAAAAAGGGCTCAGAAGTGTTGTTATATTGCCTGTTGGGTATCGCAACCCCGATAAAGACTGGCTGGTTAACCTCACCAAAGTAAGAAAAAGCAAAGAAGATTTGGTGACTGTTATTGACTAAATAAATCAAATAGCTATCGCTAATCAGTACTTAAAGTGCCTAAAGTTTGGAGTCTTTAAAGTTAAAAAAAGTTGTTGATTTTGAAAAAATTATAATAAAAATTAACTTTATCATTCCTTAAATTTAAGACTTTTTAACGCTAGGCATTTTAGGCACTTAAAACTTTAGGCCCTCAATATTTACAAAAAAACAATAAATTAACATTATGAACAATTTCGATTTTCAAAATCCGACCAAAATACTGTTTGGAAAAGGCCAAATTGCAAGCTTATCAAAGGAAATTCCGGAAAATGCAAAAATATTGCTGCTTTATGGCGGCGGAAGCATCAAAAATAACGGCGTTTACGATCAGGTGAAAGCCGCGCTTGCAAATTTTAATTTGGTTGAATTTGGCGGCATTCCCGCCAATCCGGAATATGCGGTTTTAATGGACGCGCTAAAAGTGATCAAAAGTGAAAATATCACTTTTTTATTGGCAGTTGGCGGAGGTTCGGTCATTGACGGAACCAAATTTTTATCGGCTGCCGCGGTTTACGAAGGCGAAGATCCTTGGAATATTTTAAAAAATAGCGAACGCAGCTTAAAAGGAATGCCTTTTGGAAGCGTGCTTACCTTGCCGGCAACAGGCTCTGAAATGAACTCCGGTGCCGTGATTACGCGCAGGGAAACCAAAGAAAAATTGGGAATGGGCGGACCGGGATTGTTTCCTGTGTTTTCGGTTTTAGATCCGCAAGTGGTGCAGTCGATTCCTGAAAAACAAATTGCAAACGGATTGGCAGACGCTTTTACCCACGTGATGGAGCAGTATTTAACCTATCCGACCGGCGCAATGTTGCAAGACCGATTTGCGGAAAGTATTTTGCAGACCTTGATTGAAGTGGCGCCAAAAATTATGAAAAATCCTGCCGATTACAATGCCGCAGCCAACTTTATGTGGAGTTGCACCATGGCCTTAAACGGTTTGATCCAAAAAGGCGTTCCTTCTGATTGGGCTACGCATATGATGGGCCACGAATTAACCGCTTTGTTTGGCATTGACCACGCAAGAACGTTGGCGATTATTTTACCAAGCCATTACACTTATAATTTTGAAAACAAAAAGGAAAAATTGGCGCAATATGCCGAGCGTGTTTGGAACATAACCGAAGGAACTTTAGAAGAAAAAGCGAAAGCGGGAATTGAAAAAACGAGAACCTTTTATAACTCATTGGGCATTAAAACCGCTTTGTCTGAATATACCGATGATTACAAAGGAACTGCCGAAATTATTAAAAAACGTTTTACCGAACGCGGCTGGAAAGGTTTGGGAGAACGCCAAAACGTAACGCCAAGCGATGTGGAAAAAATTGTGGAAATGGCTTATTAACGTATCCTTTTAATATTGCCTAAAGCTATAAACTTAAAAAAAGCAGCGTGAATTTGATTCACGCTGCTTTTTTTTGGAAATCCCATTTAGGGAAAATATATGTTTTACTGAATTTATTAAAACAAAAAGATATTAAAAAAAGTTACCATTTCGGTAACTTTTTTAATATCTTTGCTGCAAATAATTCAAAGTGAGAGTCATTGCAAAGCGAACTTTACGAGATTTTTGGGAAAAACACGCAGCCTGTGAACAACAATTAACCGCATGGTATCGAGAAACAGAAAAAGCCAATTGGGTAAATATCAATGAGCTGAAAATTGAATATCCTAACGCAAGTATTCTAAAAGATAACCGCATCGTATTTAACACAAAGGGAAATGATTACCGGCTTATTGTAAAGCTTAACTTCGATTATCAAATCTGCTGGATAAGATTTGTAGGAACTCACGCTGAATATGACAAAATTAACGCAAACGAAATATAATATGGAAATAGCACCAATAAGAAACGAAAAAGACTATCAAAAAGCACTCAAAAGAATTGAGGCTATTTTCGATGCAAAAAAAGAAACCAAAGAAGGAGATGAACTAGAAATACTTTCTATTCTTATTGACAACTATGAAAATGAGCATTTTCCTATTGGGATGCCCGACCCTATTGAGGCCATAAAATTTAGAATGGAACAAATGGGAATGAAACAAAAAGATTTGGCCGAAGTTATTGGATTTACAAGCAGGGTAAGTGAAATTATGAACAAAAAACGCAAACTGACCTTGGAAATGATTAGAAAACTGAATGTAACGCTTCATATCCCCACAGAAGTTTTAATTCAGGATTATTCGGCTGAATAAAACCAAGTAACCATATTCTGTAAATGCACACACTAGCACGAGCCTCCCTTGAGCAACAGATAAAAAATCACTATAAAAATTGCACCATTCTATCTTGAAATAAATCTTGTTAGCTTATGTTTGCAACACAAAAACCAACGCAATAAGCTACCCATATTTATGCAGGAATCTGCCCATTTTAAAGGATTTTCATTGGCCATTATCGCTTCCGTGCTTTGGGGAATTTCAGGGACTTTTGCCCAATTTCTGTTTCAGCGAAGAGGCATTAATGTAGAATGGTTAATCACCACAAGAATGCTGCTTGCCGGTTTTATCCTGTTATTGATAGCAGGATTTGATAAAAATCCCGACCTGTGGAAAATCTGGAAAATAAAAAAAGACGCCATTCAATTGCTATTGTTCAGCATTACAGGGATTTTGGCGGTGCAATACACGTATTTTGCGGCGGTAAAACATTCAAACGCCGCCACAGCCACCATTTTACAATATGCCGGTCCGGTTTTAATTGCCATTTATCTTGCCTTTAAAAACAACCGGCTCCCAAAAACTTTCGAATATTTGGCAATTTTATTGGCGGTTTTGGGAACTTTTTTATTGGTTACCCACGGCAATATTCACAATTTAACAATTTCGGGTATTGCATTTTTCTACGGAATTGCCTCGGCATTTGCTTTGGCGATTTACACCTTGCAGCCCATCGCTTTGCTAAAAAAATACAGTTCAACCGTAATTATAGGCTGGGGTTTGTTTATTGGCGGCGTGGCATTTTCTTTTGTGAGAGCGCCTTGGAGCGTTGCAGGCGATTGGGATGTTTACACCTATTCCTACACTTCCTTCATTATTTTGTTTGGCACTTTGGCGGCATTTTATTTTTATTTAAAAGCGGTGCAGCTTATTGGCGGACAAAAAACAAGTTTATTGACGTCCGCCGAACCACTTTCTGCAACCATCTTGGCTATTTTATGGCTAAACATTCCCTTTGAAACGATTGATTGGATAGGAGGTTTCTGCATTATTTCCACCGTATTTTTACTTGGAAGGAAGGAAAAACCTGTTGCCGTCAAAAAATGAATTGAAAAGCCAATCCGCCGGAAGCAATACGCACACGCCAGTGAAAACAGTTACTGATAGAGAAAATTTCAATCTTATATGGACTTTTCCAAATAAATCAATAAATTTGACAACCTAAAAAATGTTTAGGATAATAATGATTTGAAACCTGTTAAAACCACCTGAATGATGGCTAAAAAAAATAAAGTAATTGATTTGTTTGGAGGCAAAAACCCAATTCCAAACACCACAGAAATTTCTTATTCAAAATTAATAGATCAATTTTTAGCGCCTTTTCAAAACGATTTTCCTGAAGATTTTTATCTTGAAGACATTTTTGAGTTTGCTGTAACTGCCTGGAATTTTGGCAATATGAGTACGCTGATGCCAAAAGAGGAATTTGAAAGAATAATGGCTATCGCTGAAAGAGAAGGCGGTAGTTATTTGTTATTAAGAAAAATGATCAACCATAAAACAAAAAACTTTAAAATGTATTCCAATTTTATTACGGATTTTGAAATCATTGAAAAAAATGGGAAAGATGTTTTAACGGTTGTTACACAAGAAACAGAGGATTATCTTTCTGAAATGATAAATCCTTTTGACAATGATGATGATGATGATTATGATGATGATTATGATGATTATGATGATGGGGATTTTGAAGAAAATTACATTAACAGGCATGGTATCGTTGTAAAACCGCTGAAGCCCTTTGCCGATTGGGTATTTAATTTATATCCGGAGGATGGTTATCCCGAATTTATAGAGAGCAACATTTACTTGGTAAATGATGAAATTGATGATTTAGAAGGTTGGCTAAAAAAGAAATTCGACAAAATATTTATGTTTGAATTAGACGCTTGGAATACAAATAAAAAAGAATGGCCCCAAAAACGCACCTATAAAATGTTTAAACAGTGGTTTCAAGTTGAGCTGTCAACTATGGTTTTTGATATGGAAAAGAACCCTGTCAGCAAATCGCAAGAACTATTTTAGGCGATTGCATAAAAAAATTAAACGAAACAGCAATTTCCCTGCGCAGCGCAAGCATTTCTCTCGTGCCAATGAGCCCCATAAAAAAACCTTTATAAAAAATAAAGGCTTTTCAATTTAGGTAAAAGTCAAAACCTATTCTTTGCTGAATAAATAATTCATCAATCCGACAAAGTCTCCATAAACTTGTTGGCATCTAATTTTTCCTTCGGCATCAAAATCGTAAGACTCCTATAATTTTGCAATACAAAAATCAAAAAATATTTCAAAAATGAATTTTCTGGGGGCGCATTTTCTTCAACAAGGGGTGATAACCCCTTGGAAACAACATAAATATTTCACTTTTTCCCGCCAACCACCACCACAAATTCTCCTTTTGGAGGTTTGTTGGTAAAGTGTTCTACCATTTCGGCAACGGTTCCCCTTAAAGTTTCTTCATACAGTTTTGTGAGTTCCCGTGATATGGAAATTGGCCGGTCGGCGCCAAAAAATTCGGCAAAATTGGTGAGTGTTTTTAATAATTTATGCGGCGATTCGTAAAAAATCATGGTGCGCGTTTCATCGGCCAAGAAAGTCAGGCGTGTTTGCCGCCCTTTTTTAACGGGCAAAAATCCTTCAAAAACAAATTTGTCGTTTGGCAATCCGCTATTCACCAAAGCAGGCACAAAAGCTGTGGCGCCGGGCAAACATTCAATTTCCACGCCATTTTCCAAACAAGCACGCGTGAGCAAAAAACCGGGATCAGAAATGGCGGGCGTTCCTGCATCGGAAATCAACGCGATGGATTCCCCGTTTTTAATGCGCTGCACAATATTGGCCACAGTTTTATGCTCGTTGTGCATATGGTGGCTGTGCATATGGGTGGAAATTTCGTAATGTTTCAATAGTTTTCCGCTGGTGCGCGTGTCTTCGGCCAAAATTAAATCCACTTCCTTTAAAACCCTGATGGCTCGTAAAGTGATGTCTTCTAAATTTCCGATGGGCGTTGGCACTAAGTATAATTTTGATTCCAAATTTTTAGTATTTTGTCAAGGGAGCATGCTCCCTTGTTTTGCCCTTCGACTGCCTCAGGGTGATGGTTGTTGGTTTAATTTACTATTTATGATGACTTCAAAGTTACGAAGTTTTCAATAAGATTTAAGGTTTTGATTTAAAACAAGACGTGCATTTTTTCTAAAATTAACAAATCAGATCTTTGGGTTAAATAAAAACCTTGAACATATAGTTTTTTTAGCTTCAAAGAGTTCAAAGTAAAATATTGAACATTAAATTAGACTTGCGTATTCTATGATAGAAGCCAAATAAAAATGTTAAAAATACCATTCAATCAAAATTTTCATTTAACCGCAAAGTGCGCAAATAAAAAATAGCAAAGTGCGCAAGGAAAATTTTATTTAAAATGCTTGGCGATCTTTGCGTATTCCTTTGCGATCCTTGCGGTTAGGCTTTTAATAATTGATTTGGGATTGTTCATTTTTATTTCAATTTGGTTAGGGATTGAAGTGAAAACCTTTTTGCGCTTTTTCAGCGAAAAAAGTTTGGAACATAAAGCCCGCCTGCCTTTTCGGCAGGAACGCCCACAGAAAAGACAGGCAAGCCCAAAAAAAGATGGTTAACCTTAAAAACTATGGGCTAAATCACTAAATTTGTGCTTTCTTAAAAAAAATTACGATGTACAGAACGCATAAAAACGGAGAATTACGAGCAGAAAATATAGGCCAGGAAGTTACTTTGGCCGGTTGGGTGCAAAAAACGCGCGACAAAGGATTTATGATTTGGGTTGATTTGCGTGACCGCTACGGCATTACGCAACTGATTTTTGATGAAGATCGCACGCCAAAAGAGATGATGGAAAAAGCGAAAATGCTGGGCCGCGAATTTGTGATTCAGGTGAAAGGCGAAGTGATTGAACGCGTTTCCAAAAACGCAAATATGCCAACCGGTGACATAGAAATTTTGGTGAAAGAACTGACTATTTTGAACAAATCTTTGGTGCCGCCTTTTACCATTGAAGACGAAACGGACGGCGGCGACGAACTGCGGATGAAATATCGTTATTTGGACATTAGAAGAAATCCGGTAAAAAACAACTTGATTTTCCGCAGTAAAGTGGCGATGGAAACCCGGAAATATTTATCAGGAGAAGGATTTATTGAGGTGGAAACGCCTTATTTAATAAAATCCACGCCCGAAGGCGCACGCGATTTTGTGGTGCCAAGCCGCATGAATGCAGGTCAGTTTTACGCCTTGCCGCAATCGCCCCAAACTTTTAAGCAATTGCTGATGGTGGGCGGATTGGACAAGTATTTTCAGATTGTAAAATGTTTTAGGGATGAGGATTTACGTGCCGACAGACAGCCTGAATTCACCCAAATTGACTGCGAAATGGCCTTTGTGGAACAGGAAGATATTTTAAATGCATTTGAAGGATTGACCCGTCATTTGTTAAAAGAAGTGAACGGCGTTGAGGTGGCCAAATTTCCAAGAATGACTTATGATGAGGCGATGCGCAAATACGGAAACGACAAACCGGATATTCGTTTTGGAATGGAATTCGGCGAACTGAATGCCGTGGCGCAACACAAAGATTTTGGCGTTTTTAATGATGCGGAATTGGTTGTGGGAATTGCGGTTCCGGGAGGAAACAGCCTTACCCGAAAAGATATTGATGGCTTGATAGAATTTTTAAAGCGTCCGCAAGTGGGAGCTTCGGGCATGATTTATGTTCGTTGCAACGAAGACGGCACTTTTAAATCATCAGTCGATAAATTTTATGAGGAAGCCGATTTGAAAAAATGGGCCGAAATAACAGGCGCAAAAGCCGGTGACCTGATTTGCGTTTTATCGGGCATTGCCGATAAAGTGCGCGGGCAATTGAGCGTTTTGCGCATGGAAATGGCAAACAGGTTGGGCTTGAGAAATCCGAAAGAATTTGCGCCTTTGTGGGTGGTTGATTTTCCTTTGTTGGAATGGGATGAAGAAACACAGCGTTTTCACGCGATGCACCATCCATTTACCTCGCCAAAACCCGAGGATATGGCGATGTTAGACACCAATCCCGGGAAAGTTCGCGCAAACGCTTACGATTTGGTGTTGAACGGAAATGAAATTGGCGGCGGATCTATTCGTATTCACGACAAACAAACACAGGCTTTAATGTTCAATCATTTAGGTTTTACGCCAGAAAAAGCAAAAGAACAATTCGGGTTTTTAATGAATGCCTTTGAATATGGCGCGCCACCACACGGCGGAATTGCTTTTGGACTGGACCGTTTAACGGCTATTTTGGGCGGACAGGAAACGATTCGCGATTTTATTGCATTCCCTAAAAACAACAGCGGCCGCGATGTGATGATTGATGCGCCTTCCCAAATTGACGATGAACAATTGAAAGAATTGTGTTTAAAAATAAACTTGCCTTTGTAGATTTTTAAAGGAAATATTTAATAATTACATAATGATTTCGTTACACAAAAAAGGATTTATTGGTTGAAATTTGCGAGGTATTTAAACAAGTTTTAGATACAACTTTCATAATATCCATTTAGTTTTTGTCAACTAATTTGTGAAATGTTTAAGGCTGCCTATTCGGGCAGCCTTTTTTTGTTGTAAATTTTATTGAAACGGTAACATCTTCTTAACATTAAATTAACATTCGGGCAGGTTCTTTGCAGCGACAAAAACTAATACCGGATGAACCAAAAAAAGCAACAATTGCTTTTTACATTCTTCTTTTAAAAATTTTAGAAAAAAATTCTTGACCAAATAATTTTGGTTCTGAATTGCAAAATGATATTCGTCAATATTGACTATTGATTAATATCTTAATTTCACGATTTAATTAAAATTTTCGCTAGCAAGTGAATGTAAATCAAAGCAGATACAAATGAAAAAATTATTCTTATTTTTAAGTGCGCTTCTTTTAACAATTCCTTCATTTTCCCAAACTTCTGAAGAAGAATTTAAGCCAGAAGGCGAAGTTCAATTCAAGGTTTTTTGGAATTATCATACAGATTTTTCCAAAAATGCCACCAAAAAAAGTGCTTTCGAACTAAAACGTTCTTACTTTGGCTATAAGTATGATTTCAGCAAAAATATTTCAGCGAAAGTTACTTTTGACGTTGGCAGCAATACTGGCGGAAGTGAATATACAGCATTTTTAAAAATTGCGCAATTGGACTGGAAAGTTGCTGAAGGCGTAAAATTAAGCATGGGATTAATTGGTTTGAAACAATTTAATGACCAGGAGGATTTTTGGGGATACCGCTATATATTTAACTCATATCAAGATGCATACGGTTTTGGAACCAGTGCCGATTTGGGTGTAAGCGCAGAATTTACAATCACCAAAACCTTAAAAGCAAATGTGTTGATTGTGAACGGAGAAGGCTATAAAAAATTACAGGATGAAGACGGAAACCAAAAATTTGGAGGAAATTTGATTTTTGAACCCATTAAAGGATTGACCACAAAAATTTATATGGACGCCCAACCAACTGCTGATTCGAAAGCAATTACTTCTTTGGCCTTATTTGCAGGTTATAAAGCAACTGATTGGAGATTGGGTGCGGAATACAACAAATTAAACAACGGCAAAAAATATGCAAGTCCGGCTGTTGACCATGAATTGGATGGTTTTTCATTTTATTCAACTTATGTCATCAACAAAAAATTTGAAGTTTTTGGCCGATACGACCAACTTAGTTCAAATACTTTAACAGGTGATTTAGATGCCTGGAATATCGATAATGACGGAAGCCAGATAATCACGGGAATTCAATATGCCCCTATTAAAGGACTTAAATTCTCCTTAAATTACCAAGACTTTAGTTTTGACAAATCATCTTTAGACAACAAATCATTGGTATTTTTAAACGCTGAATTTAAACTGTAATTCTATTTAATGTAAAGAAAACAACAACCTATAAATAATTTTTAGTTAACCTAAAGTTAACAATCAACTGAGTCCTTTGCATAACAAATTAAAACAGACAAAAATGAAAAAATTAGTAATTATGATGACCTTAGCTTTGGTAATAGGAGCTTGCGGAAACAAAAAAGAACAAAAAGAAGGCGGCAATGAATCCGCAAAATTATCAGGCACCATCAATATTGATGGTTCAAGTACCGTTTTTCCGATAACAGAAGCAGTTGCGGAAGAATTTAGGACTGTTCAGCCAGATGTACAAGTAACCATTGGCGTTTCAGGAACAGGTGGCGGTTTTCAAAAATTCTCAAGAGGAGAAACAAACATTTCAAACGCTTCCCGTCCGATTAAAGACAAAGAAATTGAAGCCTGTGCAGAAAATAACATTACTTATTTGGGATTGGAAGTTGCTTATGACGGCTTGGCTGTAGTGGTAAACCCGGGCAATACTTGGGTTGACAGTTTTACCGTTGAAGAATTGAAGAAAATTTGGGAACCTGCAGCCCAAGGAAAAATTATGAAATGGAACCAAATTCGTACGGAATGGCCAAATGAAGAAATTCACTTATTTGGACCAGGAACTGCTTCAGGAACTTTTGATTATTTTACAGAAGCAATTAATGGGAAAAGCGGCTCAAGCAGAGGCGATTATACTGCCAGTGAAGATGACCACGTTTTGGTGCAAGGCATTGAAGGCGATAAATATGCTTTAGGATTCTTTGGTTTGGCTTACTATGAAGAAAGTAAAGACAAATTATCCTTGATTGGTGTGCATAATGGGAAAGAAGTTGTAAAACCGTCTTTAGAAACGGTAAGCAACGGCACCTACAGTCCGTTATCAAGACCTTTATTTATTTATGTAAACAGCTCATCCATAAAACAGCCGGAAGTGGTTGAGTTTGTTAATTTCTATCTTAACAAAGCTGCAGAATTATCGGAAGATGTAGGCTACATTAAATTGCCTGCAGAACTTTACACAAAACAAAAAGAAAACTTTAAGGCTTTTGTTGAAAAAAATAAATAAACAAAATCTCAACTTAACAAAATCAGATGTATCTTACATCTGATTTTGTTTTAAATAAAATTTGATGCGTAAAATCAGAGAATTTGTCATTGAAAAATCACTTTTATCAAGTGCCTTAATCACTATTGTCGTTACCATTGGAATTATTTTGGTACTCGCCATTGAAGCCTTTAGTTTTTTTAAAGAAATTTCCATCTTCGATTTTTTTTCTGATACAGAATGGACGCCATTATTTACACAAAAACATTATGGGATTCTTCCCTTGCTTACCGGCACATTGCTCACCACATTCATTGCAATTTCTGTTGCATTGCCCATCGGCTTGTCCATTAGCATTTATTTAAGTGAGTATGCGCCAAGAAGTTTTAGAAAAACGATAAAACCATTACTGGAGCTTTTGGCGGCAGTGCCAACGGTTGTTTACGGATTTTTTGCTTTGGTGGTGGTAACGCCGTTTTTACAACAATTTATGCCAAATTTATCTGGTTTTAACTCGCTGTCTGCCGGTATTGTCATGGGAATTATGATTATTCCTTTTGTGTCTTCCTTAAGTGAAGATGCTTTATATGCCGTGCCTAAATCTTTAAGAGAAGCATCTTACGGCATGGGCGCAACCCGGCTGCAAACAGCTTTTAAAGTGATTGTTCCTGCAGCCTCGTCCGGTATCATTGTTTCCATTATATTGGCCATTTCAAGAGCCATTGGCGAAACTATGATTGTTGCCATTGCAGCAGGCCAACAGCCAAGACTTACATTAGATCCAACAGTTCCTGTGGAAACCATTACCGCTTATATTGTTCAGGTAAGTTTGGGCGATGTGCAGCATGGATCCTTGGAATACAGAACTATTTTTGCCGCTGGTATTACATTGTTTGCACTTACATTTTTATTGAATACGATAAGTTTCCAAATCAGAAAAAAATTCCGTCAAAAATATGAATAACATTCAAAAAAACAGGCGAAAAGACCAGCTCTTCAAATTTTGGGGAATTGCTTGCACACTCATTGGGCTGGTGTTGTTGGTTGTTTTTATAGGCGGAATTTTGATTGACGGCCTAAGCAGAATAGACTGGGCTTTTATTACCGATTTACCTTCACGTAAAGCTGAAAAATCAGGAATATGGACGCCTTTGATGGGAAGTATTTGGATTCTGGTTTTAACAGCGATTATTTCTTTTCCAATTAGTGTTGCCGCAGGCGTTTATTTGGAAGAATATGCCAAAAAGAACCGACTTTCAGCATTACTTGAAATTAATATTTCCAACCTAGCAGGAGTTCCATCCATTATTTATGGATTATTGGGCTTGGAAGTGTTTGTGAGAATTATGAATTTAGGCGCGAGCGTTATAGCGGGTGCTTTAACCTTGTCACTTTTAATTTTGCCTATTATTATAGTGGCAACCAGAGAAGCCATAAAAGCAGTTCCCGGTTCTATCAGGGACGCCTCTTATGCACTGGGTGCCTCAAAGTGGCAAACAATATGGAACCAAGTGTTGCCGGCATCAAGCGGCGGTATTTTAACCGGCGTTATTTTGGCGCTTTCAAGGGCCGTTGGCGAAACCGCTCCGTTAATTGTTGTTGGCGCTTTGGCCTATGTTCCTTTTGCGCCACAAGGTCCGTTAGATCAATTTTCTGTGTTGCCAATTCAAATTTTTAACTGGATTTCCCGACCTCAACAAGGATTTATTGACAACGCGGCGGCCGCAATTATTATTTTATTATTAATTACCTTTATCATGAATGGAATAGCGGTTTATTTCAGAAATAAATGGCAAAAAAAATTACAGTAATACAATGAGTGATGTTATGTCAGATAAAACAGAAGACGCTAAAACAGAAGCGCCAATTGTTGAAAAATACAAATTGCAAACCAAAGACGTAAATGTTTTTTATGGAGATTTTCAAGCCATTAAAGATGTTTCCATGAACATTAAACCAAGAAGCATTACTGCTTTTATTGGGCCTTCGGGTTGCGGTAAATCTACTTTTTTGCGTTTGTTTAACAGAATGAACGATTATATTGAAGATTTTAAAATGGAAGGCAAAATTAAAATTGACGATAAAAATATCTACAAAGACAAAATACAACTCGAGCAATTAAGAAAAGAAGTTGGCATGGTGTTTCAAAAACCAAATCCCTTTCCGAAGTCCATTTTTGAAAACGTTGCATACGGATTAAAAATTCAGGGCATTAAAGACAGAAAATTGATTGCAGACCGAGTTGAAAAAGCGTTGATTCAAGCCGATTTATGGAATGAGGTTAAAGACAATTTAAACAAATCGGCCTTAACCTTATCGGGCGGACAACAACAACGTTTGTGTATTGCAAGAACCTTGGCGGTGGAACCTTCCATTATTTTAATGGACGAACCTACCTCTGCGCTCGATCCAATTTCCACAGCAAAAATTGAAGAATTAATTCATCATTTAAAAGCTGATTACACCATCATTATAGTAACCCATAATATGCAACAGGCCGCAAGAATAAGTGATTACACTGCATTTTTCTATATGGGCGAACTCATTGAATTTGACAAAACGAAAAAAATATTCACAAATCCGGAAAAAAAGAGAACGGAAAATTATATCACAGGAAGGTTCGGTTAAAAAATAAATTTATGATAAATATTGAAGAACAAAGAATTGTTTTAAGTAAAACTGGCGAAGAAATGCTAAACTTGGTTCACAAACAAGTGCAGCTTGCCTATGAGGCATTTATTTCTTTTGACACTGATTTGGCTGAAGAAGTTATTTTAAAGGAAAATAGGGTAAATGCACTCGACGTAAGGATTGAAAAGGATACCGATCATTTTATTGCATTGTACAGCCCTGTGGCTACCGATTTAAGATTTGCCCTATCACTGCTAAAAATCAATTATAATTTGGAGCGCATTGGAGACCAGGCATTTGATATCTCAAACCATACCATAGATTTAAACCAAAAACTGGTGCCAGAACTTGTTGAAAGAATGCAATTTAACCTCATGTTTGAAACCATAGAAAGCATGTTTAAAGATGTGGAAAATTCTTACCTCAATGAAAATATAAAAGTGGCCAGAAAACTATTTAAAAAAGATAAAATTATCAATGAAATAAATGCAAACGCTTTTAATATCGTTGCTGAAGATGCTCTTAAAAACCCTGAATTAATTCGTCAATACCTAATGGCGTTGGTGGTGATGAAAAAATTTGAAAAAATTGGAGACCTGCTCAAAAATATTTCTGAAAGCATTATCTATTTTATTGACGCTGAAATTTTAAAGCATAAAAAGAAAAAGTAAATTTCTTGAAGCAATAAATTCATTAGTTAATAATGAAAGAATTGTACTTAATTAAAAAGAACCTGTTCAATAATTGAACAGGTTCTTTGCATTTATATAGATGGTTTTATCCATTTATGAAGATTTAAAAAATTATTTTGATTTTTTACTGTCTTTCCCAAGTATATAAAACTCCTGATACAACTCCAATAAATTCATCAAAGCTGATATTAAATCCTTGGTTTCCAATAAAATTCCAAAATACAATGTGGTGTTTTTCGGGCTTGATTCCTCTGTTCTGATTCTTGAAATTTGCTTGTCAATAGACAAGGAAAGATGGTCAAACAAGGCTTGTTTTTCAGCAATTATCGCTGCCAAATTATTGAAATCTTTTTTATTGAAATCACCCTCAATTCTATCGAATAAAACAATCAATTTTTCACTAATGATGGATAAATCGCCAATTTGGGATTTCTTTAAATTTTTGTGGTTATTGCTGACGTGTTTGTAGCTTGTTGTTGAAATATACTCAATAGATTGCGTAATGTCCTGTAAATAACCCAATACCAATATGTAAAATCTGCTTGCTTCAACAGAGGTTTCATGAAGTGATCTGATAAAATAAAACACATCCTCTTTAAGTACATTTACTTCTTTATTCAGCTTTTTAACATGTTTTTCTGTTTTAGAAAGTTTGTTTAAATCATGCAAACCTAAATCATTTACCACATTGGTGTATAATTTATTTACGCGTCTTATCACTTCGGAAATATGGTCAGAACTTTCGTTTATAACCTCATTAATCGTAATTAATTCAGCTCGGTCAATATAGCTTTTCTTCTTTTCTTCTTTGGCTCTTTTTGTGTGATTTATGGTACTTCTAACCAATAAAAAAACAACCAACAGCAACAAAATGGCGATTACCGGAGTTCCTCCCAAATTAATTAAATAGGCAAAAGTACCGGCAGAAACAAATGCAATTAACGCTGTTGAAAACCATCCAAAAATAACGTTCATAACACCAGCAACCCTAAACACGGCACTTTCTCTGTCCCAAGCCCTGTCGGCCAAAGAAGTTCCCATGGCGACCATAAAAGTTACATAAGTGGTGGATAGTGGCAGTTTATAAGAAGTTGCGATTGATATTAAAATTCCGGAAACCATCAAATTAACAGAAGCCCTGATCATATCAAAGGCCGGCAACTCATATAATTTGTCTTTTGGCAAAGTAATGACTGGTTTTAAAAACTGGCCATCAATTTTTTCTTGTACGCTTAAAGGTAAAAAATAGTTAATTGCATTGCCAACACTTAATGATCCCCGAACAATAAAACGAGATAAAAAATTAGCCTGGAATTTTTCGTGGCCATCCCCTTGTCTTGCCAATCCGATTTCGGTTTCTGTTACGGTTTTCGCTTTTTTGGAAAACCATAAAGTGAGTACCATAATTGTTCCGGCAATAAACAATAATCCTGTTTCCGTAGGAACTTTTTCGGCCAAAATTTCCATTGAAAATAAGTTGGCAGCAACTCCTGATGCAGACCAGGCTTCATAAGAATGCCAAGCTGCCATTGGCACACCAATAAAGTTCACCAAATCGTTCCCGGCAAAAGCCAAAGCAAGTCCGAAGGTGCCAATGATAATTACTAAAACAAGATTGTTTTTTTTAAAAATATAAGAAAATATTATTGAAAATATCAGCCAAAAAATAAAACTGCCCAATATAATATAAAATGCATTTCCTTCTAACAATTTAGAAATTTGACTGGCAAAAGGAGTGCCGTGCAAACCATTGATAAAAATAAAATAAGTAATGGCGGTTAATGCGGCGCTACCAAAAGCGGTGCCTATATATTTCATTTTTTTCTCGTAATGAAATGAAAATAACAACCGTGAAAAATATTGAACAAAAGACCCTACTGAAAATGCGATGACTACCGACATTAATATTCCTGAAATAATTCTTAATGCAGAATCGGAGTTGATATATTTTCCAAGATTCAAAATCGTTTCAGAATCGGAGGCATTAATTTTTATCAAAGCCATCACAACTGCCGCACCCAACAATTCAAACACCAATGAAACCGTTGTTGATGTTGGCAAACCGATGGAATTAAATAAATCCAGCAGCAAAACATCGGTAATCATCACTGCCATGAAAATAATCATAATTTCATCAAAGTAAAATTCACTGGGAATAAAAATGCCTTTTCTGGCAACTTCCATCATTCCGCTGGAGAATACGGCGCCAACAAAAACGCCCAAACTTGCCACAATCATAATTGTTCGCATTGAAACTGCTTTAGATCCGATGGCCGAATTTAAAAAGTTTACGGCATCGTTACTAACGCCCACAACCAAATCAACAACTGCCAATATGGTTAGTGCAACAATCATTAAAATGTAAAAATCTCCCATTATTTATGGTTTTAATTTCGCAAAAATACGTTTTAAATTTAATTTAACATTAACGTATTTTTAACAATTGAAAAAGTTTGTTTGTTTAAAAGTCAATGTGCAGAGATTTTAGGTGAACCTGAAAACAATTGAAAACCAAAATTGAAAATTATAGTATAATATTTTATAAAAACAACCCTCAACTTTTATATTAAAAGTTGAGGATTGTTTAAAAAAGGAATGGGTTTTTAAGGTTATGATCCGCACATTTCGCAATCATCCGGATTCTCTTTTGATTGTAAAATTAGTTGTCTTAATTCATCAGGCGTGAGCGGAATTTCTTCTTCCTTTTTCTTGTTTGAAACGGTAAATTGTGTGGCATTCACGGCACTTTTTGTCCGCAGATAATACATACCCGTTTTTAGGCCCGATTTCCAGGCATAGAAATGCATCGACGTTAATTTGGCGTAATTGGCATCTTGCATAAACAAGTTCAACGATTGTGACTGGTCGATAAAATAACCGCGCTGACGCGACATATCAATAATATCTTTCATGCTCATTTCCCAAACGGTTTTGTACAGATCTTTTAATTCTTGCGGAATAATGTCTATCTGCTGAACAGATCCATTGGCGCGCATAATGGCCTCTTTCATTTCATTGTCCCACAAGCCGAGATCAACCAAATCTTCCAATAAATATTTGTTCACCACAATAAATTCCCCGCTTAAAACCCTGCGCGTATAAATATTTGAGGTATAAGGTTCAAAAGCTTCGTTATTTCCCAATATTTGAGAAGTTGAGGCTGTTGGCATCGGCGCTACCAACAACGAATTTCTAAGGCCATTTTTGATTACTTTTTTCCGTAATGCTTTCCAATCCCATCTTCCGCTTAACTCCTCTTCTGAAACTCCCCACATATTAAACTGAAATTCGCCTAGTGACATTGGCGAACCTTTAAATGAGGAATAGGGTTCTTTTGCTTTCGCAATTTCCATGGATGAAGTTACCGCCGCAAAATAAATAGTTTCAAAAATTTCTTGGTTCAGTTTTTTGGCTTCATCACTGGTAAATGGCAAACGCAGCATGATAAAGGCATCGGCCAATCCTTGAACGCCTAGTCCAATAGGCCTGTGCCTGAAATTTGAGTTTTCGGCTTCTTTTACCGGATAATAATTTCGGTCGATTACCGTGTCTAAATTTCGCGTAATTTTTTTGGTGATTTTATGCAGTTTTTGATGATTAAAAAACTTGGTTCCGGTTTCATCTTCATCAATAAACATTGGAAGCGCAATGGATGCCAGGTTACAAACTGCCACCTCATCTTTTGCCGTGTACTCCATAATTTCGGTACACAAATTTGAAGAACGGATGGTTCCCAAATTCTTTTGGTTTGATTTTCGGTTGGCGGCATCTTTATACAACATATAAGGATTTCCGGTTTCAATTTGGGCTTCCAGTATTTTCTCCCAAAGCAAACGCGCTTTGATGGTTTTGCGTCCTTTGCCCACTTTTTCGTAACCTGTGTATAATTTTTCAAATTCCTCGCCGTAAGTGTCAAATAAATGCGGACATTCATTTGGGCACATCAACGTCCAGTCGCCATTTTCTTCAACGCGTTTCATAAATAAATCGGGAATCCACATGGCATAAAACAAATCACGGGCACGATTTTCTTCGGCACCGGTATTTTTACGCAGATCCAGAAAATCAAAAACATCTGCGTGCCAAGGTTCCATATAAATGGCAAAAGAACCCTTTCGTTTTCCGCCGCCCTGATCCACATAACGGGCTGTATCGTTAAATACTTTTAACATGGGCACAATGCCGTTTGATGTACCATTTGTGCCGCGAATATAAGAGCCCGTGGCGCGCACATTGTGAATTGAAAGTCCGATACCGCCTGCAGATTGCGAGATTTGTGCAGTTTGTTTTAGCGTATCGTAAATTCCGTCAATGCTGTCGTCCTGAATTTGCAACAAGAAACATGATGACATTTGGGGTTTTGGCGTTCCTGCATTGAAAAGCGTTGGCGTGGCATGCGTAAAGAATTTTTTTGACATCAACTCATACGTTTCAATGGCTTCGTCAATATCTTCCTGATGGATTCCTATGGCAACGCGCATTAGCATATGTTGCGGACGTTCGGCTATTTCGCCATTTAATTTCAATAGATAAGAACGCTCCAAGGTTTTAAATCCGAAATAATCATAGCCAAAATCCCTGTTGTAAATAATGGTGGAATCAATTTTTTCGGCATTGGCCATAATTACGTTATAGGTTTCATCCGATAACAATGGCGATTTTTTTCCGGTGCGCGGATTTACGTAATTGTACAAATCGGCCATCACTTCAGAAAAAACCTTTTTGGTATTTTTATGCAAGTTTGAAACGGCAATACGCGCTGCAAGTTTCGCATAATCTGGATGTTGCACCGTCATGGTTGCAGCGGTTTCTGCGGCTAAATTGTCAAGTTCAGAAGTTGAAACACCATCATACAATCCTTCAATGACGCGCATGGCAACTTTAACCGGATCTACGTGACTGCTCAATCCGTAACACATATTTCGAACTCTGGCCGTGATTTTATCGAACATCACCGGCTCTTTTTTGCCGTCTCTTTTTAGTACAAACATTTTTTTAGTTTTTTAGTAGTGGTTTTTGAAATATTTTTGATTTACGATTTTTGATTTACGATTGTGAAATTAATTTTTATTGTTTAAATCTGCATCCAAATCAAACTCCCTTTCCTAAGGAAAGGGTTGGGGATAGGAAATAATTCGTAAATCAAAAATCGTAATTCACCTAAAATTCCGCGTCAAAACTGATGCTTCCGGTTCCAGTGCCGCTTTTTACGCCGGCTTTTTGATATTCTGAAACGCGTTTTTCAAAGAAATTGGTTTTTCCTTCCAAAGAAATCATTTCCATAAAATCAAACGGATTTGAGGAATTATAAACTTTATCGCAATTAAACTCCGTCAATAATCGGTCTGTGACAAATTCAAGATATTGCGACATTAATTTGGCGTTCATGCCAATTAAACTGGCCGGCAATGATTCTGTAATAAATTTGCGTTCAATATCGAGCGCATTGGTCAAAATTTCGGTAATCCGTTCTTTCGGAACTTTATTTACGATATGATTGTTGTGCAGGTGAATCGCAAAATCGCAGTGCATTCCTTCGTCTCGTGAAATCAATTCGTTTGAAAAAGTCAGTCCGGGCATTAAACCTCTTTTTTTCAGCCAAAATATAGAGCAGAAACTTCCAGAGAAAAAGATGCCTTCTACAGCCGCAAACGCGATCAATCGTTCGGCAAAACACGGACTTTCAATCCATTTTAGCGCCCAATCCGCTTTTTCTTTAATAGCGGGAAACACCTCAATGGCGTTAAACAATTGGTCTTTTTCTGCTTCATTTTTAACGTAAGTGTCTATCAATAAAGAATACACTTCAGAATGAATGTTTTCCATCATTATCTGAAAACCATAAAAGAATTTTGCTTCGGAATATTGCACTTCGCTCACAAAATTTTCAGCCAAATTTTCGTTCACAATTCCGTCAGAAGCCGCAAAAAACGCCAGAATATGTTTTATAAAATAACGCTCATCATCATTTAATTTTGTTTCCCAGTCAATAACATCCTGGTGCAAATCAATTTCTTCCGCAGTCCAAATACTCGCTTCCTGTTTTTTATACCATTCCCAGATATCCTGGTGTTGAATTGGAAAAATCACAAAGCGATTTTTGTTAGGTTGAAGAATGGGTTCAATAAATGGCATGAATTATGGTTTTTTTTGATTGTTAGTTAGTAGTTTTTAAGATAAAAAACGATTGAAACAAATATTGAAAAAAAATAGACATGAAAAAAGACTACTTATTCACATTTGTCAGTGAGTTTTTAACATTGTTGCTTAATTTCAAAAATAAAGCAATATTGTTAATCCTTGATTTTTAATAATTTGAAATTTTAAAAATTTCGCAGCACCTGGTTATAAGACATTTTAAAAAAACGCCAAATAAAAAGAGCACAAAAAATAAAGTACTTTTAACACCCGTATTTTATACGCTAAAAAATGTTATTGCTTAATGTGTTTTTCGGCAATTTTTTCCAGTTCAAAATACCAGTCTTCGCCAAATTTTCTGATTAAAGCGTCTTTCACAAATTTGTAAACCGGCACTTGCAATGCGGCGCCCAAGGTACAAGCATCGTCGCAAATCGGCCATTTGTGGTAATTTACTGCTGAAAATTCGCTGTATTCGGTAATTCGGATTGGGTATAAATGACAAGAAATTGGTTTTTTCCAATCAATGGCGCCCTGATTGTATGCTTCTTCAATACCGCATTTAACGGTGTTATTTTCATCAAATATAGAATAGGCGCAGTCTTTCCCGTCGATTAATGTGGTTTCATATTCACCTTCATCCATGGTAAAAAGTCCTTGGTCTTCAATGGCTTCTATTCCTTCCGGCCTTAAAAAAGGCTTCACTTTCGGATAAATATCCATAAGTATCAGCAATTCGTCTTCATCCAACGGAGCGCCGGCTTCTCCATCAATACAACATTTTCCTTTGCAGGCCGAAAGATTACAGACAAAATCTTTCTCTATAATCTCTTCTGAAACGATTGTTTTTCCTAGTTGAAACATCTGGCAAAAATAACTAATTTTTTACATTACTTTTGGTATAAATCAATTTTTGATTGGATACTTTTGCCAATCTTTTAAAAAAGGCATACGATGGAAATAAATTTTAAGGAAATAGTGACTGCAACCATGGTGTTGTTTGCGGTAATTGACATTATCGGCAGCATTCCGATTATTATTGATTTACGCGTAAAATTTGGCCGCCTGCACTCGGGAAAAGCAGCCATTGTTGCCAGTGTTATTATGATTGCTTTTCTTTTTCTGGGAAAAAGCATCTTAAACTTAATTGGCATTGATGTAAATTCTTTTGCTGTTGCAGGATCATTTATCCTATTCTTTTTAGCGTTGGAAATGATTTTGGGCATTTCTCTTTACAAAGAAGAAGAGACCAACGCCAAAACAGCTTCCATATTTCCATTGGCATTTCCATTGTTGGCCGGCCCGGGAAGTTTAACCACATTGCTATCTTTAAGGGCTGAATTTTCGACCATAAATATTGTATTTGCCATAATCATAAACACCATATTTTTATATATAGTGCTAAAAACTTCGGTAAAAATTGAAAAAGTAATAGGCAAAAACGGCATCAATATCATTAGAAAAGTATTTGGCGTGGTTCTTTTGGCGATTGCCGTAAAACTTTTTACCTCAAACATTCAGGGATTGTTTCAAAATTAAATTCATAAATATGGACGCATTTGACGTGTTAATCATAGGCGGAAGTGCAGCCGGACTTTCTTGCGCCTTAATTTTAGGCTCGGCAGTTCACAAACCTTTTGCCGAGAATAAAAAAATTGGCATTGTAACTCACCAAAAAAGTTCGGCTCTAAACGAAGCCATCCTCAATAATGTATTGGGATTAAAAAAAGGGACAAGAGGCGATCAGGTTTTGGCGGATGGCCTAAACCAACTTTCTGAATTATACCCTCATGTAATTCAGATTCAAAATGAAAAGGTGACTAAAATTGAAGGGGAATTTCCTAATTTTATGGTAGTTACCAATAAAAATTCTTACCAAGCAAAAGCTATTGTGGTTGCTGTTGGCCCTTCAAATCTTTTTAACATTGAAGGCCTGATGCAATATATTATTCCGCATCACAGTTTGCCTCCGCATAAAGAACGTGTGATGTTAAAAAACATCAATCATTTGGTCGCCGAAGGAATTTATGTAGCAGGTGTTTTGGCCGGATGGAGAAGCCAGTTCGCAATTGCAGCGGGAAGTGGCGCGCAAGTTGCAACCGATATTTTAACATTGTGGAATGACGGAAACCAGACGATGGTGCATGACGCTGCATCAAAATAATAGTTAAATCAACCGGTAGAAAACTACCTATAAGCTGATTAAAAAACCCTAATTAAAATTTAAACCGAAATAAAAAAATAACCAATTCCTCTTTAAATATTATGAAACCTTTCTAAAATAAAATACTTTTAAACCTATGAATTTAAAATTATTTTTAAAACCCCAATAACCCTGAAAAACGCTATGAAAAATATTAATTTTGAAAAAAATACCCAATTGGTGTTGTTACTTGCCATTGTTTTACTTGTTTTTGGTTTAAGCCTATACAACCTAATTTGGACTGTAACTTCCAATAGTTAAAAAACTTTATAATTGGTTTATTTTTGTTTATCCTCTCAAATGTTTTTATAGAATATCTTGAAGAATTGTCCATTTATTTTATGGGCCAATTATTAATAATCAGTGCTGAATGAACTGAAGCGCTATATTTTCCATATAATGAAAAGGGTTCCATAAGCGGAACCCCCAATACTTTTTTATTATTTATAAGTGGTCGTAAAAAGTCGGTCAACTTAAAGCTTTCAAGACTACTCCACCGTAACGGATTTTGCCAAATTTCTTGGCTGATCCACATTGCAACCGCGCATTACGGCAATATAATAGGATAACAATTGCAACGGTATTGTAGATAAAAGTGGCGTAAAAGCTTCTTCCGTTTCCGGAATTTCAATCACATGATCGGCCATTTCTTTTACAATGATATCGCCTTTGGTAACAATTGCAATAATTTTACCGTTGCGCGCTTTTATTTCTTGAATGTTACTCACCACTTTGTCATAATGCCCCTTTTTAGTTGCAATAACAATAACAGGCATATATTCATCAATTAAAGCGATAGGGCCGTGTTTCATTTCCGCAGCAGGATAACCTTCTGCATGAATGTAAGAGATTTCCTTTAATTTTAAAGCTCCTTCCAAGGCAACAGGAAAATTAAATCCACGTCCTAAATACAAACAATTTGGCGCATCTTTATAAATTGCCGCAATTTTTTCTATCTCTTTATCCATTTTTAAAACCTCTTCCACTTTAGCCGGAATTAAGCTCAATTCTTGGATATAATGATGATACATTGAATTTGAAAGCTCTCCTTTTAAATTACCCAGTTTTAGCGCCATTAAAGCAAGCACGGTAATTTGGGTGGTAAATGCTTTTGTTGAAGCCACGCCTATTTCTGGCCCTGCGTGAGTATAGGCACCTGTATCTGTTTCTCTTGCAATGGAAGACCCAACCACATTACAAACCCCAAACACGAAAGCGCCTTTAGATTTTGCCAATTTTACTGCGGCAAGCGTATCGGCGGTTTCACCAGATTGTGAAATTGCAATAACAATGTCGTTTTTATTTATGATTGGGTTTCTGTATCTAAACTCAGAGGCATATTCCACTTCAACAGGAATACGCGCCAAATCTTCGAACAAATATTCAGCCACCAATCCGGCATGCCATGAAGTTCCGCAGGCTACTATCACCATACGGTTTGCATTTAAAAATCTTGCAATGTTGTCATCAACACTTCCCATTTTTATCATGCTTTTGGAGGCTAAAAGTCGCCCTCTATAAGCATCTAAAATAGCGTTTGGCTGCTCATGGATTTCCTTCAGCATAAAATGGTCATAACCACCTTTTTCAATTTGCTCAAGATTAAGTTTTAATTGCTGAATATCGGGCTCAACGATAGTATTATCCTGAATTTTACGAATTCTGATATCTCTTCCTAATTTGATGATTGCCAATTCTTCATCTTCTAAATAAATGGCATTTCTGGTATATTCAATAAATGGAGATGCATCTGAAGCAACAAAAAACTCTGAGTTGTTTTCACCAATACCAATAGCTATCGGACTTCCTAATTTAGCAACAATGATTTCATCTGGTTTTTCAATATCAAAAACGGCAATGGCATAAGCTCCAACCACATTGGTTAGCGCCATTTGAACAGCTTTGCCCAATTTACAGTTGTTTTTGGTCTTAACTTCTTCTATTAAATTGATTAAAACTTCGGTATCCGTATCACTTTTAAAAGTATATCCTCTTGTGATCAATTCCTTTTTAATGGTATCATAGTTTTCTATAATTCCGTTATGGACAATCACTAATTTTCCTGAATTTGAAAGATGCGGATGTGAATTTTCATCACTTGGCACCCCGTGTGTTGCCCAACGCGTATGGCCTAAAGCCAAATTTCCTTCAACATTTTTTTGTCGGGTGATTTTTTTTAAATCAGAAACTTTTCCCTTTGTTTTATAAAGGCTCATTTCATTGCCGTCAAGCAATACCACTCCTGCACTGTCATAACCTCTGTATTCTAAACGTTGTAAACCGTTTATCACTATTGGGTATGCTTTTCTAAAACCTAAATAACCGGCAATTCCACACATCGCAATTTACTTTTTTAATTATTTATTTTTGAATAAGATATTTCAAGTTTTACTCTTTTATCTCCAAAACTTGGGTCTTGCCCCAACAACACAACACCTTTTGGTGTCCAGCTATATTCCCTAATTTTCACATCATTAA
Source organism: Lutibacter sp. (assembly GCA_036567345.1). Taxonomy (GTDB): domain Bacteria; phylum Bacteroidota; class Bacteroidia; order Flavobacteriales; family Flavobacteriaceae; genus Lutibacter. The sequence goes on from DATCUQ010000046.1 coordinate 185,434, forward strand.
TAGCCGAAGGAGCGTCTGAAGTATTATAAACTTTCAACCCTATTTCCACCAAGTCTAACGGCTCGTCGGTTTTTAACAGTCTAGAAATATAATCTGTAATTTTAAAAACATATCGGTAAGGTTTTCCGTCATCGTCTCTTTCCAATTTTCCGCCAACCGCATCAATTCCTTCAGTCATAACATCGGTAAACTGTAAATTTTCTGTATAATTATAAATAAATAATTGTTCAGGAGCAATATTACTGGCTGCATTTTGATCTACATAAAAAATTAAATTCGCATCATTTATAAGCCAATTATTATCTTGTAAATCAACCAAGTTTTCATTGTTAAACAATTTAATAGTGGCTATTGAACCTGCTGCGCCCTGAACATATAACCTGTTTTCACCGCTTTGGTGCGGCGCCAAATCTCTTTTCAACACATTTGATTTTATGGATCCAAATAAAAATGCATATTCATGTTTAACTCTAACAATTCCTTCTCCTTTTATCCCATTTCCATTTAAATCTTTACCAGTAACAGTTGTATCTGTACCTTCATCCTCATCATTTGAGTAATAAATGGTCATTTTAGCATTTACCATATTTAATGATACTAAATGTGATTTATCATTAGCCAACAATTCCTCTGCTTCAATGTACAACCCTCTAAACTTTTTCTGAAACGTCTCTGTTGATGAAAAATCTATGCCATTAACATTGTCAACAAAAAGATTTTTTATTAAAGTTTTATCTAAAGGAAGTTTAATTGAAGGACTTATATCTGCGGCTTTAATAGTATCTTTATCATAAACGACAGTGTCGCCATTGCTGTCAAACAAATATCTATTAATATAAATTACTGTATCGTTAGGGTTCACCTTAAAATTACCGGAATATAATGAACTGCCTTCTTTTTTAAAATCTTTATCAGAGTAATAAATCATGTTTTTTGTTGGATCATTAGGGTCTAGAGTATTTAAAAAAGTCCCTAATTCAAAAACATTTAGTTGAAATTCAACCTCTTTATTTCCAAAAACTGAATCTATAGAAAACTTTGGTTTCCCATCTGACTCATTCCCCACTTTTGTAGATTGGTAAGGTATGTCAATTATTACGTCATCAATAGTTACATTATTTCCGTAATCATAGGCTTCACCTGTAACCGGAAGATTTAATTGCGACACAATAGATGCGCTTAATGTTCCAAATTCATTATCGGAATAAACCCCCAATAAATATTGCGCAACGCCGCTTGCGGGCACTCTTAGAATGTCTTCATTGGTCGTGATAACTTCTGAAGTATCTTTATTTGTGGAGAAATTATTATTGTCAACCAAGTTAACGCCAATAGTTTCAATTTCCTTTTCGCACGAAATTATAGTAAAAAACACTAATGAGAATAGCCCTAAGTATTTTAAAGCATTTACAACTTTAATTGCCATATATAAATGTTGGATTTTTTATGATAAAACTTTGTTTAAGTAAAAATTGGTGTAGGCACTGTCAAATTCACTGATTGGAAAATAATCCAAAACAGGTTTTTCGCAAGTTTTTAAATAGTCGAGCAAATCGCCGGAAAGTTGCTCGCTTGCTTTAATAACCGCATCAGAATTTTCAATGGCATTAATTAAAAGATTTGTGTAGGTTGGATTAGAGATGCTCTTGATTTTAGCTTCATCGATATTGTCAAACTTAATCTTTTCAAAAAAATTATTATTTAAAGTGCCCTCAAAACCGGTATTGTACAACGAAATCACTATTTTGCTGTTCGAAAATAAGGGGTCATCTTTATAATATTCTTTAATATATAAGGGTAAAAGTGACGCCATCCATCCATTAACGTGAATAATATCGGGCGACCAATTTAATTTTTTTACAGTTTCCACTACGCCTTTTGCAAAAAATATGGCGCGTTCGTCATTGTCCTCAAATAAGTTATTGTCTTCATCAGAAAACAACGCTTTTCTTTTAAAATATTCATCGTTGTCAATGAAATAAACCTGCATTCTTTCCTTCGGAATTGAAGCGACTTTAATAATTAAAGGCATATCCATATCATTGATTACCAGGTTCATACCAGACAAACGAATAACTTCATGGAGTTGATGTCTTCTTTCATTTATTAATCCAAACCTAGGCATAAAAATTCTTGTTTGTCCGCCATTTCTATGGATCATTTTTGCTGTTTCAAATGAGGTTGTTGACAATTCATTCTCAGGTAAATAAGGAACAACTTCTGAAGAAACAATCAATACTCTCTTATCTTTCATAAAACCAACTCTTATTTTTAAAATATATGCAAAATTACGAAATTTTATGCAGAATTTAGCTTGAAAAATGTAAGTTTGCACGCTTTTAACGTTAATTAACAAATACGTTATGTTGATTTTTACTGAAATAAAATCGCTACAACAAAAAATAAAGTCGCTTAAAAACGGCACTACTATTGGGTTTGTGCCAACTATGGGGGCACTGCATGAGGGACATTTATCGCTCGTGGAAAAGGCAAAAAAAGAGAATGATATTGTGGTTGTGAGCATTTTTGTGAACCCAACACAGTTCGATAATGCCGATGATTTAATAAATTACCCAAAAACAACAGAAAAAGATTTATCACTTTTGAAATCTTTTAATTGCGACATCGTATTTACGCCAACTCCCGAAGAAATTTATGCCGATAATATCCAGTCGCAATCCTTTGATTTTGACGGATTGGAATTTCAAATGGAAGGAAAATTCAGGGCGGGCCATTTTAACGGCGTAGGCACCATTGTTGAAAGGTTGTTTAAAGTGGTAAAACCCCATAAAGCGTATTTTGGCGAAAAAGACTTTCAGCAGATCCAAATCATTCGCAAAATGGTGGAAAAAAGAAAGCTGACCGTACAAATTATTGCCTGTCCCATTCACCGGGAAAAAGATGGTTTGGCGATGAGTTCACGAAACACCAGACTTACAACAGCGCAACGGACCGCAGCACCATTTATTTACGAAACATTAATTAAAGCCAAAACGCTATTTGGCACAAAAAATGCTTCGGAAGTTATAAAATGGGTTGAAAACGAATTTAAAAATCATCCGATATTGCGCCTAGAATATGTCGAAATTGCCGATGAAGAAACGCTTTTGCCTGTTGAAACCAAAAATCCAACAAAGAAATATCGCGCTTTTATAGCCGTTTTTGCTGGAAATGTAAGGCTGATAGATAATATAAGTTTATAATATATTAACAGATTAATTCAAAATCATTAATTTTGCATTATGCAAATAGAAGTCGTAAAATCAAAAATTCACAGGGTTAAAGTTACCGGCGCCGATTTAAATTATATCGGAAGCATCACTATTGACGAGGATTTAATGAATGCCGCAAATATTATTCAGGGAGAAAAAGTTCATATTGTGAACATTAACAATGGCGAACGCCTTGAAACCTACGTAATTCCTGGCCCAAGAAAAAGCGGAGAAATTACCCTAAACGGCCCAGCTGCCAGAAAAGTTGCCAAAGGAGATATTATTATCATTATTTCTTACGGCATCATGGATTTTGAAAAAGCAAAACTTTTTAAACCAACGTTAATTTTCCCTAACGAAAACGACAATACGTTAACCTAAATTGATCAACAAATTAAAAAAAATTAGTTATATAACACTCCCAATAGCCTTGGGAGTTTTTTTAATTTGGTACTCAGTTTCAAAATTTACGCCATCCGACATACAATCCATTAAGACATCATTTGCGACAGCCAATTATTGGTGGGTGGCATTGTCGTTGTCTTTTGGCGTTTTAAGTCATTTGTCACGGGCTTATCGCTGGCAATTTTTGTTGGAACCATTGGGCTACAAGCCAAGGTTTGCCAATAGCGTCATGGCAGTTTTAATCGCTTATTTGCTCAACTTATTCATTCCCCGTTCAGGAGAAATTGCACGTGCCGCCACCATAAAAAAATACGAAAATATTCCTTTTGAAAAAGCCATAGGAACTATTGTTGCAGAGCGCGTTGCCGATGTAATCATGCTTTTTTCTATAACCGGAATCGCCTTTTTTCTGCAAACCGAATTGTTGGGAAGCTACCTGTTTAAAGAAGATGGAGAAAGCAGCATTTACCTAAAAATCGCGTTTTTGGTATTGTTCCCAATTTTGGGAATTGCGGTCTATTATTTCCTCAAAAAATCCACAAATCCATTTTTCCGAAAAATATTTAAGTTCCTTAAAGGCTTAATTGACGGCATCAAGAGCATAATAACCATGAAAAAAAAGTGGCAATTCATTTTTCACACCGTTTTTATCTGGTTTATGTACGTGCTCATGTTTTACACCGTAACTTTTGCGCTTCCCGAAACAACCAACCTTCCGTTTGCGGCCATCATTGTGGCTTTTGTGGTTGGCGGTTTTAGTATGGCGCTCACCAATGGCGGTTTGGGAACCTACCCAGTTTTTGTGGCAAGCGCCCTTATTTTATACAATATCGACGACAATCCGGCACGCGCTTTCGGCTGGATTATGTGGACCGCACAAACATTAATGGTGATTATTTTTGGCGGACTCTCCTTTTTGCTGATTCCAATTTATAATAGAAAACGCCGATAGCAAATCCTTAAAATGATGTTGATTTATTGGGCGTTACCGCTAAAAAGCGGTCGGGTTTTTCGTTCCAAACTTTTTTCGCCCGAAAAGCTCAAAAAGGTTTTCCTCTGCAACCCCTAACGCAAATTTCAAGAAATTAACGAGAAATATTTTTGAGCATCCAATAAAAAAGTCTTCCCTTAGTGAAGATTTAGATGGGAATTTGATCAGATGCGTACCATTCGGCGTTTGAAGTTCCTGTTTCCTGCAATTTCAAGGAATGCAACTTCACGTTTTCAGGCAACCTGCCATTAATTTTTTCGGCAAAATCCACCAACATCATTTCACTGGTTGGCTGATAATCAACCAAAATAACATTGTGTTCTCTTTTTTCCAATTCTTTTGCCAATTCTATGTGTGGCGTGTTTTTGTTGAATACCGTGGCGTGGTCAAATTTGTTTACAATTTCCGAAGAAACAATTTTTTTCAAATCCCCAAAATCAATCACCATCCCATATTTTACGTTGGTTGAATCACTTATTGGCGTTCCAATTACCGTTACTGAAAGTTTATAACTGTGCCCATGTATATTTTTACATTTTCCGTCATAGCCATACAATGCATGCGCAGTTTCAAAATTAAATTGCTTTGTAATTCTAATCTTACTCATCTTCCTTAAAAATATTTAAATTTAATCTTCGAGATCTTTTCTGTTTTTGGTTTTGTAATAAATGAAATAAGCCAGTGCCGCCATTAGAATAAATGGTAAATAAGTTCCAATGACAACGCCAATTTCATAATTTCTATCCGGAGCGTTTTTAATTTTCTCTTCAACGTTTATTTGCACAAAAAATGCAATGAAATTCGACAACATTTTGTTACTTTTTAAATTTTAGCAAAGCGTTTTTTGTAGATTCAGACAACACCAATTTACCGCTGATTTTCGCTCTTTCTTTCAATAATAAATCCCAATGCTCCGTGCCTTCCCACAATACTTTTTTCATTTCCTTTAAAGCTTCCGGATTGTATTGCGACAATTTCAAAGCCAGATTATCCACTTCCTTATCCATTTCTTCAGTAGTTTCAAAAACTTTGGCGAACAATCCTTTTTCTTTTGCCCAATAGGCATTTTGCCAATTGGTTGCGTCTAAGGTTAATTCCCCTAAAGCCGCCAAACCCATTTTACGCGCAACCGCCGGAGCAATCACAAACGGGCCAATACCGATGGTGAATTCAGATAATTTTATGGAAACCTGCTCCGTGGCAAAACAATAATCGCAAGCCGCAGCCAATCCTACGCCGCCGCCTACCGCTTTTCCCTGAACGCGGCCAATAATTAATTTTGAACATTTACGCATCGCATTTATTGCGTTGGCAAAACCCAAAAAGAACGTTTCCCCTTCTTCAACAGTAGAAATGGAACTCAATTCATCAAAGGAAGCGCCAGCACAAAAAGTGGTTTCTTTCTCGCTTTTTAAAATGATGACATGAACCTCATTATTGCCGCTTAATTCATTAAATGAAGTTGTTAACCGAGTTAATAGCTCACCTGGAAGCGAATTGCCCGCCGGGTGAAAAAACTCGATGACGGCAATGTTATTTTGAATATTGGTATATAGACTTCCGTTTTCCATAATGTTCAAAGTTACGCGATTTTATGCAAATATTTTCGTCTAAATTTAATCACTGAAATTCCGGCCCTCATGAGCATCCAAACCTTAAAGGCCAACCAAATGCCATATAATTTTAAATTCAAATGATCGCCAATCAACAGCACGGGAATAAATCCTAAAAACGTTGCAAACAGCAATAAATTTCTTAATATTGCGCCTCTCCCAGCCCTTTAAATATTCCGTCAAAAACAAAAGCAACCGCATTTATGGGCTGCATAATAAGCACCAGCCAAAAATACCATAAAAAGAATCCAAAACTGGCGGGTCTTGCGAAAAAAGCCTTCCAATCGGAAAATAAAATACTGCGCAAATCAACGCCAGCATGACAGAAACATCAATAGAAGAATAACGGCTTAATTTAATGCTTCGTCGCCAAAGTTTCTTATAGTTTTTTTCACCCAATAATTTTCCCGAAACAATGTCGACAAGCTCGAATATCCATCAATAAAAAAAGCAAAAAATAGCCAAATTTGAAAGGCAATAGTTTGTGCCGCTATATCGTTAAATCCAAATCATCGCCGAAATAAAGGAACCGGCAATGCCCAATGCGGCAAGCGCTTCGGTTGGATTTTGCTGTAAATTCCCAACAATGGCAGTAACAGTAATTGAAAGCAAAGGCTCTGCGATACCGGCAATAATGGCTGCCAATTTATTGATTCCTTTAAATGTAATATTCGACCTTTTATACATTCATTATTTTTTCATAACAGAAAAAAGGAAACGCACTTTGTTTTGGAAAATAAATGCTCTCCAATCTTGTATAATTTCGCTGTTCGTAAAACATCTGATTTCTTTTATTTTGGCTGAAAGTGTCGAGCCTGATGGAATTATAACCATTTTCCTTGGCATATTTCTCGGCAAAATCCATGAGTTTTTGTGCAAATCCTTTTCCCTGATATTTAGGATGAACCGCCAAACGATGAATATAAAGATTCTTGTGATTTTCTGTCAGCCATTTTACATCTTGGTATTCGGCATCTTCATTTTCGGTAAGCACAATTAAACCGATAATACTGTTTCCGTCCTCCAATTTCCAAAGTTCCTGAAGTTCAATATCTTCTAGCAAATCTTCTCTTTTAGGATATTCTTCATTCCATTGAAAAATACCTTGATCAATCAGGTTTTGCCCGCAGCTTTTTACAATTGAAAGCAATTGTTCCAAATCTTGTTTTGAAGCTTTTTTTATCACCATCTTCTTCAAAATATATGATAAAAATATTAATTATTAAGAACGAAATTGATGCTTTCCGCAACCACTTTCTGCAAGTGAAAAGGCATCTCCGAACTTTCCCAAGGTTGTGTGCAACCCAATGGATGGTTCATTTCTTCAATAAAAGCAAGTTTGCTTTTTGGGTTCCACAAATGCAAGTTTTTGGCCTCTTGCGGAAGCACAACTTCATCGTTTTCTCCCTGAATGATTAAGTGCGGAATGTTCAATTTTTCAACCGCATTTTTGATGGTTAAACGCTCTTCATTGTCCTTAAAATTTTGATAAAACGCGTACTTATGAGGCATTTTTTGAAGGGTTCTTGTGTTTAAAATATGGGAAACGCCCAACTTTTTCCAACCCTGCAACTGTTCACCTTCAGGAAAACGTGCCCCAAAATCGGAAACGCCTGCCCAAGTAATCAATTTTGTAATTTTTTGGTTTTCCGAAGCCTTGATTGAAACAATTCCGCCGCCTCTCGAATGGCCGATTAAAGTGATATTTTGAATGTCAATTTCATTTTTAAATTCGGGATTGGCAATTACCCAATTAATAACATCTTCTAAATCGTCGAGTTCTTTTATGAAATTATTGTTTCCAAAAGCTTCTAAATCGGGAAAATCAATTGGGTTTTCAAATGTCCCGCCATTGTGCGAAAAATTAAATTTAACAAAAAACAGGTTGTTGTCTGCAAATGTTTCTGCCGCCAAATTCCACGCGCCCCAATCTTTAAAGCCTTTGTAACCGTGGCAAAAAATCACAATTGGTTTTTTGATGTTGTCCTTCAAATAAAAAACATCCGTTACAATGGGTTTGTTGTGAACACTGCTTTTAACAATCAAATTGCCGTTTTTTTGCATTATTTAATTTTTTAAAAAGGTAAATTTTGATTTTGGATAAAAGGAATTTCCGGATTTAAAATTTCAACGATAATTCTTTTTAATTCCGTTAAAAACGAATCCATATTTTCTTGGGAAATAAGACTTTCATTGGCGCCTCTTTTTTCTGAAAAATTCATTTTAAGGAAGCCGCTGTTCAGATTTTTAAATGAAATGATTCCTGCTTCCACAGGTTTTGAAAAATTACCTCCATTTTCTTCTGAAAACAAGAAACTGTAAAGCATCACCTGCAATGGTTTTGTATATTTATAATCGCTGCCCAAAACACTAAAATCGGTTATTTTTAAGTCTTTGGCTTCCACTTTTCCCGTTTTATAATCTATAATTCGGGTAACGCCGTCCAATTCGTCAATTCTGTCCACAATTCCTTTTAATTTAATGGGAAAATTGATGCCTTCAACATTTATTTCAGTGGAAAATTCTTTTTCTAAATTGATAATTTTTAACTGCTTGTTTTGAGTGAGCACCTGCAATTCCTGATTCAAAAACCGCTTGATATGATTTTTGCACACTTCAAAAATGAGTTTGTTTTTACCGGTTTCTATATTTCCTTTTTCATAGTATTTCTCAAAATATTTTACCAGCAAATCGTGCTTGTTTTTTTGCATTTCTTCAATATTTTCCTTGCTTAAATATTTATCAATGAATGGTTTGTACAAATCTTCGAGCACTTCATGAATTACAGAACCCATCGTATTTACGGCAATGGTTTCCTCAACTTCATCTTCTTCATAAATCTCCAATATGCGTTGCTCGTAAAATTTCACCGGATCGTAAATGTAGCTTGCCAAGGCCGATGGCGAAATGCCTTTTGTGAACACCGCCTGCAGTTTTTGCATCATTTCGGGCGTTTTTTCTATTTGAAGAATTGGGAAATTTATATGCTGAACTTTAGGGCTGATAATTGTTTTTGTGATTTCGGGATAGTTGATTTCAAGCTGCGTTAAAAAGCGGCTTTTTTCTCCGGATCCATAACCGTCTGATTCCGTATTGTAAATTAAATAGATGTCTTTTGCCCGTTGCAGCAATCGCTGAAAATGGTATGAAAAAATAGCGTCTTTTTCCTGAAATGTCGGCAAACCGAAATATTTTTTCACATCAAACGGAATAAAGGAAAAATCGTTTTTGCCTCCGGGCAAAATGCCTTCATTGACGGAGGTGACAATAACCGTTTCAAAATCCAAAGCCCTGGTTTCAAGCATTCCCATCAATTGCAAACCCTGTAATGGCTCGCCTTGAAACGACAGTTTTTCGGTTCTCAAAATTTGGGTGTAAAATAAAGTCAAAGATTTTAAATCGATGATGTGATTATAGGTTGAATTAAGGGTTTCCAATTGTTGAAAAACCGTAAAAAAGCGATACAAATATTCCTTTTCAACCCCATTTACGTGGGTTTTAAGCTCCTTGATTAAATCGATGCATTGCTTAATGACTATATTTATGGAAGTCGAAAAATAAAATAATGAAAATACGGTTGAAATTTGTGCCGCTTCAGTTGATGAAATATATTTTTTGAGCATTTCAGCCGATAAAAAGATGCTATTTTTCCTTTTAATTTCAGCGATTAATTTTTGAAGAATTCCGCCGTTTAATTTATTTAGAAATGGGTTGTTTAAAACGCTTAAAACATCTTTGTAATAAAATAGATGTTCTGCCTCCTTATTAAATTTATACTGGTTTAAATGCAGTTTAAACAGCGAATCAAACAAACTTGCTACAGGAATGTCTTTTAACGGATAACCCATCGTGATGTTAATATTTTTTACATTGTTTGGCAATGAATTTAGCGTTAGGGCCAGCAAATTTTCGTCGGCCAGCACCAAAGCGGTTTTGCTGAAATTCTCTATTTTGCCTAAAAGTTCCCCCGCATATTTAATCTGTGTGGTATTTTTGGGTGCGCCTATTAAATTGATATTTTTATGAATTGGCAACACTTCATAATCCCATAAAAATGGGTTTTTTTGATAATATGCCCATTCCTTTTTATATTTCCTTAAAAAAACACCCGCTTCATTGGAATTCTTGAAAAATGATTCATTTGCATCCCAATAAACAGATGCCAAATTATTATTTAAAAATTCCTGAAATATGGTTTCTTCAGCTTTGTTTAGCGCATTAAATCCGACAAAGATAATGTGATTTCCCACATTGTTATTTATGTAAAACTCTAAATTGTTTGTGGCTTCTTTATAGATTAAACCCTGATAACCAAATTTATTATTTTTCAATTTTTCGTAAAGTGCCTCATAAAAAACAGCTAAATATTCAAAAAACTGAAGATAGTTTATCGCCAATTGGCTTGGCTTTTTGTTTTGAAACCATTTTTCTAACCTTTTTACATCTCTCAAACTGGAAAAAAAATGAGTGGAATTTACCAAATAGCTGTCGATTTCATTAAAATCGTGCAAAGCGATGGTGGCCCATTGTGAAAAAGCATCAAAAGGTTCTCTGTTTTCTTTTGGAATATTTTCCTGATATATCGTGTAAAATTCAAATAACAATTGCGTAGCATCAATTAAATTGATGTCTGCCAATTCCTGTATGTAATTTTCAATGCTTAATATTTTTGGCAAAAAAGCAGTACCTGATGTTTTTATTAAAATTTCTTCTTTTAAAAACACGCATGACCGCTGGCTTGGCAGCACAAATATTAAATTATTAAAACTCTCGTGTTTGGTAAGTACATCATCAATAACTCTTGAAATAAATGATTTCATCTGTTTATACTTTATTTTTTATTGGTACAGATGCTGCCTGCCTGCCGGACAGGCAGGTTCGCTATTAATCATTCTACTGTGTATCAAAATTTGTTGTGCTCGTTTCATATATTTTCATAGGTGCTTGAATCGTGTCCCGAAATATTCATTTCATCTGATTTTTTTATTCCCTATAAAAATATAAAAGCCATTTCAATTGAAATGGCTTTTAGTTAACTATTTTAATACTTTTAATTCTCTTCCTTTGATTTTTCGTTTTCAACCAAAAAAGTATAGGAAAAAGTCTTGGCAATAATCCCGAAAAAAACGCCTAAAAAATTAATTTTAGGCGTTTTTCACTTTTAATAAAATAAAAGTTATGCTTAATTATTCAGCCAAAGTAACTTCAGTACGTCTGTTGTTTTGACGGCCAGCCGGTGTTTTATTGGTGTCAACCGGTTT
>DATCUQ010000047.1:0-62871 GCA_036567345.1 Lutibacter sp.
ATGAATTAGAAATATTGACCAAACCAAGAAAGGCTGCATAATTATTTTTTTTAGTGCTGAGTTTTATGAAATATAAGTTGTTAACAATGCAAATGTTAAAACAATGTTTTTTGAGGTGGGTATTGCGTAAGGTGAGTAAATAATAAAATAATTATGATCAATAAAATTGAAGTAAGTTGGAAAGGCGAAATGCTTTTTGAATCGAAAGCGCCTGAAGGAACTGTAATGATTGATGCCGCTGAAGATGCGGGCGGACAAGGAAAAGGATTGCGCCCAAAAGCGATGATGTTAACTTCGTTGGCTGGTTGCACAGCCATGGATATAGCATCTTTATTAAAAAAAATGCGCGCCGAAGTTGAAGATTTTAAAATTGAAGTGGAAGGAAATCTGACGGAGGAACACCCAAAAATATATGATAAAGTAAAAGTTACCTACCTTTTCTTCGGCAAAGATTTTCAAAAAGACAAAATTGAAAAAGCGGTAAATCTTTCTGTCGATCGTTACTGCGGTGTGATGCATATGTTTCGCCAGTTTGCCGAAGTAAGCATCGAAATTCAATATTTCGATAAATAAAGCCTAGCCCCCAAAGGGGGAATTATTATTGTTGGGAAATTAAAACCATAACACAAAAAACCAACTTACCAATAATCTGGTTTATCTACAACTAAAAATTGCTTACTTTTGGAAAAAAGCACTGCTATGCGATGGAAATTAAAACCTGAAACAAACCCGGAAATCACTTCAAAATTGGCCCAGGATTTGGGAATCGAATATACCTTGGCCAAATTGTTGGTGCAGCGAAATATTGAAACCTACGACCAGGCCAAATCGTTTTTTCGCCCAAATTTAAAAGACCTCCACAATCCTTTTTTGATGAAGGATATGGACAAAGCTGTTGAACGCATAGAACGTGCAATCGCCCAAAATGAAAATATTATGGTTTACGGCGATTATGATGTGGACGGCACCACGTCTGTTTCCATGCTTTCATCCTATCTAAAAACATTTTACCCAAATATCGCCACGTATATTCCGGATAGATATGCGGAAGGTTACGGCATTTCTTTTTTGGGAATCGATTTTGCGAAAGACAATGACACTTCTTTGATTATTGCCTTGGACTGTGGCATAAAAGCCATCGATAAAGTAACTTATGCAAAAGAAAAAGGCATCGATTTTATTATTTGCGACCACCACCGTCCGGGAAATGAAATTCCGGATGCCGTTGCGGTTTTAGATCCCAAACGAATAGATTGTGAATATCCGTATGATGAACTGTGCGGTTGCGGCGTGGGTTTCAAACTGATTCAGGCCTTGGCAAGCCACAGAAATCAAACCATTGACGATTTGGTGCCTTACCTGGATTTGGTGGCGACGGCCATCGCTGCCGACATTGTTCCCATCACCGGAGAAAACAGGATTTTGGCTTATTTTGGTTTGAAGGTGATTAATTCCAATCCGAGAAACGGCATCAAAGCAATGATTCACCAAATTAAAAAAGTTGAATTAAACATTACCGATGTGGTATTTATCATTGCGCCAAGAATTAATGCCGCCGGACGGATTAAACATGGAAATTACGCTGTTGAACTGTTGACTGAACTGGATTTTGACTCTGCCGTGAAATTCGCTCTGGAAATAGAACAAAACAACAACGACCGGAAGGATTTGGACAAGTTAATCACCAGTGAAGCTTTGCTCCAAATTGAAGAAAATGGCGAGCAGCATCATTATTCAACCGTTGTTTATGCAGAAAATTGGCACAAAGGCGTGATTGGCATTGTGGCTTCCAGATTGATTGAAACTCACTACAAACCAACCTTGGTTTTCACAAAAAGCGGCGACAAATTGGCGGCATCGGCACGCTCGGTAAAAGGATTTGACGTTTATGAAGCGCTGGAACAATGCTCAGAATTTATTGAGCAGTTTGGCGGACATAAATATGCGGCCGGATTGACCTTAAAAGAAGAAAACTACCAAAATTTTAAATCGAAGTTTGAAGAAGTTGTAAAAAACACCTTGCCCGTGGAATTGCGAACACCCGAAATTGCCATTGATGCAGAAATCAGCCTTTCAGAAATTACGCCTAAATTCTTCAGAATCATGAACCAATTGTCGCCTTTCGGACCGCAAAATATGAAACCTGTTTTTATGTGCGGCGGTTTGCGCGACAATGGCTATGGCAAAAAAGTGGGCTCAGATGAAACGCATTTAAAACTGAACCTTTTTGAAGGAACCAACCAAACAACCTACAATGCCATCGGTTTTGGCATGGGCGACAAACACGAAATCACGCAAAATAAAAATGCCTTTAAAGCCGCTTTTTGTATTGATGAAAATGAGTGGAACGGCTATAAAACATTGCAACTTTTGTTGAAAGATATAGAAGTTGAAGGCTAAAAGTTAAATATTAAAAGTTGTAAAAATAGAAATTAAACGATTAAACAGTTACACGATTCAACAATAAAAAAAGAAAGGCGAAAAATTAATTTCCGCCTTTCTTTTTTTAAAATTACAATGTTTCCTTCAGCCATTTATAAAATTCACGTTGCCAAACCAGGCTGTTTTTATTGTCTAAAATCCAGTGATTTTCTTCTGGGAAATACAATAATTTACTTTTGAGGCCTTTCAATTGCGCTGCCTGAAAAGCGGCCAATCCTTGTCCGATCGGCACCCTGAAATCTTTTCCGCCCTGAATAATCATGATAGGCGTATCCCATTGCCCAACTTTTTCAATCGGATTGAACTCGTTATAGGCTCTTTGCGCATCAACATTGTTTTTATCCCAATAAGCGCCACCCAAATCCCAGTTCACAAAGAACAATTCTTCGGTGGTTCCGTACATACTTTTCCAGTTGAAAATTCCGTCATGGGAAATAAAACTTTTGAATCTTCCTTCATGAATTCCAGCCAAATAAAAGACCGAATAACCGCCATAACTTGCGCCTATCGCACCCAAACGATTCGCATCCACAAAAGGTTCTTTGGCCATTTCATCAATGGCAGACAAGTAATCTTGCATATTTTGTCCGCCATAATCCTTGCTGATTTGTTCGTTCCACTCCACCCCATAACCCGGCATTCCCCTTCTGTTTGGTGCAACAATGATATAACCGTTTGCGGCCATCAGCTGAAAGTTCCATCGCAAAGAATAAATTTGGCTTAAAGCGCCTTGCGGTCCGCCCTGACAGTATAAAATCGTAGGATATTTTTTCGCAGGATCAAAGTCTGGCGGATAAATAACCCAGGTCAGCATTTCTTTTCCGTCTGTTGTTTTAACCATTCTTTTTTCAACCTTGCTCAACGTAATGCTATTGTAAAAAGAGTCGTTTGAATGGGTCAATTGCGTCATTTTTCCGTCTTTTAAATTTACGGCGTACAATTCAGGCGCGTGGTTCATATCTCGTCTGCTCACCACAATGGTTTGTTTAGATTGGCCCACAATGCCGTGAACATCAAATTGTCCGTTTGTAATTTGTTTTAGCGAACTGCTTTTCTTTCCTGCAACAGGAATACCTATTTCAAATAATTGCACAGTTCCCAAAACCGGTGCCACAAAATAAATTTTATCGCCCTTGTCTTGCCAAAGAAAGCTGTCAACTGTTCCGTCCCAGTTTGCGGTTAAATTGATGGAAGTGCCATTAACATTGACAATAATGTCTTTTTTATCCGATTCATAACCATCTCTTTTCATTTGCAGCCAGGCCAATTGACCTTTGGAAGAAAATGCCGGATTGGTGTCGTAACCTTTGTTTTCTGAAGTTAAATTTGTGGTGGTTTTTGTTTCCAGGTTGTATTGGTAAATATCGGTATTGGTGCTGGAGGCATACGCAGCGCCGCTTAATTTTTTAGACACATATAAGATATTTTTACTGTCGGGACTCCACAAATAGTCTTCCGATCCGCCAAATGGTTTTTGCGGACTGTCGAAAGGTTCCGCGGCCATAATATCGATTGGTTCGGCATCATTTTCTGAAGTAGATTTATACATAATATGGCTGTAAGCGCCGTCTTCCCAAGTATCCCAATGGCGATAATTGAGTTCGTCATAAATCTGCACATTTGAATCTGTCGCATCCGGATAAAAATCCAATCCGGTAACGTTTTTTAGTTTTACGTCCGCAGTTAAAATTTTGTATTTGCCATCGGGGGAAATGCTGTTGTCGGCAATTAACGCGCTGTAATCGGTAATTATCTGGCTATTTCCGCCGGCAATTGGCATTTGGTAGGTGGTTTTTGATCTGCTGTTTGTTTCGAGGCTGTAACCCGTAATGCTGTAAATAAGGTTGTTGCCGTCTTTGGTGAAACCAATTCCTGAAGCTTTGTTTAGCTGAAGCAGTTTTTCTGGTGTCATCACCTCTTGGGCCGACATTGCCAAAAACGCAAATGATAATATAAAAGTGATTGTTATTTTATGCATAATTTTTCTATTATTTGGTTTTTATGAACTAATTCACAAATCTATTGATTTTAATTTTTATTTATGTTGGTGAATTTGTATTAATTGGCAGTTTTCACGAAGAAATAACGATTATAAATAGCAATTCAAATTGCGTTAGCGATAGAAGCGGCATACTTTTTTGAAATGCAATGAAAAAAAGATATAGCGAAAAGCGCGGCCTGAAAGGAAACGCCCAAAAAAAAATGTTTAATCGCTCAACTGTTTAATCGTGTAATCGTTTGTTTTGTTTAAAAAATTAAAGAGCCAAATACCTGAAACTTTTTAGCCGCTGCTTAAAAAACCTCCTTTATCAGGTATAAATAAACCGGATAATGGTCACTGTAACCGCCTGTAAATCCGCTATTTCCAAAACTTCTGAAGGGATAACCTTTATATTTTCCGGTTTGCGTGGTTAAATATTGCGGCTTAAAAATAGCCGTTTTGTACATTTTATAGGATGAAAAGTCGTTTGTGGTGGTTAACAGCGGAGAGGTAAACATAATTTGGTCGAAAAGGTTGATGTTGTCGCGGTACGCCAGGGTATTTTGTCCGCGCCTGAACATTTCTTCCATCGGGTTGTAAATGTCGCCGGCTTCAACATCCGATTTTTTGGCTTTCGTTTTTAAGATATTTTTAAGGCTGCTGTTGATGGGATCATCATTTAAATCGCCCATCAAAATAATTTTTGGATTGGGGTCGGTTTCCTTTATTTTAGCGATTATTTGGGTGTTTAAATAGGCGGCTTTCTCTCTTTTTGACCGACTTTTTGCCTCGCCGCCAAGTCGTGAAGGCCAATGATTTACGATAATATGGATGAGCTCATCACCCAAATAGCCCGAAACCAGCAATTGATCTCGCGTATAAATGCGATAGCCTTCATCATCCCACAAACGCAATTCGAAAATTTCATGATATACTGGTTTAAAATGGTTGATTTGATACAAAAATCCCACATCAATGCCTCTGATATCGGGCGAATCATAATGAATAATGCCATATTGTTTGTCCTTTAAAAAGGAAGTGTTCACCAAATCTTCCAACACGGCATAATTTTCAATTTCGGAAACGCCAATAATTACCGGACTGTTTTTGGCCTCTGCCAAGCCAATTTCGGAAAGCACTTTTGCCATATTGTTCAGTTTTAGCTGATAAATGGCGGCCCTGTTTTCTTTAATTTCCATAATCGGGCTTGTTTCGTCCAATTTTAAAGTGTCATCCTCAATATCAAAAAGGTTTTCCAAATTGTAAAAAGCGATGGTTTTGATGTCATATTTTTTTTGGCTGAAAATTGGCTGTACCGCCAATAAAATAAGCAGCGCAAGAAGTGTTAGACGTTTCATAGCATTTTTTTTAAGGAACCAATATAAGACAAAATATCAATCACAGCTGGAATAGTTCATTATATTTCAATAAGATAGCGAAATTATTTTTTTTGATTTTTATCGGCGGTATTCAAAAATAGATTACTTTCATCAAAAATTGTCTATGAAAATAATAGTTATTGCCGCTATTGTGTGCCTTTTTTATGTCGCTAATTCGGGAGCACAAACACTTGCTTCCATCAACGGAAAAGTTGTTGAAGCCACTTCAGAAGAAGCTTTAAAAGGTGTTTCCCTAAAAATTGCGTCACTTAATATTTTTGCTGAAACAAATTTAAACGGGGAATTTATCCTAAAAAATATTCCTGTTGGCAATTATTCGCTGCAAATTCAGGTTGAAGGTTACGAAACGCAAGATTTTCCCATCAATATTCTTGAAACTAAAAATTATGATTTGGGTATAATTTATTTACAAAAAACCATTATTGCGACTGATGAATTAAGTTTGATTGTTTTAACCGATGAGGATTTGCTGGATGAGGAAGGGAAAACCTCCGATTATATTGCCGGATTGTTCCAGTCTTCCAAAGATGCTTATTTACAAGCGGCGGCTTTTAATTTCAGCCAAGCCTGGTTTAAAGTCCGCGGCTACGATTCCAGTTACGGAACCATCGCCATCAACGGCATTGAAATGAACAAATTGTACGATGGCCGTCCGCAATGGAGCGATTGGGGCGGATTGAACGATGCGTTTCGAAATCAGGAATTTTCCAACGGCATTGCGGTTTCTGATTATACTTTTGGCGGTATTTTGGGCGCCACAAATTTCAGCACAAGAGCATCTGATTATCAGGCGGTAAAAAAAGTTTCACTTTCATCAACCAACAAAAGCTACACTGGTCGCGCAATGGCGACTTACGCTTCGGGCTGGAACAAAAACGACTGGGCTTTTGTGGTTTCGGCATCCCGCAGAATGGCGCAGGAAGGTTATATTGACGGAACTTCTTACAATGCCTGGTCGGGATTTTTGGCGGTGGAAAAAAGATTCACCAAAAACCACAGTTTAAATTTTACGGCTTTTGCAGCGCCCAACAAACGCGGAAAATCGTCGCCAAACACTCAGGAAGTGTATGATTTAAAAGGCTATCAATACAATGCTTATTGGGGAAATCAGGAAGGCGACAAAAGAAATTCGAGAATTAAGGAAATTTTTGAACCGGTGTTGATGCTGAGCCATTTTTATGAACGAGCAAATACAACGATAAAGTCAACTTTGGCTTATCAGTTTGGGCGAATTGGCAACAGCCGACTGGGCTATTTTAACGCGCCAAATCCCGACCCAACGTATTGGAAGTATTTGCCGAGCAATTTTTTAAGATACCCCGACAGTCCAGATTATGCGAATGCCTATTTAAGCGAGCAGGAATTTTTGAAAAATGGCCAACTCAAATGGAATGAATTGTACCAGGCAAACGCCGACAACGGTAATTCCCTGTATTATTTGTATGAAGACCGTGTTGACGACACGCAATTTTCGGCAAATTCTCTCATCAACACAAAATTTACGGAGAATTTGAACTTCAACGGCGGAATTTCCATCAAAAATTTAAAGTCGAAAAATTATGCAAATATGCTCGATTTGCTGGGCGGAAACGGATTTGTGGATTTAGACCAATATGCGCTGGGCGATGCGCAGCAAAATGACTTGAACAATCCGGACAGAACGGTTGGTGAAGGCGATGCATTTCAGTACAATTATACCGTCAATGCTTTTACGGCGAGCGCTTTCGCACAAGTTCAGGGAACTCAAAACAATGTTGATTATTTTGTGGGAATGAACGCAAAAAGCACCAATTACCAACGGGAAGGCTTGTATAAAAACGGCACTTATTTTGAAAATTCCTTCGGAAAAGGAGAAAAGCAACATTTTATGGATTTCGGCCTGAAAGCCGGCGCCACCTATAAAATCACCGGGCGAAATTTAATTACCTTAAACGGCGCATATATTACAAACGCGCCCACCATAAAAACCACTTTTTCAAATTCAAGGGTCAATAACAGCATCACGCCCGATTTAACGAGCGAAAAAATGATGGCCGGCGATGTAAGTTATGTTTTCAGGGCGCCGAAAATCCAATCGCGGTTAACGGCTTATTACACAAAATTTAGCGATGCCATAGAAACTTCCTTCTTTTTTGCGGAAGGTTTGTTGGGCGACCAGGCCGATTTTGTGAACGAAATTATTACGGGTGTGGACAAAACGAATATGGGAGCCGAATTAAGTTTTGAATACCAGGTTTTGCCCACCGTAAAACTGCTTGCGGCCGGTTCTGTCGGGCAATTTACGTACAGCAACAATCCGCAGTTGTACCTGATTTCTGAGAGTTTTTCAAATTTAAACAGCAATTTCGGAACGGCTTATTTGAAAAATTACCACATTTCCGGAACCCCGCAACGCGCCTATTCTTTCACTTTTGAATACCGAGATCCGGCGTATTGGTTTTTTCAGATAAACGCCAATTATTTAAGCAACAATTATCTGGATATTTCTCCCTTGTTGCGAACCAATAATTTTTATCTGGATTCCGACGGCGTGCCTTTTTTGGATGATGAAACTGGCGTGCAGGTTACGCAGGAACAGGTTGATCATTTGTTGAAACAGGAAAAATTTGACTCCGCTTTTTTGGTGAATGCCGTTGGCGGAAAATCGTGGAAAATTGATGATTATTATCTCGGGTTTTTTATGGGCATCAACAATATTTTGGGTGAATTGTTTAAAACCGGCGGATTTGAGCAATCGCGGAAATCCAATTATCCCGAGTTAAAAGAGGACAAACAACTGGAGAAACCCATTTTTGGACCAAAATATTGGTACGGCGGAAAAACCTCTTATTATTTGAATTTATACCTAAGATTTTAAAAATGAGTGCTATGAACTTTTATAAAAACATAAGAATTTTACTTATCTCGATTGTTGTGACAATCACTTTTTCAACCTGTGTAAAAGACGCAGATTTTGAAACCCCGAATGTGGATTGCACCGAACCGCAACTTACCGCAACAACCACCATTCAGCAGATTAAGGAAATGTACACTTTTGGCGGCGCAAAAATTATTGAAACCGATATTATACTGGAAGGCTATGTGGTTTCCAGCGACAAATCGGGGAATATTTACAAGTCAATTTCCATTCAGGACAAACCCGAGAATCCGACCGCGGCCATCAAAATTTCCATCAACCAAACCAATATTTACACCAAATACAATGTGGGCCGAAAAATTTATGTGAAATTGAAAGGTCTGGCGGTGGGCTACAGTTTTGGAAGCGTGCAAATTGGTGTCGCAACCGGTGACGGTTTGGCTGGAATTTTGGGCTCGGAACTCGATAAATATATTGTGCGTTCGTGCGAAGTTGCGGAAATAATTCCGAAGAAAGTTGCTATTGCAGACTTGAATAAAAGTATGCTGGAAATGCTCATAGAAATTGAAAATGTGCAGTTTAAATCGAGTGAAATTGGCCAAGCTTACGGAAATGCCGACAATACGGCAACCGTAAATCGCGTGCTGCAAAGTGTTGACAATTCCTGCACTTTTTTGGATGAAGTTATGTTAAGAAATAGCGGTTTTGCCAGTTTTAAAAACAATATGCTTCCCGAAGGAAAAGGAAGTATTGTGGCTATTTTCAGCAATTATTATGATGATTTTCAACTGTATTTGCGCGATACAGACGATGTTAAATTAACGGAAACACGCTGCGATGCGACCAATTCTTTTCTGCCAACGATTCCTTTGACGGAAGTTAGGGAAATGTACCAAGGAACTATGGTCGAATTTGGCATCAGCAACAATTACGTTATTGAAGGCTATGTGGTTTCAAGCGATGAACAGGGAAGTTTTGTGAAAAAATTGGTGATACAGGATGCTGTTGAAAATGCAACAGCCGGAATACAGTTGTTGGTTGATTCAGAAAT
Source organism: Lutibacter sp. (assembly GCA_036567345.1). Lineage (GTDB taxonomy): Bacteria > Bacteroidota > Bacteroidia > Flavobacteriales > Flavobacteriaceae > Lutibacter. The sequence continues at coordinate 9,732 of DATCUQ010000047.1, forward strand.
TTTGTTTGAACAATACAACATCGGCGACAAGGTTTTTGTAAAATTGAACAGGCTTTATATGGCCAAAAAAGACGGAATTTTAACCGTTGGCTTTCCAAAAGGAACTGCCATAACTGAAATTTCAGCAACCCAAATTGCCGATTTCATTTACAACAGCGGAGAAAATTTCACCATAATTCCAAAAGAAATTTTAATTTCAGAGGTGTTAAATCCTGCTTTTGAAAACACCTTGGTAACAGTTAAAAACGTGCAATTGGCGCAAAATGAATTGGGTTCGGCATTTACCTATTTCAGCGGCACCAACAACGGATTCCGAACGTTGGAAACCTGCAACGAATCCATAAAATTATCGGTTTTCACCAACGGTAAAGCCACTTTTGCAAACGAATTGTTTCCGCGGGGAAAAGGAAATATCACCGGCGTTTTAAGCAATGTTCTTGAATTGAGAACAGCTTTGGATGTGCAGTTTTCAGAAACTTATGAAGCTTGTGAGGTTTTTGTCCCAAAAATCATGATCACGGAAGTGGCCGATCCTGATAATGAAGTTTCCGCACGCTTTGTGGAATTGTACAATGCCGGAGAAACGGCGGTAAATTTAACGGGATGGAAACTGAATAAATATTTAAGCGGGGCAACAACTGTTTCCGGTTCGCCATTGGCATTGACGGGCATTGTAATTCCCCCGGGCGGATTTGCCATCATTGCCGGCAGCGAATACAAAATTCTTTTTAATAATATTCCAGATATTGAAACCATTTATATTTCTGGAAATGGCGATGATGTGTATGAATTAATTGACAATACCGGTGCAAGAATGGATATTTTTGGCGTTGTTGGTCAAGACGGAAACGGCACAAATTGGGAATATGAAGATGGTCGCGCTATGAGAAATTTAACGGTTTCTGCGCCAAATCCAATTTTTACCGTCAGCGAATGGATCATTTTTTCGGCGGCTTCAAACAGTTTAATTACAAACCCAAGTTCCCCGCAAAATGCGCCAGACGGGTTTAATCCGAGAGTGCGGTGATGCGTTAATCTTCTGCCGGGGGCTTTTTAAATCGGCAGTAACGGGGTGTATTTTAATATTTTATGAATATTTTTTGGCTGTTAACTTAAAATTTATAACTTTATCACGCTAATAAAAGGATAAAAAAAATTGCCGCAATTCCCCCCGTTTTATTTAAAGCATTGGCATAAACGTCTATGTTTTTTGTTGGCTTATTATATAAATGGCCATTTTGTCTTTTGGCAAAAAAGCCATTTAATGATTGATAGTTATACCGGCTTCTATACTAAAACTGATAAAATTTTAGTTGTGCGGTTACTGTAGACTAAAAAAATCCCAAAAAATTAAATATGAAACTTTAAAAAAGGAAAATGAAAAAAACAATTACCGACTTAAAAGACATCATTAGATTGGGTGGCGGAATGAATTTAGACGCAACTTTATACACTGTACCCGAACTAAACGACTTCGCAATTCTTGCTGAAAGATCAGGAGCCATTATTAATGTTAAAAATACCGAAAATTTAACCGTCAATAACTTAAAAGAGATTGCCAAACTTGGCCGTGGCAAAGTAATTTTTGAGTTTTAAAATAATTGCGGGTTTACGCCCGCAATTATTTATATATCTAAACCTTTAAAATGGTTATTTTTCTGAAACTGTATCGCTTTATTACTTTATAAGACTTCGCAACGCAGCCCATTGTTTCAACATTTCTCTTGAATCCTGAGCCGGATAGCCCAACACTGTTTTGCCTGCTTCCACATCGCTCATTACGCCAGAACCTCCTGCCACTATGGCTCCTGAATGCACAGTCACGTGGTCTTTAATGGAAGCGCTTCCGCCAATAATAACGCCGTCGCCAAGGGTAACAGAACCTGCCAAACCGCTGTGTCCGGCCATAATGCAAGAGCGTCCCATCACACTGTTGTGCGCAATTTGCACCAAATTGTCAATTTTACAGCCGTCTCCAATTTGTGTGGCGCTAAATTTGCCGCGATCCACGCAAGAATTTGAGCCGATCTCCACATAATTTCCAATCACCACATTGCCAATGTGCGGAATTTTAACCAAACCCCTGCCGTCTTCGCTGGCACAATAGCCAAATCCGTCCCCGCCAATGCTCACGTTAAGATGAAAAATGCAAAAACGGCCTATTTCACTTCGTTCCCGAATTACCGTTCCCGACCAAATCACCGTGCCGTTTCCGATGCTGGTTTCATCAAAAATGGTCACATTTGGATACAAAACAACATCATCGCCCAACAACACGTTTTTTCCGATATAACAGTTTGCCCCAATTTTACAGTTTTTGCCAATGGTTGCTGAGGCGTGAACAACGGCAGTCTCGTGAATTTCTTCCTCAAAAACAGGAGAATCCGGACTAAAAACTTCCAGCAATCGGGCCATCGCCAAATCGGCATTTTTTACTTTAATCAGGGCGCGATTTTCGCCGGGTTCAAAATCCAGGTCTTCATTCACAATGGCGACACAGGCTTTTGAGGTTTCCCACAAACGCACATATTTTTTGCTTCCTATAAATGAAATATGGTTGTTTCCGGCCTTTTCCAATTGTTCCGGTCCGCTTATTTGGTGGCTGGTATCTCCAATCAAAGTGCCTTTTAAAAGCTGGTTGATTTCCTTTACTGAAAATGTTTTCATGGATTTTCTTCGGTATAAAGTTTCTTTGGTCTTTAAGGATTTTGTCTGATAAAAACCGGCCGCAAATTACAATAAAATTTGATTGCGCGAGAAGTTGGATTAAATTTAGGATTTACGATTGCTTTTTCTTGATGAAACTGCAATCAATTTAAATAAAAGCCTGCAACACAAAATCAAAATTGAACTTGGTAATTTGTATATTTGCTTATTAAACAAAAAGGCATAAAATTGGCAGAAACTATTTTTTGCATCAATTTTTTAACATAAATATAGCTGCCGGCTATTTTGATTATGACTGAAATTATAGAGGACAATACAGAAAAAGTTGTTTTGATAGGACTGATTACGCAATATCAAAATGAAGAGAAATGCAATGAATATTTGGATGAACTGGAATTTTTAACGCTCACCGCGGGCGGAAAAGCGGTAAAAAGATTTGTCCAGAAGTTAGACACCCCCAATCCAAAAACGTTTATCGGAACCGGTAAATTGGAGGATGTGCGCCAGTATATTGAAGCCAACAACATTGGAACGGTTATTTTTGATGATGAATTGCGGTCTTCTCAATTGCGGAATATTGAAAAAGTGCTGAACGTCAAAGTGTTGGACAGAACCAATTTAATTCTCGATATTTTTGCGGCAAGGGCGCAAACAAGTTATGCGAGAACGCAAGTTGAACTGGCGCAATGCCAATATTTATTGCCGCGCCTTACCCGACTTTGGACCCACTTGGAACGTCAAAAAGGGGGAATCGGATTGCGTGGTCCTGGTGAAACGGAAATTGAAACCGACCGACGAATTATTAGGGACAAAATTTCCCTGCTGAAAAAAAAGCTGGAAATTGTGGACAAACAAATGGCTGTTCAACGCAAAAACCGAGGAAAATTGGTGCGTGTCGCTTTGGTGGGTTATACCAACGTCGGGAAATCGACTTTGATGAATGTGGTGAGCAAAAGCGAGGTGTTTGCCGAAAATAAATTGTTTGCAACATTGGACACCACCGTAAGAAAAGTGGTGATTAAAAACCTTCCGTTTTTGTTGACAGACACCGTTGGTTTTATCAGAAAATTGCCGACACAGTTAATCGAATCATTTAAATCAACCTTGGATGAGGTTCGGGAAGCCGATTTACTGCTTCACGTTGTGGATATTTCACATCCAAATTTTGAAGATCATATGGCTTCCGTAAATAAAACTTTGGCCGAAATTGGAAGCGCCGACAAACCAACCATCATCGTTTTTAATAAAATTGATGCGTTTACGCACCAAACTATTGAATCGGATGATTTGGTGACCGAAAAAACCGAAATTCACTTTTCTTTGGACGAATGGAAAAAAACCTGGATGAGCCGACTAAACAACAATTGCGTGTTTATTTCTGCCTTGAACAAAGAAAATATGGAAGCGTTCAAGGAAAAAGTTTTTGAAGAAGTGAAAAAAATTCACGTCACGCGTTTTCCTTATAACGATTTGTTGTACGAAGAATTTGAGGAAGAGATTTAATAAAATTCCATTAAAAAGACAATCCTGAAAAACTCAGCAAAATCTTAATTGTTGCTTTTAAAAAGCGGAACGGTAGAGCAGGCTTCGCCAAACATAATGGATTTTACCACCGGCTGCAGTTTTTCAATCAGTTGAATGTAAGCGGTTTCCGGAATTGGTTTGCTGGAGCAGCCTTTGATAATTACTGGTTTTCCCACAAAATCTTCCACCTCAAAATGCGCGATTAGGTCCTGAAAAATGGAAGTTTCCAAAGCAGCCAAATTCCCGACCACAATTTTTTTGGCAAAAGGAGAAACGTATGTGGTAATCAGCATAAATGCCCAGGAAGGAATAATGGCGTCCGTAGAACACGTTAATGCAATATATTCATCTTTGTACTGGGACCAATCGTGGTTTTTTAGGTGTTCACGAAAATCGGTTTCTTTCAAAATTTGTTCGTGAAACAACCAGTTTTTAATGTCAATGACTCTTCTTGGACCTTTCGGATAAAAATCTTCCAGGTCAATTGTTTTCAATTGGCTGTTCGCGACCCTATTTATAATTTCATCGGCCATTTATAGAAATCCGAGTTCTAATTTTGCCTCTTCACTCATCATTTCCTGCGTCCACATCGGGTCAAATGTAATTTCAACTTCGGCATTTTTAACTTCCTCAATCGTTTTTACTTTTTCCTCAACTTCCACCGGCAAGGTTTCTGCAACCGGGCAATTGGGTGATGTTAGCGTCATTAAAATTTTAACATCGTTGTTTTCACTTACAAAAACGTCATAAATTAAACCCAATTCAAATATATCTACAGGAATTTCAGGGTCGTAAATCGTTTTTAGTTTTGCAACTATTTTATCGCCAAGTTCTTGTGCATGTGTGCTGTTCATTTTAAAAGCCTTTCTTTATATTCATTCTAAATAAGGACAAATATACAATTATTTAACTATTCGCGTAAAATTTACGGCTAATTTCTTATTGCTTTATTGGAATATTTCGGGTGTTCCCGCCGAAAAGGCGGGCGGGCTTTTCGCTACAATCTTTTTATCGGCAAAAGCCTCAAAAAGTATTTTCACTGCAATCCCTAACACAAATTGAATCCCGCTCGTGACTGCGTGATTAGTTTAACAAAAGCACGAGCGAGACGCTCGCGCCAGCAGATGATTTTTCAACTTCCGACTTCGGTCTCCTGACTTCCGACTTTTTTATGACATTTTCGACTGAAAAGCCAGCGCGTACAATTTTATTTGTTTAATCATAGAGACCAAACCGTTGGCGCGTGTTGGCGACAAATGTTCTTTCAAACCAATTTTATCCACAAAATATAAATCGGCATCTAAAATATCCTTAGGTTTTTGGTTGTTGAAAACGCGCAACAAAAGCGCCACAATTCCTTTGGTTAAAATGGCATCGCTGTCGGCCGTAAACTTAATTTTGTCGCCATCAATCTCAGAATGCAGCCACACTTTCGATTGGCAGCCCGAAATTAAATTCGAATCGGTTTTAAATTCATCCTTAATCATCGGAAGCGATTTTCCCAGTTCAATCATATATTCATAACGTTCCATCCAATCTTCAAAAAAGGAAAACTCGTCTATAATTTCTTCTTGTATTTCTTTGATAGTCATTTTTTAAACTTATTTTTGCAAAAGTAAACACATGGTTTATCTAAAAAAAATATTAGACAAATTAATCCAGTTCAACAGTGTGTTAACTACCGTAAAATATGAGTAAATTACTAATTATTGGAACCGTTGCTTTTGACGCCATTGAAACGCCGTTTGGAAAAACGGACAAGATTTTAGGAGGTTCCGCAACCTATATTTCCCTTTCCGCCTCACAATTTGGCATTTATTCAGGAATTGTTTCTGTAGTTGGAGGCGATTTTCCGAAGAAATATTTAGAAAAATTAAATCTGAAAAACATCAATACCGACGGCATTGAAATTATTGAGGATGAAAAAACATTTTTTTGGAGCGGCAAATACCACAACGATTTAAACTCAAGAGACACTTTAATTACCGATTTAAACGTATTGGCAAATTTTAAACCTGTTGTTCCTGAAGATTTTACAGACACTGATTATTTAATTCTGGGAAATTTACACCCGGCCGTTCAAATGTCGGTCATCAAGCAAATTCCGGTTCGCCCCAAGTTGGTGGTGCTTGACACGATGAATTTTTGGATGAACAATACCTGGAGCGAGTTGATGGAAGTGATTGCAAAAATTGATGTGATTGCCATCAATGATGAAGAAGCGCGCCAGCTATCCGGAGAATATTCTTTGGTAAAAGCGGCGCAAAAAATTCAGGAAATGGGACCAAAATATGTGGTGATCAAAAAAGGCGAACATGGCGCTTTGTTGTTTAACGGCGACAATGTGTTTTTTGCGCCAGCATTGCCGCTGGAAGAAGTTTTTGACCCAACCGGAGCAGGAGACACTTTTGCAGGCGGATTTATTGGCCATATTACCAAAACCGGCGATATTTCTTTTGAAAATATGAAACGCGCAGTGATTGCTGGCTCAAACCTGGCTTCATTTTGTGTGGAGAAATTTGGCACCGAGCGCATGGAAAATTTGACGCACAAGGAAATACAAAAACGATTGTTGCAATTTAAAGAATTGACACAATTTGAAATTGAAATAGGTTAAAAATGAATTCCGCTTGTGTGCGGAATTTTTTTATTGAATTCACAATATAATACTGCAACTATGAGCGACGCTATTAAGCATGAATGTGGAATTGCAATGGTTAGAATGTTAAAACCGTTGCAATATTATAAAGACAAATACGGAACGGCGTTTTACGGCTTAAACAAAATGTATTTGTTGATGGAAAAGCAGCACAATCGCGGTCAGGATGGTGCAGGTTTGGCGAGCATAAAATTCAACGTTGCGCCCGGAACGCGCTATATTAGCCGTATTCGCTCCAATGAAGATCAGCCGATTCAAGATATTTTCGACCAAATTAATGGCCGATTAAATAATTTAAACCTGGAATTTCCCGATAAAATTGATGACGTGGAATGGCAACTGAACAATGCGCCTTATATTGGAAATTTGTATTTGGGACACGTGCGTTACGGTACTTTTGGCAAAAACAGCATTGAAAGCGTTCACCCATTTTTGCGCCAAAGCAACTGGATGCACAAAAGTTTAATTGTTGCAGGAAACTTCAATATGACCAATTCCAAGCGCCTGTTTAACGATTTGGTTGAAATAGGGCAGCATCCGAAAGAAATGACCGATACGGTGACCGTCATGGAAAAAATAGGTCATTTTATAGATGATGAAGTGGCTAAATTGTATGATAAAATCAAAAAGGAATTTGGCGTTACCAAAAAGGAAGCTTCCCCTATGATTGAGGAACGCATCAACATCAAAAAAATCTTAAAAAGATCGGCAAAAAATTGGGATGGCGGCTATGCCATGGCTGGTTTATTGGGTCACGGCGATGCATTTGTATTGCGAGATCCATCAGGAATACGCCCAGCATTTTATTATGCCGATGACGAGTTTGTGGTGGTTGCCTCGGAACGCCCGGCAATTCAGACTGTTTTTAATGTGGACATTCAAGATGTTAAAGAAATTGAAAGAGGCCACGCTTTAATCATAAAACGAAGCGGCAAAATTTCCATGTCCAAAATCAAGGAACCATTGCCAAATAAAGCCTGTTCTTTTGAGCGCATTTATTTCTCTAGGGGAAGCGATGCCGATATTTATGCCGAACGCAAAAATTTAGGGAAATTGGTTTTTCCCCAAATTGCAGAGAAAATAAAAGGCGATTTAAAAAATACCGTTTTCTCATACATTCCAAACACTGCGGAAACTTCTTTTTATGGTTTGCGCGAAGCTGCCGTAGATTTTTTAAATGTCCAAAAAACAGCCGCTATTTTAAAAGGTCAACGCAGTTTGTCGGCCGAAAAAGTGACTGAAATATTGGGCGAAATTCCACGCTTTGAAAAACTGGCCATTAAAGATGCAAAACTGCGGACTTTTATTGCCGATGATACCAGCAGAGACGACTTGGTGGCGCATATTTACGATGTTACTTATGGCATTGTAAATCCAACCGATAATTTGGTGATTATTGACGACAGCATTGTGCGCGGAACAACCTTAAAGAAAAGCATTATCAGAATTTTGGATCGATTGCATCCTAAAAAAATCATTGTTGTTTCCTCTGCACCGCAAATCCGCTATCCGGATTGTTACGGAATTGATATGGCAAAATTGGGCGATTTTATCGCTTTCAGGGCCGCTTTGGAATTGTTGAAAGAAACCAACCAATTTCATATTGTGCAGGAAGTTTACAACAGCTGCAAAAGCCAACAGCCTTTGGAAGACACGGAAATTAAAAACGCCGTATTGGAAATTTACCGGAATTTTAGTGATGAACAAATTTCCGATAAAATTGCCGAAATGTTAAAAACACCTGAAATTAATGCGGAAGTTGAAATCATTTTTCAATCGGTTGAAAATTTGCATATTGCTTGTCCGAACCACCCGGGCGACTGGTATTTTACGGGCGATTATCCAACTCCGGGCGGAAACCGCGTGGTAAACGATGCTTTCATTAATTTTTACGAAGGAAGCGACAAAAGGGCGTATTAATATTAAAAGTTAAAATATAGTCCGAAAACGGAAGATATGAGACCGAGGGTTAAGGTGAAATTTTAAGTTTATTTCAAGACCAACTATTTTCATATATTTAGCATTGGTTTAAAAATGGATATCCAAATTGGCAATTCATTTTTCAAGGAACAATAATATAACAGCTTCAACACCTCTATTTTGAAAGATATTTTACTGATTACGCCTCCTTTTACGCAATTAAATACACCTTATCCCGCCACGGCTTATTTGAAAGGGTTTTTGAATACAAAAGGCCTCAGTTCTTTTCAAATGGATTTGGGCATTGAGGTGATTTTAGAGCTTTTTTCCAAGGAAAGTCTGCAAAAACTCTTCGATTTTGCTTTTGAAAATGATAAGATTGTCTCAGAAAATGCGCGGCGAATTTATGCCTTGAAAGCCGATTATTTAAAAACCGTTGACGATGTCATTTACTTTTTGCAGGGAAAAAACCAGACAATTGCCAGGCAAATTTGCACCTCAAATTTTCTTCCGGAAGCTTCGCGGTTTTCTGAACTTGATGAGTTGGAATGGGCTTTTGGGAATATGGGAATTCAGGACAAGGCAAAACATTTGGCAACCTTATACCTCGAAGATTTATCCGATTTTATTGTGGAATGCATCGACGAAAATTTTGGCTTTAGCCGTTATGCCGAAAGATTGGGGCAAAGCGCCAATGATTTTAACGAACTGCACGAAAATCTGCAACATGAAATTACCGTTATTGATGAAATTTCGCTGAAAATTTTGGATGCAAGCCTAAAGGAAATTCAACCAAAATTGGTTTGCTTTTCGGTGCCGTTTCCCGGGAATTTGTACAGTGCTTTCAGGTGTGCGCAATTCATCAAAAAAAATTATCCGGAAATCAAAGTGGCGATGGGCGGCGGATTTCCAAACACGGAATTACGGAGCGTTACGGATGTTCGCGTTTTCGACTTTTTCGATTTTATTACCTTGGACGACGGCGAATTGCCGGTTGAATTGTTGCTGTCGAATGTGTTGCATCCTTTAGCAAGCAATCCAGATTTTAAGCGCTTCAAAAGAACTTTTTTGAAAGAAAACGGAAAAGTGGTTTACAACAATTTGTCCGTTAAAAATGATTACAAACAGGCTTACGTTGGCACGCCCGATTATGCCGATTTATTGCTAAGCGAATATATTTCGGTCATAGAAATCGCCAATCCGATGCACAGTTTGTGGAGTGACGGCCGTTGGAACAAACTTACGATGGCACACGGCTGTTATTGGGGAAAATGCACTTTTTGCGATATTTCGCTCGATTATATTAAAATATACGAACCCATCGCCGCAAAATTGTTAGTGGACAGATTGGCGCAAATTAGTGCTCAAACTAGAGAAACTGGTTTCCATTTTGTGGATGAAGCCGCGCCTCCGGCCTTGATGCGAGCGTTGGCGATAGAGATTATCAGACGGAAAATTACGGTGACCTGGTGGACGAATATTCGTTTTGAAAAAAGTTTTACCAAAGATCTTTGTGTTTTGTTGAAAGAATCAGGTTGCATTGCTGTTTCGGGCGGATTGGAAGTGGCTTCTGACCGATTGCTGGAACTGATTAAAAAAGGCGTAACCTTGGAGCAAGTGGCGCAAGTGACCAACAATTTTACCAATGCCGGCATTATGGTTCACGCTTATTTAATGTATGGTTTTCCCACACAAACCGTTCAGGAAACGGTTGACAGTTTGGAAATGGTGCGGCAATTGTTTGAACTGGGCACCATTAAATCGGGTTTTTGGCACCAGTTTGCGTTAACAACCCACAGTCCGATTGGTTTAAATCCTGCGGAATACGGCATTTTTCCCGATTACAAGGAAATCTCTTTTGCCAACAACGATATTCAGTTTAAGGACAAAACCGGCATTAATCACGATAAATTTAGTTTTGGGCTGAAGAAATCGATCTTCAATTTTATGCACGGCGTTGGTTTTGAATTGCCGCTGCAGGAATGGTTCGATTTTAAAATTCCGAAAACCGGCATCAAAAATGATTTTATGCAAAAATGCTTGGAAGCTGAGCCGTATTTTATGGTAAAACCTTCCGCTAAAATTATTTGGCTGGGCGGAACGCCTTTGGTTTCGGAACAAACTAAATCTAAAAAAGGAAAATCGAAACAACAGCTTCAGCTCACTTTTCACGAAAAAAATGACAGTTTTCAGTTGCAAATGGAAAAAGAAAATGGCGAATGGTTTTTGAGGATGCTGGAACGTTTGTCTGTTCACAAAAATGAACAGCTTACTTTTGGCCAATTAAAAACAGACTATGAAACCCATTTTGGCGATTTTGAATTGTTTTGGTATTCCAAACCCATCAACAGTTTACGGGCGCACGGATTGCTGGTGCTGTAGGAAAAAGCCCCCTAACCCCCGAAGGTGGAATTGCTGATTATAAAGGAATTAGAAAAGAGACTAAAGAAGGAAGACATAAGACGGAAGTTTAACCTAAAAAAGCAAGGAAAGTCTAAACTGGAAACAAAAAATCTATAGATTTTTAACCGCAAATTTCGCAAAGAAAATACGCAAAGGGCGATAGAAAAACTTTAATATTTTCTTTTTCATTATGAATACAATGCGCGTTAGCGACTGAAGAGGAAATCCTTTTTTGAGGTTTTAGCCGAAAAAAAGATTGGAACGAAAGGCGCGACCCTTGTGGTAACGCCCAACTAAAAACCCAAGCTGTTTTTTGAATTTAACTGCTGTTTTTATTGCTCAATGACAATACTGTCATTTACTATTTCAAGATTTTCAATGTTTAAAGAATCGATAAGCACATCAGAAATGGTGTCTTTTACAGGTCGTGGCACATTTTTGCGGGAATTACAGTTGAAAAGTTTTAAAATATCTTTTGAAGGTTTTTTAAAACTTTGCTTTAAATAATATTGATAGGAAACATCTTTATTTAACATTCTTAAAAATTCGCCGCTAATGGGAAGCGCGGTATGGGAAGCCTGACCTAAATCCATAGTTTTAAAGTGAACTGAAGGGTTTTCTGCACCAACCCAGGCGCCGGTAACCAAGTTTGAGGTAAATCCAATAAACCAGCCATCCGCTTGAGATTGAGAAGTTCCGGTTTTGCCCCCAATGTCATCAAACAATTGAAAATCGTACCTTATTGGAGCGGCAATTCCCTGAAATACGACGCGTTTAAGCATTTCGACCATAATTTCGCCCGTTTTTTCTGAATACACTTGTTTGGTTTCTTTTACCGGTAAAATATTTAAAGAAATTCCTTCTCTGTCCAGAACTTTAATAATGGCAACTTCATGCATTGGTTTTCCGTAGTTGGGAAATGTGGTATAGGCTCTCACCATTTCCAATAAAGAAAGTTCGGCGGTGCCCAATGACAAAGAAGGGACAGCCGGGAGTTCAGTTTCAATACCCATATTTTTAGCCAAATCTATAATTTTTGGCAAACCAACTTTTTCCATTAGCTGAACGGTAACGGTATTTATTGAAGCCGCTAATGCGCCCCAAACACTAAATTCGCCGCCATAAATATAATCGGAATTTTTAGGTTCCCAGTCTTCGTATTGCGGATATTTGATCAAAACATTTGGATACATATCACAAGGGGAAATTCCGCTTTCAACAGCTGCGGCATACACAAATGGTTTAAATGCACTTCCAACTTGTCTTTTGGTGGTTACATTGTCATATTGAAAATAATTTTCATCAATGCCGCCAACATAGGCCTTAATGTGCCCGGTTTTCGGTTCCATGGCAATAAAACTGGCATGCAAGAATCTCATCGAATTTTTTATGGAATCTAAAGGCGACATAGTTACCAATCGATCTCCGTCGTGAGAGAAAATTTTCATTTTTACGGGTTTGTTCAGGCTGTCTTGGATCATTGATTCGGACAATCCTGCTTTTTTCAGCGTTTTATACCTATCCGAGTTTTTGATGGCGTTGGTTAAAACGATTGGGACATCTTTCCAAGGATCTTCATCACCCCATTGGCGGTCAAATTCGTACTGTAAAATTTTTAATCTTTTTGCAACCGCCTTTTCGGCATATTGCTGCATTTCAAAATTTAAAGACGTGTAAATTTTAAGTCCGTCCTTATATAAATCGTATTTTTTTCCGCTTGGTTTTCTGTTATTTTCCAACCAATCGTTCATAATTAAACGCACATACTCCGTAAAATACACCGCTTGCCCTTTATGGCGAGACAGTCTTTTTGGCTTTGTAAGCACAGGAATTGCCACGACAGAATCTTTAAATTTTTCTGAAATATATTTTTCCTGACTCATTAAATTTAAAACAATGTCTCTTCTTTTTTTTGAAGCCTCAGGAAACTTTATGGGATTATAAGTATAAGTTGCTTTTAACATTCCAACCAAAACAGCGCCTTGTTCAATGGTTAATTTAGAAGTTGAAGTGCTAAAAAAGCGCTGTGAGGCACTTTCAATACCGAAAGCGGTATCGCCAAAAGGAACGGTATTAAAATAAAATTCAATAATTTGTTCTTTTGTAAAATGACTTTCCAGTTTATAGGCCGCAACCATTTCTTCGAACTTGTTAATTGGTGTTGATAAAAACCAATAGGAATTTCTGGGAAAATAGTTTTTTACCAATTGCTGTGTAATAGTGCTTCCGCCACCTGAACTTTTATCTCTTAGAATAACCGTTTTCACAATAACACGCAACAAACTTTTTAAATCGACCCCGGAATGCTCATAAAAACGAGAATCTTCGGATGATATAAGGGCTTCAACAAGATGTTTTGGAATAGAATCGAAAGGGATGTTTAAGCGGTTTTCCCTGTCGAAACGGTAAAGCAACACATTGTCTGAGGAATAAACTTCAGACGCTTCCATATTTCTAAAAAGTTTTACTTCCTTATTGGTGGGAACTCTTCCGAATAAGCCAAAATAAACAGTGATTATAAAAATCACAAACAACCCGCCAAGAATTAAAATGCTTCTTTTAAAAAAGTTAAACCAGTTTTTTTTAGTATAATTTTTAAAATTAAAATTTCGAATTAAATACTGTTTTATGTTGTTGCGTATCTTCAATTGATTGGTATTATTCGTTTAAAAAATGGAGGCAAAATTACTATAAATAATTACACGCTTTGTTTGTTACGATATAATAATTGCAAAAGTAAATAATAATTGGCATTTTGGTATTTAATTTCAGAAATAGACCAACCCATAAATTGAAAGATTCTTTGTTTAATTGTTTACTTAATGAAAAACAACACAATACCTCCAAGCGCTATAAAAGCACCAATAATTTCTTTTACGGTTACTTTTTCTTTGTAAAGCAAAATGGCCGGCGGAATAATTAAAACGGGTATGATGGCCATAATGGTTGAAGCAATGCCGACTGTGGTGTATTTCACGGCCAATAAGGAGGCGTAAACCCCTAAAAACGGACCAAATATAGAGCCAATCACAATAAATCTCATGGAAATAGAATCGGTTACGGCTTGTTTTACCTTTGGCCATCGTTTAATCATTGAAATAAGAAATATAAAGCCAATAGCTCCTGCAATAACCCTAATTTGAGTGGCTGCAAAAACATTGTAATCGCCCATTCCATATTTGCTTAAAACCAACCCTAAAGCTTGTCCGATAGCTCCAAAAAAGGCGAACAGCATTCCTTTTGGGGAAAATGAAAATTGAATTTTTTTGTTTTTGATCCCTAATTTTTCATCATCCAGATTCTTCTTTTCCGTAATCACCAGCATAATTCCAAAAATGGTGATAAACATCGCTGCCAAAGAAAGGAGATTCATAGTTTCGCCTAAAATAAACCAGCCTAAATAAGCGGCAATTGGAGCGCTTAAAGACATGATTAACATGGAGATTCTTGCGCTGATTAATTCATACGATTTAAAAAGAAAATAATCTCCAAAAACAAAGCCCACCAAACCTGAAATTGACATCCAAATCCATTGATGGGCTGAAGCGTCAAAAGGCAAAAACAATCCTCTGGAGAAATAAGAAATTACGGCATAAATGAAAAAAGCGATGATTAAACGCAATACGTTGACCGCTAAAGACCCAGCTCTTCTGGTGGCTTGTTGAAAAGACAAACTGGTGGTGGTCCAAAAAAACGCTGTCAATAAGGCGAAAAGTTCACCTAAATGGGATGTTAACATACTTAACTTTTGAGTCGCTAAAGTACTTAAAACTTCAGGCTAAAATGATGAAAACACACAAATATTATTTATCTTTTTTCAATAAAGATTCATTGGTTTTGAAAGTAAAATTTTAGGAATGGCTTTTTTATAAAAATGTGAAATTTTCAAGCTTCTAATTCATAATTGATTTAACTTTATAGCTTTTTAACCTACCTACGGGCGGCAAGCATTTCAACATTCAACTTAAAAAAATGAATTACAATAAAATATTTATAAAAATAAACAAGGAGTTAAACAAAACGGAAGATTTGGGCAAAGTCGCCACTTATATTCCCGAGTTGGGCAATGTTGATCCCACAAAATTTGGCGTTCATTTAACCACCGTTGATCATCAACATTATCATTTTGGGGATTCGGAGGAAAAGTTTTCCATTCAAAGCATTGCCAAAGTTTTGGCGCTGGTGCTTGCTTACAAACAGGAAGATGAAAAATTGTGGGAAAGGGTTGGCGTAGAACCTTCGGGAACCTCTTTTAATTCGCTGTTTCAGCTGGAATTTAATTTGGGAATTCCGCGCAATCCGCTCATAAATTCGGGCGCATTGGTAATTTCCGATATTTTGGTGAGCCATCTTAAAAATCCGAAAGATGATTTTATTGCCTTTGTAAGAAGTATTTCTGGGAATCCCGAAATTAATTATTGTCCGAGAATTGCTGAATCGGAGAAATTAATGGGCTTCAGAAATGCTGCGTTGGTTAATTTAATGAAATCCTTCGGAAACATTAAAAATGATATTGGTGTGGTGCTCGATTTTTATTTCAATTTATGTTCCATAGAAATGACCTGCAGGGAACTTTCCCAGACATTTCTTTTTCTGGCGGCTTATGGCGTTAATCCATTCACCAATGAAAGAGTGCTCAGCATCAGCAAATCGAAACGCGTAAATGCCATTATGCAAACCTGCGGATTTTATGACGAGGCCGGAGAATTTACATTTAAGGTCGGTTTGCCAGGAAAAAGTGGTGTTGGCGGTGGCATTGTTGCCATTCTGCCACATAAATACAGCATCGCCGTTTGGAGTCCGAGATTGAACAAAAAGGGAAATTCAAGCAAGGGAATAAAATTTCTGGAATTGTTTACCACGGAAACTGAAATTTCCATTTTCTAAATCAATTAATTGAAAAATATATGGAAAACACAAGGCTGAGCGGAACAATCAGAAAAAATATACAAGCGGGCAAAACAGTAGAGATTGTGCAAAAGCACCATCAGCGATCGGGCGAATTAACCGAAGGTGTGGTGAAAAGAATCCTCACCAATGCAGCAACACATCCGCATGGCATAAAAGTGCAGTTGGAATCAGGCGAAGTTGGGCGCGTAAAAATTGTATTTAATTAAAAAATTGGTAGCTGGTATCAAGTATCTGGTATTTTTTAATATCAGCTTAAAACCAACAACCAACAACTAAGTTATTAAATGCTTTTCACCCTTTTTTAGAAAAACTTTCTATGAGTTGAAATAAGACAGTTCGGTCTAATGGTTTTGTTAAATAGGCGTCAAAACCAAGCGCCATTGCTTTTGCTTTATCCGATTCCATGGCAAACGCAGAAAGTGCTATTATAGGCAATGACGGTCTCAACTTTTTAATTTCTTTCATGGCTTCATTCCCATCCATAACCGGCATTTTTATGTCCATTAACACCAATTGTATTTCAGGATGGTTTTGGGCCAATTCCAATGCTTTTTTACCATTATTGGCTTCAATAATTTTAAAATTAGTTGTAGAGAATAACTCTGTGATATACATCATATTGTATTCTTCGTCTTCTGCCACTAAAATATTTATCTCCCTATTTTTCACTTGTATTGCTGGTTTTTGTTCTTCAATAACAGAAGAAATTAAAGGTACTTTTGACTTAATAAAAGGTATTGTAAAATAAATAGTTGTTCCATTTTCGCTCGAATTTAACCAAATTTCTCCATTAAACAATTCAACTATTTTTTTGGTGATCGCTAAACCCAACCCTGTTCCTTTATGTTGTTTGCTTAAATCAAGGTTTCCTTGAGAAAATCGGTCGAAAATTTTATTTTGTAAATTTTCTTCAACCCCAATTCCTGTATCTTTTACGTAGAATTGCAGGTGGTCTCCAACTAATTGGTATCCAAATGTAACGCTTCCCGTATCTGTAAATTTAAAGGCATTCGACAGTAGGTTTGTAAGCACCTGATTTAATTTTGTTTTATCGGTTTCAACAGTGCTCTTAAAATTTTCCAACCCTTTCTCGCAATTTAATATTAAATTATTTTCCTTGGCTATTGGTTTAAAAAAGGTCTCTAATTCATCAAGCAATTTATTCAAATTAACACTTTCTAAGTTTAAGGTCACTGCGCCTGCCTCAATTTTTGAAATGTCTAGAATATCGTTTACGATTGAAAGTAGGCGCTTGCTGCTTTTAATGACAATGTTAGCGTATTCTTTTTGTTTGTCTTTTGTGATATTTGGATCTAAACACAATTCTGAAAACCCAATTATGCCATTCATCGGTGTCCTGATTTCGTGACTCATATTCGCTAAAAAAGCGGATTTTAATTTGTCTGATTCTTGCGCTTGGACTAAGGCTCTGTTCAATTCGTTTTCGACCTTTTTACGTTGAATGGTGGTGCTAATTTGGTCGGCAACAAACTCTAATAATTGCACATCATTTTCATTGTAGGCATTTTCGTCCACATAACTTTGCACCACAATTGCCCCAATGCATTTTTCTTGGATCATTAATGGCACGCCTATCCAAATTTTGGCATGTTCCCCTATCAATTCAACCTTGTTGTTTTTAATGAGTTCTTGGTGTGCTGCTCTGTTAACAATTAAAGGTTTTTTTGATTTTATGACATAGCCCGTTAACGAATTTTTTGCTGAAAATTCTTCTACCATTTCTCTATCATCCACAAAAACCGGCGTGTTGATCATATCGGTTTCTTCATTGTAAATGGCAATGTAAAAATTGCTGGTGTCAATTATTTTATGCAAAATATTTCTCACAAACAAGCTAAATTCTCGAAAATCAACGATCGTTAGCGCGGCTTTTGAGATGTTGTAAAGCACATCTTCCAAGGCTTCTTTTTTAACTCTTTCTGTTATATCCGTTATTACTCCATGAAGTGTTGATTCTACCTCATTTTCGTTTACTCTCGTAAGCGTTACCTCAGCCGGGAAAATGTGTCCATTTTTATTTTGGTGGTACCATCTAAATCTATTGCTGCCTTTTTCCAAAGCAATTTTCATCATTTCTTCCGCTTTTAAGAAAGAACTGGCTCCATCGGGTTGTATTTCCGGTGAAAGTTCTGAGGGATGTATGTTAAAAAGTGTTTCTCTGTTTAAACCAAACATTTTCAGGGCAGCTTCATTGCAATCAACAAAAAAGCCGTCTTTTAATATTAAAACCGCATCAATCGCCTTTTCAAAAATGTCTCGATATTTTCTTTCTGAATTTTCAAGTAATTTTTTCGAATTCATGCGCTCCGTGATGTCGTCAACCAATGAGGCAACGCCAACTACTTTGCCTTCAGCGTCTTTTAATGCTACATTGTACCAATCGCAAATGATGATTTTGCCGCTTTTGGTTATATTTTCATTGGTGCCTTTATGTCCGTCATGTTGATTTAACATTTTCACCCTAATTTCTTTCATTTCAGGTACCAAGTTTGGAGTTGTAATTAAATCCTTGATATTATTTTCTTTGGCTTCCTCAGCAGAGTAGCCAAAAATTCGCTGGGCGGAGTTATTCCACTCCAATACATTAAAGTCCAAATCCCAAATTATGGAGGCCAATGGTGTGTGGTTAAATTGATCTTTTAACCTTTGATTGCTCTCAAAAAATAAATCTTCTGCCTTTTTGTGCTCCGTAATATCTTCTGAAATACCCTGAATATGGGTAATTTCATCGGCGCTGTTTCTAACAATATCCAAATTTGCCCGAATCCATTTTATCTCGCCATCTTTGGTAAAAATTCGAAATGGAGGAAGTTTCAGTTCATGGGATTTTTCGTCTTTTAAAAATTTTATAAATTCCTTACTCACCCATTCCACATCAGCGCTATAAAGCAATTGATACAATTTAACGGTGCCCGAAAGGATTTCATGATGCGTATATCCAAATAAATGATGTGAATTTTCTGAAGTGAACACAATGGGAAAATCATGTTTATTTTCACATAAAAAAGCAACGGAGGAACTTTTATTGATAATATTATATGCTGCTTTTATTTTGTTTTCTGTTTCCTTTTTATCGGTTGTTTCATGGAAAAACATGAGGGCGCCCTCTTCCGATGGAATTATTCTGTTTTCAAACCATTTATTCCATGGCTCAAAATAATTTTCAAAACTTAGCGGTTTTCCTTTTTTGATTGCTTTTTGGTAATTATCATAAAACAGATCACCTTCTTTTTCCGGAAATTCTGTCCAAATATGTTTGCCGATGAGCGCTTCTACATTTTCCCCCAATAAATCGGCAGCTTTTTGATTTACATAAATGTATTTTGAGTCACGATCCAATATCACCAAACCATCTTTAATGCTTGTAAGGGTATTTGATAAAAAGTTTTTGGCGGTATTCAGTTTTTGTTCATTTAGAATGCGTTCGGTTATGTCTTGTCCAATGCCAATAATTTTTACAATCTGTTGATTTTCAATGATTGCCCTTCTTACTTCAGAGATGTATTTTAATTCGCCGTTTGCTGTAATAATCCTGTATTGTAAATTTTGAATGGGATTTTTAAGAAAAGCATCAGCTGAATAGGTTTGTGTAAATTCTCTGTCTTCGGGATGCAAACAGGCAAAAAAACGTTCAATATTTAAAAAGTCTTTCCCGGCTTCCAATCCCAAAATTTTGAAGGCTTCATCAGACCAATGCGATTCATCGGTCTCAAAATTATGAAACCAACTGCCAATTTTGGCCAATGACTGGGCTTCTTTGTACCTATATTCACTTTCAACAACCTCTATTTTTGCCTTTACGCGATCTGTAATATTTTCAATGGATACAATCACGTTTTCAAGTGTTTTTTCACTTCCGGCGCTAACTTTATATTTTACCAAGGCATTAAATTCTTCGCCCTGCAATGTTTTGTTGATGGTTTCAATTTCGGTTACAGTTTCTCCAAGCAGAATAGAAACAACCAATTTTGAAAAACCCCGATAGGATTTTTTCGCAAAAACCAGTTTTAGGTTTTGCAATAATTCTTGCTTGGAACTGGCTTTGTATAGTTTTAAAGCGGCATCATTAATATCTTTAATCTCAATGAGATCAATTAATTTTTTAATAAATTTCGGATTTTCGGTAATAAATGATTTTACATCAGTATTATTTTCTTTGGCAATTTTTTCAACAAAAAGTTTGGCTTTTGAGAAATCTTCAACCCATAGTGCTACCGGGGCCTGCTCAAAAAACGTAAAATACATGTCATTATTCAACATGCTTTTTTTTCGAAAACTTTCGAAGTCAGGAGTCTCATTTTCAGCATCAACAGGAACAATCTTTATGGGATCTAAATGTTTCATTCTATCATTCTTGGGGTTTAAGGGGTGTAAAATACAAATTATTATTTATGTTTTATTTTAATAATTTAAATTTTAACGGTGGTTGAAATTATTTTATGAATTAAACCGAAGATGCCGGGAGAATAATTTTAAAGCTTGAGCCTTTTTCTAATGTGCTTGTGACAGAAATTTCCCCTTTATGTTTTTCAATAATTTTTTTGGCAATGGCCAATCCCAGTCCAACACATTTTTGTTTATCGGCAGAATAAGTATTGACCACGTAAAATTCATCAAAAACAAGAGGCAAATCGATTTCAGCAATTCCAATTCCTTGGTCTGTTATGGTTGTTTCAACAGTATTTTTTAGGGCATTAACAGCAATGGTTATGGTTGAATTTTCATTTGAGTATCGCAACGCATTGTTTAAAACGGCACGCAATGCCAAGGTTATTTCGGCCTCATCAAGCGTTAAAAACAATTCATTTGTTGAAACTTCAAATGCTACTTCAACATTTTTTTTGGAAGCTTCAGATTTAAATTCTTCCATAAGCTTATTTATCAATTCAACATAATTGAGGCTTTGGCATTTTAGGACAAAATTTGGCGATTGCACTCTTGCATATTTTGAAATGGTGTCGAGAAGCGCCAATGAAAATGTTGCGGAATTTTTAATAATTTGCAGGTGCTTTTCTAATTTTTCAGTCGAATAATCCGAGAGATCTTCCAACATCATTTCAGAAAACGAAAAGATGACACCCACCGGATTTTTTAAATTGTGGGTTAATTTTCCGAGAATTTTAGCCCTTGATTCATCGGCAGCAATTAGCGCATTCGTTTTGCTTTTCAGCATTAAGCTAAGATCAATAATTTTCTCTTCTAATTCTTGAATGTATTTGTCTGAATTTTTTCCTGATTTCACCAAAGCAGCCTAATTTTAAGTAAATATAATTTTAAAATAATTGGTTTCAAATATTTATTTCGAATTTCATTATTGCCAACAAATTGATTAGAAGTTTTAAACGAATAATTCATAAGAAATTATGTTCTTAACGGCATATCTTTATCAACCACACAGTTTTTTCATTACTTTTACCTTCCATAAGTTTAAACAACAAAAAAATGTCTACAGCAAAAAAAGACTATAAAAGAATTACCACTAAAAGTGTGGTGGAAATGAAAAAAAATGGTGAAAAAATCGCCATGCTTACCGCTTATGACTACACAATGGCAAAAATTATTGACAATGCCGGAATTGATATTATTTTGGTGGGAGATTCTGCATCTAATGTCATGGCGGGCCATGAAACCACTTTGCCTATAACGCTGGATCAAATGATTTACCATGCAAGTTCTGTGGTAAGGGCGATTCAAAGAAGTTTGGTGGTGGTTGATTTGCCTTTCGGAAGCTACCAGGGAAATTCACGAAATGCGTTGGATTCCTCCATCAGAATTATGAAGGAATCGGGCGGACATGCGGTGAAATTGGAAGGCGGAAGCGAAATTAGCGAGTCCATCGTCCGGATTTTAACAGCTGGAATTCCGGTGATGGGACATTTGGGATTAACACCGCAATCCATCTATAAATTTGGCACTTACACCGTTAGAGCCAAGGAAGAAGAAGAAGCGGAAAAATTAAAAGAAGATGCGTTATTGCTCGAAAAATTGGGCTGTTTTGCCTTGGTTTTAGAGAAAGTTCCCGCAAAACTGGCCCAGGAAATTGCCGAAAGCATTTCCATTCCGGTTATTGGAATTGGCGCCGGAAATGGGGTGGACGGACAAGTGTTGGTGACGCATGATATGTTGGGAATGACCCACGAATTTCATCCGCGGTTTTTGCGTCGCTATATGGATTTATATGTGGAAATGACCACCGCATTTGAAAGTTATATTGCCGATGTAAAAAGCAGGGATTTTCCTAGTGACGAGGAGCAGTATTAAATGCCTTCCGGCCATTTTTTCGGAAAAAGCCAAATGTAGGGACAGGTCGCGACCTGTCCGTTCAAAAGTTTCAAGTTGAAAAAACTTATAACAAATAACCTATAACATATAAATCAAAAATAACAACAAAAAATGAAAGTCCTTTTGATTGACAGCAATCACCCAATACTTCAGTCCGGTTTGGAAAAACTGGGATGCGTTTGTGAGGAAGATTATACATCAACCAAACAACAAATTGAAGAAAAAATAAGCGGTTATGAAGGGATTGTTATCAGAAGCAGGTTTAACATCGACCGGCACTTTTTAGACAAGGCCACAAACCTAAAATTTATTGCCCGTGTTGGTGCCGGGTTGGAAAGTATTGATGTTGACTATGCCGAAAAAAAAGGGATTCAGTTAATTTCAGCGCCTGAAGGAAACAGAAATGCCGTTGGCGAACACGCGCTGGGAATGATTTTGGCTTTATTCAACAACCTAAAAAAAGCAGATTTAGAAATCAGAGCAGGAAAATGGTTGCGTGAAGCCAATAGAGGAATTGAACTGGAAGGCAAAACGGTTGGCATTATTGGTTACGGAAATATGGGAAAAGCCTTTGCTAAAAAATTAAAAGGCTTTGAGGTTGCCGTGATTTGTTACGACATAAAAGAAGGCGTTGGCGATGAAAACTGCAAACAGTTGACTTTGAAGGAATTACAGGAAAAAACCGATGTGTTAAGTCTGCATACGCCATTTAACAAACTGTCGCACCAAATGGTCAATGCCCAGTTTATCAATAATTTTAAAAAACCATTTTATTTGATAAATACGGCTCGGGGCTCTGCCGTTGTTACCGATGATTTGGTGGAAGCGCTGAAAAGCAAAAAAATATTGGGCGCTTGTTTGGACGTGCTGGAATATGAAAAATTATCCTTCGAAAATTTATTTGAAAACGATGCTTTTCCTGAAGCATTTGATTATTTAATTCATGCGGAAAATGTGCTGCTTTCACCGCATATTGCAGGCTGGACGGTTGAATCTAACCTAAAATTGGCACAAACGATTGTTGATAAAGTGGATGCGTTGTTTTTTTCAAAAGAAAAATAAAGAGTGTCATTTACTCCCAAAATTAAATTAAAAATTTTATGCGCCTGGCAAACCCAACAAAAAAGCAGGGTTTTAAAATTATAGGGAATCTAAAGAAGCTTCCTGTTCTTTATTCTCGTTTTCAAGTGATTTTTCCAGTTCGGCTTGTAATTCTTCCATAACCGGTTTTACGGTGCTTTCAGGAATATCGGCGATTCTGATATACATCAAACCGTCAATGGCGTTGTTAAATTTCGGATCGACGTTAAAAGCAACCAATCTTGCATTTTGCTTCACATATTTTTTAATCAATACAGGAATACGCAGCGCGCCCGGCTCAATTTCATCAATGATTTTGTCAAATTTGTTCATGTCGGATTTTGTAGCGTCAAAAACAAAATCTTTGTCGGCATCTTTCAGTTTCACTTTATATTCCTTTTTTGGATGAATATACTGCGCCACATAAGGATCGTAATAATGAGATTTCATAAACTCAATCATCAACGATTTTGAGAAATTTGAAAACTTATTGCTGATGCTAACGCCGCCAATTAAATATTTATATTCCGGATATCTTAGGGTAATGTGAACAATTCCTTTCCAAAGCAAAAATAAAGGCATCGGTTTTTGCTGGTATTCTTTAATCACAAATGCGCGTCCCATTTCAATGGAATTTTCCATCATTGGGTACAATTCAGGTTCAAATTTGAACAAAGTGTGCACATAAAAACCTTCAATCCCATACTTTTTGAAAATATTTTTTCCCAATCCCATTCGGTAAGCGCCAGCCACTTTGTTGGCCTCATTGTCCCATAAAAACAAATGGTGGTAATAACTGTCAAAAGCATCTAAATCCAATGATTCATTGGAGCCTTCACCAACTTCCCTAAAGGTAATTTCACGCAAGCGCCCAATTTCAAACGTAATATTTGGAATTTGTTTACTCAATGCAAAAAACACTTCATAATTTTTGCTTTTAAGCAAACGGCCTTCACTATTTCTTAATGCTTCAACTTCCAAAATCATTTTGTCAATATTTTTTTGACTTACAATTTTTTTTGGTTGCTTCGGCATTTTTAAAGAAGGAGCCTTTAATTTTTTGGGCTCTTTCGCAAAAGGGTTTGCCAGCATATACGTTTTTTTACGGATGAAATCGCAAAAATCTTGTGTGTTATCATATTCTTCCTGATCTTTCACAGATATTGGATTTCCAATTCGGACCTTAATAACACGACCTTTTTGTGACAACACTTCGGAAGGTAATTTTGCAGTGCGCAATTTTGAATTCAGTTTAGAAAGCAGGTAAAAGAACTTGCTGTTTTTGGCATGAAAATAAATTGGAATAACGGGCACTTGCGCTTTTTGGATCAATTTAATGGAGCTTTCCTCCCAAGGTTTATCAACAATTAATTTCCCGTCTTTATAGGTTGAAACCTCACCTGCAGGAAAAACGCCCAAGGAATTGCCATCTTTTAAATGTGCCAAGGCATTTTTTAAACCAGCGATGCTCGATCTTTTGTCTTTTCTGTCTTCAAAAGGATTTACAGGCATAATAAAAGGTTTCATTGGCTCAATTCGCTGCAGCAAGAAATTTGCGATAATTTTATAATCGGGGCGGTTTTCAATTAATAATTTTAACAATAAAATACCGTCAATTCCGCCAAGCGGATGGTTGGATACGGTAATAAAAGCGCCGGTTTTTGGGATTCGTTTTAGATCTTCTTCAGGAATTTCAAATTTAATTTCCAAATCATCAAGCAATGCCGTAAAAAATTCCAAATCTTTTAAGTGCTTGTGTTTGTTGTAAATTTTGTTAATGGTAGAAATTCGAAGGACTTTCATTAAAGTCCAGCCAAAAAATGTGCCTATAAATCCGTATTTATCAAGGTTTACTACTTTCGCAACTTCTTTAGCTGAAACTAAACTCATTCAAGTATCATTAGTTAAATTAAGGGAGCTACAAAAATACGCAATTTTTTTTCATAAGCCGACTTATATTATCAGTTACCGTTGAGCTGATCTTGGCAATGGCTATCATTTTATTGGTCTTGAACCGTCCAAATTATTTCATAACCACCTGAACAGTTGCTTTAGTTGCCTGTTTTAAAAGCACTTCTCCTTTTTGTTCAATTTTATCAATTGCTTTTTCTGTTGCATGCCTAATGGTATACAACCAAACGTTTTCAAGATAAGTCACTTTATATTTCGATTTTAACGCTGTTAAAAAATGTTGAAAACTGTTGAATTTATCTTCAATGCACACCGAAAAACTGATGGCGGAATTCTGGATTAAGTTTACTTTAAGTTTGTTGTCATGCAAAATACTGAAGATATCGCTTAAGTTAGATTCCACCATAAAAGAAAAATCCAAAGCCGAAATTGACACTAAAATCTGATCTTGTTTTAAAATAAAACAAGGAACTTCCGGAATTAAATCTTCTCCATCTCCAACGGTTGTGCCTTTTAATTCCAGGTTTAAAAAGGAGCGGACATACAACGGAATATTTTTGTTTTCAAGCGGTTTTAGCGTTTTTGGGTGGATGACGGATGCGCCGTAAAAGGCCATTTCGATGGCTTCACTATAGGAAATTTGATGCAGCAACTGTGCATTTTCAAAATAACGAGGATCGGCATTTAGCACGCCGTCAACATCTTTCCAAATGGTCAGGCTTTTTGCGTTTAAGCAGTGTGCAAAAATGGCAGCCGTATAATCGGAGCCTTCTCTGCCCAAAGTTGTGGTATTTCCCCGAGCGTCTTCGCCCAAAAATCCTTGGGTGATGTATAATTTATGGGGGTTTAAAGTTGAAATATTTTGGGAAGTAACTTCCCAATTTACATAAGCATCTCTGTAACTGTCATCGGTTTTTATATATTCTCGCACATCAATCCATTGATTTTCAATTTCAATTTCATTCAAATAAGCGCTTACAATTTTGGTTGAAAGCAATTCGCCAAACCCAACAATTTGGTCGTAAATAAAGTTATAATCGGTTGATTTGTTGGTTTTTAAAAATTTTATCAGTTCTTCAAAAAGCGTTTCAACTTCCCTAAAAACAGCATTTGTATTATTTTCGAACAACACATTCATAATTGTTAAATGATATTCCCTTACAAATTTGATATGTTGCTGTAAATCATCTGATTTATGATGATAAGAATTGATGATTTTTTCAAAAGCATTGGTCATTTTTCCCATAGCCGAAATAACAATCAGCGTATTTTTAAAGCCT
This sequence comes from Lutibacter sp., assembly GCA_036567345.1. Classification (GTDB taxonomy): domain Bacteria; phylum Bacteroidota; class Bacteroidia; order Flavobacteriales; family Flavobacteriaceae; genus Lutibacter. Next base: position 36,390 of record DATCUQ010000047.1, read on the forward strand.
TCATTTCTTAAAACACGAACCACATTTTTTATGCCCTCAGCATCTTTTACCGAGGCGCCTCCAAACTTGTAAATTTTCATAAAGTTTCTAAATAGTTTTTTATGGAAAGTTCATCCATCTGAACCGTTTTCCAATCATCTAAAATGTGCGCTCCGGTTTTTTTGTAAAATTCTATGGCCGGCGTATTCCAGCCCAAAACCACCCATTCCATTCTTTTTACGCCCAAATTTTGGCCGTACTTAATCACTTCATGATATAAAGAACTTCCAATATTTAGCCCTCTTTTGCTTTTTTTGACGATCAAATCTTCCAAATGAATGGTTGGTCCTTTCCAGGTGGAATATCTTGGATAAAAGAGTGCCATTCCAACAATTTCTTGACCAATTTCGGCAACAAAAGTTTTAAACAACGGGGAATTTCCAAAACCGTCTTTTTCCAAGTCTGCCACTGAAATCACAACGGCATCTGCCTCTTTTTCAAAATGGGCCAATTCTTTTATCAGTTCCAATACCGACGGCATATCCGTTATTTTTCCTTCCCTAATGCTAAAATTCATCTGTTTAAACTTTATTTTTTAGCGGTAACAGCGTGCTGCCTGCCTGCCGGCAGGTAGGTTCGCTATTAATCATTTCCTTGTGTATCAAAATTTGATATGCTCGTTTCATCTTTAATTTTTATTTTAATTTGGCAATTGCTAATGTAAAAAATCTTTGTCCAAACTATCTCAAAACAAAGGTCTTTTTAAAAATAATTTTCTCGATATTTGTGCAAACAAACAAAGCTCGCACCAATGAAAAATAACAACCTTACCTTAGGAGAGTTTATTATTGAAAATCAGAAACATTACAAATCAACTTCCGGAGAATTTACACGCTTGTTAAGCTCTATCAGATTGGCCGCGAAAGTTGTTAATTATAAGGTAAATAAAGCAGGATTGGTTGATATTTTGGGCAATGCCGGAGATGTTAATATTCAGGGTGAAGACCAGCAAAAATTAGATGTTTTTGCGAATCAGGTGTTTATGCAAACGCTTATCAACAGAGAAATTGTTTGTGGAATTGCCAGTGAAGAAGAAGATGATTTTGTGACCGTAAAAGGGAAACACGGCACCAATGAAAATAAATATATTGTATTGATGGATCCGCTGGACGGCTCTTCCAATATCGACGTAAATGTTTCGGTGGGAACTATTTTTTCCATTTACCGACGCGTTACGCCAATTGGAACACCGGTTGAAAAAATAGATTTTTTGCAACGCGGAAATCAGCAAGTTGCCGCAGGTTATGTGGTTTATGGAACTTCCACCATGTTGGTTTATACTTCGGGACACGGCGTTAACGGTTTTACGTTGAATCCGGCAATTGGTTCCTTTTATTTATCGCATCCAAATATGAAATTCCCTGATATTGGGAAAATATATTCCATCAACGAAGGAAATTACGTGCACTTTCCGCAAGGCGTAAAAGATTATTTAAAATATTGCCAGGAAGAAAAAGATAACAGGCCTTATACTTCCCGTTATATTGGCTCATTGGTTTCCGACTTTCACAGAAATATGATTAAGGGCGGCATTTATATTTATCCGACAAGCTCCATCGGGCCAAAAGGAAAGTTGCGATTGTTATACGAATGCAACCCAATGGCTTTTCTCGCTGAGCAGGCCAACGGAAAAGCAAGCGACGGTTACACGAGAATTTTGGACATTAAACCAACCGAGTTGCACCAACGCGTTCCATTTTTCTGCGGAAGTAAAGATATGGTTGATAAAGCCGAAGAATTTATGGCCAAGTATCCTAAAGACGCGAAGTATTAAAGCCCCCTAACCACCGAAGGGGGGATTTCTTGAAGTTCAAAGTCTATACATCCTGAATTAAACTAATAAATACAACTTTCAAGATTCATTCTTTTATGTTTTTTGTCTATTTACATTGAAAAAAAGTTTGTTTGGATATTAAAATACTATTTAAGATCCGCAAAGTTTCGGAATTAATTCCCCCTTCGGGGGTTAGGGGGCTTTATAACATTTGCCAATACAACTATAAACACATTTGATTTTATAAAACGAAAAGGGTTTGGTACCTTTGAATATATTTAAGTTTAACTAAAACACATGATTATGGCCTTTGAATTACCGAAATTACCGTACGCTTTTGATGCGTTAGAACCAAATATTGATGCAAGAACCATGGAAATTCACCACGGAAAACATCATGCAGCTTACACCAATAATTTAAACAATGCAATCGCCGGCACAGCTTTAGATGGAAAATCTATTGAAGCTATTTTATCCGGATTAGATATGAACAATGCCGCAGTCAGAAATAATGGAGGCGGTTTTTACAACCACGAACTTTTTTGGAATGTAATGTCTCCAAATGGAGGCGGAAAACCAACAGGCGAATTGGCTGTTGCCATTGATGCTGCTTTTGGCTCATTTGATGCTTTTAAAGACGCGCTTTCTAAAGCTGCAGTTACCCGTTTTGGATCGGGCTGGGCCTGGTTATGCGTTCATAGTGGCGGAAAAGTGGAGGTTTGCTCTACTGCAAATCAGGACAATACCTTAATGCCTGGTATTGGTTGTGGCGGTTTTCCTGTTTTAGGATTGGATGTTTGGGAACATGCCTACTACTTGCATTACCAAAACAGAAGACCAGAATATGTTGAGAATTTTTTCAATGTGATTAACTGGGATTATGTGGCAAAACTTTATGCAGAAAATAAATAATTTACACTGCTGATTAAAAATAAAAAAGCGCGCCAATTGGCGCGCTTTTTTATAATATTTGAAGGATTAATCAAAATTCAGCGGGGCTAAATAATTCATTTGCCTCATAATCCAATTCTTTTTTCTTTCAATATAACCCGATGAATTTGTTGCTTTATATTTTCTAGGATTCGGTAAAATGGCGGCAATGGACGCCGCTTCGTATTTAGAAAGTTTGGCCGCCGGCTTTCTAAACCAATGTTGTGCCGCCGCTTCTGCACCGTAAACACCATTTCCCATTTCAATGCTGTTTAAATACACTTCCAAAATGCGTTCCTTTCCCCAAAAAACTTCAATTAAAAAAGTAAAATAAACCTCAAAACCTTTTCGAACCCAGCTTCGTTGTGGCCACAGAAATACATTTTTTGCAGTTTGTTGCGAGATGGTGCTTCCGCCTTTTATGCGTTTTCTGTTTTTATTTTTTTTAAATGCTTTTTCAATGGCTTCGAAATCAAAACCGGAATGTTCCATAAATTTCTGGTCTTCGCTCACAATTACGGCTTTGCCCAAATTTGGAGAAATTTTATCCAGAGGCACCCAATCGTGCTCAAATGGCGCTTTTTCGCCTTTACTCCACTGCTCTACATTTCGAATGATCATTAAAGGCGTAAACGGAACCGGAACCCAGCGAAAAACAATCACCGAAAAAACCGAAAGCGCCATAAAAAAAATGATAGCTTTAAAAATCCATTTAAAAAATTTCTTAAAAAATCCCTTCATTCTTTTTAATCTTCTAGTTGATATTCGATGGAGGAAACGACCCTTACAATTTTAATGTCGGAAGTGTTTTGATCCAAATCATTGATGGAAAAAAGTCCCTGTTGGGCGCTTTTAATTTTAGTGACTTTGGAATTGGAATCAAGCGCAAATTTTTCGGCCACTTCCCGGGCGTTTTTCGTTGCTTCTTCAATCATAGCAGGTTTAAGTTTATTTAAGCCTGAAAAACTATATTGAATGGGTTGCCAAGTATTTTTTGAACTTATTAAAATGCCTTTTGAAATAAGCTCCAATGAATTTGTAAGCGCTTTTTGAAGTTTTTCAATATCGCCTGTTCTTACCGTAAAATCTGAACTTGCGATGTACCTGTATTCCCTATTTTGATTGTCGCCGCCATATAAAACAGCTTTTGCATCATTGATATTTGTGGTGCCGCTATTTAATTCTTTTTCCGTAAATCCCTGACCTAAAAAAAAACTTTTAATTTCTTTATTTTGTTTTTCCAGGTCGCTTTTCAATAAATTTAAGTCATTTCCCGCAATGGTGATGCTAATTGGCCAAACAGCCAAATCTGCATTCACTTGTTTTTCCGACAAGCCTTTTACTTGTACAGAGCGTTCAAACGCTTTTCCATTTAAATAAGTATTCCCAATAAAGTAACCAGCAACCACTATTGAACAGGAGATTATTATGGTTTGAATCCATCCGCTTTTTTCCATTTTTTATGTTTTTTTCTGAATAATTTATATTTAAATCTCCTTATTTTTTAGAGATTGAGTTTGTTAAATTTAATATAGTTGTGCAAATTCTTATAGGATTCATTGCGCAATCAGTTTAAACTATAAAAGTAAAGTTTTTTTAAAACAAATGTCAAAATAGTGTTGCCGCCAAATTTAGTTTTCCTTTTAGAAATGCTTTTTTTTGACTTTGCTTATGGCCGTTTTATAATGTTTTATGTATTTCTTTTTTATGTTGACTCTTACTCAAATTCAATTATTTTGCGGAATTTCGTTCTGCAAAAGTATTGTTTTTTAAGTTGGAATTAAGATAAAAACCTGAGTAAGTAATTCAGTTTTTATGAGATAAACTTTTATTGAAGCTGTAACTAGAATTATAAAAAAATGAAATAATTTTTTTCCAATCATTTTTCAATTAAAGAAGTTTCATTCTAAAATATTTTATGATCTCCAATGTCAGCAATACTATGGTTGCGCCAATTATGGAGGTAGAAAAATGGCTTAGTCCCGGATAATCAAAACTGAAAATGGTTCGCAGGTATGGTGTTGCTATAAGCAGGATCATTAATCCCAATGCAGCAATAATTATTGCAAGTAACGCAATGTTTTTTTCTAATAATACAGTAATGAAGTTTCGGGTTTTTGATAATGTTGTCAGAATCAAAAATATGTTTCCTATAATTAATGATGAAAAGGCGATGGCCCGTATTTCTCCATTTGTATGTTGCTCGCCGATGGCTATAAAATAAACAGCGATAACCATCACCAACAATAGAATACCCATTGCAGCACTGGCAAATATTTTATTAAATCCAAAGAATTGTATATCAGGATTGCGTGGCGGACGATCCATAATGCCCTTTTCTTCTTTTTCAGATTCAAAAGCGATGGAACAAACCGGGTCAATAATCAGTTCCATGAACACAATATGCATCGGCATCAGCAATATTGGCAGCCCGGGGAAAAATGCCGGCAGTAAGGTTAATCCAATAATAGGAACATGAATGGCAACAATGTATGACATCGCTTTTTGAAGGTTGTCAAAAATTTTGCGCCCTGCGCGAATTGCCGACACGATTGAACTGAAATTATCATCCAGCAAAACCAATGAAGAAGCTTCTCTTGCCACATCCGTTCCTTTTCCTCCCATTGCAATTCCTATGTCGGCCGCTTTTAGTGCGGGAGCATCATTTACGCCATCGCCTGTCATGGCAACCACTTCGCCATTTGCTTTTAGTGCCCTAATAATTTGCAGCTTTTGTTCAGGAACGATGCGGGCAAAAATATTTACTGATTTAATTTTTTCTTTCAGTTCCGTGTCGTTCATATTCATTAAGTCGGTGCCGGTCAGCACCAGTTCATTTGCGTTCATTCCTGCTTGCAGCGCGATACTTCTGGCAGTGGATGGATAATCACCGGTGATCATAATCACTTTTATTCCTGCATCATAACATTCTTTAATGGCTTGGGGTACTTCTGGCCTTATTGGGTCTTCAAGACCCAGAAATCCGACAAATTCAAATTCAAATTCAGCCTGATTTTCCGGAAAAACATGATTGTTCCATTTGGCTTTTGCGACACCTAAAATCCGCTGGCCTTTTTCTGCCATACCTTGCACATAAGTAAGAAGTGAAATTTCTTCACTTTTATTTAGTTTACAAAGCGAAAGGACCGCTTCGGGCGAGCCTTTGCAGCACACATAATACTCGCCGTTGCTTAACAGCAATACCCTTGTCATAGCAAATAAACTGTTGCTCAAAGGATATTCCTTTAACAACTCAAAGGCAACATTTTCTTTTTTGGCATATTTTTCAAAGCAAATGCCAATGGCTTTTTCCATTGGGTCGACGGTGTTATTTTGAGAAGCATAAAACGCAACCTTTAATAAGTCTTGAATGTTGTTGGCGTTCTCCTGAAACTTCGATTTATGGAACAAGATATCTTTATGAAACAAGGAAGCAATTTCCATTTTGTTTTGGGTTATGGTGCCTGTTTTATCGCTGCACAAAACCGTTGCCGAACCAAGTGTTTCTATGGCAGATGATTTTCTTGTCAATACATTTTTTTGTGACAAACGCAACGAACCAATGGCAAGAAATACAGTAAGCACCACAGGAAATTCCTCAGGCAACATCGCCATTGCGGTGGCCAAACCATTTAGCAACGACTGTATAAAATTTCCGCGGGTAAAGTAAAAAGCCAAAATTACAACAATGCTTAATCCTGCCCCGGCAATAAATAGATTCCTGATGAGGAATTTCATTTCTCGCTGCAAATTGGTTTGGTCTTGCTCAATAAGCTGTAAAGATTTGCCAATTTTACCGAATTCTGTGTTTATCCCAGTTCCCGCAACCTTCATCATACCTCTGCCCTTAACTACCAAAGTTCCGCTAAATGCAAGACAGTTGGCTTCATTTTCGCTTTGGTTTGCTTTTGTAACCGGCATTGATTCTCCGGTTAGCAATGATTCATCTACGGAAAGGTTCAGACAATCAAGTATAACGCCATCAGCCGGAATCCGGTCGCCTTCATTTAAAATAACCAAATCATCGGGCACCACCTCACGGCCAGCTATTCTTATTTCTTTATCATCCCTAATCACCAAAGCTCTTGGCGAAGAGAGTTTTTTAAGGGCTTCAAGCGCTTTTTCGGTTTTTTGGTGTTGGTAAAAAGTAATAAATATAATAATGAACACCCAGCATAGCAGAATTATTCCTTCTGTGTAATCTCCCAAAAGCATATATAGCGAGCCACAACTGATAAGTAAGATAAACATGGGCTCTTTTACCACCTCGAGCGCTATATGCAAAATATTTTTTGACTGAGATGTTGGAAGCTCATTATAGCCCACCTTTTTTAATCTTTGCAAGGCTTCCTCACTGCTCAGTCCCTTAAAAATTGTCATGTCTTAAGTTTTAAAAATATTGATCTTGTATTTTTTAACCATCAAACTATCTACGACTTAATTTCTTCAGAAATGACTTCTTTTATTCCCTTATAAATTGATATTGAAGTTGATTGCTGACATAAATTACGGGTGTTTACAGAAAAAATACACTCAAATGTACAAAACATATTGCATTTTTTCTTTGATTTTAATCAGCAAAACCGATTGATATTTACGTTTATTTAAAAGAAGAAAGGAAAATTAACTTTTAATGCGTTTCATTCTTTTGGGACCGTACCACAGCCAAAACCCGGTAACGGTGAAAAGAAATAAAGCCAAGCCCATAACGGTTGTGTAAATTACTTTAATTTGACCGTTTGAAGTTCCAAAATAGCGGTCGAGAATAGAACCGTCATGGATGTTTTCAAAGAAATCGGAATGTCTTTTGCCAATGTTTAAAAGATTTCCTGTAGCGCGGTCCAGCTGAATTTCCCAATAATGATTTTTAAACACAAATTTTAAAATTCCTTTATTTTTTCTGATATCGATGCGGTCGAGTTCCAAAGATAAATCTGCCGATATAGAATCATGTAAAATAAAATTGGCTTTTTTGTGCAAACTGTCCAATGGCAACGAATGTTTAAAATTGGTTGAAGTTCCTTCAAATGATTTGGGTATAATAAGTCCGTTGCTGTGGTTTTTCCATTACAAAACAACGTCAGAAATAGCGATAAAAAAGAAGAAAATAAAAAATAGAGCTCCTGTCGTAAGGTGAACTTTTCTGAATGTTCTTAAAATTTTTGCTTGGTATTTTTTGGAATTAATATTTGTGATTAAGTAGATCTGAAATCTGTTTGCGCTATATTTTAACTTTATTTTGTTTTTTCAATTACGGTTTTAACGGTTTTAAAATGTAATTTTTCTTTTGGAATAAATCCTTTTAAAACTAATACAAGGCCAAAAACCATAAGCATAATACCCATAGCGCGTTTTATTTTGTAGGTTACAGCAGGCGTTAATTTTTTTATCAATTGTTTGGCAAGTAAAATTTTCCCTATATCGGTTATCAAATAGCTGACAATAATCAGGGTAAAGTAGTTGAATATTTTTGCTGAATTCATTTGCAGATTGGAACCCACAATAACCAGCATTCCCAGCCAAAATGCCAAAACCCCAACGTTTATGAAGTTGAGCAGAAATCCTTTTAAAAATAGTTTTTTATAATTTGTTTTTTCGGGAAGCACCAAAGTTTCATCCTGAATGGTTCTTTTCTGGCTTTTATCCAGATAAGTGATAAGGCCATAAACCAACAAAATGGAACCGCCAACAAAAAACAAACGAGGATCATCTTTAATTTCTTCCAAAAGGTTTTTACTGCCATAATAAGCGATTAAAATAAACCCAATATCGCTTAAAACAACGCCCAAATCGAATGATAAAGCGGCGCGCGCGCCTTTCACAATGCTGGTTTGTATTAAGGTAAAAAAAACGGGGCCAATCATAAAAGACAGGAAAAACCCAATGATTATCGCTTCTTTAAGTTCGTAAAAGGTCATAAATTTAGTTTACCAAAATGTGAAATTACTATAATTTATTAAACATTGTCGTAATCGATTGTGATTTTTTGTGTGGTTGGATGCGCCTGACAGGTTAAAATTAATCCATCCTTAATTTCTGCATCACTTAAAATCGAATTTTTATCCATCACCGCTTTCCCTTCAATCACCTTTGCCAAACAACTGCTGCAAATTCCTCCTTGGCAAGAATAGGGAGCGTCCAATCCTTCTTTTAAGGCGGCAGTTAAAATGGTGTTTTTGGAATCCATGGAAAAGGTAGTTTCCTCATCGTCAAGAATTACCGTAAGGTCGCAAGTTCCTTCAAAAGCGATGTGTGTTTCATTTTCAGAAATAACAGGAGGCGTAAATAATTCAAAATGAATGGTATTTTCATCCAAACCGTGTTCAATCAACGTTTCTTTTGCCATAAGAATCATTGTTTCCGGTCCGCATAAAAATGCGGCGTCAAAAACAGTGTTTTTAAACTTGTTTTTTAGGATAAAGTTGAGGTTTCCTTTGTCAATTCTTCCAAATAAAGCCGCTTCATTTTTTTCTCTGCTCATAACATATTGCACATTAAACTTACTTGGATGCGCAAACTGCAACTGATTTATTTCGGCATAAAAAATGGAATCAACCTCCGTTCTATTGCCATAAATAAGGGCAAAAGTGCTGTTTGGCTCTTCGGATAAAACTGCTTTTATCATAGCCATAATTGGCGTAATGCCGCTTCCTGCAGCAATTCCGAGATAATTTTTTGTTTGGGTTGAATTGGTTTCCAAAATAAATTTTCCCAGTGGTTTAGACACTTCCAAAACGTCGCCTTCCTTTAAAATGGTGGTGGCAAAAACAGAAAATATTCCGTTGTCAACTGCTTTTAAGGCAATGCGCAATTCGCCGCTGTTTGGTGCGGAACAAATGGAATATGCCCTACGCAATTCTTCGCCGGCAAGGTTTATTTTGATGTTTAAATATTGTCCGGCGATAAATTTGAATTCTTCTTTTAAATCATTGGGAATATCAAACAGGATGGAAACTGCGTTTTGAGTCTCTTTTTTGAGTTCTTTTATTGTGAGCGAATGAAATTTTGACATATTCAATTTTTAAGATTACAAAAATAGCGAAACTTTCGATAATATTTTTTATAAAACCCTATATTTACCAGCAACGAAATAACTTTTAATCACAATTACAAGTCATCAAAAAATACAAGCAAACCGAATGATCAAACATTTTATAAATTTTGAATGGAAACAATTTTTTCGTTCCTCCTATTGGCAAAAAAGTGTTGCTTTAAATATTTTAATGGCATTTTTGGCGCTCTATTTTATATTGACGTTTTTAGCATTGGGCATAAGTTTATTTCCTATACTTGACAAGCAATTTCCGGAATCTGATCCGCTGGAATTGCTCAACGGATTTCTATTCTATTGGTTTTTGGCCGATTTGCTGATGCGATTTTTCTTGCAAAAATTACCGGTAATGAACATAAAACCGCTTTTGATTCTGCCTATAAAAAGAAGAAGTATTTTACATTATGTGTTGGGAAAATCGGCCGTTTCATTCTTTAATTTTTTACCGCTTTTTGTGGTTATTCCTTTTGGAATTATGCTAATTATTGAAGATTACGGAACAATTACCGCATTGGTTTGGATGCTTTTAATGGTTATTTTTACGCTGATCATTAATTTTTTAAATATCATTATTGAATCAAGATCGGCAGAAACGGAATTGTCTTTTTTGCCAATAATAGTTATCGCTTCCGGTTTATTCGCCTTAAATTATTTTGAAATAGTCTCTTTATCAACCCAATTGGCAAATGGCATCAATGCCATTTATATGAATCCGGCATTAATTTTAATTCCATTGGCAATTTTAGTGGCTGTTTATTATATCAACTATACATTTTTATTGAAAAAACTGTATGTGGACGGTTCCCTAAAAGCAAAAACCCAAATTGCTTCAACAACCGATTTGACCTGGACGCGCAGGTTTGGAACGATTGCTCCTTTTCTGCAATTGGATTTAAAACTTTTGTGGCGGAATAAAAGGCCACGATCTTCCATTTTTATTTTGATTATCGGTTTGTTGTATGGTTTGTTTTTTTATCCAAATCCCGTTTACGACAATTTGGAATGGCTGTATGTTTTTGTCGGCATTTTCGTTACCGGAATATTTATCATCAACTTCGGACAGTTTATTCCGGCTTGGGACAGCGGTTACTATAAATTGTTGATGAGCCAGAATATCAAATACAAAGAATATTTAAATTCCAAGTATTCATTAATGGTCATGAGTTCCATAATTATGTTTGTCCTAAGCATTCCTTATGTTTATTTTGGATGGAAAATTTTGATGTTGCATTTTGCGGCAATGATTTACAATTTAGGCATAAATACTTACATCATTCTTTTGGCGGGCTCCTTTAACAGAAAGAAAATCGATTTAACGCAGCGTGCCGCTTTTAATTATCAGGGAACTGGAGCCGTGCAATGGCTGGTTGGTTTTCCATTATTGATTGTGCCGGTTGCCATTTTTTATGGTACTTACAAATTAATTGGTTTTGAAGCCGGTGTGGCCAACTTAATTATTTTGGGTGCCATTGGAATTGTATTCCATCAAAAAATAATGAGATTTATCGTTTCCAAATATTTACAATCAAAATATGTAATGATCAACGCGTTTGACCAGGACAACTAATTTAGCAAACAGTTTGCAGCTTAAAGCATTTAAACAATTACACAAATCAACGATTAAACATACATAAAATGATAAGAGTCACAGAACTTTCAAAAAAATACGGCGGGGCAACCGTTTTAAATATAGCAGCATTAGAAATTCCAAAAGGCCAGGCTTTTGGGTTGGTTGGCAATAATGGCGCTGGAAAAACAACCTTTTTCAATTTGGTTTTGGACCTCATAAAACCTACCACCGGAAATGTGATAAACCATGAAATTCAGGTAAATAAAAGTGAAGACTGGAAACCTTTTACTTCAGCTTTTATGGATGAAAGTTTTTTAATAGGTTATTTAACGCCCGAAGAATATTTTTACTTTATTGGCGAACTGAGAGGAATGAACAAAGCCGATATTGATGCTTTTTTAGGCCAGTTTGAAGAAATTTTTAATGATGAAATTCTGAAGAAAAAGAAATATTTAAGGGATTTATCAAAGGGAAACCAGAAAAAAGTGGGCATTATTGCCGCATTGATCGGGCATCCGGAAGTGATTGTTTTGGATGAGCCTTTTGCGAATTTGGATCCCACAACACAAATACGATTGAAAAAATTATTGAAGGATTTAACTGTAGCCAGCAATGCAACAATCTTAATTTCCAGTCACGATTTAGGCCACGTTACAGAAGTTTGCGATCGAATCGTGGTGCTTGAAAAAGGTGAAATTGTTAAAGACCTGCAAACTTCAGCAGAAACCTTGCAGGAGCTGGAGACGTATTTTTCGGTGTAACTCAAATTAAATACATAGATTTTTGTATTTTTACATTCCTTATGGCAATAATTATGGATTGTAATAAGTTAATGGGTGTAAAAAACAATTTCTTTTGAAAAATAGTTTTAAAATAATTGCAAGCTTTTTAATAGCGCTTTTTGTGGTTAATTGCTCAACTAAAAAAGATGCGTTTTTAAACAGAAGTTATCATTCGGTTTCCACAAAATACAACGTACTTTATAATGGCGACGAAGCATTACGCGTTGGTTTGGAACAATTAAACGCCAATTATGAAGACAACTTTTGGGAGCGTTTGCCCATTGAACCATTAAAAGTTGATGAATTGGCGATGCCAGGAATGCAAGCAGACCCCGACAGTTCGCCGCAAGAATTTGAAAAAGCCGAAGAAAAAGCGGTAAAAGCAGTTCAAAAACATTCTATGTTGATTGCACGCCAAGAACGCAACAAACAAATTGATGATGCTTATTTGCTGCTGGGAAAATCGCGGTATTATTCCAAAAGATTTGTTCCCGCGCTGGAAGCTTTTAATTATGTGATTCAAAATTACCCAAAAGCCAGTTTAATTAATGAAACCATTATTTGGCAGGCAAAAACCCAGGTTCGGTTGCAAAATGAAGAACAGGCGATAAAAAGTTTAAGCAATTTACTAAAAAACAAATCGTTAAACAGCGACATTAAGGAAATGAGCCATACCGTAATTGCGATGGCTTATATGAATTTAGACAGTTTGCAGCTTGTTATAAATCATTTGAACAAAGCGGTGACATCAGCCAATGATAAAGAACAAACCGCCCGGAATTTATTTATACTCGGGCAGCTTTACAGTGAAAAAGGATTGAAGGATTCATCAAACATCGCTTTTCAAAAACTGATTGATTTAAATAAAGCGCCCTATAAATACAAAATTCATGCGCAGTTGGAAAAAGCCAAAAATTCAACCAATAAATTGGACGCTGAAGAAACCTTGGCAATCCTTAAAAAGCTGACAAAAGATAGGGACAACAGGCCTTTTTTGGATGAATTATATTACAGAATTGGAATAATTGAGCAGGAAAACAATAAAGACATTGCCATTGACTATTTTAAAAAATCGCTGCAATCAAACCCAAAAAACAATCTTCAAAAGGAACTTTCGTACGAAGCCCTTGGAAATTTATATTTCGACAAGGCGCAATTTATGGTTGCCGGCGCTTATTACGACAGCATTTTGAACATCACCAATAGCGAAAACACAAAACGCGTGCGTCGTTTGGCGCGAAACCGAAATAATTTAAATGAAGTTATTTTATATGAAAACATTTCAAAAACCAACGACAGCATTTTAAGGGTTGTTGCCATGGGCGAAGAAGAACAAATTGCTTTTTTTAATGCGCATATTGAAAAATTAAAAGCCTTGGAAGAAAAACAAATAACCAAAAAAACAGATAAAGGCAGTTTGTTCGATAAAAATTTAGGCAAAGCAGATGTTGGCGGAAATTCAGGAAAATGGTATTTTTACAACATTCAGGCGGTTGGTTTTGGAGAACAGGAATTTAAGAAAATGTGGGGCGATCGTCCTTTGGAAGACAATTGGCGTTTGGGCGACAAATCCCAATTAAATATGGCAAACATTCAGGATTTTGGCCAAAATATGGCGCAAGCTAGCGAGCAGGAAAAACTCGAACTTTCATATTATCTGGATAAAATCCCTTCAGAAAAAGTGAAGATAGACAGTATTGCAAACGAACGCAACACCGCCTATTTTAAACTGGGAATTATCTATAAAGAACAATTTAAGGAATTGGATTTGGCAAAAGAAAAATTCGAAAAATTAATAGCTTTTAACCCAGATTTGGCCTTATTGATCCCTGCCAAATATCATTTGTATAAAATTTACGAAAGCCAGAGCATTGAAAAGGCTGTTTCCTTAAAAAACGATATTGTAGAAAATTATCCAACTTCAAAATATGCCAAGATTATTTTGAATCCGAACCAAGTGCTTGAGGAAGACGAAAAAAATGCGGCCGAAAGTGACTATGCTGCCATTTTTTACGAATATAAAGAAGAGAAATTTGATTCGGTTATCGAAAAAACCACCCTTGCAATCAGCAAATATTTAGGAGAACCGATCGTTCCGAAATTAGAATTGTTAAAAGCGTATGCAATCGGAAAAACAGCAGGATTGGCTTCATTTAAGGAAGCTTTGGAATTTGTTGCGTTGAATTATCCGAACACGGAAGAAGCGAAAAAAGCATTGGAAGTGATAGAAACCATAAAACTAAAACTATAAAATATTCCCAAATGCAAAAGTTGATGTTTTTAGAAAAAAAAGTAATTCCCCCATTATCCTCAGAGCGAAATGTGGTGGGAAAAAACACCTCCATAGTTGGTGACGTTAAGTCGGAAGGAGATTTCAGAATTGACGGAAGCGTTGAAGGAACCATAAAAACCGCAGGGCGTGTAGTTATTGGCGCCTTGGGAAGCGTTAATGGCAAAATTATATGCGACAATGCCGATATTGAAGGGAAATTTTCAGGACAATTATTGGTAAATAATTTACTGACCCTAAAAGCTACGGCAATAATTACGGGAGAAGTGGCCATCAGCAAATTATTGGTGGAACCCGGAGCCGAATTTAATGCAACCTGCACAATGAAAGGATCCGTTATGGAGCTACAAAATGATCAATCCAAACAAGAAAAAACAGCTTAATAAATACCTGCAATTAACGAGCATTGCATTTCAAATGGGCATCACTATTTATTTAGGCGCTTATTTTGGAAAAAAGCTCGACGCTTATTTTCAGTCGGAAAAAACATATACCATTATCCTTACTTTGGTTGCAATGATTATTTCGCTTTGGAGCGTTTTGGCACAGTTAAAAAAGATCAACGAGAAAGATGACTAAACAATTACAGGTTTTTGGCATAAAATTATTTATTGCCCTTAGTATTGTTTTTGGAATTCACAGTGTTATTTTATATTTTTTAGGCATTTCACTACTTCAAAACCTGCTGATTCCAAGCTATATCACAAATTATATTTTGGCCCTTTTGATTTTTTTTATTTTGGTAAAACTGAAAAAAAAATATCTCGATTTGCTGGGTTTTGTTTTTATGGCCGGAAGTTTCGTTAAATTCGGGGTTTATTTTATTTTTTTCAACCCTGTTTTTAAACAAAACGGAACCGTAAGTCCGCAAGAAGCAACAGCC
The DNA here is from genome assembly GCA_036567345.1 of Lutibacter sp. Lineage (GTDB taxonomy): Bacteria > Bacteroidota > Bacteroidia > Flavobacteriales > Flavobacteriaceae > Lutibacter. The sequence goes on from DATCUQ010000047.1 coordinate 51,709, forward strand.
TTTTTAGTGCCCTATCTTTTGTGTTTAATTGCGGAAACTTTTTACTTGATAAAACTGTTGAACAACAAGATGTAATGGCTTATAAATTGATAAATAAACCTTCCACAAAAACATAGAAAAATAGTTTTAGGTTTTTAATATAAAAATGTACATTTGCAAAATATTTTTGGGCACCACTATTAATAATGTATATGTATAAAATTAACCTGTTAAAAACACTTACATTCCTGTTCTTTGCAATTACAATTTCTGTAGGAGCAACCAACAACACAGACCAAATAAGTTCTGCTGAACAAGAATCTCCCGCAAATAATCTAAAAACAGAAATTAAGGAATACATCAATCATCACTTGTTGGATTCTTACGATTTTACTTTGTATTCCTATACAAATGATGCAGGTGAACATAAATACATTGGTTTTCCCTTGCCAGTAATTTTAATTGATAACGGTTTAAAAGTGTTCTCATCTTCAAAATTTCATCACGGAGAAAAAGTTGCTGAAGTGGGTGGACAATTTTACGCATTATACCACAATAAAATTTATAAAACCGATGCGCTCGGTACAATAAATCATAATGAAGAAAACCACGCAACAAACGAAAAACCAATAGATTTTTCAATCACTAAAAACGTTGTATTCATTATTCTTGTAGGTTTGTTTATGTTTTTAATATTTAGCCGAATGGCCAAATCTTATAAAAATAATCCAATGCCTAAAGGTATCGGCCGCATATTTGAACCACTTATTTTATTTATCAGAAACGACATTGCAATTCCAAATATTGGCGAAAAACATTACAGAAAATATATGAGTTATCTGTTAACGGTATTTTTCTTCATTTGGATTATCAACTTATTGGGTTTAACGCCGCTTGGAGTAAATGTTACAAATAACATTGCCGTAACGCTAGCTTTGGCTTTAGTAACTTATTTTATCACCACATTTTCAGGAAACAAAAATTATTGGAAACACATTTTTTGGATGCCTGGCGTGCCGTGGCCAATGAAAATTATATTGGCGCCTATTGAATTGTTGGGAACTGTGATCAAGCCATTTTCATTAATGATACGTTTGTATGCAAACATTACTGCTGGACATATTGTGCTAATGAGTATTATCGGTTTGATGTTTATTTTCAAAAACTGGATTGGCAGTCCGTTGTCATTTGGTTTGGCGTTTGCCTTATCATTGCTTGAATTGTTGGTGGCAGCGCTGCAAGCTTATATTTTTACCATGTTGTCTGCACTTTACTTCGGTTCTGCTGTGGAAGAACAAGATGATCATCATTAAAAATTGAATGTTTAATTAAATTAATTATATATATTATGGAAATTCCAACTATTGTAGGAGCAGGTTTAATCGTAATCGGTGCTGGTTTAGGTATCGGTAGAATTGGTGGTTCAGCAATGGACGCTATTGCACGTCAGCCAGAAGCTTCCGGGAAAATTCAAACAGCAATGCTAATTGCAGCAGCGCTTATTGAAGGTATTGGATTTGCTGCTTTATTTGCAGCATAAAAGAAAACAATTAGCCGCAACGGTTGGTTGCGGCCAATGTTTAAAACAGTAATCAGACACAAAAAAATATTAAAAATATACCATGGATAAGTTAATAGAACAGTTTTCTTTAGGGTTGTTTTTCTGGCAATTAATTTTATTTGTTGCCTTGGTGCTTTTGTTAAAAAAATTCGCCTGGAAACCAATTTTAAATGCCGTAAACGACAGAGAAGAAGGTATTTTAAAAGCGTTGGAATCTGCTGAAAATGCTCGTAAGGAAATGCAAAATTTGACTGCAGACAATGAGCGTATTTTAAAGGAAGCTCGCATTGAACGCGATGCCATGTTAAAAGAAGCGCGAGAAATGAAAGACAGCATTATTTCTGAAGCAAAAGGGGAAGCGCATGCACAGGCAACCAAAGTAATTGAGCAGGCAAAAGCAACCATTGAGTCTGAAAAACACGCGGCAATTGCCGAAATAAAAAATCAGGTAGCTGAATTGTCATTAGAAATTGCCGAAAAAGTGATGAGAAATGAATTATCTGACAAAAACAAGCAAATTAAGCTTGTTGAAGACATGTTAAAGGAAGTAAAGCTATAAGAATTAATTTCAAATGAACGGATCCAGAGCGGCAATAAGATATGCAAAAGCAATACTGAGTTTTGCACTTGAACAACAAAAAGAAGTTCAAGTGAACGATGATATGTTGCTTGTTGCAAACACAATTCAAGACAGTAAAGAGTTACAGTTATTGCTTAACAGCCCAGTTTTAAAAACTGAATTAAAAAAATCAGCTTTAAAGGAAATTTTTGCGAGCAAAACGAGTCCTTTAACAATAAGTTTAATCAATCTTTTAATCGACAACAAAAGATTGCCGATTTTAGGTGAGGTTGCAAAAAAATATAACGTAATTTTTGATTCATTAAAAGGAATTGAAGTGGCAAAAGTGACCACTGCAATTCAGCTTACTGAAGAATTGAATCAACAGGTTTTAAGAAAAGTAATTGAAATTACGGGAAAACGAGCAACTATTGAAAGCATCATAAATCCGGATATTATTGGCGGATTTATTCTTCGTATTGGAGATATTCAATATGATGCAAGCGTGGCCAATAAATTACAAGTGCTTAAAAGACAATTTGAAAACGAAAGTTTTAATTCATAATTAAAAACAAAAAGAATTTAGTTTTAAAAAATATAAATAATGGCATCAATAAAACCAGCTGAAGTATCAGCAATTTTAAAACAACAATTGGCGGGATTTGAAGCATCAGCTTCATTAGACGAAGTTGGGTCTGTTTTGCAAGTAGGTGACGGTATTGCGCGTGTTTACGGACTTGCAAATGTGCAATATGGCGAGCTAGTTGAATTTGAAGATGGAATGGAAGGAATGGTACTAAACTTGGAAGAAGATAATGTTGGAGTTGTATTATTAGGCCATTCTAGAGCAATTAAAGAAGGATCTATTGTAAAACGCACCGAAAGAATTGCTTCATTAAAAGTGGGTGAAGGCATTGTTGGGCGTGTTGTAAATACCTTAGGAAATCCAATTGACGGTAAAGGCCCTATTCAGGGAGAAACTTTTGAAATGCCTTTAGAGCGTAAAGCTCCCGGTGTTATTTACCGCGAACCCGTTACCGAACCATTACAAACAGGTTTAAAAGCGGTTGACGCAATGATTCCGGTTGGCAGAGGTCAACGTGAGCTTATTATTGGTGACCGTCAAACCGGAAAATCAACAGTGGCAATTGATACCATTATCAATCAAAAAGAATTTTACGATGCCGGCGTTCCTGTGTATTGTATTTATGTTGCTATTGGCCAAAAAGGATCAACAGTGGCGAATATTGCAAATTTATTTGAAGAAAAAGGCGCTATGGCTTACACCACAATTGTGGCCGCCAACGCTTCCGACCCTGCTTCCATGCAGGTTTATGCTCCAATGGCAGGTGCTGCAATTGGAGAGTATTTTAGAGATACCGGCCGTCCTGCATTAATTGTTTATGATGATTTGTCTAAACAAGCAGTTGCTTATCGTGAAATTTCCTTATTGTTACGTCGCCCACCGGGACGTGAAGCATATCCTGGAGACGTATTTTATTTGCACTCCCGTTTGTTGGAACGTGCCGCAAAAATTATCAATAATGATACTATTGCAGCGCAAATGAATGACATTCCGGATTCACTGGTTGGAAAAGTAAAAGGAGGAGGATCTTTAACGGCTTTGCCAATTATTGAAACTCAGGCAGGTGACGTATCCGCTTATATTCCAACAAATGTGATTTCCATTACCGACGGACAAATTTTCTTGGAGTCCGATTTATTTAATTCTGGTGTTCGTCCGGCCATCAACGTAGGAATTTCAGTATCTCGTGTTGGAGGAAATGCCCAAATTAAATCGATGAAAAAGGTGGCGGGAACTTTAAAATTAGACCAGGCACAATACCGTGAATTGGAAGCGTTTGCAAAGTTTGGATCTGATTTGGATGCAGCCACCATGAACGTAATTGAAAAAGGGAAACGTAACGTTGAAATCTTGAAACAAAATCAGAGCGATCCTTTTAAAGTTGAAGATCAAATCGCCATTATTTATGCGGGTTCCAAAAACTTATTGAGAGCGGTTCCTGTTGAAAAAGTAAAGGAATTTGAACGTGATTTTCTTGCTTACTTAAATGCAAAGCACAGAGATTCATTGGATTTGTTAAAAGCAGGTAAATTAACCGATGAGGTTATTGATATATTAACCATTGCAGCGAAAGAAATTTCGGCAAAATACGTATAAACAGCTATTAGAATTTAGTATTGGGCATTGAGATAACGGTTTTTCTCAATACCCAATACCAAATACTCAACACCAAATTAATAATGGCAAACTTAAAAGAAATACGAAACAGAATTACATCCATTGGTTCAACCATGCAAATTACCAGTGCCATGAAAATGGTATCTGCGGCAAAGTTGAAAAAAGCACAAGATGCAATTACCCAAATGCGTCCGTATGCCAATAAGTTGACAGAACTTTTACAAAGTTTAAGCGCTACTCTTGAAGGTGATATTGAAAATGTTTATGCAGAACAAAGAATAGTTTCAAAAGTATTGATTGTTGCAATTACTTCAAACAGAGGTTTGTGCGGAGGTTTTAATTCATCGGTAATTAAAGGATCCGTAAAATATATTGAAGACAATTATCAGGGCAAACAGGTTGATATTTTATCGATAGGAAAAAAAGGTTATGATATTTTATCGAAGAATTTTAATGTTGTTGAAAAACATAATGAAATATACGACGATTTAACTTTTAACAATGTTGCCGTAATTGCCGAAAGCATTATGGATTTGTATGCCAAGGGAAAATATGATAAAATTGAATTGGTTTACAACCGTTTTAAAAACGCAGCAACCCAAATATTGACCATAGAGCAATTTTTACCGGTTGAACTTGTTGAAGTTGAAGGCAAAATGAACGTAAGCACCGATTATATTTTTGAGCCAAATAAGGCCGAAATTGTATTGCAGTTGATACCGAAATCGTTAAAAACTCAGTTGTACAAAGCTATTAGAGATTCTTATGCTTCAGAACATGGCGCTCGAATGACCGCAATGCACAAAGCAACAGACAATGCAACGGAATTGCGAAACGATTTGAAATTGACTTATAACAAAGCCAGACAAGCCGCCATCACAAATGAAATTTTAGAAATTGTTGGAGGTGCGGAAGCTTTGAACAATTAGACGGAGCAATAGCGGAGTCAAATTTTCCAACGGCGGAAGCTTTGAACAGTTAGACGGATCAATAGCGGAGTCAAATTTTCCAACGGTGCGGAAGCCCTAAATAATTAGGCGGAGCCAAATAAGAATAACTACTAAAAAAATCACCAAATAAAAACTAAAAAAGAGCTTATCATAAATAGATAAGCTCTTTTTTAGTTTGGCATGTAATTTGCAAACTCATTTTAAAACAATATAACTATGAAAAAATTTATAGGCACAGGATTGGTAATTTTACTGAGTTTCGCTTTTTTTGGCTGTGGCGCATCAAAAGTAAAAGCGCAAAACGAAGCTCCTTTTAAGGTTTTGGAAGCCTCTTATACCAACTCGGTTGGCGAACAAACCGATTTGATCAGAACAACTATAAGAATTACCATAAACAATAAGGATATTCAATTAGACAACGTTTATTTTAGAAATAACAGCGCTTCATTAAAACGAGTGGACAGTATTGAAAACTCTCTTTTTATTGGAAGTTTTACGACTTCAAAAACGCCGCACGACCTTATTTTACACGCTGATCCCAAAGAGGAATTTGGTAACAAACCTCCGGTTACGGCTTCAAAATTGCCTTTTGAAATTAAAGAAAATGAAGCTGTGGTAAGTTATTTTTATAAAGATAAAATCAATTATTATAAAATTTTGGAAGTAAAAGAAATTGTGTCAAAAGACTAAATCCTAAAGTTTTTGGCTGCACGACAAAAAATCTATAAGTCTTCGGCATAAACCAAACCAATCTCTTTTCTGACGGTATCCAATAAAGCAATAAGTTCTATGCTGTTTTGATGCGACCACAAACTGCTTTCTGTAAGGTTTTCATGCAAACATGTGTTGCATTCCACAATTTGATGTGCATATCCTTTTCCAGTCTTGGGCAATGAAAATTTTTCTTCATTGCTGTCTTTTATCAATGAAAAAGTACTTGCTTCATTCCACGGACTGTCGATAATAATTTCACCCAAAGTGCCACTAATTTTTGCGACTCTTTTTGAATTTGAATTAAAACTGCTGAAAAGCACTGCCTGGGCATTTTTATAATCAAAAATGATGGAAACTTGTGAATCGGCACCCGATTCAAAATAATGAGCCTTGGCTATAATCTTATCGGGCATTCCCAATATCAAATAAGCCAAAAATATTGGGTAAATACCAATATCAAGAATAGATCCACCGCCCAATTCCTTGTCGTAAATGCGTTGAATTGAAGTGTTGGCCTTGAAGGAAAAATCGGCATTCAGGTATTTTATTTCACCTATTTCTCCTTTTTCAATGGTGCTTTTTATTTTTTTTATGGCCGGTAAAAAACGTGTCCATAAGGCTTCCATCAAATACATGTTGTGCTTTTTTGAGGCTTCAATCATTTTGAAAACCTGTTGTTTGTTTATGGCAAAAGGTTTTTCGCACAATACCGCTTTTTTGTGTTCCAAAGCTAAAATGGCAAGTTGCGCGTGGCTATTGTGTGGCGTTGCGATGTAAACAATATCAACAAACTTATCCTGCAGCAATGCTTCATAAGAGCCATAAAACTTTTTTGAACCGTAAGTTGCGGCAAACGCTTGCGCTTTGGTTAAATCTCTTGATGCCACTGCCTCAAGTTCAATAGTATCAAGAAGCAATAAGTCGTTCACAAACTTTTGGGCAATTTTACCCAATCCAATAATTCCCCATTTAATTTTTGTATTCAAAGTAATAAAATTTAGACGATTAAAATCGATATAAATGTACTTAAATTTTATTTGGCACAGAATTTGAATTTCAAATGAAATAACCCAAAACACCGAATGATTATGAAGACTGTAAAATTACTTTTAGGAACGTTAATTATTGGAATGTCGTTCACTTCCTGTATTGTCGATAACACCATTGATGAACCATATTATGCTTCACTTGAGGAAGTTATAACAGCAAACGATTTATGGTATATTGATTACAATAATACTGCTGGAACTGGCGATGTCCCATTTTTATCAAAAGCCTTCACTATATCATTTATAAACGGAAAAGTTTATGCCAATAACAATTTGGTGGGAATTGGAACTGTTGGAAATGGTTATGGTATTCAGATTGGCTTTTACGATACTTTTGACGGCCAATTAAAAATAGATCATAATTTAGATGGGTTTTACAATTTTGAAGTCATTCAATTGTCTGTAAATAACATAAAATTAAGAGACAATTACAACAATGTTACCTATAATTTGGTTGGATACCGTAAATCAACTTTTGATTTTGATCAGGTTTTTTACGACAATATAGAATATTTTTTACAGGAGTATCAAGCTTGGGAAAAAACCTATACAAGCGATGCCGGTGCAATAAATGAATTTGATAATGAGAACTTTTTACAGTTCACACCAGAAAATTTAACAACATTTTATTCTTCTCAAGATAATGTTGGCACAACTATTGGTAATATATACTGGGACTATGTAGGATCTTACACAGTGGCTAATGTTCAAGGATATGACAATCTAAAAATTTTAACATTAGATTATGATTCCTTAGGCAATGAAAAGTTTGAGTTGACCGTTATTAATGATGCGAAGATTAGTTTGTATCATATAGCTTCCGGGACAACCTATGAGTTCAGCGGAAGAGGTTACATACAATACTTGAAACCAAGTTCAAGTTTGGCCAAAAGCGCCACAAGCGATCAAGGCAGAGCGAGAACTAAAGTATTTAGAGAAACAGAAATTAGAAGAAATTTAAAATAAAGTTTGGTTAGTTGATTTTTGGTTGGTTATTTATAATAACCAATTGAGTTAGCCGCTCCCTCATCGGGGCGGCTTTTTTTTGTACCTTTATGGTTTAAAAAAACAATACAAATGAAACATAAAACAGCCTTTATTACAGGAGCAACTTCAGGAATTGGAAAAGCAACCGCACAACTTTTTGCAAAAAACAACATACGTTTAATTCTTTGCGGCCGACGCGGAGATCGACTTGAGCAATTAAAAGAAGAACTTAGCCAATTAACAGAGATTACCACGCTTCAATTTGACGTTAGCAATAGAGAAGAAGTGTTCCAGGCGATTGCTTCATTGCCAAATGAATTTAAAAAAATTGACATTCTCATCAATAATGCAGGAAACGCGCATGGATTAAGTGCCATTCAGGATGGAAATATGGATGATTGGGATGCGATGATCGATATCAACGTGAAAGGATTGTTGTATGTTTCAAGAGCAATTCTTCCCCAAATGGTAGAACGAAATGATGGCTTTGTGGTAAATATTGGTTCCATTGCCGGCAAAGAAGTGTATCCCAACGGAAATGTCTATTGCGCCTCAAAATACGCGGTAAATGCTTTAAACAAAGCGATGCGGATTGATTTAAACCAACACAACATTCGTGTTTCCGCAATCCATCCCGGAGCGGTGGAAACGGAGTTTTCAGAAGTTCGTTTTAAAGGCGATAAAGAAAAGGCGAAAAATGTATATAAAGGATTTAATCCTTTGCAACCTGAAGACATTGCCGATATTATTTACTTTGTGATATCACGGCCTTACCACGTAAATATAGAAGATTTAATTGTGTATTCAACAGCGCAAGCTTCGGCAACCATATTAAAAAAAGAGGTTTAAACAAAGTTTAAACCTCTTTTTTTACAAATGCAAATTCAAATTATGGGGCAATTTTAGTGATTAAAATTGTTCCAATATTGGTTTCTTGTCCTTTTGTCACTTCAATAGGCACTGTTATTGTGAAAAGCGCATAATCTGTTTTTTCAATTTTCAACAAATAATTTCCTTCTGGCAAACCTTGCAAAACAAAGCGCCCTTCATTATTTGTAAAAGTTGAGGCTATTGGCGTTAAAAAAGTAAGGTCGGTTTCATTATAAACATAAACCGGTGCGTTTTCTACAGGCATTAAAAAAGTTTCTGTTTCCAAAGCATCTGCAACGTGGCCTAAAATTGTTCCTGAATTAACTTCAGCAATCACCCTTATTACCGGTTTTAAATTATAATTTCCTGAAGCTCCGGCTTTTACGATTGATTTTTGCACATCCCAATCTAAAATGAACGTGTAAGAAAATCCTGGCTCTAAAGTAGTGCCTAAATGAAGTTTAAGTCCGGATTGCATCGCGCTCGGCGTACTTAGCGGTATTTCAGCTGTTTCACCGTCTAAAACTACGGCATTTCCTTCTCCAAGAATCAAGCGAATTTGATTTAACATTCCAGATTCAATGTCTTCATCAGTTAAAACAAGCGTATTTCCGGCTACGAGTTCCGTTAAATCAACACGATTTAATGGATCGTCAGTATTTGGTAAGGTAAAACCTTCAAAACTAATCCAGCCGCTATCGCCGTCATTTCGGTTATATTGAACATCAATAATATTAACCAAAACTTTTTCATATTCACCTTCGGCATCCACTAATTTTAATTGAATACTTGAGGTGTTCACATCATTGCTGCCGTTATTATCGCAGCTTACGAAGCTTAACGTCGCAAATATCATTGCAACAAAAAATAAATTGCTTAATTTCATATTTATATGTTTTAAATTTTTATTTTAAAGATTTTAATTTGGGATTGTGGAAACGCGTTTGAATCTTAACGAGACGAATTCATAGTTATTGCCATTTTTAACTTTTTTAACATGATTAACAAGCGACTTTTAATAAAAAATTTATTGGCTCATAATGATGAAAACAGCTTTTACGACAAGAAGCTAAAAATTTCATTGGAACATAAAGAAGGAAAAGCAAAATTTTTGAAAATCGTTTGTGCCCTGGCAAATTCAAATCCCGAAAACAATTCCTATATCGTAATTGGAATCGATGATCAGTCGAACAAAATTGAAGGCGTCGATTTTTTTGATGACAGCAAGATTCAAAATTTAATGAATTCCTATTTTAACAATCCGCCAAAAATTCAATATGAAAACATTCCTTTTCCGCGATTGCAAAAGCACAAAGTTGTTGGGTTGGTTACTATTCATCCTTCAAAGAAAATAGCGTCGCTTAAGAAAAATATTTGGAAATATGTTAACGGAACCATTTTTTACAGAAGAGGAAGCAATTCCATGTCAACTTTGGACACTTTTGAAATCACAGAATCCAACAAAGCCATCGTTGAATCCATAGAAAAAAATGCCAGCAACAATATTCAGCTTACTTTAGACGGTGTTTTTGATTTTATGAACCGGCATAAAAAAGCATATCACCCAACCTATAAGGTTTTTAATGAGCAGATTGTACTTTGTTGGGCCGGAGAAAAAAGAGTTGTGAAAGGCGCAACTTTTTATTCACGTGTGGATATTGAGCTTATTAATGAACAAGTTCGTTTGTTTTATTCGGCTTTGGATGATGTTAAAATTGAATTTGACAAAAATTCCTTCAGAATTACGGAGTTTGTTTATTTAGGACTTATAAAATCGTTCGATTATTATCCTTTGGAAAAAACCGTGATTCATTTTAAAGAAAACGGAAAATATGATATTGTAAGTGAATTGTTGTTTGAGCCACCACAGTTTGATAAAAAATTACTGCATCATGTGTTTAACAATTGCAATGCAATTTTAGAGAAATTAAAAAAGAACTTGCCGTTATCGGGAATTGAATTGGAGGATGTTCATGAAATGCCCACCTATTATTTAATTTGTGTTTTAAATAAAATCCCGAACGCTTTTTTAAGGCTGAAGGAATCGGAATTGTTGCTTAGAAATTTAGAGGACAAAACCGGATACATCAAATACAAAGAAGCAGTAAGAATTCTCAGAAAAGTGAAGTATAGCTAAAGGTTATTCTGTAACTATTAACCTGACGGATTAATAACGGAAATTTATTATGCTGCTGCATATTTTATGTCATTATGTCTAAAATATTTCTTTACTCTTTCAGGATTTTGAACCAACATATTCATATGGTTTTCTAAATTTTCTTTTAATTTTT
>DATCUQ010000048.1:0-19090 GCA_036567345.1 Lutibacter sp.
TCATTATTTGTTATTTTTTTAAATATTTCTTTACATTAACCTAATGAACTTAATCCAATAACTTTCCTTATTAGCGGTGGCAAATGTAATCCCTTTTATTCTCCTAAAACAACTTTTTTATACCTTTTTTTGAAGAAAAAAAACAAGTGTTTGAATTCAAGCTATTTACAGAGCATAAAAAATAAAATCGGAGTTTATTTTTATAAAAGCGGGCTACTAAAATAGGTGATTTATTTTAATTGTGCAAGAATAAAGTTTAATTATTTCTTTTTCTTTGCCGGTGCAGGTGCAATAATCCAACTTGAGCCCAATTGATAATAGTCAAAATCGACTTTTGAGGGTTGTCGCTGCAAAATTCCATCGGTAAAAGCGCGTTGCAAAACATCTTCAATTATAAAATCCTTCTTGTCGTGCAAGGGATCATATTCATCTTTTAAGGACAACTTAAACATATTTGCCGTGGTGTTGTACCAAAATGCTTTCCAGCCACTGCGGTAATCTTTAACCAAATCATACACCGTATGGCCGGTTTGTCTGTGCATCAATTTTATTAAAATCTCCCCTTCTGTTCGGGTTAATTTTTTTAGCTGGTCGGTAAATTCACCTTCCATATAATTTTGAATTACTTTTATATATTCTTTTCTCTTCCTTTTTGATTTTATTTTATCTAACCTTTCATTCAAGGTTTCCAGCCTGTCTGCTGCCAATTTTGCATAAGGATATGCCTTTAAGGTTTTTTTGCGATACCATAAATAATAGCGACGGTCATAATCTGTTTTAAATTTTAATGTTTTTAATAAGAAAATTTCATCCAATTCTATCAATAATGTATCACCCTCAAAAATAGTGTAGCGTTCAAGTAAAGGAATAGAATCCTTATCTTCTTGCGCAAAAAGAAGTGAACCTATTAACAGGATAGGCAAAAACAAAAACTTTTTAACATTATTTTTCATCAATTATTATGCTTATCAAAAAGAGTTCCAAAATTACAACATTCAAAAAAATATTTCGATGGTCTCTTGCTGTTTTTTTTTAAAGTAAAATACGCTATAAATTGTAGCCATAAATAACAAATTACTATCTTGCGTTTGCAAAACATGTAAATAATTATGAGCAAATCTATCTTAAATAAAAAATCCATCGAGTTTTTAGAAAAATATTTGAACAACGCTTCACCTACCGGTTACGAAAGTGAAGGCCAAAAAATTTGGATGGATTATTTGAAACCTTATGTGGACACTTTTATAACTGACAGTTACGGAACGGCTGTTGGAGTCATAAATCCGGACGCTAAATTTAAAGTGGTTATTGAAGGTCATGCCGACGAAATTTCTTGGTATGTAAACTATATCACTCCTGAAGGTTTAATTTATGTGATCAGAAATGGCGGAAGTGACCACCAAATTGCGCCCTCTAAAATTGTGAATATTCACACAAAAAAGGGCGTTGTAAAAGGCGTTTTCGGTTGGCCGGCAATTCACACTAGGGATAAAGCGAAAGAAGAAGCGCCACAATTGCTAAACATATTTATTGATGTTGGCTGCAAAAAGAAAGAGGAAGTTGAAGAATTAGGCGTTCATGTAGGTTGTGTAATCACCTATCCCGACACCTTCTTTATTTTAAATAAAAATAACTTTGTTTGCAGGGCGCTCGACAACAGAATGGGTGGATTTATGATTGCCGAAGTGGCACGTTTGCTAAAAGAAAATAAAAAAACACTTCCCTTTGGATTGTATATCACGAACTCTGTTCAGGAGGAAATTGGATTGCGTGGCGCCGAAATGATTACGCATACCATTCAGCCAAATATTGCAATCATTACCGATGTTTGCCATGACACCTCAACCCCAATGATTGACAAAAAGAAAGAAGGCGAAACGCTTTCCGGCAGCGGGCCAGTGATTAGCTATGCGCCTGCCATTCAACATAATTTGCGTGAATTGATTGTGAATACGGCTATTGAGAAAAAAATTCCATTTCAAAGAATGGCTTCTTCGGGAGTTACCGGCACAGACACTGATGCATTTGCATACAGCAACGGCGGCGTTCCTTCGGCTTTAATTTCATTGGCATTGCGCTATATGCATACCACCGTTGAAATGGTTCACAAGGATGATGTAGAAAATGTGATAAAATTAATTTATGAAACATTGCTTACTATAAAAGAAGGCGAAACATTCAGTTATTTTAAATAAATGGGTGTAATTGGATCTATTTTAGCAATTAGCAGGCTGTTTTTATTTGTATTGGTTGCCTTATTCTTCTTTTGTTTGTTGCTGGTAATCAGTTTATTTTATCAAAGCAAAGAAAAAAAACTGGAACGAGGCATATTGCTCCGGCGATTTGCAATAAGGATTTTACATCCCATTTTAGGCTCAAAAATTACAGTTTACGGCAAAGAGCCAATCGATTCAGGCTTAATTGTCTCAAATCATAGAAGCTATTTTGATGCCATGGTCATTTTAAAAAACTTGCTGGCTTCTCCCGTTGGAAAAAAAGAGGTTGAGTCTTGGCCGTTAATAGGAAGTGTCACAAAAACAACCGGAGTGATCTTTGTAAATAGGGAAGAAAAATCGAGCAGAAAACAAACTTTAAAAGAAGTTCGCTTGGTTTTAGAAAATGGTTTTTCAATATTTATTGCGCCCGAAGGCACAACACATATTGAGCCAACTACCATTGATTTTAGGCCCGGCACCTTCATTTTGGCGGCAGAATTAGGCGTTTCGGTTATGCCTGTTGCCATTGATTATAAAAATTTGGATGATGCCTGGATTGGTGACGATACTTTTATTCCGCATTTTTTAAAATGTTTCAGCAAATGGCGGACTGAAATTAAGGTAAGTTATTTAAATCCAATCGTTTCTGGCAATGTGGATGAATTAATTTCCCTGTCGAAAAACCAAATCGACCAGGAATTGCTTAGGTTTAGAAAGGAATGGAATTTATTAGAGTAATTGATCAATATATAAATGAGTAATGAAAAACACAATTTCTGAAAGAATTTTTGATTTTTTAAAAAATTATCCCCCATTCAACTTAATTCCCAATGCAACTTTATTGGAAGTTTCTCAAAATGTGGAAATACTATATTTTGAGAAAGATCAAATTATTTTTAGCCAGAACGACAATCCGCACGAACATTTTTACATCATTAATCAGGGATCCGTAAGGCTTTACCGATTTATTGAAAATGAAAAGCACATCCTTGACATTTGCGATGAAGGCGATTTATTTGGTTTAAGGCCGTTGATTATGAAGGAAAATTATGTGATGGGCGCTTCCGCAAATGAAGAAACCATTTTATATGGAATTCCGATTGCGTTGTTTCACGATATCATTTTAACCTATCCAAAAGTCAGCCAGTTTTTAATTGCCAGTTTTGCCACAAATACCCGCGAACCATTTTCTGAAAAACATAAAGGAAAATTATTTGCAAATGTTTCCGCCATTCAAAAAATTGAGCATGGTTTTTCAGAAATACAAGCTGCAAATTATAATAAAAACCCCATAACCTGTTCTCCGGATACAACCATTCAAACGGCTTGTATCATTATGACGAAAAAATTAATCAATTCTATCATCATTACGGAAAACAAAATTCCGATTGGGATTATCACCGATAAAGACATAAGAATTAAAATTGGAACCGGCTTGTATAAAATCACCAATAAAGTCAGTGATATTATGACCAAACCTGTAGTTACTTTTCCACAAAACATCTCGGTTGCCGAAGCCCAAATTATGATTTTGAAGCATCGCGTTTCCCATTTATGCATTACCCAAGACGGCACCAATAAATCTGCGCTGGTCGGAATTTTAACGCAACAGGACTTAATCCTGACGCAAGGCAACAGTCCGTCGTTGCTTACCAAAGAAATTAAAAATGCCAAGGATTCCGAAACGCTGAAACATATTAGGGCAAAAGCTTCAGACTTAACAAAAGGCTACCTTGAGCAGGAAATTCCTATTTATTTTGTGACAAAAGTGATTTCTGAAATAAACACTGCCATTACAAAAAAAGCGATAAAAATGTCGATTTCAGAAATTGGCAAACAGCCGCCAGTCTCATTTTCATGGCTGGCATTAGGAAGTCAGGGACGAAAAGAGCAGTTATTAATGACTGATCAGGACAATGCCTTGGTTTTTGAAAATGTACCTCCTGCTGAATACAATGCCGTAAAAAATTACTTTATGGAATTGGCCGAAAAAGTTACCGAAAAACTAAATATTGTTGGTTTCGACTATTGTCCGGCAAACATTATGGCCAGCAATCCAAAATGGTGCATTTCTTTGGAAGAATGGGAACAGCAATTTGAGGAATGGATCACCGACCCAATTCCGGAAAAAATATTGTTAAGCATTATCTTTTTTGATTTTGAATTGATTTATGGCGATGAAACACTTTATAACAAAATGGCCAAAAGTGTTTTTAAAACTATTGAAAAAAACCAGATATTTTTAAGTTTTTTAGGCAAAGTAACCTTAGACAATCCGCCTCCTTTAGGATTCTTTAAACAATTTTTGGTTGAAGAAGACGGCGAAAACAAAGACAGTTTTGACATAAAAAGCAGGGCAATCAGGCCTTTGGTGGATGCCGCAAGAATTTTATCCTTGCATCATAATTTAAGGGTAAACAACACCATTGCCCGCTATGAAAAATTGATGGAAGCGGAACCCCAAAACAGGGATTTGTTTGAATCTTGCGCCAACGCATTTAAAATACTGTTGCAATTCAGGACTTCCCAGGGTTTGGCCAACAACAACAATGGTAAATTTGTGGATATCAACAACTTAAACAAGGCCGACAGGCTGAAACTGAAAAGTTGTTTTAAACCCATAAAAAATGTGCAGGAAGCCATAAAAACGCGATTCAGGACTTCTCAAATTCCGCAAATATGATCCAATTTTTCAAAAAAAAACGGTATCCTAAATTTTGGCAAGAACATCTTGATAAGGTGCAAAACAGCCAGAAATATTCAAATTTTGAAAACATACGATTTGTTGCCATCGATACTGAAACCACCGGATTCGACTATGAAAACGACCGAATCCTTTGCATTGGTGCGGTTGCCATAAAAAATAATAAAATATTGGTTCCCGATGCTTTTGAAATATACCTGAAGCAAGATGTTTTCAATAAGGAAACCGTGAAAATTCACGGCATCAGAAAAAATGGCAATGAAGAAAAATTGAGTGAAGAAGAAGCCATCATTAAATTTCTTGACTACTTGGATGACGCTGTCATTGTGGCGCATCATACGGCGTTCGACGTAAATATGATCAACCAGGCATTGAAACGGTTAAAAGTCGGCCCTTTGGAATCCAAACAGTTAGACACCAATTACATCCATAAAAAAATAGCGAAAACAGACACTTATAAAAAAATATTCAGCCTGGAAGAATTGTGTGAAATATATAACGTTCAAATGCACGATCGGCATACTGCTTTGGGCGATGCATTGATCACTGCCTATTTATTCCTGAAGCAAACCGCCAAATACAAAAAAAACAACGCACTAAACTTATTCGATTTAATAAATACCAACTATCATTTAATCAAATAAAAACCCTTTTACAAACCCATAAAATTTTGTAACTTTAAAGTTTAACATTGTTTCATTTTTTATGAAAAATACCATCGCAGAACGCATTTACGATTTCCTTAAAAACTTCCCTCCTTTTGATGTTCTGGAAAAAGAGCAACTCTTTAAAATTGCCTCAAATGTTAAGGTAACTTATATTGAAAAAGATAATTTTGTATTTAAGCAGGAAGAAAATCCCCACGCGTATTTTTATGTTGTAAAAGATGGAGCGATTGGTTTGTACCGAGGTATGGACAATGAGCAAATTTTGGTTGATATTTGTGATGAAGGAGATATTTTTGGGCTTCGGCCGTTGATACAAAACGATTTGTACCTGATGAGCGCCAAAGCCAATGAAGAGTCGGTTTTGTATGCCGTTTCCGTAGAAATATTAAAAGAAATCATTCAAACCAATGAAAAAGTAAAGAAATTTTTGATTGCAAGTTTCTCGTCAAATATTAAAACGCCTTATGCAAAAGGCACCAACGGGCAGTTATTTGCAAATATTGAAATGCACACTTCGAATACCAGTTTCACCGAAATCCAAAGTGCCGAATTCAGCAAGAATCCGGTTACTGCCTTAAAAACTTCCACCATAAAAGAAGCTGCCAAAATAATGAGTGCCAAAAGAGTTGGTTCTATTTTGATTGTGGAAAACAAAAATCCGATAGGCATTATTACCGATAAGGATTTACGTTCAAAAATTGCCACGGGATTGGTTTCCATTGATGAAAGCGTAACAGCAATCATGTCATCGCCAGTTAAAACTTTTAAGCAAAAAATCACCGTGGCCGAAGCGCAAATTGCCATGATAAAAAACAAAATTACGCATTTGTGCATCACCAAAGACGGCACGACTCATTCCGAATTAATCGGTGTTTTATCTGAACATGACATTGTGATTTTGCATGGCAACAACCCTTCCTTATTGATTAAAAAAATAAATAGGGCAAAAGAGGTAACTGCCTTAAAATATATACGTGAAAAAGCGTCGAATTTGCTGCTGGGTTATATCGAACAAAATATTCCAATTACATTTATCTCGCAAATTATTTCAGAAATAAATGAAGCCATCACCATAAAAGCCATCGAACTCTCCATTGAAGAAATGGACAAAGAACCGCCGGTTAAATTTGGATGGATGGCTTTGGGAAGTCAGGGCCGGAAAGAACAATTGCTGATGACCGACCAGGACAACGCCTTGGTTTTTGAGGATGTTTCCCCAGATAAATATATGCCCACAAAACAGTATTTCTTGCAACTCGCGAAAAAAGTGACCGAAAAACTGAATGTTATTGGTTTTGAATATTGCCCTGCAAACATGATGGCGAGCAACCCAAATTGGTGCTTGTCCTTATCCGAATGGAAAAATCAATTTGATATCTGGATTAAATCGCCTACGGAAGATGCCATAATGATGTGCACCATCTTTTTTGACTACGACTTGGTTTTTGGTGATAAAAAGTTGGTCAATGCAATGTCAGACAGTATATATGAATCGATAAATTCTTTTGAAATATTTTTAAATTTTTTGGGAAGAAATGCGCTTAGAAATCCGCCTCCAATTGGGTTTTTCAGACAATTTTTGGTAGAAAAAGACGGTGCGCACAAAGACCAGTTCGACATAAAAAGCAGGGCCATTATGCCATTGGTGGATGCCGCCCGATTGCTTATTCTGTCGCACAACCTCAAAGATAAAAACAACACCATTTCCCGCTTCAAAAAATTAATTAAATTAGAACCAAAAAACGAGGATTTGTATTTATCATGCATTGATTCCTTTAAAATATTGCTGCAATTCCGAACAAACCAAGGTTTGAAAAGCAATGATACAGGAAGGTATGTTGACCTTAACAATTTAAACAAATTCGAAAAATTAAAATTAAAAGGATGTTTTAAACCTATTTCAGCTATTCAGGAATTATTGAATATCAGGTATAACTTAGCCCAAATGATGTGATGATTTCCTGGTTTACATATAATAATTATCCGTTTTTCTGGAAGCAATATTCAAAAAAGTTCAAACAAAAACAGCCAAAAAGTATTGAAAACACACGATTTGTAGTTTTGGATACGGAAACAACAGGCTTGGATATTATTAATGACCGAATATTGTCCATTGGCGCCATTTGTATCGTTAACAACAACATTGATGTTGCCGACAGCTTTGAAATCTATTTAAAACAAGCGGCTTTTAAAGCTGAAACTGTTGAAATTCACGGAATTTTAAAAGAAGGAAAACTCACCAAACTCAGCGAAGCCGAAGCCATCGAAAATTTTATTGATTTTATAGGAAACTCCGTTTTGGTGGCGCACCATACCGCTTTTGACATTGAAATGATTAACGCCGCGCTTAAAAGAATGGAATTGCCAAAATTGAAAAACAAAACGATTGATACCGGAATTTTATATAAAAAACTGGAAGGCAAAAAAGACAGTCATTTTAATCTGGATGTGTTGTGCGAAGAATTCAATATTCCCAAGCATGACCGCCATACTGCAGCCGGAGATGCTTTTATCACCGCCTTGCTTTTTCTGAAAATAATATCAAAATTGAAAAAAGAGCGCAACTTGCATTATTCGGATTTGTTCAGGGTCACAGGCAAAGAAGGCTTGCTATAAAAAAACGCTCCCAAAAATTGAGAGCGTTTTTCACTTCAAGGTTTGGCAATTTATTTAACCAATGATCCTTCCATTATGGCTTCAACAACCTCCGGATTTAACAAGGTGGTTATATCACCCATATTTGAGGTTTCATTTTCGGCAATTTTACGTAAAATACGTCTCATAATTTTTCCCGAACGTGTTTTTGGCAATCCCGGCACAAATTGAATTTTGTCCAATTTTGCGATAGGCCCAATGGTACGGCCAATTAAATCATTTATTTCACGACGCAAAGCATCTGGATTCTCAGGAATTTCATAGACAATTACATAGGCATACAAGGCATTTCCTTTAATGTTATGCGGGAATCCAACAATGGCGGATTCAACCACATTGTTGTGCTCGTTAATGATATTTTCAATTGGAGCGGTTCCTAAATTATGTCCGGAAACAATCACCACATCATCTACACGGCCTGTAATCCTGTAATTTCCTTCCAAATCCCTAAAGGAACCGTCTCCGGTAAAATATTTTCCTGGAAACGCAGTGAAATAGGTTTCTTTATAGCGCTTATGGTCTCCGTAAATGGTTCGCGCCATTGATGGCCAAGGATATTTAATGCACAATCTTCCTTCAGATGGATTGGTATCTAATTCATTTCCCAATTCATCAACCAAACAAGGCTGCACGCCCGGCATTGGCCTGGTTGCGAAAGTTGGTTTTGCCGGAGTAACCCCAGCCAATGGAGAAATCATAATACTTCCTGTTTCAGTTTGCCACCAAGTATCAACAATTGGTGATCTTTGTTTACCTATTTTTTCATCATACCAGTGCCAAGCTTCTTCATTAATAGGCTCTCCAACCGTTCCCAAAACTTTTATGGAACTTAAATCGTTTTTTTGCGTCATTTCATTTCCTTGTGCAGCCAATGTTCTAATGGCAGTTGGTGCGGTATAGAATTGGTTCACTTTAAACTTTTCAACAATTTGCCAAAAACGGCTATAATCAGGATATGACGGAATTCCTTCAAACATTAAAGTGGTCGCTCCAGCGGCTAACGGTCCATATACAATATAGGAGTGGCCGGTAATCCAGCCAACATCAGCAGTACAGAAATAAATATCTCCATGCTCATATTGGAATACATTTTTAAAGCTATGCGCTGTTTGTACCATATAACCCGCACAAGTATGCACCATTCCTTTTGGTTTCCCTGTTGAGCCAGAAGTGTATAGTATGAATAACATATCTTCCGCATCCATAATTTCAGCAGCACAATAGGTTTCTGCCTTCGCCAATTCCTCATGCCACCAAAGATCGCGGCCGGCTTTCATAGTAACTTTTGAATTAATTCTATTCAATACAATAGATGTTTCAATGGTTGGACAGGTTTCAAGCGCTTCATCAACAATAATTTTAAATTCTACTGTCTTATTTCCTCTGAAAACGCCATCGGATGTTAAAATTATTTTACATTCCGCATCGTTAATTCTGGTGGAAAGTGCCACTGACGAAAATCCGGCGAAAACCACTGAATGTACCGCTCCAATACGTGCGCAGGCCAATACGGCAATGGCAAGTTCAGGAACCATAGGCATATAAATACAAACCTTATCACCTTTGCCTATATTGTTATTTTTCAATACATTGGCGAATTTACAAACCTCAGCGTGCAATTCGTTATAAGTTAATATTCTATGTGCTTCATTCGGATCGTTAGGTTCCCAAATAATGGCAGTATCTTCGCCTCTTTTTTCCAAATGGCGGTCTAAACAGTTTTCGGTAATATTTAATTTTGCACCCTTAAACCACTCAAATTTTGGCGTGTCCCAATTGTATTCAACAACTTTATCCCATTTCCTGCGCCAGGTAAATGTATCTGCAATTTGAGCCCAATAACCTTCGGGATCATTCACGCTGTGTTGATAAGATTTGTAATATTTTATGAATGAATCTATACGTAAATCAGCAAGTGTTTGTTTTTCCTCTTCAGTGGCGTGTTCAAATATTCCTATTTTGAAAAGTTTGAATTCATGGATAATTTCTTCAATGATTTCCGGATCATCTATGGTTGAAGGAATGACATATTCAACGCCATCAGCCATATTTCTCAATAATTTACGAAGAATTTTTCCTGAACGGGTTTTAGGCAACCGTTTAACAATCAATACTTTTCGCAACGATGCAACGGGTCCAATTTTATTTCTCACGTCTTGCACAATGTTATGCTCCAATTCAAAACTTGAAACATAATCACCCGATTTTAATACCACCAATGCCAAAGGAATTTGTCCTTTTAAATGGTCTTCAATACCAAAAACGGCACATTCGGCAACGGACTTATTTGAAGAAACGATTTCTTCCATTTCCGCAGTCGACAATCGATGGCCTGCAACATTGATCACATCATCTACCCTACCTGTGATAAATACATAGCCATCTTCATCAACATAACCGCCGTCACCTGAAAAATAATAGCCGTTGAAGCGTTTTAAATAACCTTCAATAAATCGGTCGGTATTTCCCCAAATATTGAGCATATTTCCCGGAGGCAACGGCAATTTAATGGCAACCAATCCTTCTTCGTTGGCGCCAACTTGCTTTCCTTCATTATTTAAAATTTGAAGATCGTAACCGCCAACCGGTTTTGTTGCTGAACCTGGTTTAACCGGCAAAGCTTCCAGACCCATCATATTGGACACCATTGGCCAACCCGATTCTGTTTGCCACCAATGGTCAATCACCGGAATTTGCAATTTTTCTTCCAGCCAATGCAGGGTTGCGGCATCGCAGCGTTCACCGGCCAAAAATTGGTATTTCAAACAACTTAAATCGTACATTTTTAACAATTCACCATTGGGATCTTCTTTTTTAATCGCCCTAATCGCCGTTGGCGCGGTAAACATCACCTTGACGTTATTTTCGCTGATGATTCTCCAAAAAGTACTGGCATCAGGCGTTTTTACTGGTTTTCCTTCAAAAACAATGGTGGTGTTTCTGTTGATAAGCGGCGCATAAACGATGTAACTATGACCAACAACCCAACCAACATCTGATGCTGCCCAAAACGTATCGCCTTCTTCAACACCATAAATATATTTCATGGAATATTTCAACGCCGTTGCGTAACCGCCTGTATCTCTCAAAATACCTTTTGGTTTTCCTGTGGTTCCTGAAGTGTATAATATATATAAAGGATCGTTGGAATCCATCTCAACACAGTCAACCGGTTCAGATGCTTTTACCAACTTTTTATAACTCACATAAGTTTCCGTTTTAGGATTTATGGCACCCAAATTACGTTGGTAAACAATGATTTTTTCAACTTTATGGGTGGCTTTTTCCACCGCTTCGTCAACCAAAGGTTTGTAGGCAATCAATCGGTCGACTTCCATTCCCGAAGTTGCCGTAATAATCACTTTTGGTTTACAGTCGTCAATTCTGATCGCCAGCTCGTGGGGTGCAAATCCGCCAAATACAACGGAATGTATGGCGCCAATTCGCGCGCAGGCCAGCATGCTGAATGCGGCGTGCGGAATCATTGGCATATAAATAATAACCGTATCACCTTTTTTTACGCCCAAATCACGAAGTCCGCCAGCCAAACGAGAAACCTGTCTTTTAACCTCATTGTAAGAATAGTTTACGCGTTGTTGCGTCACCGGAGAATCATACACAATGGCTGTTTGTTCGCCATAACCGGCATCAACGTGTTTATCGACCGCCAAATAGCAAATATTTAATTTTCCGTCTTCAAACCAACGATCAAATCCATTTTCATCTTTAGATAATATAATGGTTGGTTTTTTATACCACTTTATATTATTGGCTTGTTCGCCCCAAAACGCTTCCGGGTTTTCAATACTGTTGTTGTAATGTTTTTGATAACTCATAATTACTTGTTTTTTTTGTTAAACAATCCAAACCAAACTGGATTTAAAAATTTTATTTTAATTAATGCCCACAGCACCAATAAGGTAAACACTCCCATAAAAAGTGAACTTAACGCACCAATTTGAAATAAAGATTCAATATATATCCTGCCAAATATGGTAATGATGACATAAATGGTGATGACAATATCTGAAGCCCTATTTCCCAATCTATAGCTCATATTATTATTTTTTATTTAAAAGTTCCTTCACTTCTTTAACCAAATTTTTTACGGCAAAAGGTTTTGATATGTACTTGTCGGCGCCCAATTGCAATCCCAATTCTATGTCCGTTGCTTTATTTTTTGCCGAAAGAAAAATGACTTTAATTTTTTTCAACATTTCGCTGTTTTTCAAATAATTAAGCACCTGATATCCGTCAACATTCGGCATCATAATATCCAACAATATGATATCCGGAATATTATTTTCAACTATTTCAATGGCTTCCGCTCCATCACGGGCAATAAATACTTCAAAATCCTCTTTCTTAAAAATGTACTCAAGCGACATTACTATGTTGGGTTCATCATCGACTATTAATATCTTTTTCATCTGTTTAAATTTTATTTTTTAGCGGTAACAGCTGCTGTTCGCTATTTATCATTCCTTTATATATCAAAATTTGTGATGCTCGTTTCATCTGTTTAAATTTTATTTTTTAGCGGTAACAGCTGATGTTCGCTATTAATCATTCCTTTTTGTATCAAAATTTGTCTTGCTCGTTTCATCATATTAATTTCTGTTTAGGGGTAAAGTAAAAGTCAATCGCGCCCCGTGCGGCATGCTATTTTCTGCCCAAATTTTACCATTGTGACTTTCAATGATTTGCTTGCTGATTGCCAATCCCAAACCACTGCCAATTGGTTTTATGAGGGTTTGATTTTTAGACTGATAAAATTTGTTGAAAATCGAAAATAATTCATCATTTTTAATTCCCTTTCCATTGTCTTCAACTATTATTTCAACTTTATTATGGTTTACAAAGGATGAAATTTTCACTTCCCCGTTATTTTCGTTTGAAAATTTAAAGGCATTCGACAATAAATTAATAATTACTTGCTGAATCCTGTCTTCATCATAAACAACGTTTGCATCAGCTATTTCATCCAAATTCATTTTAATTCCCTTTTTAACAGCAAATTGCCTAAAAGGAACAATTGATTTTAAGATGGTATTTTTAATCGAATGCTCATTTAAATCCAATTTTTCTTTTCCCGTAGCCAATTTTTCCAAGTCTAAAATGTTATTGATCAACCTGCTCACTCTTTCACTTTCACTTACAATACTCGTTAAAAATTTCTTTTTTGTGGGATTGTCAATGTCATCATCAGCCAATAATATTTCCGAAAGTGCTCTAATTGAGGTAATTGGCGTTTTAAGTTCATGTGCCACAGTATCTAAAAACTCATCTTTTTGCTTGTCGCGTTCTTTTAATTCTTTATTGGATTCTTTAGCTTTTTGCGTTTCATCCAGAATATTCAATACTTCGGTTAAACTTATTTCTTCTTCTTTTACTACGGAAGCAATTAAAATTCTTGCTGAAGCGCTTCCGATGCTTCCCGTTAACAATTTTTCAGAAAAATTTACCAAACGAGCATCTGCAACTTGCGTTTTTTTATCGATGTCGTATTTCATATAAAACAAATTTAAGGCTCTTTCTGTTCTGCTTTCGCCCAAAAAACGGGTTAAAACTTTTCTGATGTCACGCACATAAGCTTCTCCTTTCCATACGTAGGCACCTTCTTGCAAAGCTGCATATTTGGTGCTGTCAACAAACATTTCGGCAAAATTTCGTTCCCGGTAACTTCCCAATTTGTTTACCGAAACCAAAGAATAGATGCTGGCATTAAAAAGCAGGCTCCAAAAAAATGCGTGGGTTACCGGCTCAAATAATTGCAATCCGAACAACTCATAAGGCTTTAAAATATTGATGCCAAACAATCCTTCATTCACAAAAGACGAAGCGATTAATTGAGATTCAACAGCAAATGGTAATAATAAGGTGTAAACCGTTACAATAAAACCTGCAAATATGCCGTATTTAGCTCCTTTTGATGAGCCTCTTCGCCAAAACAAACCTCCAAAAAAGGCCGGAGCCAATTGTGCAATTAACACAAATGAAATCAATCCGATAGAAACCAACGAACGGTCTAAGGTAAAACTTTTGTAGAAAAAATAAGCGATGATAATCAATGAAAAAATTGAAATTCGCCGAATATTTTTAATAGATTCGGTATTTTCTTCGGATTCTGATTTGCTAAACCGTTTCAAAAATCCGTAAGGAATAATTAAATTATTGCTAAGCATGGTAGCCAATGCCAAAGATGCAATGACCACCATGGAAATTGCCGCCGAAAATCCGCCTAAAAACACCAGCAATGCCAAAAACTCATTATTGTTGTTTAGCGGCAACAACAACGTAAATAAATCGGCATCAACTTGTTGATTTTGAAAGATGATGTTTCCACCCCAAGCAATAAATATCACAAAAACATTAAAAAGCAATAAATACAGCGGAAAAAGCCATATTACTTTCTTCAAATATTTTTCGCGTTCATTTTCAATAACGGTCACCTGAAATTGTCTTGGCAATAACATAATGGCTATCATTGACAATAAACTCAACAAAAACCAATTAAATCCGCCATTTAAACCATCTATGGTTTGCTGGGTTTTAAAATTGGGCAAAACCGATGCCTGATTGTAAATATCGGTTGGACCATTAAATAAATAAAAGGTTACATAAAAACCAATGACAAGAAAAAATACCAGTTTAATAACAGATTCCAATGCTATTGCAGTGATAATTCCCTTGTGGCGCTCAGAGGCGTCCGTGTGTTGCGTGCCAAAAAATGCGGCAAAAATTGCCAATAAAATCGCAATATAAAAAGTGGTGTCGTCTAAAATGGAAATCGCAGAAATATGATGATTGGTGATTACGTTAAAAGTTTCAGAAATAGCTTTTAACTGTAAAGATATATAAGGAACAATCGCCAAAACGCAAACAAAAGTCACTAAGGCACCCAAAAAACGATCGTTGCCGTAGCGCAGTGAAATGAAATCGGCCAAAGTTGAAATTTTATTTCCTTTGGAAATTCTGATAATTTTACGCATTAAAATTACCCAGGTTGGTATAATAATAATGGGGCCCAAATAAATGGTCAAAAATTTTAAACCTGATGTTGCGGCCAAACCAACACTGCCGTAATAAGTCCAGGCTGTGCAATAAACAGCCAATGAAAGGGTATAAATATAAGGGTTATTCACCCACTTGCTTTTTGAATTTTTTTCAGCCCAATAGGCAACATAAAAAATGACGGCCAAATAAACCAATATTACTGCTATCACCAAAAAACTACTCATAATACTTTTTTAAAATGATATATGAAACAATAATACTTACTATCCAAACAAAAAATATGTAAAAATATAGGATGGGAAAACCAATAAAAGTTGTGCTGCTGTTGAAAATCAACAATACCGGAACATTAAGCAAAAACAATAGCATTAATGACAATACGATTAACTTTTGTTGGTGTCTTTTTTTCACTATTTGATAAATTGATATTAAATATTAAATATTAAAAACAGCACTATAAAATTTATAGTGCTGTTTTAAGACTAAATTTATTTTTAATGAGCGCCTTGTGCGGCTTCTACTCCTGACGGAATTCTGATATGTTCAACAATTTCTTGAACATGTTGCGGTGGTGCTGGTGTTAATCTTGAAACAACTACAGAAACAATAAAGTTTATTGCCATTGCTACAGTTCCAAAACCTTCGGGAGAGATTCCTCCTTTTCCAAAATTAAACCACCAGTCTGGTGCAAGACCGGCCACGGCTTCTTTTCCTCCGTCAAAAATCCCAAATTTGAATTTTAACATATAGTATAACATCGAACATAAGCCTATAATCATACCTGTAATTGCACCTTCTTTGTTCATCCGCTTGTCAAAAATACCTAGCAATATTGCAGGAAAGAAAGATGCTGCGGCCAAACCAAAGGCAAGTGCCACAACGGCGGCGACAAACCCCGGGGGATTTATTCCAAAATAACCAGCAATAAAAACAGCTACACCGGCGCTGATACGTGCCGCCAAAAGTTCTCCTCGTTCTGAAATATCAGGATTGATTAATTTTTTAATTAAATCGTGTGATATTGATGAAGCAATTACCAACAACAAACCTGCTGCTGTTGAAAGCGCTGCCGCCAATCCACCGGCGCCAACCAATGCAACAACCCAGTTAGGCAAATTCGCAATTTCGGGGTTGGCAAGTACCATAATATCATTGTCAATGGTTAATTCGTTGACTTCTTTATCGGCAACATATTGCACCACACCATCCGCATTTTTATCATCAAATTTCAGCAAGCCTGTTTTTTCCCAGTTGCCAAACCATTGCGGCAATTCTTCATATTTTGCATTGCTGACAGTTTCAATCAATTTAGTTCTCGCAAAAACCGCCACTGCCGGAACTGTTGTATATAAAATTGAGATAAACAATAAGGCCCATCCTGCAGAAATACGCGCATCTTTTACTTTTGGCACGGTAAAGAAACGCACAATTACGTGAGGCAATCCTGCAGTACCAGCCATTAATGCGAAAGTTATCGCAAAAACGTCAATCATTGATTTGCTTCCAGAGGTATATTCATGGAAACCAAGTTGGGTTGACAAACCATCCAATTTATCCAATAAATAAACGCCGTCTTCACCGGCACTTCCAAATCCTAATTGCGGAATTGGGTTTCCTGTCATTTGAAACGAAATGAATATTGCAGGAACCATAAAAGCAAATATCAATACGCAATATTGTGCCACTTGCGTGTAAGTAATCCCTTTCATACCGCCCAAAACCGCATAAAAGAAAACAATTGCCATACCAATATAAACACCTGTGTCAATATCAACTTCCAAGTATCTTGAAAATACAATTCCAACGCCTCGCATTTGTCCGGCCACATAGGTAAACGAAACAATTAACGCGCAAATTACAGCAACAATACGGGCAGTTTTAGAATAGTACCTGTCCCCAATAAAATCCGGCACCGTAAATTTTCCAAATTTTCTTAAATAAGGCGCCAGCAAAAGTGCCAAAAGCACAAAGCCTCCAGTCCATCCCATAATGTAAACTGCACCGTCATATCCCGTAAACGAAACGATACCCGCCAAAGAGATAAATGATGCTGCCGACATCCAGTCGGCTGCGGTTGCTATTCCATTCATTATCGGATGGACACCGCCACCCGCCACATAAAATTCTTTTGAAGTACCTGCCCTTGCCCAAATTGCAATTCCTATATATAGCGCAAATGAAAGTCCTACAAGTATCCAAGTCCATGCTAATATTCCCATGATTTATATTTTTTAAAGTTTAAATTATTCTTCAACGCCATATTTTTTATCTAAAGTATTCATCAATTTTACATAGACGAATATTAAGATAACAAATACATACATTGATCCTTGTTGCGCAAACCAGAAACCAAGTTTAAAGCCTCCGATTTTAATTGTGTTTAACTGCTCCACTAAAAAGATTCCGAACACGTAGGAAGCCAAAAACCAAATACTTAGCAAAATTGCCAAATAAGTTAGGTTTTTCTTCCAATATGCTTTCATGTTTTCTTTTGACATAATAATTGGTTTTAAAAGTTATAAATTGCTGTTGTTAATAATCTGAAGTTGTTTACTGCATCTATGCCAGTTGTGTTCATATCGCCGCTACTGTCAATAGATCCATATTGAGCGCTGGTAAATTCGCCTTCGATGCCGATTTTCATTTTTCCTGATTTCCATCCAATTCTTGGCGCTATTCTAAAGGCGCTTTCAACACTGTTCCAATAACCTGCTTTAGTTGGATCTCTTTCAGCACTTATTAAAAATCCATTTATATTAGTAATTGGTTCTCCAAAACCACTGTTTTTTGAATAACCACCGAATATTCCCCATTCCATGGTTTCAGAAAAATCGGCATTAAATTCAGTCCAGGCAGAAAATGTGTCATTGTTTACGAAATCCCCGTTTAATGCAGTTCCAAAACCGCTAATTTGCAGGATATCGGACATGTTTTGTCCGTAAATGGCTTCTGCTTTCCAAGTCGCTTTTCCTAATTTTGTTCTAAAATAGCCAATAAAAGCGGTGCTTGTTACATTGTCAACTCCCAGAGCCGGTCTGGCCGATTTAAAATTAACACCAAAACCTCCCAAAGTATTTGCCACGGAACCCAATTGCAACTGTGCGTGCAACTGAGGCATTCCGGATTTACTTACACTGGCGCCTCTGGTTTGGAAATCTCTTTCGGTGAAAAGTACACCAATAAATTTAACCTTTCCTTTAGTAGTAAGACGTAATTGAGGATTTCTTGAGAATGGGGCAAAAGGTACTCCTGTATTAAAGGAATAAACATCAGGAAAAACAGCGGTCACGAACATAGGATGCCAAAACTGCCCCATTAAAATTTCAACTTTATCATTCGATAATTGTACAAATGCATGTCTTAATCTGAACCCATTAACATCATCGAGCCCAGTTCCTGAGTTTCCGAAAAAATCAGCCTCAATAGCGCCGGAAGTTTTCATTCCAAAAAAGTCGGGACCGGTAATGCCGGCCCTTAAACGAGATTGGATGGATAAAATGTTAAAATTGGTTTGGTCATTCACATCTTCGCCATTTACCAACGTTTCTGGGGCCGGTAAAATCATAAAATGCCCTTCTCTGGAATTGGTGGTTTGTCGCGTGTCAAACATATAGTCTGTCTTAACAAAACCAGTCCATTTAACACCAAAAGCTGGTGTGGCATCAGTTGCCTGGCCATAACTGTAGTACGTTATTAACCTGACGGATTAATAACGGAAATTTATTATGCTGCTGCATATTTTATGTCATTATGTCTAAAATATTTCTTTACTCTTTCAGGATTTTGAACCAACATATTCATATGGTTTTCTAAATTTTCTTTTAATTTTT
>DATCUQ010000049.1:0-65901 GCA_036567345.1 Lutibacter sp.
TCATTATTTGTTATTTTTTTAAATATTTCTTTACATTAACCTAATGAACTTAATCCAATAACTTTCCTTATTAGCGGTGGCAAATGTAATCCCTTTTATTCTCCTAAAACAACTTTTTTATACCTTTTTTTGAAGAAAAAATAAATTAATTTTTACCTCGCTGAAATTGTGTGAATTACATTTCATAATATATTAAAAAATTTGAAATCACCCACTGTCTTTAGCTTCCGGTAAAAACTCGATTAGGCTATTCATGTAATAGGGTATAAAAAATGACCAAGTTATATAGTTACTTCAGCAATTGGTTAGGGATTGCAGTGGAAATCCTTTTTTGAAGCTCTTTTGCTTCAAAAAAGATTGGAACGGAAAGCCCGACCCTTGCGGTAACGCCTACCAAAAAGGCAGGCAGGCCCAAAATAACAAGCCACAAAATGCTGTGATGATTAAAATTAAAACAAATAATTTAATGTTTATTTGCAAAAAAGCTTCTGTTAATAACTCAAAACGTATTGCTAAACTGATACTTTTCCAATATCTTTGCAGCTTTAATAAAAAAAGCATGATTCAAATAACTTTGCCGGACGGCTCAATAAAAGAATTTAAAAAGGGAAGCACTCCGCTGGATGTTGCCATTAGCATCAGCGAAGGATTCTCCAGAAACGTAATTTCTGCGCAATTTAATTCCAAAACCGTTGAAATTTCAACGCCATTAAATGAAAACGGAAATTTAGTACTGTATACTTTTGATCAAGCCGAAGGCAAAAAAGCTTTTTGGCACTCATCTTCTCACGTAATGGCGCAGGCGATTACTTCATTTTATCCAAATGTTAAATTAACTATTGGGCCAGCAATCGATAATGGCTTTTATTATGATCTTGATTTGGGCGAAGATGTTATTTCCGATAAAGATTTTCAGGCAATTGAACAAAAAATGCTTGAATTGGCCCGGGGAAAATATGAGTTTAAAATGCGATCGGTATCAAAAGAGGATGCCTTAAATTTTTATAAAAGTCAGAACAACCAATATAAAGTTGAACTAATTGAAAACTTAACAGATGGTGAAATCACTTTTTGCGACCATTCGGATTTCACTGATTTATGCAGAGGCGGACATATTCCAAACACTGGCTTAATCAAGGCTGCCAAAATTATGAGCGTGGCAGGAGCCTATTGGCGCGGTGATGAAAAAAACAATCAGCTTACACGTTTGTACGGAATTTCGTTTCCTAAACAAAAAATGCTTTCCGAGTATTTGGAATTGCTGGAAGAAGCGAAAAAAAGAGACCACAGAAAATTAGGTAAAGAACTTGAATTGTTTACTTTTTCAGCAAAAGTTGGACAAGGATTGCCTCTTTGGTTGCCAAAAGGAGCCGTTTTACGTGACAGATTAGAGCAGTTCTTGAAAAAAGCACAAAAAAAAGCCGGTTATGAAATGGTGATCACGCCGCATATCGGACAAAAAGAATTGTATGTCACTTCCGGTCATTATGCAAAATATGGCGCAGACAGTTTTCAGCCTATTCATACGCCAAAAGAAGGTGAGGAATTCTTCCTAAAACCAATGAATTGTCCGCATCATTGTGAAATTTATAACGATAAACCATATTCCTATAAAGAATTGCCAAAACGTTTTGCCGAATTTGGAACGGTTTACAGGTATGAGCAAAGCGGCGAATTGCATGGATTAACCCGTGTTAGAGGTTTTACCCAGGATGATGCCCATATTTTTTGTACGCCAGATCAACTTGATGGTGAATTTAAAGCCGTAATTGATCTTGTGTTGTATGTGTTCAAATCGTTGAGTTTTGAGAATTTTACCGCACAAGTTTCCTTGCGTGACAAAGAAAACAGAGACAAATATATAGGCAGCGACGAGAATTGGGAAAAAGCAGAAAACGCCATCATAAATGCTGCAACAGCAAAAGGGCTGGATTTTAAAATTGAATATGGTGAAGCCGCATTTTATGGTCCGAAATTAGATTTTATGGTGAAAGATGCTTTGGGAAGAAGCTGGCAATTGGGAACCATTCAGGTAGATTACAATTTGCCGGAAAGATTTGACTTAACTTATAAAGGAGCCGACAACCAATTGCACAGACCTGTAATGATTCATAGAGCGCCATTTGGTTCCATGGAACGATTTATTGCTGTTTTACTGGAACATACAGGCGGTAAATTCCCGCTTTGGCTAACTCCGGAACAGGTTATCATTTTGCCGATAAGTGAAAAATATCAAATTTATGCCGAAAAAGTTTTAAATTTGTTAGAAAATGCCGACATTCGCGCCCTTGTAGATAAACGAAATGAAAAAACCGGCAGAAAAATAAGAGATGCCGAGATGAATAAGATACCGTTTATGCTGATTGTAGGGGAACAAGAAGAGAATGAAGGCACGGTTTCAGTAAGAAAACAAGGCGATGGTGATATGGGTTCCTCAACCATAAATGAATTCATTTCATTAATAAATAAAGAAGTTAACAGTACATTAGAGCAATTTTAAGTTTAATTTAAAATATAACGTCATAGCATTAAGTAGAAATAAAGGTCAAAGAAAGCCTTGGAGAGTTGTAAAAGAAGATCAACATAGAATTAATGAAAAAATTACCTATGTTGATGAAGTTCGTTTGGTAGGAGATAATGTGGAAATAGGTGTTTATCCTATCGCACAGGCAAGAGAACTCGCCAAAGAGTTAGAATTAGATTTGGTTGAAATATCTCCAAAAGCTGTTCCGCCGGTTTGTAAAATAACCGATTATAAGAAATTTCTTTACGAACAAAAAAAGAGAGAGAAAATACAAAAAGCCAAAGCTACCAAGGTTGTTGTAAAAGAAATTAGATTTGGCCCGAATACGGATGAACACGATTTTGACTTTAAAAAGAAACATGCTTTGGCATTTCTTAAAGAAGGCGCAAAACTAAAAGCGTTTGTGTTTTTTAAAGGAAGGTCAATCATTTATAAAGATCAAGGACATATTTTACTTTTAAGATTGGCTCAAGAGGTTGAAGAATACGGCAAAGTAGAACAAATGCCAAAATTAGAAGGGAAACGTATGATTATGTACATTTCGCCAAAAAAGAAATAAAAATAATAAGCAAGACAATAAAAATAGAAGAAAGATGCCTAAAATGAAAACAAAATCTAGTGCCAAAAAGCGTTTTAAGCTAACCGGCTCTGGACAAATAAAAAGAAAACACGCTTTTAAAAGTCATATTTTGACCAAAAAGTCTAAGAAACGTAAACTAAAGTTAACTCACGCCGGTTTGGTTCACCAAGCAGATAAAGCTAACATTTTACAACAACTAACTTTAAAATAGTAAAGTTAAAAGGGAATTTAATTATTAACCATGGAGTAGTGCCTATTTAAGTGCAAACTTTGCCGCCTACTACAAAAAAACAAATGAATTATGCCAAGATCAGTAAATTCAGTTGCTTCAAGAGCTAAGAGAAAAAAGATATTGAAGCAAGCAAAAGGTTACTTCGGACGTAGAAAAAACGTTTACACAGTAGCTAAAAACGCGGTTGAAAAAGGAATGTTATATTCTTACAGAGACCGTAAAAACAAAAAGAGAAGTTTCCGTGGATTATGGATTCAGCGTATTAACGCCGGGGTTCGTCAATACGGAATGTCTTACTCACAGTTTATGGGAAAACTTAAAGCTAACAATATTGAATTGAACCGTAAAGTTCTTGCAGATTTAGCGATGAATAACCCAGAAGCTTTTAAGGCAATTGCAGATAAAGTAAAATAGATTTTTTAATTCCTTGCTTATAAAAAAAACCGAACTTCTGTTCGGTTTTTTTTGCTCCAAATTTCCTGTTTATAGTTTAAGGTAAGAATGACAAAATGCCTATATTTACATTCTTAATTTAACTGCTTAATTATGATTGTCTGGATAATTTTTGTTGCGCTCATCCTCGTTTTTTTAGCCCTGGATTTGGGTGTTTTTAATAGAACTCCACATATCATAAGCACTAAAGAAGCTTCAATGTGGACAGGCATTTGGGTTACTGTGTCCTTTCTTTTCTCCGGGGTTATTTATTGGCTCTATTCCGGCGAGGTTGCAAACAACGTTGACAATCTTTCCGCCACAGATGCCGTCTTAAAATATATTACGGGTTATTTAATTGAAATTTCATTAAGCATAGACAATATTTTTGTGATTGCCGTCATATTTGCTTCTTTCAAAATTCCGTTAAAATACCAACATCGCGTTTTATTTTGGGGAATTTTAGGCGCAATTGTTTTTAGGGCATTAATGATTTTCTTCGGTGTAATTCTCATCAAGAAGTTTAGCTTTACCACCTATGTTTTTGGTGTGTTTTTACTTTTCACCGCATACAAAATGATGTTTTCAAAGGAAGAAAAATTCCAGCCTAAAAAATCATTTATCTACCGTCAAATCAGAAAGCTTATTCCTATTACCAGCCATATGCAGGGCGAGCATTTTTTCATTAAATTGAGACATATTACTGCCGCTACGCCTCTTTTTATGGCTTTGATCATAATTGAATTTACCGATATTTTATTTGCGATAGACAGCGTTCCGGCGATTTTGGCCATTACTTCCGACCCATTTTTGGTTTTTAGCTCCAATATTTTTGCGATTCTCGGATTACGTTCCATGTATTTCTTCTTGTCAAATATGTTGGCGAAGTTCTATTACCTAAAATACAGTTTAATCGCCATCCTAAGCTTTGTTGGCGTAAAACTCATCTTAATGCATTTTTATAAATTTCCTGAATGGCTGTCGCTGTCCTATATTGCACTGGCGCTTTTTATCGGTATTATAGTTTCACTCAAACTGACGAAAGAGAAAGAATTTACTGATGAATAAACTCAAAGTCCCTTAAAAAACAAAACCCTCAAAAATGATTTTTGAGGGTTTTGCTTTTATCAATATATTTATAGGGCAATTAAAAAACTTCTCCCAATTCTTTAAGCTTTTCAGTATTTTCAGCCAATTTTAACGCTTCTATAATTCTGTGAATATCGCCATTGATGATATTCTGTAAATCATACATCGTTAAGCCAATTCTATGCTCCGTAACTCTGCCTTGCGGATAATTATAGGTTCTGATTTTTGCCGACCTGTCACCTGAGCTCACCATCGTTTTTCGTTTTAGGGAATCGGATTCCTGCTTTTTGGCCAATTCCATTTCATACAATCTGGAGCGTAAAACCTGCATTGCTTTGTCCTTATTTTTGTGCTGCGATTTTTGATCCTGGCATTGCGCCACAAGACCTGTTGGAATATGCGTTAAACGAACAGCAGAATATGTGGTATTTACCGATTGCCCTCCCGGCCCCGATGAACAGAAAAAATCCATACGCACATCTTTCATGTCAATTTGCACATCAAATTCTTCAGCTTCCGGTAAAACCATCACGGTTGCGGCGGATGTATGCACACGGCCCTGCGTTTCGGTTTGCGGAACGCGCTGCACGCGATGCACGCCGGCTTCAAATTTTAAATTGCCGTAAACATCTTCTCCTTCAACACTAAAAATGATTTCTTTAAAACCGCCCGATGTGCCTTCGCTCATATCAACAATACTTGTTTTCCAGCCTCTGTCCGCGCAATATTTTGTGTACATTCTAAACAAATCACCTGCAAAAATACTTGCTTCGTCACCTCCCGTTCCTGCCCTAATTTCCACCATCACGTTTTTGGCGTCATCCGGGTCTTTTGGAATCAACATAAACTTAATGTCTTCCTCCAATTTCGGCAAACGCGCTTCAGCTTCTTCAATCTCAATTTTAGCCATTTCGGTCATATCGTCATCAGTCCCATCAGCAATAATTTCTTTGGCTTCTTCAATATTTTTTAACAACCCGCGATATTCATCGCCCACTTTCATCACCGCGTTTAAATCCTTATATTCTTTACTGATTTTTACGTAGCGCTTTTGGTCTGAAATAATATCCGGCTGGATTATTAAATCAGAGACTTCGTCAAAGCGTTGTTTTATGATTCTTAATTTATCTAACATTTATTTTTTATTAGTTTGCAAATTTACAACAAATTCTTGATATTTTATTGCGGTGCTTTTTAATGTTTTTATGAATTATCTCCTTCTCATCGCGGTAATTACCAAAAACAACAGCAGTCTAATCCAAAGAATATCTTGGGCGTTCCCGCTGAAAAAGCGGTCGGGTTTTTCGTTGCAATCTTTTTTCGGTGAAAAAACCTCAAAAAGTATTTACACTTCAACCCCTAACGCAAATTTATTTACGATTTTTGATTAACGATTTACGATTTTTAGCAAGTCGATGTTAACCAAAAAAATTGCTCTTTGCGGTTAAAATAGAGATTCGTTCAATAATTGATTTATTGTGATTTAAAACTTTGTGAATCTTTGTGTTTTTTCTTTGTGAATCCCTGTGTAATAGTTTTTAAAAACACCTAAATTTAATACTCAAAAACGCCAAATTCACTTTTGATAGTTAATTTTTTAGTTTCAGAAGCTTCTACCCTGCCCACAATTTGCGCATCAACATGGAAACTTTTAGAAATAGCGATAATATTTTGTGCAATTTCAGGAGAAACATACAATTCCATTCGATGACCGCAGTTAAACACCTGATACATTTCTTTCCAATCGGTTTTACTTTGATCCTGAATTAATTTAAACAAAGGTGGAACAGGAAACAGATTGTTTTTTATGATATGTAAATTGTCGATAAAATGAAGAATTTTCGTTTGTGCACCACCACTGCAATGAACCATTCCATGAATTTCTTCAGAAGTGTATTTCTCCAATATTTTTTTGATGACAGGCGCGTAAGTTCTGGTTGGCGAAAGCACCAATTTCCCGGCATTTATGGGTGAATTTTCAACAGCATCGGTCAATTTCATATTTCCTGAATAAACCAATTCATCAGGAACTGCAGCATCAAAACTTTCAGGATATTTTTCTGCCAAATACTTATGAAAAACATCGTGACGGGCAGATGTCAATCCGTTAGAACCCATTCCGCCGTTGTATTCCTTTTCGTAGGTCGCTTGTCCGAATGAGGCCAAACCAACAATCACATCGCCCGGTTTAATGTTTGCATTGTCAATAACATCGGCTCTTTTCATACGGGCAGTAACGGTAGAATCCACAATAATGGTTCTTACCAAATCGCCAACATCGGCAGTTTCGCCGCCTGTGGAATGAATTTCAACGCCATACGATTTTAAATCTTTCAATAATTCTTCAGTTCCGTTAATGATGGCCGAAATCACTTCGCCCGGAATTACATTTTTATTTCTTCCGATTGTTGAAGACAACATAATATTGGTAGTGGCTCCCACACAAATTAAATCGTCAATATTCATAATTAACGCGTCTTGCGCTATGCCTTTCCATACCGAAATATCGCCGGTTTCTTTCCAATATGTATAAGCCAAAGACGATTTTGTTCCTGCGCCATCGGCGTGCATAATCAGACAATAATTTTGGTCATTTGTCAAATAATCCGGCACAATTTTACAAAATGCCTTCGGAAACAAACCTTTATCCACATTTTTAATGGCATTGTGCACGTCTTCTTTGGAAGCCGAAACGCCTCTTAGACTGTATCTTTTACTGTTTTCTGAACTCATTGTCGCTAATTATGTTGTACTGCAAAAGTAATTTATCTTTTTTAAACCTCTTGGGTTTTTGCATAAGTAATCACGATAAACCTAACTATTTTTCAGGCGGAGGCTTAAAACAAAAAATCCCGCAAATTGCGGGATTTTATTGTTATTATCGTATAAATAACATCTCTCTGTATTTGGTTAGCGGCCACAATTCATCATCAACCATTAACTCCAATTTATCACAGTGGTATCTGATATCATCAAAAAACGGTTTAACATCATCACAGTATGACGCAGCTTTTTCTTCGGCATCCTCCATAATATTTGCTTTTTTACGCGCATCAATCATATCATCTATTTTTGAGTGGATGGCCTCAATATGCTCAGAAATTAGTTTAATTAATTTAATTTGTTCGGCCGCATGCTTTTCAAATTCATTTCCGAATATTTCTTTTAATCCGGTAACGTTTTTAATCAACATATTCTGATAACGAACCGCTGTTGGAACAACGTGATTGCCTGCGATGTCTCCCAAAACACGAGATTCAATTTGAATTCTTTTGGTGTAATCTTCAACTTCAATTTCATATCTGGCTTCGGTTTCAACCTTGCTCATTACATTCATTTCTTCAAACAATGCAATTGATTTTTTAGAAACTCTCGCTTTTAAAGCATTAGGCGTTGTTTTATTGTTGCTTAATCCTCTTCTTTTGGCTTCAATTTCCCAAGCTTCTCCATAACCATTTCCTTCAAACAATATATTTTTTGTACCCTTAATGTACTCTCTTAATACATTAAAAATGGCTTCGTCTTTCTTTAAGTCTTGCGCCGCAATTAATGCATCAACTTCAACTTTAAAATCTTTTAATTGTTTTGCAACTATGGTATTTAAAACTGTCATTGGATTTGCGCAGTTTGCGAATGATCCAACGGCCCGAAACTCGAATTTATTTCCGGTAAACGCAAATGGAGAGGTTCTGTTTCTGTCGGTATTGTCCAATAAAACATCAGGAATTTTACCAACTACATTCAGTTTAAGATCTGTTTTTTCTTCAGGAGAAAGTTTACCGTTGGTTACGCCTTCCAATTCTGCCAATACTTTGGTTAATTGTTCGCCAATAAATACGGAAATAATTGCTGGTGGTGCCTCATTTGCCCCAAGTCTGTGGTCATTATTTGCTGAAGCCACTGCAGCCCTTACCAATTCTTCATTTTCTGAAACCGCTTTTATGGTATTTATGAAAAAGGTTAAAAACTGAAGATTGCTCATAGGCGTTTTTCCCGGAGCCAATAAATTGATGCCAGTATCGGTTGAAAGCGACCAGTTATTGTGTTTTCCTGATCCGTTTACACCCGCAAAAGGCTTTTCATGAAGCAATACTTTAAGTTGATGGCGAGAAGCCACTTTTCCCATAATATCCATCAATAATGAATTATGGTCGACTGCCAAGTTACATTCTTCATAAATAGGCGCCAATTCAAATTGATTTGGAGCTACCTCGTTATGGCGTGTTTTTACCGGAATGCCCACAAGCATACATTCGGTTTCTAAATCACGCATATAATTTAATGCCCTGCTTGGAATAGAACCAAAATAGTGGTCGTCCAATTGTTGTCCTTTGGCGGGAGAATGTCCCAATAAAGTTCTTCCTGTTAAAGTAATGTCTGGTCGGCTGTTGGCCAAAGCCTTATCAATTAAAAAGTACTCTTGCTCCCACCCAAGTGAAGCGGTAACTTTTTTTACATTTTTATCAAAATATTTACAAACCGCCGTTGAAGCCTCATCTACAGCTGTAAGCGCACGCAATAACGGTGTTTTATAATCCAGCGCTTCACCTGTATAGGCAACAAATATGGTTGGGATGCTTAAAGTTGTCCCATAAATAAAAGCTGGCGATGTTGGATCCCAAGCGGTATATCCGCGGGCTTCAAATGTATTTCTGATTCCACCGTTAGGAAAACTTGATGCATCTGGTTCTTGTTGCACCAATTGGTCTCCTCCAAATTTTTCTATAGCCATTCCCCCACCAATAGTTTCAAAAAAAGCGTCATGTTTTTCGGCAGTTCCTCCGGTTAAAGGTTGAAACCAGTGTGTATAATGTGTAACTCCTTTAGCCATTGCCCATTCTTTCATTGATGAAGAAACCTGATCAGCAATTTTACGGTCAATTTTTGTTCCGTGCTCAATTGCACTCATTACGCCATTATAGGCATCTTTGGTTAAATATTGACGCATCGTATTTTCATTAAATACATTTTCGCCAAACAAGACAGATCTTTTTGTATCTTCAATAACTTCAACAGGTTTTCTGTTTGCAGACTGAGCTAATGCTTGAAATCTAATTTTAGACATTTTTTAAAGTAATTTAGAATTAATACACTGTTTTTTACCGTGCAAATCTAACTTAAAAATCGATTTAAAAAAAATTACCCCCTAAAAAATTAGGGGTAAAATTGATATTTTATGTTTTTGTTAAAAAAATCAATAATATTTACATAAAATATATTTTCTGGTGTAATTCACTAAAATTAATTATTATAAAACATTGTTGTCCGGTAAAAATTCATAAAAAGCGATTAATCTCAATATAGATGGGACTTGACAACAGTTCGCCCCGACGGGGCTTGTTTTCAATGTATGGAAATCTATTTACTACAAATTGGTCGTCCCGATGGGACTAAAAAGCTCCGTTAGGAGCGAAATGTTTGTAGATAAATGCAAAAATACAGTTATTAAAGCCCCGTTGGGGCGACCTGTTTGTTTTGGAATATTTAACCGGACAATAATGATTATAAAATCATTCAATAAATAAATATAAAGTTTCCTAAATCAAAATAAATGCTGCCTTCCTGCTTATGAACCTGCCTTTCTTAATCCAAATAAGCATCATAAAAATTAATTAATCCCTTTGAGCAGAACAAAATAAACCACCATATATTTAAATTGTCATTAAATTCCTATTTTTGCCTGATGAAAAAACAAGTATTCAAAATTTTAGGGAATCTCAATAAAATTTTGCTTCCAAGCTTTACCAAAAAACGATTGGATATGGCAAAAGCCAAAAAATGGCAAATGGCAATTATTGGCTGGCGTTATTTTGTTACAAAAAATAGTTTGTAAATACGTAAAAAATAGTATATTTGCACCCTCAAAACGGCCTCGTGGCGCAACTGAATAGCGCACTTGATTACGGCTCAAGAGGTTGATGGTTTGAATCCATTCGAGGTCACCAATGATAATAAGGCTTTCAAGCGATTGAGAGCCTTTTTCTTTTTATCATTTGCAGAATATTTGCAGAATATTTTAAAATTAAGATAGTATTAATAACCATTTAAGACTAGTAATGTTTTTACTTTTTGTTAGAAGATCATTTATTCTAAACCCCCAAAACAATAGTAGCATCAATATCCAGTTTTACGCTAATATCCCTTGCGATTTTTAAAGGCGGTTCGCTTTTGCCAGTTAAATATTCACTTATTCTTGAGGTGCTAACAAGTAACAATTCTGATAACTGTTTTTGATTTAAAC
Source organism: Lutibacter sp. (assembly GCA_036567345.1). Classification (GTDB taxonomy): domain Bacteria; phylum Bacteroidota; class Bacteroidia; order Flavobacteriales; family Flavobacteriaceae; genus Lutibacter. Next base: position 11,099 of record DATCUQ010000049.1, read on the forward strand.
CACGTTCATACATACGTAATTTAATAACCTCAACAAGTGATGGTGTTTGTACCGGTTCGTTTATTTCCTCAAAGTCGGCCGCCAAATCAGAAAGTAAATCTAACTCAATAAAGTTTTTATTATTTGTAGAAGTATCATTATCAACAACTTCTAAAAGTTCCTCTATACGGTCGCAAACAGCTTTATACTCTTTTTGTGTTTTAATAGTTCTCATAAATCTAAATGTTTGAACAATCTATTTTATCATATTCGGCATGTGTGCCTATAAATCTAATGTAAACCTTTTTTGAAGCAAAAATAATAATAGCAACTAGTCTGTAATCATTTCCTTTAATATTAAATACATAACGATTATTACCTACGTAATCTATACTGTTAAAAGTCTGTTTAATATCATTAAGGTTTTCCCATTCACTCCTCCTGGTCTTAAAGTACCAATCTCGTAAAGCAATGTCAGAATTTGAATGTTTTTTTATAAACTCCTTTATCCTTAAAAATGTTACAATACGCATAGTTATAACTTCAATTAATTTAATGCAAAGATAATACCATATTTTGAATAACAAAACAAAATTACGTTTTATGTAATATAATTTATTTTCATTCAGTAACAACCTTGTATTTAGATACTATCTTTTTTACTTCTTTAATAATACTTTTTGGATTGCTATGAATTACATCATTCCTATAAAGATAATCAGAATATTCACCGGGCAATTTGGACTTATTTTCTTCAGATAATCTTTTGAATTCACTAAAATTGATACCTAATAAATTCAGTTCAATAACATCTGAAAGGGTACAATGAATTTCGCTGAAAGGCATCAATATGTCATAGCATTTATTTAAAGTACTCAGTAATTTATAATACCTCAATAATTGGTCTTCATTAAAAGGGACTTCACTATAGATGGATTGAATGACCTCTAATAATATACTATTCTCAATTACCAGGTCTGAATTTAGATCCTTGCATAATTTTTTTAACCTCTCTGAATCGTTAATGACGTTTACTATATCAAGTACCCACTCAAGTTTTTGAGTATCTTCTCTTAAATGTTCCACGTCTAAAACTAGATAGTTCCAAGGATTCTTTAAATAATCATTAATATTTCTTTTCAAATATTCATTGCTTATTACCATAATTTTTAATTTTTAATTCTTAATAATTGAGTTAAAAAATTGTTACTAAATTTTCTACTTTAAAACATCTGAAGCCAACTGCTTGTAAATCCCAGTAATGGAATACTGAATTATTTGTTTGACCAGTTCCTTTAATTAATTGAGCTATGTTTTTAAGTGTGCCGTAGGCTTTGCGAAGTGTGCCGTCTTTTTTCTCATAAGTAAAGCAAACCTCATCCTTTGTGAATAATTTTTTACTTAGGCGGTACAATGCCCAAGCCTTAGATAAACATACTGCAAATGACTTGCCTGTGCTTTTCAAAATCTCGTATGCTCTTTGAAATACTTTTGTTCTAAAATTGTTTTGAGTTTTCATAATATAATTTATTAGGTTAATATTTATGCTGCTGTTCCAAATTCTTCGATTGCTCTATACATATCAATTTTGTAAGCCCAAATACTAATTTTATCAAACCCTTCATTTAAAGCCTCTTGAATTGCTTCTGTTGTAGTGTATTCATTAACTGGCTCTTCATTTTTAAATACAGTCATTGAATAATCTAAATCTCTACTTTCTAAATCAAGAATCACATTCCCAAAACTTTTAAGTGTTTTGAAAATTTCTTTTTTTCCGTCAACTTCAATAATCATTGATGAGGTTCTTATTTTATCTTGATTTGATTTAAGTAATGATTTTAATTCTTGTGAGTTCATAATTCAATTATTTAGTGTTACTATAATTATTACACTACAAATGTAAGTATAAATATAATACAATACAAATATTACTATAATTATTTTCAAAATAATTTAGTTACACTATAATTTAGTACATTTGTATTATATCAATAAATTAAATTATACTACTATGGAAATTTTAAGATTAAAAGAATTGTTGAATGATAAAGGAATGACTGGAAAGGATCTTGCAGGAATTGTTGAGGTAACTCCAGCAAGTATTTCAAATATTGTTCAAGGCAATAGTTTTCCAAAGCCTGAATTACTTTTAAAAATTGCTAAGACTTTAGATGTGGATATAAGAGAATTATTCAATTCAACTAAAGATAATGAAACAGAAATTATTTATGTGAATCGTGGAGGTGTTTTTGTCCCAGTAGGTGAATTAAAAAAAAAGTAGAAATTAATCAATATAAAAAATCCGAAAAGAAAAACGTGTTAACCGAAAAAGAAATTAGAAAGATAGAAATGAAAAAGTGGTTAGAAACAAAATTCTATCCTCCTAAAGATTAATTGACTTACTATCTTTCAAACCAATTATTTCACGCTCTTTTATGGACTCCAAAAACTCTTTATGTTATTGTGCCATATTCAATAGTCACTCACGTACACGCGTGCGCGTGCGCGTATTGTTTCGATAATCTTTATCTTAAAGCCCTTATAATCATATTTTAAACGATATGAAATAAACAAATATTTAAATGAAAGAACTTACTCCTCTAGAACTTGAGAATTATTTTAAATCAGATAAGTCTACCTGGTATTCTGTTCTTCCTGACGGAAGCAAAATGTGGAATGAGAAAAAAGTAAACCAGTTTTGGAAAAACATAAGAGAGAATAAAATAAAACATGAAGATTATAACTTCTCAGGTTTTTGCTTCCCAAAATTTCAAAATGTAGATTACTCTACCAAAAGAAACGAAAGACTTAAAATGAGTGAGAATTTTTGGGAACAAGGATCTAAGCGAATTTTTAATAGTAACATTAACTTTTCTAGCTCGAAATTTCAGGGAGAAGCTTTATTTTGTAATATTCATTTTGAACAAAAGGTGAATTTCTGCTATGCAAATTCTTTTGATAAATTCTATTTCAACTCTTCTATTGTAGAGGATGAAATAAATTTTGAATCCGCATCTTTTTATTATGATTGTGATTTTTCATTTAGTATATTTAATGAAGATGTTCATATTATAAGTGTACTATTTGAAGGTCAATTAACCTGTAAATACGTTAGTTTTAATGAAGGAGGTATGTTTAGTTTTGGGACCTACAATAAAGAGGTGATATTTGAAAATAGTATTTTCGATGGGATAACTTACTTTTCAGACAATACTTTTCTGGACATATTAGTATTTGAAAATATCAACGCTAAAAAAACTGATATTATAAGAACCGGTACTTCTGAACCTCCTATTCTTAAATTTGAGAATTTAAGATTCACAAAAAAGATTCAATTTAGTAGAATAAACTTAAGTAAAGTAAATTTCGTAAACTGTGATTTGACTGAATGTTCTTTTAGCAGATGTAGTTGGAATGTTGAATCAGGGAGAATTATATTTGCTGAAGAAACAAAGTGTCAAGTTTTTTTGAGTGAATGTGAAACAATTGAGAAAGATGATATTATTATTAGATTGAAGGATTCTGAAGAACATTATAGGCAAATAAAAAATAAATTCGATAATACAAAAGACTGGGAATTATCGGGATTGGCTTATGTGAGTGAAATGGAGATGAGAAAGAAAAGATTATTGAAGGAAAGAAAGTATCTCCAATGGTCCATTTACTCTTTTTATGGTTATTTTGGTGGATATACTCAAAACTTTATTAAACCTCTTAAATGGTATCTATTTTTAACTTTTCTATTTTTTCCTCTATATTATTTAATAGAACATTATTTTAAATTCCGGATGCAAATATTAAAAATGCTTCCATTTAATTTTGAAGATGCTTTGCAACATAGTTTAGCCTCCTCAATACCATTTATAAAGTCCAACGTTCAATATAGTAATTGGTGGGCCATGATGGCTCAAACTATTTTTAGCGGGATATTATTAACTTTTTTTGTTCTAGCATTAAGAAAGAGGTTTAAGCAGTAACTTAGAAAATATAAATCTACAAACTTTTGGTTATAAATGATTTCTCGTACATGTGTTATGACTTCGGAAAAATCATCTGAAATACTATCAGACTTGTCTTTTAGATTATTTTCAAACACTGTGAAATACTTAGTATTAACGCCTAGAAAAATACAAAGTCCAGTTAATGTAAATAGAGATTATGTCTGCAATTTTGCTCATCTATTTGCATTTTTAACCACAGCTTGATTTTCATTGTACATATCAATTATTTCAGATGGTACTACTTTGATGTTTGCAGTTTGAATACCTTCTTTTGAACCTTGATAAACCGCTTCTTTAATTCCGGAAGTATCAACGTTTATATTTTGAGTTGATCTGCTATTATTATTTCTTGCTACTTGACCTCCTGATGCCAGATAAGCTGAATGTTTTGATAGTGCCACACCTCCATATTGTTGATTGATATCTGAGAGCAAAGGCTCTAGAGCTGCACTAGCTTGACGATTTAAGATAAACATTTTCTCTCCACGTTCAGCTTCAAATGCAGTACCATCTTCACCGTAGAATTTTGTACCTCCACCACTATGTCTGTCACCGCCAATATCTATAACCATGCCTCGTTCTGCTTTTGGAGGTTGAGTAGCGGAAATCTTAGCGACTGATACTGCTCCTTTTGCTGCAATTAAAACACCTTCAACAATTCCCGCAAACCCTTTACTTGCTAATGCTTTTGTGATACCTAACTGAATATTAATTCCTGCCTGGGCCAATGCTGCAACTTTACCTAATACAGTTTCCTTACCTAAGAAATCAGCTATTTGCCCAAAGGCTTGACCGTCTGCATTTAGCTTGGTTTCCCTAGCAGCATCTTCCATCTGCTTTTTGGTATTGAGATACTTTTGAGTAATTAAATTTACATCCGCACCAGTTTTATCAGCAGCTTTCTTTTCCTCTTCATAACTTTGAGCTAATCTTGCTAAATCTATTTCAAGTTGGCTATTAAAATTTTCTTCATCAAGGATTCTTTGATTTTCTAAATCAACAATTTTCTTTTCCTTTTCAGCTTCGTCACGCAATAATTGAGCTTCTTCCTTTGCAATTCTTGTTTCTTCATCAACTGCTTTAATGGCATCATTATATGCTGTTTGGTTGATAACACCTTGTTCTAATTGTGTTTTAGCAAATTCTTTTTGTTTGGTTGCAATACCATCTAGTCTCTCTTGCTCAAGTCGTAATGATTCTGCACTAAAGAAAATATCATTGTCAATTTTATTTTGATGTTGCTGAATGTAATCTTGCAATTCTCTGGAAGCTAAATCGGTTGTGATTTCAGCACGCTTAGAAATTAGGTCGTTATCTATTTCAAGAATCGCTAAATTATATTCTGACTGCGTAATTTTTTTTGCTGATAATTCAGCTTTTAAAATATCAATTTTCTTTGTAGATATTTGTTCAGCTAAAACTAATTCTTCCTGTAGTGTTTTTGCCTTTACTCCTTGATCAGCAATAAAAATATCTAATTGCGTTTTAGATTCTTTCAGTGCATTATCAGTAGCTGTTTTAGCGTTTGCCATTGCTAAATCATTTTGTTTTTGCTTTTCTGTTTGTTGAATTTCAAATGCTTTATCTGATTCGTTTTGAATTTTTTCTTGTCTTTTTGTGCTTTCACTTAATATTTCAATCTTTCCAAGTTCAGCCGTTTTTAATATATTTAATTGTTCGTCTGATATTTTGAATTGATCTTGTAATTCCTGAGCTGCTGCCAAACCTCTTTCATCAATGGCTTTCTTTTGAGCTTCTGTTAGTCCGGCAACATTTTTAATGTCTTGTTTTGCCTGTTCAATAGTAATATTTGCTCTTTTAGTTCGCTCATTAAAATTGTCACTTTCAATTTTTTCCGCTTGTGCTAACAAGTCCATTTTTTGTTGTTCTGTCAATAGCCTATTTTTTGACTGAAGTATTAACTGCTCGACTTGTTGCTTTGCCCTAGCATTACCAACCTCTTGCAATCTCATTGAATCTTCTAAATCTTGTTGTGCTTTAACTAATTTTGAAGCATCATCTGCAGCTTCACTCATTGATGCACCTAAATCTTTAAAAGATTGAATAGGGCTTGTTATAAATCCAGTTATCTTTTTTAAAGTTCCACCTAAATCTGTTAATCCTTTTATAAAATCATATACAGTTCTTTGCACTACTTCTAATGCAGCACCAAAACCAGCTGAAACTTGTGCTACTTTATCCATTAACGGAGTAAATCCTTTTAAATAACTTGATAATAAAGCAACTCCTGCAGCAAATACCGCTATAACAAAACCTATTGGAGTGGCAATAAAGGCTAAAGAAGCTTTAATCACTCCCCAAATACCTGTGCCAACACCTTTTAAACCGTTAGTAACAAGTGGCATTACCCCTCCAGCTTCTTTTGAACGACCTATAAACCCTAAGAGACCTCCATTCATAATATTCATTTCACCATAGGCTTCTTTGATTTGATTTTTATAATCGCCTATTCCAATCTTTTGATGTTCTAATTCAGATACATTTGATTTTATGAAATTGGTATTCTCATCAAGCTTTTTATTTATTGTCGCAATTGCAGCTTGACCCTCAACCGTTTTTGCATTAACCTCATTTCTTATTTTCTTTAATTCAGCATTGTTGGCAGCTGCTGACGAAATTGAAGCCACTTCTTTATCTAAGGCGGATGTCAATTTTTGCTGAACAGATAAAAAATCCTTGCTACTTTGAGAGAAGCTTGAAACTTGCTTTTGATTTAAATTATATTCAGCAGATACTTTTTTTAAACGTGCCTCAGTTTTAATATACTCTTCATTGGTTTCTCCAACAGTCATTTTAAGAAGCTTTTGCTCCTGACGTAGGCCTACCATTTCATTCCTTAGTTCAACTGATTTTTTAATGATGCCTTCCACATCAATGTCCATTTCAAACAGGTTTATCTTTGCCATTTTTTAATCCATAATGATATCATGTCCACGCAATATGGTTTTGATAGAAATATTATGCTCACATTTCAAAGTTAACTCTTTTAGTTTTTCACTCACAACAAGTATTAACTTTTCGTTAAACTCTTTTTGATATTCACCTTGATTTTCACAATTATTTTTTAATTCAATAGCCTTATTGTAGAATTCATCGGAGTTTAAGAACTCATAAATTTCATTTAATTCATCAGGTCCATATTCTTCAAAATTGTGTACTCGTTGATAAACTTTGTCGATAAACTTTTTTAATTCATTTTTACTCATCGCTTCAATAGTTTATTTATTAGACTTATTATCTAGGACAGGATCCACTGTCCCCCAAATTGGTTTATAATTCATTTTCAAATCAACTTCTGCTTTTATTTCGGAAGATCGTAAAGTTGGAATAACAAACTTTGCTATCTCTAAAATTATTTTTACTCTTTGTTGAGGATCCATTTTGTTCAAGTCCCTCTGAATTTTTTCAATATTAGCTTCTAATAGAGTTTTGAATAATTCTCTAATTTCCTTAGTTGTTTTGTTTGGAACACCTTTACGGTTTGACCGTTTTCCAGCTTCTTTTGCTGTTTTTTTTGTAAATGACATGTTATTTTTATGTTAGTTTAACAGCACCTATCCAATTTATAGGTACTATTTTGAAATATTCACAATTCTAAATTATTCATAAAATTCCTCACACTCCAAATCAGAAAATAAGGTGAACCTACCTTCAAAGTTCATTCTGGTTTTTCCTAATGCGCCATTTCTGTTTTTAGAAACAATTACTTCAGCTTGTCCTTTAGTTGATTCTCTATTATAATCCTCATCATCCCATTCAATTATTCCGTAGTATTCAGGGCGATATAAAAAAACGACCTCATCAGCATCTTGTTCAATTGCTCCAGATTCACGTAAATCTGAAAGTAATGGTCGTTTGCTTCCACCACGAGTTTCTACAGCTCGGGATAACTGGGAAAGAGCAATAATAGGTATGTTTAATTCTTTAGCAACCAATTTTAATCCTCTCGATATTTTTGATATTTCCTGTTCTCTATTTGTTCCCTTACCAATCATTAACTGCAAATAATCGAGTACAATAAATTTTATACTATGTTTATTTTTAAGTCTTTTAGCTTTTATCTGAAACTGTTCTATTGTTAAAGATGCAGTATCATCAAGTATCAATGGGATTGATTTTAACTCTCTTTTTACAGGGTTTAACATTGTATCATCATAATCATTTAAACCATAAATATTAAATTTGTCGCCATCAATTCTACCCTCCATTGATAATAATCTATCTGTTAATTTTTCTTTGCTCATTTCCAATGAAAAAAAAGCAACGGGTATTTGCAATTTCGCTACTTGCAAGGCACACGATAACGCAAAGGCTGTTTTACCCATACCAGGACGTGCAGCTAAAATTATTAACTCTGAATCACGCCAGCCCCCAGTTCTTTCAGTTAATTTCATAATAGGAGTTGGTAAACCCGGTTTAATTTCTCCTTTATAAATTTTACGCCCTCTATCAATTTGGTTGTCGACTAGATTAGCAAATAAAACTTCTTGCGGTTTAATAGATACTTCTGAAATATTGTTTAAATGTGAGTAGGCATTATCTAATAATTCAAAAACGTCACAGTCATCCAAGTATGATTTCTTTAATAATAAATTAGCATTTTCAATTACTTGCCGTTGGATGTATTTTTGAATTATTATTCTAGCGTGAAATTCAATGTGTGCAGAAGAAGCAACTTTTTGTGTTAAATAAACTAAATAACTATCACCGCCAACCAATTCAAGCTTATTTACTTTTTTTAAATGATTGGCGACTATCAATAAATCAACATTGCCAGTTAATGAATAGATTTCTGCAATCGTTTTAAAAATTAATTTATGTCCATCCTTATAGAACATTTCAGGAAACAAAACGTCAATTACCTCATCAATAGCACTTATATCAATCATTAACGCACCCAATACAGCCTCTTCTAAATCAACTGCATGTGGTAATATTTTTGAACTTTCTATTTTCATTTCCAAGATTTAATATGTTCTGTTTTTAATTCTAAATTTATTTGTGGTTTTTTTCTGTACCAATTCTTAAAATGAGAAGTATAATCATCATCCGTTTTTAAAAATTGATTTTTATTAGATAATTCAATATTGAATTCATTTAATGATTTTATGAGTTGTTGATTTTCTATTTTTTGTGATTCACAAAATACTTTTACCAATCTTTCATTTTTTAAATAATTATCTTTCAAAATATTGATGTCGATGTATACATCTTCTACTTTATTCTTATCATTATTTACATTCTTATCATTCTTGTATGTGTTTTTCTGCTGTTCTTTTGCTGTTCTTTTGCTGTTCTTTTGCTGTCCAGTTTGCTGTTCTTTTTTTTGATATAGTTCGTAATTTACAATTGAAACTACCTGTGTTACATTGGTTTTCTGCTGTTCTATTTGCTGTTCTTTTTTTAAATCATTTAAAAATTTTCTAACTTTAGTTCTCGACCACTTCCAACGATCGCTTAATTCAACTTCGGACCTTGCAAGTTGACCTCGTTTGACAATAATTTTTACTCCACGTTTATAAAAAAATGATTCTTGATGATTGGCTAATAGGAGTAAATCTACCCAAGCTTGGCCACGTGTAAACGGTTCGCTTTTCCATAAGTCTGAATCCAATAATTGTCTATGTAGTTTTATCCATCCTTCCATAATCTCAACCAAAAGTATTATTTAATTTAGGGAAGAATTCAGGATTAGTTGTGTACTCACCAGCGATATGTTTTGTAATTCTACAAAACCGTTTACGCAAACAAACAATTTTATTATCATTCCTTAGATGGACAACGTAACGGCATATCGAGCTTCTATCAATATCGGTTTCTATTGAAACCTCTTTCATTGTACTGGGTCTTAAAAAAAGTGATTCATAAACTCGTTGCTGTTGTGATTTTGAAACGTAATTTTTTGTATATTTGACTTCCTGCTTTGACTGCCTTGTTATGTTTTGCGACTGCAAGGCTTTTTCTTTTTCATCCATCACACAATCATTTTTTTATTAGATAAATAAGTATCTGCATCCCGGTTAATTTCATCAAGTGTTTTAACTTTGAATTTTTTTAACCAGTCTATAATTTCACTTCTGAAAAATACTAAGCGATTACCATTTTTGTAATGGGGTATATTGTTTTTTTGAACGTAACCATAAATTGTAGGTATACTCAAATTCACTAAAGAAGCAACTTCTTTAATAGTTAAAGGATTGTCCTGTGTTTCAACTTCATTATTGTTAGGCTTTCCCAGTAACTGAATTACCAAACTTTTTAATTCAATTATTTCAGAATGAAGCACATCAAATGGGTTCGAAGAGTTAGGCATTTTGCACCTCCTTCTTAGCTTTTATACTATTCTTATATTGTTGAATTTGATTTTTGTCAAAGTAATATTTTGGATGAATAGTTGGGATGGGGATTAATAAACCCTTTATTTGAAGTCTTTCAACTGTTCCTCTTGAACAGTTAAGTATTATTGAAACTTCGGTTGCATCAATAATCGAATCGTTGTCAATTTTAGACATTGTTCTGTAAAGTATTGTGTAGGATAAACCCGAAATATCTTACCTAAAGATTTTCTATAGGACTTTTGAAGAATTTAAGATATTAGATTTTTTTGGCGTTACTAATATCTATGCGAATATAATAAAATTTATAAGAATTAATACAATCTAAATAAAATTAATTCATTTTAAATCAAATATTATTTTATGTGAAACGTTCATTTTGGATAGACTATACTTTAAAAATCTAGCAATTTTTCGGCAAAGTCTTTTTTCGCTTCATCCTCAAATCCTGCAAAATAATTCTTTGTAACGCTAAGGTCGCTATGATTTAGAGCTTCACTTATAAACTCCATAGTAGCGCCTTTCCGGATTGAATTAGTTGCGAATGAATGTCTGGCCCAGTAGGTAGATAAATCCATTGGCAGATCGTTTGCTTTGGCTATTCTTTTAATATGGTCATTAATGTAGCGAGTAAAGTTTTTTATCTTTTTGTACTGGGTTAAACTGTCATCTTTAACGTCAACAATATTAAAAATAAAACTGCTTTCATTTTTATTGCCATACTTTAAAATAATATTTTTTGTGAAAGCTGTTAAGTAAATTGTAATAGTAGTTTTTTCTGTTGATTTATCAAATGTTTTAGCCCTGTAATAAGTAAACTTATCTTCTTTAATATCTAAGTATTTTAATAACGCAACATCCTTTAAATTCATTCCGTTACAAGCATAACTAAAAAACCAAAACGCTTTAGCTTTAGCTTCATTTGCATTAGTTACCTCAGCATCAAACAAAGTTTTTAGTTGTACTGAATTTAAAGCTTTCTTAACTTTTTTAGTTTTTAGTATAGTGTATTTATTATTCTTTTTAAGCCCGAATGGGTAAATATCCTTACTTATATCATTTGTGGCAATAGCATTATTAAAAACGACTCTTAACGTTCTTGTATAGATTGAAACCGTAGTATAGCTTTTACCTTTAGAGATCATAAACTTTTCATAGTCATTTAACCAGTCAACATTGATATCTTCAAAATTTAGTTTTTCAATAGGACAATTCTTTTTATTTAGGCTAAATTCAGCTAAAGAGTTAAGAGTATATTTATAGCTTTCAGCGGTTCCAATTTTATCATTTGTGATATTCTTATCAATTACTAAATTAAAATGATATTGAATATTATTTTTATCTGAGGACTTTCTAAATAGTTTCATTTCAAACTTACCAAAATCAAAAACAGTCATTTGTTCAGCTTCTTTATTTGCTCGGTTCTCAATCGCTTGAAGTTTTAATCGTATCTCGTTATTTGCTCCCCTTAATTTTTTATTTTCTGAGTTAATCCAAATAGTATCAAATTCTTTAATCGTTAAATGCATATTTAATGAATACCATTTTTCTATTTCTTTATTATAAACACGAAGTTTGATAGGGTATTTACCATTATCTTTTATACGCCGGGTGTCAAGTCTAATTGAAATATTATAACTCATTCTCTTTTATTTTTTGTAAATATAATCATTTGCAGAATATTTGCAGAAAAATAAACATAATAAACATATAATACTTATTAACAAATATCACTACAATGTCTATAAGGTATGAAGAAACTTAATAAATGAATAGTTAACGAATAGTGAATAAATAGTGTAATTCTTGATTACGGCTCAAGAGGTTACTGGTTTGAATCCAGTCGAGGTCACAAAAAATGCAATTACTAATTTATGGTAATTGCATTTTTATTTATATAAACTTTCTCCACTTCATACATCACATTAAAATATGACAATTTGGAAAAACTTCAGAAAAATACCATCAGAAAAATAATTTAAATTAAATGCGCAATTTTTCAAATAAGTGATAAAAGTCATTGAATTTACGATGTTTAAAAATTACTTTTACTTCATAGATTCATTACCTACTTTGTTTAAGTAATGTTTTTGATTTTTTTAGTTAGTAGTAAAAAAAGAAGGGACTGCCTGAAAAGGCAGTCTTTTTTCGTTTATGGCTATGCCATCCTAAAATTAATCCTTTTTAAAGCTTTTTACTTCTTTTACATTATTGAAACCATTTTTTTATAATATTCTGAATTTACCGCATAAATAATGACAATATGTATATTTCTCATAAAATATTGATTTGAATCTCAATTTTTTTGACAATAAATTGAATATCTTTATGTCGTCAACAACTTTATTTTGACAAAATAAGTTTAACAAAAAACACCTACAACCTTGAAAGTAACCGTAAATGAGTCTCGCGAATATGAATTTAAAAATTCAGATCTTGAAAAATTAAATTTATTAAAACGCTCACAATCAAAATTCCATGTCATTAAAAAGAACAAATCTTTTGATGTTGAACTTGAAAAGGCTGATTTTAATAAAAGAGAATATGTTATAAACGTAAATTCAAACAGCTACACCGTCAAAATCTCCAATGATATAGATCAACTTATTAAAGAAATGGGTTTTACAGTTGGCTCTTCCATTAAAGCAAACAGCATTAAGGCGCCAATGCCAGGAATCATTTTGAGTATTAATGTTGAAGAAAATCAGGCAGTAAAAGAAGGAGAAACCTTATTAATTTTAGAAGCCATGAAAATGGAAAATGCCATTACTGCACCAAAAGACGGCACTATTAAATCAATCATTGCCAAAAGCGGCGAAACAGTCGAAAAAGGGGAACTGCTCATTGAAATGGCATAAACTGCAACGGCCATTTATTATTAAAACTTTCCAAAAAAACTTTAAAAATGAAAAAAATATTGGTTGCAAACAGAGGTGAAATTGCGATTAGGGTTATGAAAACCGCTCGAAAAATGGGAATTAAAACAGTGGCCGTTTATTCTGAAGCCGACAGAAATGCACCTCATGTGCGATTTGCCGATGAAGCAATTTGTATAGGCGAGGCACCTTCCAATAAATCTTATCTTTCCATCGAAAAAATTATCAAAGCGGCAAAAAAACTTCATGTTGATGCCATTCATCCAGGTTATGGCTTTTTAAGCGAAAATGCCGATTTTGCCGAAAAAGTGGAACAAAACAACATCATTTTTATTGGGCCGAAATCAAATGCCATCAGAATGATGGGCAGTAAACTGGCTGCAAAAGACGCGGTGAAAAATTACAACATTCCGATGGTTCCCGGAATTGACAGGGCGGTTACCGATCCAAAAGATGCTGCAGAAATTGCAAAGCAGATTGGTTTTCCTATTCTTATTAAAGCTTCGGCAGGCGGCGGCGGAAAAGGAATGCGCATTGTGGAAAATGAAAAAGATGTGGAACAACAAATGAAACGTGCCATAAGTGAAGCAACCTCCGCGTTTGGCGATGGTTCTGTATTTGTTGAAAAATATATCACTTCACCCAGACATATTGAAATTCAGGTTTTGGCAGACAGCCATGGAAATATTTTGCACTTTTTTGAAAGAGAATGCAGCGTGCAAAGACGTCATCAAAAAGTGATAGAAGAAGCGCCTTCTTCAATTTTAACCCCGGAATTAAGATTGGCAATGGGCGATGCAGCCGTTAAAGTGGCAAAATCTTGCGATTATTTAGGCGCAGGAACAGTGGAATTTTTAGTGGATGATAAATTGAATTTCTATTTTTTGGAAATGAATACACGCCTGCAAGTGGAACATCCGGTCACTGAATTAATTACCGGTGTCGATTTGGTTGAACTTCAGATCAAGATTGCGCGAGGCGAAGCCATTCCTTTCAAACAGGAAGATTTAAAAATTAACGGACACGCCTTGGAACTGCGTGTTTATGCCGAAGACCCCATGAACGACTTTTTGCCAAGTGTAGGAAATTTAAGCACCTATAAAATTCCGGTTGGCGAAGGCATAAGGGTAGATAACGGATTTGAAGAAGGGATGGACATTCCAATTTATTACGATCCAATGCTTTCGAAATTGATTACCTACGGAAAAACGCGTGAAGAAGCCATTCAATTAATGATTGACGCAATCGGAAACTATAAGATTGAAGGCGTTTTTACCACCTTGCCTTTTGGAAAATTTGTTTGTGAACATGAAGCTTTTAGAACAGGGAATTTTGATACGCACTTTGTTAAAAATTATTACACTCCAAAACTATTGCAAAAAGGATTGGATCAGGAAGCCAAAATAGCAGCTTTGGTTGGACTGACTTTGTATTTAGATGATCAAAAAAAAATAAGAGTGCCCAATTCTAATTAACCACATTTTTATTATGGAATCAAAATCAGAAAATTTAGCAGAAAAAATTGAACAGGCATATTTGGGTGGTGGGGAAATTCGTATAGATAAGCAACACGCCAAGAAAAAATTAACAGCAAGAGAACGTGTTCAATATTTATTGGATGAAGGCTCTTTTGAAGAAATGGGCATCCTGGTAACACACAGATCAACCGACTTTGGGATGGAGAAGGAACTCTATTTTGGTGATGGTGTTGTTACTGGATTTGGCACCATTAACGGAAGACTGGTTTATGTATTCGCACAAGATTTTACGATTTTTGGCGGTGCTTTGTCTGAAACTCACGCAGAAAAAATTTGTAAAATAATGGATCAGGCCGTAAAAGTTGGCGCTCCAATTATTGGTTTGAACGACTCCGGTGGTGCGAGAATCCAGGAAGGCGTAAGATCATTGGGCGGTTATGCCGATATATTTTTCAGAAATGTTCAGGCATCTGGTGTTGTGCCGCAACTTTCCGCAATTATGGGACCTTGTGCCGGCGGTGCAGTCTATTCTCCAGCCATGACCGATTTTACACTGATGGTTGAAAATACCAGTTATATGTTTGTTACCGGCCCCAATGTTGTAAAAACGGTGACCAATGAGACTGTAACTGCCGAAGAACTTGGCGGCGCCAGTGCGCATTCCATTAAATCGGGCGTTACCCATATTACTTCGGTAAATGACATTCAATGTTTGGAAGATATTAAAACTTTATTGAGCTATATGCCCCAAAACAATAGGGAAACCACTAAAAAAATATCCTTTGAATTAGGCGATGAAATAAGAGAAGTTTTGGAAAATATCATTCCTGAAAATCCAAATAAACCTTATGATATGCACCAGGTGATTTCCGGAATCATTGATGAAGATTCTTTCTTCGAAATCCATAAGGATTTTGCGGAAAATATGATTGTGGGTTTTGCGCGTATTGCAGGAAGAAGCATCGGCATTGTCGCCAACCAGCCTATGGTTTTGGCGGGCTGTTTGGATGTAAACAGTTCCATAAAAGGAGCGCGATTTACCCGTTTTTGCGATTGTTTTAATATTCCTTTACTGGTTTTGGTAGATGTTCCCGGATTTTTACCCGGAACAGACCAGGAATGGAACGGAATCATAAAAAATGGCGCGAAATTGTTGTATGCCTTAAGTGAAGCCACCGTGCCAAGAATTACTGTAATTACAAGAAAAGCTTATGGCGGCGCTTATGATGTGATGAATTCAAAACATATTGGTGCCGATATGAATTATGCCTGGCCAACTGCCGAAATTGCCGTAATGGGTGCAAAAGGCGCTGCAGAAATCATATTCAAAAATGAAATTATGGCTGCTGAAGACCCTGAAGCAAAATTGATAGAAAAAGAAGCCGAATACGCCTACAAATTTGCGGATCCTTACAGAGCGGCAAGGCGCGGATTTGTTGATGAAGTAATTTATCCGAAGAATACCCGAAGAAAATTAATAAAGGCATTCCAAATGCTTGAAGGTAAAGAAGTTATAAGGCCAAACAGAAAACATGGAAATATTCCTTTGTAAGAAAATGCTTAAATTAAAAATCCCGAAATATTCGGGATTTTTTAATTTTTATGATTCATATAACCAAAGGGATTATATGATTTCAGCCGACAAACCTCTGGTTAAAAGTTGCGTGCAGCGAGGTTTTAATTCGTCATATTCCCCAGTTTTTACGGCACATTTTCCTTTATAATGCACCAACAAAGCACATTGTTCCGCCTGTTCCGCGGTATGGTCACAGATTTCTATCAAACAGTCAATCACAAAATCAAAGGTGTTCACATCATCATTAAACAAGATAATTTCATGCAAATTGACTTCTTTTTCAAGAACGTCTATATCTTCCTGTATTTTTCTTTTTGTGCTCATACTGCAAAAATAATCATTATTTTACATACTTCAAAGCAACCCAGTTGTTACGTTCAATTTGTTTAGCAAGTTTTAATCCGTATTTTGAAACTTCCGCATCAATAACGGGAATGTCTTCTTTGTAAAAACCGCTTAACAAAATTACGCCATTTTCCTCCAAACAATTGGCGTAAACGTGCATATCATTCAATAAAATATTTCTGTTGATGTTGGCAATAATTACCTCATATTTTTTGTCATTCAACAAAGAAGCATCACCTTCAAAAACCGAAATATGCTTGCAGTTATTGCGTTCCACATTTTCCAAAGAATTTTGATAACACCAATTGTCAATATCAATCGCATCAATGGGTTTTGCGCCTTTCATTTCAGCAAAAATTGCCAAAATCCCTGTTCCGCAGCCCATATCCAACACTTTTTTACCGGCAACATCCAAGTCCAATAAATGCTGGATCATCATATGCGTAGTTTCATGATGCCCGGTGCCAAAACTCATTTTTGGCTCAATTACAATATCATACTTCAGGTTTGGATTCTCGTGAAATGGCGCTCTGATGCTCACCAAACCATCAACCTGAATCGGATTAAAGTTTTTTTCCCATTCCATATTCCAATTGGTTTGTTCAATTTCCCTCATTTCATAAGAAATCTGAAATTCACCTGATTTTAACACATAAATATCATCCAAAACATGCATATTCCAATCGGATTTTTGAATGAAAGCTTCAACGCCTTCTTCATTTTCAACAAAACTTTCAAAACCCGCTTCACCCAATTCGGCAATTAAAATTTCTGTTGCCGGTTCTTTCGGACTTACATTGAAGGTGTAAGATATATAAATATTATCCATTAAATTGCATCAATTATTGCTTTAAAATCGTCTATGTTTAACGCTGCACCACCAATTAAACCGCCATCTACATCAGGTTTTGAGAAAATTTCCCGAGCATTGGAAGGTTTTACGCTTCCGCCGTATAAAATAGAAACGATCTCAGCCACATCATTGCCATATTTATCAGCAACAATTTTTCTGATAAAAGCATGCATTTCCTGCGCTTGTTCAGGTGACGCCGTTTCGCCGGTTCCAATGGCCCAAACAGGTTCGTAGGCCAAAATGATGTTTTTCCAGGCATTTGCTTCCAAATGAAATAAGCCATTTTTAATCTGCCTTTCCACCACTTTAAACTGATTTCCGGCTTTTCTTTCGGCCAAAACTTCCCCAAAACAAAAAATCACTTCCATCTTATTTGCCAAAGCGGCGTCCACTTTTTTAGCCAATAACGCATCGGTTTCCCCAAAATATTCCCTGCGTTCTGAATGTCCTAAAATCACGATATGCACGCCAACCGATTTCAACATCGATGCAGAAATTTCTCCTGTAAAAGCGCCATTTTTTTCAAAATGCATGTTTTGCGCAGCAACCTCAACTTTCGTTCCTTTGGCTTTGCTTGCCACTTTTTGCAGACTTACAAAGCTTGGGGCAACAATGACCCTTGTGTTTTCAAGCGGTTGTTTTTTGATGCTTTTTGCGATTTTTTTTACCAATGATTTCGATTCATCCAAATCGTTGTTCATTTTCCAGTTTCCGGCTACTATTTTTGCTCTCATATTTTTTGTTTTTGTTAGGTTTTATCGACAAATTTAATCATTATTAAATTCCTTAAAAAAATTCAATTCACTATTGTGCGAATTCGTTTTCGTGTTTCACTTTTATTTCAATCGGCTTAATTCTGATAAGTACAGCAATTTTTATCAAAATTTTTGCGCGTTCCCAAAAAGGTCGGGCTTTTCGTTGCAAACTTTTTCCGCTGAAAAAAGCGCAAAAAGGTTTTCCTCTGCAATCCCTAACGCAGATGCCGTTTTAAATAGAACTTAGCCTTTCAACCTTATTTTTGGATCCAGCAACCCGTAACTGATATCAACCAAAATATTGATAATGATAAACATGGTGGCAATCACCAAAACACTCCCCATAATTATGGGTAAATCCAAGGTGTTTAGCGCGTTTACAATTTCTTTTCCCAGTCCGTTCCAGTTAAAAATATATTCCACAAACACAGCGCCCGCCAACATAGAGGCAAACCATCCGGAAACCGCGGTAACAACCGGATTCAACGAATTTTTTAACGCGTGTGTTTTTATGATCTTATAGGTTGAAAGTCCTTTTGCCCTAGCGGTTCTTATATAATCCTGATTTAAAACTTCCAACAAAGAATTTCGCATCAATTGAATCACCACCGCCAATGGCCTGATTCCCAAAACAATTGCCGGCAAAATTAAATTTTTCCACTGAATATAAATGTTCTCGCCAAAATCGTCCACTTCATACAAACTGCCCGTCATATTTAAATTGGTGTACTTGTGCAATACAAACCCAAAAAACCAAGCGAATAATATGGCAGAAAAAAATGAAGGCATACTCATTCCCAAAGTGCTCAATATCGAAATCATCCGGTCGAAAAAAGTATCTTTATACAAGGCCGAAAGTATTCCGAAAAATATGCCTGTGATAATGGCAATTACAATCGCAGAAACCGCTAAAACAGCAGTGTTTGGCAATGTTTCCGCAATTACTTCCGATACATTTTTATCGTTTTTTTGAAACGATTTCCGCAGATAAGGAAACTTTATCACAACTATTTTTTCACCTGCCGAAAACAGTTTTGCATAAGAATATTTTTCAGCAGTTAAATAGGTGTAATTTGCCGGATTTGAACTGTGAACTGAAATGGGCAATAAATCGTTCAAATAATACAAATACTGTGTGGTTAAAGGCTGATCAAATCCGTATTTCTCTCGTATATTTTGAAGCTGTTCGGCATCTTCCCGTTGGTCTAGCATCATTCTTGCAGGATCTCCCGGCAACACATTAAAAAGAAAAAATATGACTGTAATTACGCCAAACAGCGTAAGAAATCCATAAAATATTTTATTTAAAATATAACTTAACAAGATGCTTTATTTGGTAAACAAAGATAACTTAAAGTATTAAAATTACTACTTTTGTTAAATTCTTTATTTGAACGTATGAACAAACAAGCGCTTATTGCACAAATTCAACAAAAAAAATCATTTTTATGTATTGGGCTGGATGTAGATTTGGATAAAATTCCAACACATCTTTTAAATGAAGAAGATCCTATTTTTGAATTTAACAAACAAATTATTGACGCCACGCACCATTTGGCCGTTGCCTACAAACCAAATACCGCTTTTTATGAAGCTTACGGATTAAAAGGCTGGGCGGCGCTTGGAAAAACCATTGATTATCTTAATGCAAATTATCCTGAAATTTTCACCATTGCCGATGCCAAACGCGGCGATATTGGCAACACCTCAACCATGTATGCAAAAGCGTTTTTTGAAGATTTAAATTTTGATTCGGTAACTGTGGCGCCTTATATGGGAAGCGATTCCGTAGAACCATTTTTGGCTTTTGAAGACAAAACCACCATTTTATTGGCACTGACTTCCAACAAAGGCGGACTCGATTTTCAGGGATTAAAAATTAATGGAAATGAATTATATAAAGAAGTGATAAAAACCGCGCTGACCTGGAAAAATTCAGAAAATTTGATGTTTGTGGTTGGCGCCACAAAACCAACTTATTTTGAGGAAATCAGAAAAATTGTGCCCAATCATTTTTTATTGGTTCCGGGTGTTGGCGCGCAAGGCGGAAACCTGCAGGAAGTTTGCAAATACGGACTTCATGAAGATTGCGGATTGCTGGTAAATTCGGCAAGAAGCATAATTTATGCCGGCAACGGCTTGGATTTTGCAAAAGCCGCGCAATTGGAGGCATTGAAATTACAGCAAGAAATGGCTTTGATTTTAATTAATAGTTGCAGTAACAATTGACAGTTTAAAATAAATGATGAGAATAATTAAAGACCAACTGGGAAGAGAATTTTCTGTTTCCAAAAATCCCAAAAGAATCATTTCATTGGTGCCTTCACAAACAGAATTGCTTTGTGATTTGAATTTAGAAAATGAGCTAATCGGAATTACAAAATTCTGCGTGCATCCTTATCATTTAAAATCGACCAAAACCATTGTGGGCGGCACAAAAAAAGTAGATTTCAATAAGATAAAAGCCTTAAATCCTGATTTTATTCTTTGCAATAAAGAAGAAAATACCTACGATTTTTTGCCTGAACTGGAAAAAATTGCGCCCACTTATTTTTCCGATATCACCACCATTGAAGACAGTATCAATTTCATTTTAAGCCTGGGAACTATTTTAAACAGAAGAACAGAAAGCCAAAACCTGGTCGAAAAAATAAACTTCAAACTTACCGACTTCAATGAATTCATCAAAACAAAACCAACCCGAAAAGTGGCTTATTTTATTTGGGCAAAACCGTGGATGGTTGCGGGAAACGACACTTATATCAACCAAATGCTGCAGCTCAACAAGTTTGAAAACATCTACCAAAATATGAGTCGGTATCCAAAAATTGAAATTGATAAAATCAGGTACGAAGGAGATCCTGAAGTCATTATTTTGTCTTCAGAACCATTCCCATTTAAAGATGAACATGCCTTGGAAATTTCAAGTTTCACAAATCGTTCCATCACTGTTTTTGCGGATGGTGAAATGTTTAGTTGGCACGGATCGAGATTGTTACTGGCTTTTGACTATTTTAAAGCCTTGCACAAAAAATTAGACAGCCATTTTTAAACAAAATTAATCCTGCAACGCAAAAACCCTTTTTAACAAATCGGAATTCCTTTTTGCTGCATTCGCCCTAATTTCAATTTCTTCAACCTCAACCATGGCGAAAACGCCTTTTAAGGCTTCTTTGGTCACATAATCAGTTAAATCCGGGTTTACATCAGCAGTTAATGGTAAATTATTGTATCTGGTAATTAAATCTGTCCAAATTCTGTCGGCACCCACTTTTTTAAATGAATTGTTGATAATTGGGTTAAATTTTTGGTACAAAGCTGCTGAAGTGGCACTTTTCAAATATTGCGTAGCCGAATTTTTATCGCCCAATAAAATGTTTTTCGCATCAACAAAAGTCATATTTGTAATGGCATCAGAAAAAATAGGAATGGCTTCTCCCACGGCATCCTCCGCAGCTCGGTTCAACACTCTTAATCCTTCATCAGCCAAGTTTGACAACCCGATACTTCTTAAAGTTCGATCCACTTTTTGCAATTCTTCAGGCAATAAAATTTTAACCATTTCATTTTTATAAAATCCATCCTGAACCGCCAAAGTGGTTACCTGATTTGAAATCCCATTTTGCAGCGCTTCCTTTAAACCTGCCGCAATTTGAAAATTAGTAATTCCGCCATTTGGCATTTGATTAATCACCTGCTGCAATTCCGCACAAGCAGAAAGTTGAAACACAACCACTGCCAAAATTATTTTTTTTAACATCATTTTTTATTTTTTAAGGTACTTATATTTAACGCTTGAAACTGTCTGTTTTCTTGTCGTAGCCAAACGGACAATGTTTGCAGCCGCTTTTGCAGCAATAACCTCTTTTCAAATGGTATTTTTCCGTAAACACACGGTAGCCATCCTCATTTATATAGTAATCTTCTTCTGAAGAAATTGGTTTTTCTAACATAGATTTGGCAAAAATAACAAAAAAACGTTCTGAAATTTCAGAACGTTTTTAAACTTGTAGGTTAATTCTTTTGAAAATAAAATTATTTTTCAGTTCCCGGAGGATATTGCGCCATAATTTCGGCCACAAATTCCTTGATTTTTTCTTCCTTTTTTGCAACATTTCCGGTGGCGGACAAAGCACCGCTTCCGATTCCCTGCCAAGCCAGTTCTTTTTTGTTGGCGTCAATTAAATCGATGAATAAAGTTCCTTCAGTGTATTTGGACACCTGTGTGCCAAAATTTGGTCCGTAATACCAAGGGTACCAGCCGTAATAAAAATTGTTATTGTACACATCAACTTTTTGTGTTGATTTTGCGAATATATTGACCAGCAAATCAGGTTCCTCCGATTTTGTGAAACCTTTCGCCAACAATTCGCTTTCAATGGCCTTTAGAATTCTTCGTTTGTCCAAATCGGATATTTCAGCTTTGTCAATCCCTTTTTTATAAAAAGCGAATGTTTTATACTTAGAAAAATCGGCGGTTGTATCATAATCGGCTGTAACTCTGACGGAGCTGCAAGAAGCTACAAAAAAAATTAAAGCTAGCGGAAGTAATTTTAAGGCTTTCATTTATCTACAATTTTAATTATTAAAATAAATCTTTCAAGATTTGGTCATCAACTAAATTAGGCAAAGTCACTTTTAAATTTGGCTCCACTTCCATCGCTCTTTTTATGGCAAATACAGCGCCTTCATTTCTCGCCCAATTTCTGCGTGCGATACCATTGTTCACATCCCAAAAAAGCATGCTTTTCAAGCGCTTTTCGGCCTCTAAACTACCATCAAGAACCATACCAAATCCGCCGTTAATGACCTCTCCCCAGCCCACTCCGCCGCCGTTATGGATTGATACCCAGGTTGCTCCGCGAAAGCTGTCGCCAATCACATTTTGAATTGCCATATCAGCCGTAAATTTGGAACCGTCGTAAATATTTGAAGTTTCTCTGTAAGGTGAATCTGTTCCGGAAACATCGTGATGGTCACGTCCCAAAACAATAGGTTGTGAAATTTCTCCGTTATTTATGGCATTGTTAAAAGCCTCCGCAATTTTCATACGGCCTTCCGCATCCGCATATAAAATCCGGGCTTGGGAGCCCACCACCAATTTATTTTCCTGGGCACCTTTTATCCACTGAATATTGTCGGTCATTTGCTGCTGAATTTCTTTTGGAGAATTTTTTTTGATTTCTTCCAAAACCTCACAAGCAATGGCATCCGTTTTTTCTAAATCGGCCGGATTTGCGCTTGTGCACACCCAACGAAAAGGCCCGAAACCATAATCGAAACACATCGGTCCCATAATATCCTGCACATAAGACGGATATTTAAAATCGATGCCGTTTTTTGCCATTACATCTGCTCCTGCCCTGCTTGCTTCCAATAAAAAAGCATTCCCATAATCAAAAAAGTAAGTTCCTTTTGCGGTGTGTTTGTTGATTGCCACAACTTGCCTTCTTAAACTTTCCTGCACTTTTTCTTTAAATAATGGGGGATTTTCCACCATCATCACATTGGATTCCTCAAAAGAAATTCCTGCGGGATAATAACCGCCGGCCCAAGGATTGTGCAGCGAAGTTTGGTCTGAACCCAAATCTACGTAAACATTTTCTTCTGCAAATTTCTCCCAAACCTCCACGATATTTCCTAAAAAGGCAATGGAAACCACTTCCTTGTTTTCTTTGGCGATTTTTACCCTTGCGGCCAATTCATCTAAATCGGTTATTTTTTCATCTATCCAACCTTGCGACAAGCGGATTTCCGTAATTTTCGGATTCACTTCGGCACAAACTGTAACGCAACCAGCAATATTTCCGGCTTTTGGCTGGGCGCCGCTCATTCCTCCCAAACCTGAAGTCAGAAATAATTTCCCCGCCAAAGGCTCGCCATTTTTAGCAATTTTCCGGCCTGCATTTAATACCGTAATTGTGGTGCCGTGCACAATTCCTTGCGGCCCAATATACATAAAGCTGCCGGCGGTCATTTGACCGTATTGCGTTACGCCCAGGGCATTATATTTTTCCCAGTCGTTTTGTTTGCTGTAATTTGGAATCATCATTCCGTTGGTAACCACCACTCTGGGCGCGTTGGCATTGGAAGGAAACAAACCCATTGGGTGGCCGGAATACATCACCAACGTTTGTTCGTTGTTCATTTCCGACAAGTATTTCATGGTCAATAAATATTGCGCCCAATTTTGAAAAACAGCGCCGTTGCCGCCATAGGTTATCAATTCGTGTGGATGTTGCGCCACGGCTTCATCCAAATTATTCTGAATCATGTGCATAATGGCTTTTGCCTGAACAGAATTACCCGGATATTCGTTGATTGGCCGTGCATAAAACTGATATTCGGGCCGAAAACGATACATATAAATTCGTCCGTATTCTTTTAATTCCTCCGCAAATTCCTTAGCTAAAACAGTGTGGTGTTTTTTGTCAAAATACCGCAACGCATTTCTGATTGCAAGCTCTTTTTCTTCATTCGACAAAATATCCATGCGCTTTGGCGCGTGATTTATTGCTTTTTCGTACGTTTTTTTTGAAGGCAATTCGGAAGGAATTCCTTGTTTTATCCGGTCTTGAAAAGTCATTTAAATGAAATTTAACTTTACAAATTTACAATTTTTTAAGAGAATTATATCAGTGATTTTTTCTTTCAGCTCAATGCTCTTTAAATTGTACTTTTTGATATTTTCACAAAAAATTTTAGACTTTACTCCGTTTATTTTGTTTTATAAAATTGATTATATTTGTTAGTATCGCATTAATTATTTTAACCATTATCATATGAAAATCTCTTTCCTAAAGCTATTTAGCCTATCCTTCTTATTTATGTTGATTTATAGCCCAATGATGGCCATAGACAAAACAGACACTCGCTTGCTTTCTGAGCCGGCGATCAGTAAAACCAATATCGCCTTCATTTATGCCGAAGACCTTTGGATTGCCAATAAAGACGGTTCCAATCCAAGGCGACTCACTGTGGATGAGGGCGTGGAATCAAATCCTGTTTTTTCTCCAGACGGCAGTATGATTGCTTTCAATGCGCAATACGACGGCAATACAGATGTGTATATTGTGCCTGTTTCTGGCGGTGTTCCAAAGCGGCTTACCTGGCATCCTTATAATGACTTGGTTAGGGGATTTACGCCAAATGGCCAACAGGTTTTGTTTAATTCTCAACGCAACACCTTTACCAACAGATATTCACAATTATTTACCATTGAAATTGCCAGCGGAAAAGTAACAACGTTAGACATTCCAAATGCGTTTTGGGCTTCTTACAGCCCGGACGGCAATCAAATCGCCTACACGCCAATAGCAGACAGGTTTAAGCAGTGGAAGCATTATCGCGGAGGCACAATGAGCAGGATTTGGATTTACGAGAATAGCAATCATGCCGTAGCCGAAATTCCAAAAGCAATGGGCGGCAGCAACGACACCCAACCGGTTTGGATTGGTAAAACTGTCTATTTCATAAGCGACAGAAATGGAGAATTTAACCTTTTTAGTTATACGCAAGACAAAAAAGAAGTCAAACAACTGACCGATTTTAAAGATTTTCCAATTATAAACATCTCCGCTTCCGATGATGAAATTATTTTTGAACAGGCCGGATACCTTCATCTTTTTAATGTTGCCGGCGGAAATACCTCAAGAATCAAAGTCGGCATCGCCACCGATTTATTGGAACACCGATCAAGATTTGTAACAGGAAATAATTATATCCGCAGCGCAAATATTTCTCCTTCCGGCGCTCGCATGGTAGTGGATTTTAGAGGAGAAATAATCACGATTCCTGCTAAAAAAGGCGACCCGTTAAACTTGACAAATACAACTGGAACCCACGAAAAATATCCTGCCTGGTCAACAGACGGCAAACAAATCGCCTATTTTTCTGATGAGAGCGGCGAATATGCGCTGCATATAAAAAATGCAAGCGGAGAAAACACTTCGAAAATAATTACTTTGAACGGCACTGGATTTTATGCGAATATCCATTGGTCGCCAAACAGCAAAAAAATATGCTTTGTGGACAATGGCCGAAACTTTTATTTGGTTGACATTGCCAGTGGAAAATCCACTAAAATTGCTGCGGATGCTGTTTATGCCCCGGGCGCATTCCGGGAACTTTTCGGCAGTTGGTCTGCAGATTCCGGCTGGATAGCCTACACCATTATCACAGAAACTAATTTTGAACAGGCTTACTTATATTCTTTAGCCGAGAATAAATCATATCCGGTTTCAGATGGTTTGGCCAATGTCAGCAATCCTGTTTTTGACCCAAGCGGCAAGTATTTATATTTATTTGCTTCTACTGATGCCGGACCGGTAGTTAACTGGTTTGATTTGTCCAATCAGGATATGGCAGCAAGCAATTCCATTTATTTGATTACACTTCAAAAAAATACGGTATCGCCTTTTGCCAAAGAAAATGACGTAGAGGAAACTGTTGATAAAAGCAAAGAAGAAGATAAAAAAGCAGATAAAAAGGATGAAAAAAAGGAAGATACAAATATTCCTCCGCTAAGCATTGATTGGGAAGGCATCACAAACAGAATTGTTTCAATCCCAATTCCTTCAGGCAATTACAGAAACCTGCAAGTGCCAAAAGAAGGCGAATTGTATTATTTGGCGCAAGCTTCAAATGATGATAAAACAATGCTTCATA
This sequence comes from Lutibacter sp., assembly GCA_036567345.1. GTDB lineage: Bacteria > Bacteroidota > Bacteroidia > Flavobacteriales > Flavobacteriaceae > Lutibacter. Next base: position 37,985 of record DATCUQ010000049.1, read on the forward strand.
AATATGAATTAAAGAAAAGAAAAGGTGAGGCCATTATGCCTGCAGATGATTATATAATCGCAGCAAAAGGAACCAAAACGCTTTACCAAATCAAAAATACATGGGGAATTGCCGATACCGGAAAAAAACCTGAAGATGATGCAATTGTGAATACCGGTGCCGTACAGGTAAAAATTGAGCCACTTGCAGAATGGACCAATATTTTTGATGAAGCCTGGCGTGTTAACCGAGATTATTTTTATGATCCCGGCATGCACGGTGCAGATTGGAACGCCATGAAAAAGAAATATGCGACTTTTCTCCCAGATTTGTCCTGTAAAAATGATCTTTATAAAGTTATGGAGTGGATGTTCAGTGAATTGTCTGTAGGCCATCACCGCTTTTCCAGTACCGGCGACAGCATGAAAAAAGCCAAAAATATTGTTGGCGGACTTTTGGGCGCAGATTATGAAGTGATGAATAACCGCTACCGCATCAAAAAAATCTATGGCGGACTGAACTGGACTCCTGAATTGAGATCACCACTTACTGAACCTGGCGTAGAAATTAAAGTGGGTGATTACATTTTGGAAGTTAATGGCAAATCCGTTACGGCAAATGATAATTTCTTTAGCTTTTTTGAAAATACGGCTGATAAGTTAACTGTGCTAACGGTCTCTTCAAATCCCAATATGACCAATTCAAGGAAAATTACGGTTACACCAATAGCATCAGAAATGACTTTACGCAACAGGGATTGGGTTGAAGGCAATATCAAAAAAGTGAATGAAGCCACCAATGGACAAGTCGCTTATGTTTATGTGCCAAATACAACCACGCAAGGCCATGAATATTTTAAGCGCTATTTCTTTCCGCAAGCAAATAAAGCCGCAATCATTATTGACGAACGCTTTAATGGCGGTGGCCAGTTGGCCGATTATTATATCGATATTTTAAAACGTCCGCTGCAATCGTACTGGAGTTATCGTTACGGAAAAGACCAGAAAGCGCCTAACGCTTCCATACAAGGTCCAAAAGTTTTGCTTATCGATGAAACTGCAGGTTCCGGAGGCGATTACTTCCCTTATTTGTTCAGAAAAAATGATTTGGGCACCATTATCGGTAAAACCACCTGGGGAGGCTTGGTAGGTATTTTAGGATATCCGGAGTTTATTGATGGCGGAATCGTGACCTCACCAAACTTAGCTTTCTACGATGAAAAAGGTTTTGGTATAGAAAATGAAGGTGTAGCGCCAGATATTGAGGTTGAACAATGGCCTGCCGAAGTTATTCAGGGAAAAGATCCGCAATTGGAAAAAGCAATCCAAGTTGTTTTAGAACAGTTGAAAGCAAATCCTCCAAAAAAGATGGAAACACCGCCTTATCCAATTAAAACAAAAATTAAATAAAATTGACTTAGAATATTTTAAGATTATAATTTAATACAGAATGGTATGTTAAATAAGCTCAAGTTTATTTATCATGCCATTTTCCATAAATGGCTTAAAAGTTATTCGAGCTATTTTAATTTTCATCATATTCAACAAATCTTATGTAATTTGGTTTAATTTTTGAACCTAATTTTTAATATGATTGTCATTTTTAAATATCTCATTCCGAAGAAATATTCCGGATTGACCATTTTCCCTTTTATCTTCTTAAGAAATAAGAAAAGCATCAATAATTCCTTGTTATTAAACCACGAAAAAATTCATTTAAAACAGCAGGCAGAAATGCTTTGGATTCTCTTTTTTGTTTGGTATTTTATAGAATACTGTATTCGGATTTATCAATATAAAAACCATGAATTGGCCTATAAAAACATCAGTTTTGAAAAAGAAGCCTATAAAAATGAGCAGGATTTAAATTATTTAGAATCGAGAAAAACGGTTGCTTTTTTAAAGTATCTATAGCTTTTTATTAGTTTTTTTAATACTTTTTCCTGAATTTTAAGGTTTTTTTGTTTGAATTTTATCAAAACAAACTTTCTTCAATTAAAACATCAAAACAAGCAATTAAACAATCCTTAATAATTTTCGTAAATTGCGGCATACAATTAAACACAAAAATGGATACAATTACGCCTTATAAACCAAAAAATAAAGTTAGAATAGTTACAGCCGCTTCCCTTTTTGACGGTCACGATGCCGCCATCAATATTATGCGAAGAATTATTCAGGCCACAGGTGTTGAAGTGATTCATCTGGGGCATGACAGAAGTGTTGAAGAAGTGGTAAATTGTGCCATTGAGGAAGATGCAAATGCGATTGCGATGACTTCCTACCAAGGCGGACATATAGAATATTTTAAATATATGTACGATTTGCTTCAGGAAAAAGGCGCTCCCCAAATTAAAATATTTGGCGGCGGCGGCGGCGTAATTCTTCCTGATGAAGTTGAAGAATTAACAAAATACGGAATTACGCGCATTTATTCCCCGGATGATGGCCGCAGCATGGGTTTGCAGGGAATGATAAACGATATGGTTGCTGGTTGCGATTTTCCGACAGGCAAAATTGTTGATTTTTCCGTTGCAGATTTGGCCGGTAAAATTCCGATGCAATTGGCGAAAGCCATTTCTGCCGCAGAAAATTTCTCTGAAAAACATACCGTTTTTATCAATGAAATTAAAGCTGAAGCAAAAAAATCGGAAACACCTGTTTTGGGAATTACAGGGACAGGCGGATCGGGGAAATCGTCTTTGGTTGATGAATTGGTGAGAAGGTATTTAATCGATTTTCCCGAAAAAACAATCGCCATTGTTTCGGTTGACCCTTCAAAAAGGAAAACTGGCGGCGCTTTATTGGGCGACAGGATCAGAATGAACTCCATAAAAAACGACCGTGTTTATATGCGTTCCTTGGCCACGCGCCAATCAAATTTGGCCTTGTCAAAACACGTGAGCATTGCCGTGGATATCTTAAAAGTTGCCAATTTTGACATGGTGATTTTGGAAACTTCGGGCATTGGGCAAAGCGATACAGAAATTTTGGACCATTCTGATGTTTCTTTGTATGTGATGACGCCGGAATATGGTGCCGCAACGCAATTGGAAAAAATTGATATGATCGATTTTGCCGATGTTATTGCGCTCAATAAATTCGACAAGCGCGGTGCTTTGGATGCCTTGCGCGACATAAAAAAACAATACCAGCGCAACCATAATTTGTGGAAAAACAGCATCGATTCCATGCCTGTTTACGGTTCCATCGCTTCCCAGTTCAACGATCCGGGAACCAATGAATTGTATCAGGTACTCATAAAAAAAATTAACGAAAAAACAGGCACGCATTTTAAAAGCACTTTTGAAGTTTCGGACAAAATAAGCGAAAAACAATATATTATTCCGCCAAACAGGGTGCGTTATTTGTCGGAAATCACCGAAAATAACAGGGCTTACAACCAAAACGCGAAAAAACAAAAACAGATTGCGCAAAAGTTGTTCGGGATTTATAAAACCATTTGTTCCGTAGCAAAGGTTTCTGCTGAAACGGAGTTAACGCATCTAACTAAAATTGGCGTAAATGAAGAACAGCTTCTAAAATTGACCAAAAATGATGTTGATATCCAATTTTTATCGCTTTTATTCAAAGAATTTGCCCGCGTAAAAATGGATTTGAATCCGTACAACTGGGAAATTATCTTAAATTGGGAAGCTAAAAAGCAATCCTATAAAAACGACCTCTTTACTTTTAATGTTCGCGGAAAAGAATTAAACATAAAAACACACAGCGAGTCTTTGTCGCACACACAAATTCCTAAAATTTCCCTGCCAAAATACGAAGCTTGGGGCGATTTATTGTTGTGGTCTCTGGAAGAAAATGTTCCCGGAGAGTTTCCTTATACCGCAGGACTTTTTCCGTTTAAAAGAACAGGCGAAGATCCTGCAAGAATGTTTGCCGGCGAAGGCGGACCGGAGCGCACGAACCGACGTTTTCATTATGTGAGTTTGGGACTTCCGGCAAAACGTTTGTCCACCGCATTTGATTCCGTGACTTTATATGGAAACGATCCTGATATTCGTCCGGATATTTATGGAAAAATTGGAAACGCAGGCGTTTCCGTTTGCTGTTTGGATGATGCCAAAAAATTGTATTCCGGATTCGATTTGACAAATCCTCTTACCTCAGTTTCTATGACAATTAACGGTCCGGCACCCATGATGTTGGCATTTTTTATGAATGCTGCGATTGACCAGGAATGTGAAAAATATATTACAGCCAACGGACTTGAGCAAGAAATTGAAGAAAAAATAAAAGCCATTTATCAAAAAAAAGGTGTTGCCCGTCCGCAATACCAAGGTGAATTGCCCAAAGGAAATAACGGATTGGGTTTATTGCTTTTAGGCGTTACCGGAGATGAAGTATTGCCGCTTGACATTTATCAAAAAATAAAAACAGCAACCATCGCCAAAGTCCGAGGAACGGTACAAGCCGATATTTTAAAAGAAGACCAGGCACAAAATACCTGTATTTTTTCCACCGAATTTGCATTGCGATTGATGGGTGATGTCCAGGAATATTTTATCGGCAATAATATCAGAAATTTTTATTCCGTTTCAATTTCCGGCTACCATATTGCGGAAGCCGGCGCAAACCCAATTTCGCAATTGGCATTTACCTTGGCAAACGGATTTACTTATGTGGAATATTATTTGTCGAGAGGAATGGATATTAATGAATTCGGACCGAATTTATCCTTCTTCTTCTCCAACGGCGTTGATCCTGAATATGCAGTGATTGGAAGGGTTGCCCGCAAAATTTGGGCGAAAGCCATGAAAGAAAAATACGGCGCCAACGCACGTGCCCAAATGATGAAATACCACATTCAAACTTCAGGAAGAAGTTTGCATGCACAGGAAATTGACTTTAACGATATTCGCACCACCTTGCAGGCTTTGTATGCCATTTACGACAATTGCAACAGTTTGCACACCAACGCTTATGACGAAGCAATTACCACACCAACGGAAGAAAGTGTGCGCAGAGCAATGGCTATTCAGCTGATTATCAACAAAGAATTGGGATTGACCAAAAATGAAAATCCAATTCAAGGTTCTTTTATTATTGAAGAATTGACCGATTTGGTGGAAGAAGCCATTTATGCCGAATTTGACAGAATTACAGAGCGCGGCGGTGTTTTAGGCGCGATGGAAACTATGTACCAACGCAGTAAAATTCAGGAAGAAAGCCTGTATTACGAAACCTTAAAACACAATGGTGAATTTCCTATTATTGGCGTAAACACGTTTTTAAGCAGCAAAGGTTCGCCAACCATTTTGCCTGAAGAAGTTATCAGAGCCACCGAAAAAGAAAAACAATACCAAATTACGGTGGTTAAAAACCTGAATAAAGCAAATGCATCTGCAGTAAAAGAACATATTGCCTTATTAAGACAAAAAGCCGTGAATAACGAAAATATTTTTGAACAATTAATGGAAGCCTGCAAGGTGTGTTCTATCGGACAAATTACGGATGCTTTGTTTGAAGTTGGCGGACAGTACAGAAGAAATATGTAGATTTTTGGTTGTTTTGGGTTTCAAGTTTCAAGTATCAAGTTTCGGGTTTCAGGTATTTTTCATTAATAATTGAATTCGCGTTAGTGATAGCAGCGATATCCTTTTTTGAAATGCAATGAAAAAAAAGATATAGCGAATAGCGCGACCCTTGCGGTAACGCCCACCAAAAGGCGGGCAGGCCCAAAATAATATTTGATTTAGTTTTCTGTTGTATAAATTATTGTAGATTTACGCTTAACCAATCAACCTTTTTATGAAATTTCACCCAATTAAAGCAATTTTCACCGTTTTGCTGGTTGTTTCCTTATTTAGCTGTAAAAAAATGATTACTGCCGAAGCAACTGAAATCAATTTTGTCAAAGAAAATTACGATAAAATGGAAACGACCATTACCATGCGTGATGGCGTAAAATTGTTTACCGCCATTTATTCGCCAAAAGACAAAAGCAAAAAATACCCAATTTTACTGCAACGCACCCCTTATAGCTGTCAGCCCTATGGCGCAGATTCCTTGAAAAAAAGCATTGCGCCCAATAAATTTTTAATGGAAGAAGGAAATATTGTGGTTTATCAGGATGTTCGCGGGCGTTGGATGAGTGAAGGAACTTACGACAATATGCGCGCTTATATCCCAAATAAAAAAAGCAACAAAGATATTGATGAAAGTTCAGACACCTACGATACCATAGACTGGCTGGTGAAAAATGTGGAGAATAACAATGGAAATGTGGGCACTTGGGGAATTTCCTATCCCGGTTTTTACAGTACATATTCTGCCATTGACGCGCATCCTGCCTTAAAAGCAGCTTCACCGCAAGCGCCTATTGGAGATTTCTTTTTTGATGATTTTCACCACAACGGCGCTTATTTATTGAGCTATTTTAAAATCAACTCGTTGTTTGGAACGCCAAAAGACGCACCATCCGATACGGCTTGGTATTCCATTCCCGATTTAAAAACGCAGGATCAATACCAGTTTTTTTTGGATGCCGGCCCGTTAAGCAATTTAAACCACTATTTTCAATATGAAAAACTGGATGAAACAGCGCCTCAAAACAAAGACAAAGTGGACGATTTCTTTTGGGCAGAATTAATAGAACACCCAAATTATGACGAAGTTTGGCAAAGCAAAGGCATTATTCAACATTTGAAAAAAATTAAATCGTCAGTGGCAACAATGGTTGTTGGCGGTGAATTTGATGCTGAAGATTTATTTGGTGCTTTAGAAACCTACAAAACAATTGAAAAATACAATAAAGACAATTACAACACACTTGTTTTCGGACCTTGGAGTCACGGACAATGGGCAAGAACAGACGTTGAAAACAGCGTGGGAAATTATTATTTTGGCGATTCCATCTCCATAAAATTCCAGGAACAAATTGAAACCAAATTTTTCAATCATTTCTTAAAAGGCAGCGGCGATAAAAATTCGGGATTGCCAGAAGCTTACGTTTATGACACCGGTAAAAAAGAATGGAACTCATACAAAATCTGGCCGCCCGCAGGTGCTAAAAAAATGTTGATGTATTTGTCGGACAACCAAAAATTAACCGCTTCAGAAGAAAAAGAAATTGGCATCAAATTTATCAGCGATATTAAAAAACCGGTGCCCTATTCAGAAGATATAAAAACCGTTTTTACGCCAAGAAAATATATGACCGACGACCAGCGTTTTGCAGCCAGAAGAGGCGACGTGTTGGTTTTTGAGACTGATATTTTGAAAGAAGATTTCACGTTGGCCGGAGATATTTTGGCAAAACTGCAAGTGGCAACCACAGGAACCGATGCCGATTGGATTGTGAAAGTGATAGATGTGCATCCAGCTGATACGGAAGAAACAAACGAAAAAATGCAAGACCATTTAAAAATGAGCAATTATCATTTAATGGTTCGCAGTGAGGTGATGCGCGGAAAATTCAGAAACAGTTTTACCTTTCCTGAACCGTTTATTCCGAATAAAAAAACTGCGGTAAACATTACGCTACAGGATGTAAATCACACATTTAAGAAAGGGCACAAACTGCAAATCCAGGTTCAAAGCACTTGGTTTCCTTTGATTGATTTAAATCCGCAAACCTATGTGGACAATATCTTTAAAGCGACAAAAGAAGATTTTAAAACCCAAACGCATATTGTTTTCACTTCTTCAGCCATTGAGTTTTCAGTATTAAAGTAAAAAAAAAGAACCAAAACTTTTGATGTTGCCATCAAAGTTTTGGTTCTAACTTAAACTACTAACTAAATTTTTATTTCAAAGAAAATAATTTTGTATTAGAGATAGCCCTTCTTTAAATGCAAGAACTGTTTTCTTTTTTATCTTCTGTCAACGAAAATAGGATTATTAGATTTAAAAAAAATGACATTTGTCAATTTTTTAAACATTTTTTGATTCAATTTCCCATAATTCTAATCAATAGGCACTTCAAATGAAGGACTGATGTCTTTTAAGGTTTTAGGCCCTCCTTTGTCGGAAATTTCCTTGGCAAACTCCATAATTGTTAAATCCCTAAACTTCGCCAATATATTGTTTTTAAAAGGCACGACAATAAAATGTACCGGACAAGGATTTGTGGAATCGCATTCATTCAACCCCAAAAAACAGCCATTCAATTTATTTAAACCATCAATATTATCGATAATGTCAAGCACATTTTTTTGTTTATTCTTGTCGGATAAATAGAAACCTCCATGCGGACCTTTGCTGGAAGAAATAATTTTACCGCGCACCAACTGCTGGAATAGCTTTGCCAAGAACGGACTTGGAACATCAATATTTTCAGCAATTTCCTTTACGCTGATTTTTCTTTCTTCATTTGAATGCTCCGCCAAATACAAGGTAGATAAAATAGCATACTTACTGGCATTTGATAACATTTCGATATTATTTTACAATTCAGTTCAGCAAAAGTACCAAAAAAAGAGTAAATGGTATTATATTTTTTTGAATTTAACGGTAAAATGTCTCATAATGGGCGCTTCCTCCACAATTGTATAACCCGATTTTGCTTCTTCCCTGGTATCATAAATATTTTTTAGCGCCACAGCAATATAATCCATGTGGTTGTTGGAATAAACCCTTCTTGGTATAGCCAACCGCACCATTTCCAATTCCGGATACCGATTTTCTCGGGTTATCGGATCTCTGTCGGCCAAAACAGTTCCTATTTCAACGCCCCTTATTCCGCCAACAATATAAATTTCAACCGCCAAAGCCTGCGCCCGATATTCTTCTCTCGGAATTTTAGGAACAAATTTATTGGCATCCAAAAATATGGCATGACCGCCGAAAGGTTGTTGTACCGGAACACCAAAATCGACCAGCTTTTGACCCAAATAAGCAATTTGCTCTACCCTGCTTTCCAAATAATTAAATTCCGTGGCTTCGTCCAACCCAACAGCCAATGCGCCCATATCACGCCCATTCATGCCTCCATAAGTGATAAAACCTTCAAACATAATATTGAAAACAGCTGCCTGCTTAAAAACTTCTTCGTTGTTTAGGGCAATAAAACCGCCCATATTTACCAATCCGTCTTTTTTAGAGCTCATCGTCATTCCGTCGCCATAAGAAAATACTTCCTTGGCAATTTCCTTAATGGATTTGTTTTCATACCCGGGCTCACGCTTTTTGATGAAATAAGCATTTTCGGCAAAACGGGCAGCGTCAAAATACAACGGAATTCCGTATTTTTTACATAATGCCGAAACCTCTTTGGTGTTTTGCACAGAAACTGGCTGTCCGCCCGCACTATTGCAAGTTATGGTAAGTATCACAAAAGGAATTTTATCTTTGGGATGGCTTTTAAAAACTGTTTCAAGTTTGTTTAAATCAACATTTCCTTTAAATGGATGCATATTGGAAGTGTCAAAAGCTTCATCGATGGTGCAATCCAACGCTTTGGCTTTTCTGAATTCAATATGGCCTTTGGTGGTGTCAAAATGTGAATTTCCGGGAACAATATCGCCTTCTTTCACCAATGCGGAAAACAACACATTTTCAGCTGCCCTTCCTTGGTGTGTAGGCAAGAAATAGTTGAACCCGGTAATTTTTTGAACGGTATCTTTAAGTTTTAAAAACGAGGATGATCCCGCATAACTTTCATCTCCAATCATCATTTCAGCCCACTGTTTGTCGCTCATGGCGCCAGTTCCTGAATCTGTCAATACATCAATAAAAACTTTATCAGAAGAAAGGTTGAATAAATTATAATCGGCTTCTTGTATCCATTTTAATCGTTGCTCTTGTGTTGAACGTTTGATGTGTTCAACCATTTTAATTTTATAGGGTTCTGCGTATGGTAATTCCATAATAATATATTTAAAAGTTGTAAATAATTTGTAAAAGGTGATCGAATATCGTTAAAAAAGAATAAAATTAGGCACAAAAAGAATCTGGACGCTTTATGTTTAAAAAGACGTCTGCGTGCAATTTAAAACTGTTTAAGTTTTTCATTTACTAATTTATAAACCCCAAATTTACAAAAATATTTAAACAATTATTTTGATATTTTTAATCTTTTTTAATGACAATAATCTGTTCCATCAATAAATGTAATGGCGCTATTTCCGCTTGAAATTTTACAAGATTAAGATTTGCTTAAAATACCGATTAAAATTTAGTATTATGACAAATATCATTATCTTCGCAACTCGTTATTTTTTACTATTAAAACTATAAAAATGAACAAACTTCTTTCACTTATTTATTCAACTCGCGTAACGGCAGCATTATTTTTAATTTTTGCTTTATCTATGGGAGTTGCAACATTTATCGAAAATGATTACGGCACCGAAACCGCAAAAGTTTTGGTTTACAATGCTTGGTGGTTTGAGGCAATTATGGCCTTTTTCGCCATCAACTTTTTTGGAAATATTTTTAAATACAAACTTTATAGAAAAGAAAAATTGGTGGTGCTGGTTTTTCACTTGTCCTTTTTTTTAATACTGGTTGGCGCAGGAATAACGCGTTATATTAGCACCGAAGGCATTATGCCTATTAGGGAAGGCGCCGTTAGCAACGTTTATTTTTCTGATAAAAGCTATATAAGCGTTGTTGTCAACGATGGAAAAGAACAGAAAACGCCTTCGCATAAAGCCATCTTGTTGTCGGCATTGGGAAACAATAACTACCATTACAAAACCGATTTTAAAGGAAAAGATGTTGATGTAAAATTAACAAACTACACTCCAAATGCCATAGAAGTATTTGAAGCTGATGAAGCCGGCGAGGAATATTTAAAATTTGTTGAATCGGGAGAAGGCGGACGACACGACCACTATATTAAAAAAGGGGCCACTGAAGAAGTGCATGGCGTTTTGGTGGGATTTGATTCCCCAACACCAAATACCATTGATTTTGTGACCACTGCGAACGGTTTAAAAATTAAATCTGTTGCTGATGGAACTTTCTTTAGAATGGCCGATAAATTTGAAGGCACTATTGTAAAAGATTCTTTACAGGATTTTTCACTTTTGGCCGTACACTCCGTTGCTGGATTGCAATTTGTGGTTCCGCAAATGCCGCTTAGAGGATCTTATAAAACAATTTCAGGAACCAAAGAACAATCAGATTTGGCGCAACTGGAATTTGATGTCACTGTTGGTGAAGAAACCAAAACAATAAAATTAAAAGGAACTAAATTTGCCATTCAACCACCAACGCAATTTTCTGTTGGAGACTTAAATTTCAGAATGAGTTATGGCGCCATGCAAATGCAATTGCCATTTAGCATTAAACTGAAAGATTTTCAACTGGACAACTATCCGGGATCAAACAGCGCTATGTCATTTGCCAGCGAAGTGACAGTAATTTCACCGGAAGAAACCTTTGATTTTAGAATATTTATGAACCATATATTGAATTATAAAGGCTACAAATTCTTCCAGTCAAGCTATAACATTACGCCTGAATATGAAGAAACCCATTTATCTGTGAATCATGATTTTTGGGGGTCAACAGTCACCTACATCGGTTATTTCTTATTGTATGCCGGATTAATGTTGATTATGTTCGTTAAAAATACCCGATTTGATTTCCTCAGAAACAGTTTGGATAAAATCAGAAAGAAAAAATCTGCCGCTGTCACCATTTTATTATTGTTGGTTTCATCATTTGCGTTTTCGCAAGATCACGATCACGCGCCGCTTCAAAAACAGATTGATTCCATAGTTACCGCCAATATTATTGATGCAGATCACGCCGATAAATTTAGCAGGGTAATTATACAAGATGCTGGCGGAAGAATGAAACCTGTGCATACTTATGCCTCAGAATTGTTAAGAAAAGTCAGTAAATCGGATACTTACAAGGATATGAATGCCACGCAGGTATTTTTATCCATTGAACAAAATCCGAGACTTTGGTTTCAGGTTTCCATCATTTATATTGAATCCGGGAACACAAAATTAAGAGATCTTATCGGCATTCCGCACGAACAAAAATACGCATCGCTGGTCAACTTTTTTGATGATAAAGGAAATTATAAACTTGGTGAAGTGCAACAGCAAGCGCAAAAAAGCAACATCAAAAGCAAATTTGAAAAAGATGTTATTAATGTTGACAGAAGGGTTAATTTATTATATTCTGCCATTACCGGAGATATTTTAAGAATATTCCCAATTCCAAACGATCCAAAAAATACCTGGGTTTCGCATAACGCTTTAAATGAAGCCAATTTTAAAGGAACGGATTCTGTATTTGTTCGTCAAATTTTACCTGTTTATTTACAAACCTTATCAGAATCGCAAGTTTCAAAAAACTATGCGCAATCTGATGAAATGTTAGACGGAATTATAAAATTTCAAAAGAAATATGGAAGTGCCGTTTATCCTGCGGAACACAAGATTGATGTTGAAATTGCCTATAACAAATACGATGTCTTTAAAAAATTATTTAGCTACTATATGTACATCGGAACATTGATGTTCTTTTTGGTAATTTTTCAAATATTCCGAAAAAATAAAATTCTTGATTTTTCAGTAAAAGCCTGTATTGCCATCATCATTTTACTGTTTACCCTTCACACAGGGGGCTTAATTGCACGTTGGATTGTTAGCGGACACGCACCTTGGAGCAACGCTTATGAGTCGATGATTTACGTAGGTTGGGCCACGATGCTTTTCGGATTGCTGTTTGGAAGAAAATCGTCGATGACCATTGCCGCAACGGCATTTTTAACGGCATTTATATTAATGGTGGCGCATTGGAACTGGATGGATCCAGAAATTGCAAACCTGCAGCCTGTGCTTAATTCTTATTGGTTAATGATTCATGTGGCCATTATTGTGGCAAGTTACGGTCCGTTTGCCTTAGGAATGATTTTAGGGTTGGTTGCTTTAATTTTAATGATTTTAACCACCAAGAAAAATAAGGAGAAAATTGGATTGATGATTAAGGAAATGACCATAATCAATGAAATGTCTTTAACTGTTGGTTTGATCATGTTAACCATAGGAAACTTTTTGGGTGGAATGTGGGCGAATGAAAGCTGGGGACGATATTGGGGATGGGATCCAAAAGAAACTTGGGCATTAATTAGCATTATGATTTATGCTTTTGTGCTTCACTTGCGCTTGGTTCCCGGTTTACGAAGCCGTTTTACCTTTAATATGTTTTCTGTGGCTGCTTTTGCTTCCATTTTAATGACCTATTTTGGCGTAAACTTTTACTTGTCCGGATTGCATTCGTATGCGAGCGGCGACAAAGTGATCACACCAACCTTTGTGTATTATGCAATCGGTGTTTTTGCAATCATAAGTTTATTTGCTTATTTACAATTTAAAAAACATTATAAAAAATAATAAAACCATTGCAAAAATGTAACTTTGCAATCCATAAAAAAATAATTATCAATGTTTAATAAGTATATAAAATTAGTCATAGCGACAGGAATATTAGTTTGGGCAGTATTTCAATTTATTGACGGAAACATCATGAATGGAATTTCAATTGTGCTTTTATCAAGTATATTTGTGCTGTTTTACTTCAAAAATGAATTTATATTGTTGGCTTTTTTGCAGTTAAGAAAGCAAAATTTTGCCGGGGCAAGCAAATGGTTGTCTTACATTAAAAATCCGGAAAGCGCCTTAATCAAAAAACAGCAGGGTTATTATAACTTTTTACAGGGAATTATGGTTTCTCAAACCAATATTAACCAAGCTGAAAAATACTTTAAAAAGGCATTAAGTCTGGGCTTAAATATGAAGCATGACACTGCGATGGCAAAACTGCAGTTGGCCGGCATTGCCCTGTCGAAAAGACGTAAAAGAGAAGCTACAATTTTAATCACTGAAGCTAAAAAACTGGATACCCAGAATATGTTGGCCGAACAAATTAAAATGTTAAAACAACAGTTGAAAAAAATATAAATTTTTATAATAAGCATAAAAAAAGCACGCCAATTGGCGTGCTTTTTTTAGGTGCGCTGTTTTCAATTATTCAATACAACCGATGATAAGTCCGCATTGTATTGGATGATAAAAATCCCTTTATTTTCAAAGCTTCCCGGCATATTTTTTTGATAATTAAACATCGTTGAAATTCTTGAAGATTTGCCAGCGCCTAAACCTTGATCCAGGCTGTTTTTTGTCGCAATTCGCACTAATGTGTCGTAGGTAATATCAAACCCCTTGAGCGCATATTTTGAAGGTATTGCGTAATTTTTATCCTGATAGGTTTTATAAAAATAATTCACATTGGCATCATCAACATCAATATGATCAATTGAAGGGTAAACAAAATTCAACTGACCCAAAAGGTTATTGTCGATACTGTCGAAATTTTTCCCTTTATCAAAGGCGATTAAGGTAATTTTATAGTTATCGGCAAGACCTTTTAAACTATTTACCGATGAAGCTGTTGTTACCATTTCATCACTCACCAAAAACACCCAGTTATTTTCTGATTTTTTTAATTTTTCGGCAAACTTACTGCTTGAAATATATCCGTAATCCGATTTTATAACCGCAACATTTTGAACATTTTTAAACGATTTCAGTTTGCCTACAATTCGTGCCAATGCACTTTGCGAATTTGATTTTCCGTCATTAATCACAATAATATTTTCTCCGCGATAATGTTGCCCAAAATACTTTAATAACTCAGTTTCAAGCAATTCATTTTCCGGCACCGATTTCACTAAGTTATTATTCGAATTCGCGGCCTGACTTTTTGAGTAGAACGGCGCAATTACCGGTGCGTCAATATGTTTTGAAAGCCAAAGTGCATTGTCAAAATACAAAGGGCCAATTACAGCGTCAACCGACTTAAAACTATTTTTATTTATAAGCGATTGCAATTTTTGGGTTGAATTTTCAGAATCCAAAAATTTAACGTTAATCTTCAATCCTCTGTTTCTTAACGAATCAATTGCGATGGATGCCCCCAAATGAAAATCGGTTAAAATATTTAACACAGAATTACTTTTTCCGAAGTTTTCAATTCTTGCTGAATCCGATAACGCACTTAACTGATATGGAAGCAATATGACAAGATCAATTTCTTTCGAAAAATCTAACTTTTCATTAAAATGGCCGGCAACTTCAACCACATCTTTTTCAGTTGTCCCATTTTTTTCATAAGCGCCTTTTTGAATAGGTTTAATTTTTATTAACATTCCCAATTTTAATCCGCCACTCAATTCCGGATTTAATCTCAACAATTCTGATTGTGACACATTGTATCGGTTAGATAAATTATACATCGTATCATCTTTGATTACTTTATGAAATTCATAATTAACCGAATCATTTTTCTGGATTATGCTTGCGCCCGCGCCCGGAATTACCAATTCCATTCCCGGTTCCAAACCGGCAGCAATCTGCGGATTTGCAGCCACTAATTGTTCAATGGTGATTCCAAACATTTTTGAAATTCCGTACAAAGTGTCTTTCGGCAAAACAAAATAGGTTTTTTTGTTGCCGTTAGTAACCTTCACCTCCGCTTTACCAAAATCCAAATTTGGCACAATGATGACCATATTTTCCTTAATATTTTTCCCCATATCGGGATTTAACTTCAGTAAATCTTTGGAAGTTATGTGGTATGTTTTGGCAATACTTTTTACAGTTTCGCCTTTTTTAACCGTGTAAGAAACATACTTTTTTTGTTGTGCGATTGCTATTACAGAAAACAAAAAAAGTGATACTAATAAAAGGGTTATTCTCTTCATAAATTCTTTTTAATTTATTTGTGGGTTATTCCCACTCAATCGTTGCCGGCGGTTTGGAACTAATGTCGTACACTACTCTATTAACGCCTTTAACACCATTTATTATTTGATTAGAGGTTTTTTGCAAAAACTCGTAAGGCAAATTCACCCAATCGGCGGTCATCCCGTCTGTTGATTCCACTGCACGCAACACCACTGCTTTTTCATAGGTTCTTTCATCACCCATCACGCCTACTGAATTTACTGGCAATAACATCGCTCCTGCCTGCCAAACTTTGTCGTACAATCCCCATTCTTTTAATCCGTTTATAAAAATGGCATCCACTTCCTGTAACATTTGCACTTTTTCTGCGGTGATATCGCCTAAAATCCGAATGCCCAAACCAGGTCCCGGAAAAGGATGTCTTCCCAACAAATCCGCATCAATTCCCAAAGTTGCACCAACCCTGCGCACCTCATCTTTAAACAACATTCGCAACGGCTCCACAATTTTAAGTTTCATATAATCGGGCAATCCGCCCACATTATGATGTGATTTAATGGTTGCTGATGGTCCGCCGCTTACAGAAACCGATTCAATCACATCAGGATAAATAGTTCCTTGCGCCAGCCATTTCACGTCTTCAATTGCATGCGCTTCATCATCAAAAACTTCAATAAAAACCCTTCCGATAATCTTGCGTTTGCCTTCAGGATCCGATTCTCCTGCGAGCTCTTTCAAAAAACGTGCCGAAGCATCAACGCCTTTTACATTCAGGCCCATGTGTTTATATTGATCCAACACATTTTCAAATTCGTTTTTTCGCAGCAAACCGTTGTTCACGAAAATGCAATATAAATTACTGCCAATGGCTTTGCTTAATAAGGTTGCCGCCACGGTTGAATCTACGCCGCCGGAAAGGCCTAAAACAACTTTATCGTTTCCAATTTGCTTTTTTAAATTTTCAACAGTTAACTCCACGAAAGAATCGGGTGTCCAAGTTTGGGCCACGCCGCTGATTTTTACCAGAAAATTCTCCAATATTTTTAATCCGTCTTTAGAGTGGTAAACTTCCGGGTGAAACTGGATGCCGAAAGTATCTTCATTTTTAATTTTAAAAGCCGCATTGGCAACATCATGCGTGCTGGCGATTAACTCACAATTCTCCGGTAAATGGGCAATGGTGTCGCTATGGCTCATCCAAACTTGACTTCCCTTATTCACGCCGTCAAAAAAAAGTTCGTTGGTTTTTACAAAAGAAAGGTTTGCCCTGCCATATTCTCGGGTGTTTGAAGCAGCCACTTTACCGCCGAAATTATGTGCCAAAAATTGCGCGCCATAACAAACGCCCAACAAAGGTTTTTTTCCTTTTATTCCAGATAAATCCGGAGATGGCGCATCATCGGCTCTTACGGAAAACGGGCTGCCGGAGAGGATTACCGCCTTGTAATTTTCGACCTTAAAATTTTTACTGTTGTAAGGGAAAATTTCACAAAAAATGTTGAGTTCTCTCACTCTTCGGGCAATTAACTGCGTGTATTGCGAACCGAAATCTAAAATAAGTACCTTGTCTTGCATCCGCAAAAATAATATTAAAATAAATATGCCCTAATGCTTTGTGTAATTTTTTCTGAACAAAATGATTTTATACAAAGAAAACAGAATATAGAAAAGAGAAAATAGACAATGTGCAATAAGCAATTGGTTAAAGGTTTTAAAAAATCGTAAATCGTAAATCAAAAATCGTAAATGGTTTTGCGTTAGCGATTGAAATGGAAATACTTTTTTGAGGTTTTTGACCGAAAAAAAGATTGAAATGGAAAGCGCGACCCGCAGGGGAACGCCCACCAAAAGGCGGGCAGGCCCAAATAATTGCTATTTTATCCTCAAATAAGGTGCTATTCGGAATCTTTTTGAAGGCAAATAACTTCATTTAAAACATTTTTTGTTTTTTGGACATTGTCATTTTTATCTAAATGCCATAAATCGTATTTAAGGCTGTTTTTAGCCGATTTAAGCCACTTTTTTAAAATGTGGAATTTGTTGATAACTAATTGCAGCATAATCGCAAAACTCATTAAAATAGTTTGCTGTTTCATTATATTTGTATGTTATAAAATTTACAAAAATAAATAGATTTTAATATGAGTGAAGAACCTAAAAAAAGCAGTTATACGGCCGACAGTATTCAGGCGTTGGAAGGAATGGAACATGTGCGCATGCGTCCGTCCATGTATATTGGAGATATTGGCTTAAGAGGATTACATCATTTGGTTTATGAGGTGGTTGACAACTCTATTGATGAGGCGATGGCGGGCCATTGTGATTCCATAGATGTGGTTATAAATGAAAACAATTCGGTTTCCGTAAAAGACAACGGACGTGGTATTCCTGTGGGAATGCACAAAAAAGAAGGCGTTTCGGCGCTTGAAGTTGTCATGACCAAAATTGGTGCCGGCGGTAAATTTGACAAAGATTCCTATAAAGTTTCGGGTGGTTTGCACGGAGTTGGGGTTTCTGTGGTGAATGCCCTTTCTGAGCATTTAAGAGCAACCGTTTATTTAGACGGAAAAGTTTGGGAGCAAGAGTATTCTAAAGGAAAAGCTTTGTATCCTGCAAAAATCATTGGCGAAAGCAATGACAAGGGAACTATGGTTACCTTTTTGCCAGACTCAACCATTTTTACGCAAACCATTGAATTTAATTATGATACTTTAGCAACTAGGTTGCGGGAACTTTCCTTTTTGAATAAAGGAATTACGCTGACTTTAACCGATAAACGAGTTTTGGATGATGAAGGAAACCTGATTACTGAAACATTTTTTAGTGATGAAGGATTGCCTGAATTTATCAGATATTTGGATGCAACCCGTGAGCCTTTGATTTCAAGGGTAATTTCTATGGAAGGTGAAAGAAATGACATTCCTGTTGAAGTTGCGATGGTTTACAATACTTCGTATACCGAAAATTTACACTCGTATGTAAACAATATCAACACCATTGAAGGCGGGACTCATTTGGCGGGTTTTAGACGCGGATTGACAAATACGCTTAAAAAATATGCTGAAACTTCGGGGATGCTCGACAAGCTTAAGTTTGAAATTGCCGGAGACGATTTCCGTGAAGGATTGACCGCCATTATTTCTGTAAAAGTTGCCGAGCCGCAGTTTGAAGGACAAACAAAAACAAAACTGGGAAACCGTGAAGTTACCGCTGCCGTAAGTCAGGCTGTATCTGAAATGTTACAGAATTATTTGGAAGAAAACCCAAGTGATGCCAGAATTATTGTCCAAAAAGTAATTTTAGCCGCACAAGCACGTCACGCAGCCAAAAAAGCGCGTGAAATGGTGCAACGCAAAACGGTGATGTCTATTGGCGGATTGCCGGGGAAATTAAGTGACTGTTCGGAAACTGATCCTGAAAAATGCGAAATTTTCTTGGTTGAGGGAGATTCTGCAGGCGGTACGGCAAAACAAGGACGCGACAGGGCTTTTCAGGCAATTTTGCCTTTAAGAGGTAAGATTCTGAATGTTGAAAAAGCGATGGTGCACAAGGTTTTTGAAAATGAGGAGATCAAAAATATGTACACGGCTTTGGGGGTTTCTATCGGTACTGAAGATGATCCGAGAGCGTTAAATTTAGACAAACTTCGCTACAGCAAAGTGGTTATTATGTGTGATGCCGATGTTGACGGCAGCCATATTGCCACCTTAATTTTGACTTTTTTCTTCAGATATATGAAAGAATTGGTTGAAAACGGCCATATTTACATTGCAACACCACCTTTATACCTCGTAAAAAAAGGCCAGAAAAGAGAATATGCCTGGAGCGATGACCAACGCGATTTAATTACCCAAAATATGGGTGGCGGATCCGCTATACAACGTTATAAAGGTTTGGGAGAAATGAATGCCGAACAACTTTGGGATACGACTATGAATCCGGAATTCAGGACACTTAGACAGGTTACCATTGATAATTTAACGGAAGCAGACAGGGTTTTCTCTATGTTAATGGGTGATGAAGTTCCGCCTCGAAGGGCGTTTATTGAAAAAAATGCGAAATATGCGAAAATCGATGTATAATTTGCTTTAGAATTATAAATAATCAAGAAAAGACTGCCATTAAAAAGCAGTCTTTTTTTATCAATTAATTTGATTAGATTTGACTACTAAAAACTAATTATAAAAACTCATTTTATGAAAAAATTTGCACTCATAATTCTATTCTTAACTTGTGCTGTCACAATGAAAGCCCAACAGGATGACGGGCTTGAATCCATACTCTACGCAAATATCCAGGACGCCAACAAATTAACGCAAGCTTATTTAAATCCGGGCATGAAAGGATTGATTTACGGAATGAACAGCGGCTGGTATCATACGGCACAAGCCCATAAAACTTTTGGATTCGATTTTTCATTTGGTTTAAACGCTTCTATGGTGCCAGGCAAAGATGAACTTTTTAAATTTGCCGACCTTGGCCTGTCTTCAACAACAACCGCAAACTTTGCTGCAAGTCCAACCGTAGCTGGAACTAATAATACTGCAGCTCAAGCCACAGTTAAAGCAACTGCTGTAATCGAGGGACAAACCGTTTCAAAAACATTTTTAATGCCTGCAGGTGTTAAGGAAGATTTGCCTTTAAATGCAGTTCCTACACCTTCTGTTCAATTTACATTGGGATTGCCAAAACAATTTGATGTGATGGTTAGACTGGTTCCTGAAGTTGGATCTGATGATGTAAAAGGCAATTTATTTGGTATTGGCCTTAAAAAAGAAATTACGAGTCTATTTGGCCCCATTGAAAAACTGCCGCTGCATATTTCTTTATTGGGCGCTTACACCAATATGGATGTAAATTACAACATCCAAAACGACAGCTCAATTCCCGGCGCCAACCAAGTCGCTACATTTAATTTATCATCTTATACCTTTCAGGCCATTGCATCCATCAACTTTCCAATCATTAATTTTTATGGCGGAATTGGTTACGGCGCTGGAACTTCCGACTTAAAAATGTTGGGAACTTATGTGCTGGAATATGAAACTGGGCAACCATTTCCTTATGATACTGTAGAAAAAACAGTGACCGATCCCATAAATTTGGATTTTGATGCCAGTGGAGTCAGAGCTACCGTGGGAACAAGATTGAGTTTGGGATTCTTTAAAATATTTGCCGATTACAACATTCAAGAATACAACACCTTATCGGCAGGCATCGCGTTTAGTTTTAGATAAGTTCCATTTTACTTTTTATTAAATTACACAATTGTTAATTTTTGACCAAAAATTTATAAGGACTGTTTATTTGCAGTCCTTTTTTTATCATAAATAGTAGCTCCGTTTCGCATAAAAATTTGTAAATTTGGATTAATTTTTATAAAATAAACATACATAAAATATGAAAGTAACAGTAGTAGGAGCAGGTGCTGTAGGTGCAAGTTGCGCTGAGTACATCGCCATTAAAAATTTCGCCTCGGAAGTGGTACTGATTGACATTAAAGAAAATTTTGCTGAAGGCAAAGCCATGGATTTAATGCAAACAGCATCATTAATGGGATTTGACACCAAAATTACCGGAATAACAAATGATTATTCAAAAACAGCCGGCAGTGAAGTTGCCGTTATCACAAGCGGAATTCCAAGAAAACCGGGAATGACGCGTGAAGAATTGATTGGAATTAACGCCGGAATCGTAAAATCGGTTGTTGAAAGTTTGTTAAAACATTCTCCTGAAGTGGTTATTATTGTGGTGAGCAACCCAATGGATACGATGGCGTATTTGGCGCATAAAGTTGCCGGAATCGCTAAAAACAGAATTATTGGTATGGGCGGCGCATTGGACAGTGCCCGTTTTAAATACCGTTTGGCCGAAGCATTAGGCTGCCCGCAATCTGATGTTGACGGAATGGTTATTGCCGGTCACAGTGACACCGGTATGTTGCCTTTAACTCGTTTGGCCGTAAGAAACAGCGTGCCTGTTAGACAATATTTATCGGAAGAACGTTTGGCCAAAGTTGCTGAAGACACCAAAGTTGGCGGTGCAACATTAACAACAATGTTAGGCACAAGCGCTTGGTATGCGCCAGGTGCAGCAGTTTCTTCCATGGTTCAGGCCATTGTGAACGACCAAAAGAAAATGTTCCCATGTTCCGCTTTATTGGACGGTGAATACGGATTGAAAGATATTTCCATTGGCGTTCCTTGTATTATAGGAAAAAACGGCATCGAAAAAATTGTTGAAATCGATTTAACTGACGCAGAAAAAGCCAAATTTATTGAAAGTGCTGCAGGCGTTAGAAGCGTAAACGATTTGTTAACCCAATAGTTGCTGAATATATTTTTAAAAACTCCTCAAGACTTCGGTTTTGGGGAGTTTTTTTTGAGGCAAACAGCTATTTTTTATTTTAGAGTTACGATTTTAGAATTACAATTTAGCGCTGTAGCCGAAACGCTATTTTGAACTTCCGTCTTCGGTGAAAACTTTCAACATTTAACAGATAACTCATAACTTTTATCGTATCTTTAAATTTAAAATTACTTTTTTAATATGCAAACCATGTTTTATTTTCTTACAGCAGCCGTTTTCGGCATCTTGATGCTGGAAACGGTAAACTATATCGAACATTACGGTTTACTGAGAAAAATAAACGATAACGGAAACTACGAAAGGGCGCAACGCCAACATTCGTGGAATTCGAACCATATTTTGGGCCGCACGATGTTGTTCGAAATATCGCGCCATTCCGATCACCATTAGAAAGCCAGCAAACATTATCAGTTATTGGATGCCATGCCCAACAGTCCGCAAAAGCTTACCGGTTATCCGGGAATGATGTTATTGGCCTTGTTTCCGCCTTTCTGGTTTAAGGTGATAAACAAACAACTGGCATTATTTAACAAGCAACAAATGAACAATTAACTCCTGTTACATTTTCACAAAAATAAAATCTCCGGTAATTGGATCCACATAAAAAGTTTCCCCTCTGCTGTTTTTATTAAGGGTATGTCCTTCCTTATCTACCCCAATCACTTGAATATCACTTATGTGGTCCCCTCCAAATTTAATATATGAAAGTGTTTTTTTATTATTTCTTGAAATTAAGGCATTTTCTTGATTGGCAACATTAATTGGATTTTCATCCACCAACTTTGCCTTTAGCCTATTTTCCCCTTTAATATCTCCAATTTTCATGTAAATGCAACACACATATTTCGCAAACTCTTCATTGCTTATATAATTTAAATCACCATTTTTCGCATTGATGGTGAAATATTCCCCACGGTCATTTTTATACACAGGTGAGCCGTTTAAAATCCCAACAATGCTATTCCTTTTGTCATTTATATCAATCTTTAAAAAGATGTTTTCTGCTTTTTTTGTTTGTTGGGAATTTATGCCCTTCGCTTTACTTAAAACTTGTCCAAAGGAATTCATTGGTAACATTTGAATTGCCATTACCACAGCTGTAGTCAAGATTGCTTTTGAAGCCGTCCTGGCATTTGTCAATGATTTTTTCATTTTTTTAAAAAATTAAGTTAGTAATAGTTTAATTGTTTTCAATATAAAAATAAGGAACCTCTACAATTTTTTGAACCGCAATTACAAGGAAACCATTCTTTTTTTTGATCAGCGGTAATTTTTACGGCTTCTTTATAAAAACTCAATTTATAGTCGAAACTCAACTCCTCGCCCTCAACCAGTTCTTCCATCGCATAAATATAGGGAATTTCATTAAAATATAAAACTTCACAATTTGGCGCACAACTATGGTTTATAAAACGGGCATCATTTCCGCCTCTTTCTCCGTCAATGGCGACAGTCTCATTCAGGTTTAACACATATATCATACTGGTTAAGCCATTTTCCAAATCACTTGCCAAATTTTCCTTACGCACTCTTTTCCCCATATATTCAAATATTCTGGTGCCTTTTGGAATGGTTCTTTTTGCAAACACTCCTTTGCCGTGGACAGAAGATATTTTTACCATGGTAAAATCTCTTAATTTATGTTCTTGATTCATCAGTTTTAATAAATTAGAAAAAAAAATTGATTGGCGATGATAAACAATACCTGTTACAGATTAATTTATAAAGATAATAATTTAACCAGTTGGGTGTGATTAAATTATTTGAATTTTAATATTTTTTATTGGTCTGTCAAATATAAATTTATTGATATATTGAACCAACGTTAAAGCTGTTATTTTTGCTAAAATTAATTCGGGTCCAACTGTTTTGATGCTTGCATTGGCCAATGCTTCAAATAATTGTTCTACAACAATATCATTTTCTGATACAAATAACCTTCCCTGAGCACTCAGTCTTTCCATTTCCTGCTTTCCAAGAAATATCAATTTTTGAACCTCCTGCTCATTATTGCTGCTGCCAATAGTTTTGATGACTTTGTATTTCCTGTTGTCCTTGGAAATAATCTGTACTGAAACACTACCGGAACGATTATTTAATTTTCTTAAAAACATCCTCAAAAATAGGCTTGCAACACCCATTTTCAAAATTTATTTCAACAAAATAAGTACTTCCCAAAGTTTTTTTTGAAAAGTGCGGAAAACATGAGGCCTTGGCATACTCTTTAAATGTTACATGCTTCTGCTCCCCTCTTTATAGGTGGTAATGCCTATTTTTAACCAGCGCTTTATTTCTTTCGATGGCTGAAAATTTAAATGGTATTTTTGAATATTTCGTTTAGGCGTCAGGTTTTTGGCATCGGGATCGGCTTTGCATTTAAAACCCACTTTAAATTTGCCTATATTTTCCAAATCCACAATTTTACCGTCTTCCAAATGAAATTGCAATTTAGGCCCCAAGGCCTGCAGCACGAATTTCACGTCCAGAGCACTTAAACTGCATTCATTGCCAATTTGATAGCTAATGTCATCAAGCGTTACCACGCCCGTGTTTACGGCCTGCATAATGTACTGCGGCGCTTTATTGTTGGCAATGGTATTGCTTCGTTTGGTAATTCGGTATCTTATGGGCATAGCAATTGTTTATTTTTTATGAATTGTTAATAATAAATGGCGCAATATTAATTTTATGAAGCTAATATATTGTATATTTGACTATTAGATTCACTTTTCTTCATCAATATTATCACTTTGTTTTTATTATAGTATTTTTTAAAAATTAAAGTACTATTTCTCAAAAGATATACTAGTATATTTTTTACCTAAATACTAGTATTTTTACCCAACATGTCCTATTAGTTGTCGCGACTTATGCGCTTAGTTGTCAAGCTTTGTCCTATTGGTTGTCAAGATTTATACGGTTAACTAAATCTTTTTGATTCTCCATTAAAATTATTCCTTTTTGATTAAACAAAAAGTTGCGCATATTTTTCATTTCATTTTTCTATCTTAGCATCACAAAAAAAATGCTATGAATTGGGAAGTAACTTTGTTAAAGCACAACGGCGAACCCAGAATTGCCGTTTATTTTGAAAAAAATAGTGAGTTAATTGCTCGGATAAAGGCATTTGAGGGTGCAAGATGGAGCCAATCCAAGCGCGTTTGGCATATTCCCGACACTGAGGAAAATAGAGAACGATTTAATTTAGCGCCACACGCCCATTACCTTCCTTCGATTGAGGGAATGGAACAAATTGATACATTTAAGCAATGGCTTTTATCTAAAAGATATAGCCCCAACACCATTAAAACATACAGTGATGCGCTAAAATCGTTCTTGGTTTTTTACCGCGAAAAAGCGATATCGGAAATCACAAACAATGATGTGATTGTTTATAACAATAACTATATTTTGAAAAACAATTTGTCGGCATCCTATCAAAACCAGATTGTAAATGCCTTAAAATTGTATTTTAGAACATTGCAAAATACTGAAATTGAAGTTGATAAAATTCATAGGCCCAGAAGGGAACATAAACTGCCTAATGTGTTAAGCAAAGAAGAAGTAAAGGCAATATTGGAATCCCTTAAAAACAACAAACACAAAACAATGCTAAGTGTTATTTATGCTTGCGGACTTCGCAGAAGTGAATTATTGAATTTAAAACCTTCGAATGTTGATTCGAAGAGAAAATTGTTGATTGTAAAACAAAGCAAAGGGAAAAAAGATCGCGTTGTTCCCATAAGTGACAAGTTAATTGAATTGTTAAGGAATTACTATCAGGCATTTAAACCAAAAATTTGGCTTTTTGAAGGCCAACAAGAAAGCGTTAAATATTCTGAAAGAAGTTTGGAAGAGGTTTTAAAAAAAGGTGTTATATTAGCAAATATAAGGAAACCTGTTACTTTGCATTGGTTGCGCCACAGCTACGCCACTCATTTACTGGAAAATGGAACTGATTTAAGATTTATACAAGAATTACTTGGCCATAACAGCAGTAAAACCACTGAAATATACACGCACGTAAGCACAAAAAGTTTACAAAATATTAAAAGTCCTTTTGATGATTTATAAAACACAAATAAAAAATAAACCTCAACACAAGTTGCGTATGTCTAGCCAAATATGGTATGATATACTCAGTTTTTGTGTTTTTGTTGAGGGTATAAACAAGTTAGCGGTAATGGTAGAAAACCCTACACTTCACAATTTTTCAAAACAGGGTTGTGAGATTTACCCCAATCCGCCATTGAAGTAAGAATTGGTAATAATGTTTGACCGCTTTCCGACAAATAATATTCAACGTGAGGTGGAATTATTTCTTTGGCATCTCTAATTATTAATCTATCAATTTCTAATTGTTTTAATTGTTGTGCTAGCATTTTTTCAGTAATTAAAGGCAACATTTTTCGTAATTGACCAAATCTTAATGGTTCATTTCTAAGATGATAAAGAATAATCGTTTTCCATCTGCCACCAATCATCTCTATTGTATAAGAAACAGGGCATTCCAATATAACTTTGCTATTTAAACTATTAGTCGAACTTACTTTTTTCATATTAAATACACTTACTTTTTAGATAGTACCATTATTTTATAAAGCACAAATGTATATTTGCATTTTCAAATAAACAAATAATTTATGTATGAATAGTAAATCAAATTTATTAAGTCCCTTATCGAAAGGGGGAATTAATGCAAAAAACAGAGTAGCAATGGCACCTATGACCCGTTGCAGAGCCATTGGCAATATGCCAAATGACCTAATTGCTACCTATTATGCTCAACGAAATAACGGTGGCTTAATTATTACAGAGGGAAATGCACCAAGTTCTAATGGCATAGGTTATGCACGTACACCAGGCATTTATTCAAATGAGCAGGTAGAAGCTTGGGGAAATGTAACAAAAGAAACAAAGAAAAATGAAACCGTTTTTTTTACGCAACTAATGCACGTTGGACGAGTTGGACATAGTGCAAATATGGTTTCAGGTGCTACCTTGTTAGCCCCATCTGCCATAAGTGCAAATGCAGATATGTGGACAGATACTCAAGCAATGCAGAAAACAGAGTTGCCAAAAGAAATGACAAACGACGAAATTGAACAAACTATTAATGAGTTTGTTACAGCTTCTGAAAACGCAATTAAAGCAGGTTTTGACGGTGTTGAATTACACGGAGCAAATGGTTATTTGATAGAACAGTTTTTGAATAGTGAAACAAATATTCGCAAAGATGGATTTGGTGGAAGTATTGAAAATAGAGCTAAATTTCTTTTACAGTTGGTTGAAAAAGTGGGTAATGCAATTGGTTTTGAAAAAGTAGGTGTAAGATTATCGCCATACAACCAATTTAACAGTATGCCAATTTATAGTGATATTGCCGAAATGTATAGTTATTTGTCCGTAGAATTGAATAAGCTAAACATTGCATACTTGCACGTAATTGATTATGCTGCATTAGCATCTGATGAAGGAAAAGAATTGCTTAACGATATTAGAGCCAAATTTTCTAATATTTTAATACGCAATGGCGGATACAACAAACAGAGAGCCGAACAACTTGTAGAGAATAATGAAGCAGATATGGTTTCATTTGGTTCGGCATATATTGCTAATCCTGACTTGGTAAATCGTATTGAAAATAACTATGAATGGTCTCAACCAGATAATAATTCGTTCTATACTGCCGATGCTGTTGGATTTACGGATTATCCTAACGCTATTGTATAGAAGAGAAAAATAAACCACTACCGCTAATCGAGTAGACGGCTCCGCCAGAAACTGACGGAGTGCGCCTCTCACACCACCGTGCGTACGGGTCACGTACACGGCGGTTCGCAAAATGATGGGTTAAGTTCTGTGTAAACATCCAACATTGCTTTGTATCCTCTCT
>DATCUQ010000050.1:0-96678 GCA_036567345.1 Lutibacter sp.
CAACTTTTCAATCTCAATTTTTCTAACTTTATTTTTGGGTCGAAAAAACTAAAAAAACCGACCAGCAAATTGGATTGCCAATTTGAAATTAGTAATCTTAATCATTAACAAAAAAGGTCAACGTATTTTAGTATAAGACACCACTCGTATTGCCGTAATGATACAATTCTCCGATATTGTTAAAATTAATTCCGCCTTTTACGCCAAAAGTATATTCTTGGGCCTGTACAAATGAGAAAGTAGTTAGCAATATAACTATAAATAGGGGTTTTATTTTCATAGTTTTATAATTATAAGTTTAGATCATGATGCGCTAAATATATAAATTTAATTTTAAATTTATATATTTATTTTTAGAGATGAAATTATCCAACAAAATAAAAGCCCGCAAGTTGCGGGCTTTTAGGAGCATTAATTTTTTATCTCTGTAAGCTTTCAGTATTGAAAAATTGTTATTTGCCGCCAGATAATCTGTAAGATAAACTTAAAATAACCTGTTCGGGTCTGGAATCCAACCTAAAAGTAGCATTGGTATTATTATCAATAAATGTCGCTTCATTCTCATTAAAACCTCTTTCGTATCGAACATCTATCCCCAATCTTCCAAGTTCAACGCCTGCGCCAAAATTAAAACCAACCGTAAATTCATCATCAATTTTGTCATATTCAATTCCTTTAAAATCATTCTCCAAAGTATACTGAAATGCCGGTCCGGCGAAGATGCTAAGCGGGCCAATTAATTTTAAGCCCACCAAAACTGGCATATCCAATCGGGCAATCTTATAATCTTCGGTTCCGCCTGTATTTAGTTCATATTCACTGGTGGTTTTTGTGTATACCAGCTCTGGCCTTAAATAAATTGGACCCAATCCAATTTTGCCGTAAATACCGACGTTGTAACCTGATTTTCCTTTTCCTTCATTTTCTATAAAGGTGTTGGTATCATCACTTATTTTACCGTTTGAATTGTAACTCAATCCGCCTTTAATACCAAAGCCACTTTGCGCATTCGCATAAAATGCCGTTAACAGCAAAGCCATTGAAAATACTAAAATTCTTTTGTTCATAATTTTTAATTTAGGGTTTATAATTCATATTTCTAATCTGTGGCTGTTTTACCACCTGCAATAATTTTACAAAGGTGAATGATATAATTCATAAAAAGTTATATAATTCCAGTTGTAAGTTGTAAAATTCACAGATTAATTTAAATTAAATGGTGCTGGAAATTATGATTGTTCACTTATTTTTAGAAGTGAGGTTTATCACAATTTCACATACCAGCAACGCTAAAAATAGCATTGCCTGAACCATAAACGCAAGAAGAGTGCTATTATTTTCTATTTATGACTTTTTTAGCTGCCGCTACAATATCTTTTTCGGTTAAACCGTATTTTTCCATCAGTTGTGCCGGAGTTCCAGATTCTCCAAAACTGTCATTAACCGCCACAAATTCTTGCGGAATAGGATTGTTTTGAACCAAAATACGGGCAATGCTTTCGCCCAAACCACCCAAAATATTATGTTCTTCGGCAGTTACGATACAACCGGTTTTTGCGACAGATTTTAAAATAGCGTCGTTATCTAAAGGTTTTATGGTATGAATGTTAATAACTTCGGCGCTAATTCCCATCGCTTCCAGTTTTTCTGAAGCTTGCAATGCTTCCCAAACCAAATGTCCGGTCGCCACAATGGTAACATCATTTCCTTCAGTTAACATGATGGCTTTTCCTATGATGAATTTTTCGTCTGCCGGCATAAATACGGGTACAACCGGACGGCCAAAACGCAAGTAAACCGGACCCACATGCTCCGCAATGGCAATGGTTGCAGCTTTTGTTTGGTTGTAGTCACAAGTGTTGATTACCGTCATATTCGGCAACATTTTCATTAAGCCGATATCTTCCAAAATTTGATGTGTCGCGCCGTCTTCACCTAAAGTCAGACCGGCGTGTGAAGCACATATTTTTACATTTTTTTCCGAATAAGCAATCGATTGTCTGATTTGATCGTAAACCCTTCCAGTAGAAAAGTTGGCGAAAGTGCCTGTAAACGGAATTTTACCACCAATGGTTAAACCTGCGGCAATTCCCATCATATTTGCTTCCGCAATTCCTACCTGAAAAAATCGTTTGGGATGATTTTCAATAAATTTTTCCATTTTTAACGAGCCCACCAAGTCTGCACATAGCGCCACTACATTTTCATTTGTGTCGCCCAATTCAGCCAATCCTGCACCAAAACCCGATCTCGTGTCTTTCTTTTCTGTAAACGTGTATTTTTTCATTTGTTATTTATTAAAAATCGTTCAAAAATAATGATATTAAACGATACGATATTACAATTTCATCAATTCTTCATACAATTTATGAACAGGCAAACCCATTACATTAAAGTAGCTGCCTTCAATCTTGCTAACGCCAATAAAACCTATCCATTCCTGAATTCCATAGGCGCCGGCTTTGTCAAAAGGTTCATAATTTTCAACATAATAGGTAATTTCTTCCATAGATAATGGTTTAAAACAAACCTTGGTCACGTCGTAAAATACTTTTTGCGACGTTATTGTTTTAATACAAATGGAAGTGATCACTTTATGGCATTTACCGGAAAGTTCTTGCAGCATCTCAATGGCATGCTGTTTGTTTGTTGGTTTTTCAATGGCTTTATCATGTAGCCAAACAATGGTATCTGCGGTTATTATAATGTCGTTTTCCGCCAATTCCGTAAAAGCAGCTGCTTTAAGTTCCGCCAAATAGTTGGTGATTTCAGATGCTTTTAAAGTTGACGGATAAATTTCTTCAACAGCTTTTGCCTGAATGGAAAAATCCAGTCCCAATTCTTTGAATAATTCCTGTCGGCGCGGTGAACCCGATGCCAATATGATGTTTTTATGTTTTAATTTTTCTGAAAGCATCAGTAAGTATTTAGGGAGAATAGGAGCAATGCATTAATTCCCAAAAACATAATGAGTTTTAGGAGCATACTCAATTTTTTAAAATCTTTTTTTGTTTTGGCCGAAAGTAATTTCAAGGCAACATAAAGCAATGGAACCATCGTAAAAAGCACCAAATACAATATAGTTAATTTATAAACAGAAGCATAATTAGCAACAATAAACAATAACAAACCTAAGGGAAGAAGACATAAAAATGCTGCTATTTTTTTTGTTCTTGCAATTCCCAATAAAATAGGCAAGGTGTTCATTTTCAATTTGTAATCTCCATTTACATCTTCAATGTCTTTAACTACTTCCCGAACAAGGTTTATTAAAAAAGCAAAACTTGATAATAACAAAGTTACTTGAATTACCAATTGTTGTTCGTTGTTTTGAATAGAAAAATTTAAATCGAATAAACTTAAGGTAATGATGCTGATTGCCACTAAAAATGAGACGGTTACATTGCCAATTAAGGGTTTCGACTTTAATTTTTTGGAATAAAAATAGAGGAGCATAGAAGCGCCAATAAAAATAAATGAAAAGGTTGGTTTTTGAACGGACATTGACAGAATAATTCCTAAAACAATTCCTAACGTATTGGTTATTAGGTACAAACGTTGTGAGTTTTCAATTGAAAAATAATTGCATACAATTACTTTATTCGGATTGTTGATCAAATCGGTTTTTAAGTCAAGGATGTCGTTAAGTATATATCCGGCGGCAGTCACACAAAGAATGGCACAAACCAATAGCATAAACTGAAGCGCTGAAAGATTTGTTGTTGCGTTTAAAGCGGAGACGTAAAGGAATTTTAGCAGCAATTGAATGTAGAGTAACAGCAGTAAATTTTTCCATCTGATTAATCTTAAAAATGCCGTCAATTTCATCTGTTTACATTTTATTTTTTATCGGTAACAGCTGCTGTTCGCCTTTGATCATTCTAATGTGTATCAAAATTTGTGATGGCTCGGTTCATCCTTGCTAATTGAAGTCTTTTTTAATTCGGTCCAAATGTATTTTGCTGTCTCGGGTTTTTATGGCTTCGCGCTTGTCGTAGTTTTTCTTTCCTTTTGCCAAGGCAATTTCCAACTTTGCCCAGCCTTTATCGGTTAAAAATAAGCGTAACGGAACGATGGTTAACCCTGCGTTTTGCACTTCTTTTTGCAATTTTTTCAGTTCGCGTTTGTTTAACAACAGTTTTCGTTCGCTTTTCGGATTGTGGTTAAATGCGTGGCCATAAATATATTCTTCAATAAACATATTGATGGCGAATAATTCTCCCTTTTCATTAAACTCGCAAAAACTTTCCGTGATTCGCGCCTTGCTTTCGCGAATCGATTTAATTTCGGTGCCCGTAAGCTGAATTCCGGCAATATATTTATCCAGAATCTCATACTCAAAGCGCGCCTTTTTGTTTTTTATGTTGATGTTTTTCTGCATACCAGTGCAAATGTACTACAATTTCTATTCAAATAATAACTTCCTTTATTTGAGGAATATCATTTTTTTTCTTTGATTTGATCAGTAATTTAGTTTAAATTTTAAAAATTTATATGATGAAAAAATTACTTTTAAGCGTTATTGTGATGATGTTAATCTCAATAAATGCAATTGCACAAGAAGATTCAAATGATTTTAACAGGTGGCAAGCCCGTTTAAGGGTTATTACTATTGTACCTGATGTTAATGATGATTTAAATGGAGCAAACGTTGATGTTTCAACCACTGTTGTTCCTGAACTGGATTTCACCTATTTTTTCGATGAAAATTGGGCGGCTGAATTAATTTTGGCCACCGCAAAACATGATGTTGATACTGATTTAGGATCAGGAATTGATTTAGGTCATGTTTGGATTTTACCGCCAACGTTGAGTTTACAATATCATTTTAACGGCGTAACCGTTAAACCTTATTTGGGCGCAGGCATCAATTATACATTTTTTTATGGTATTGATGAAGGTGATGTTGTTGATATGGATTATGATGACGCAGTCGGATTTTCTATGCAGGCCGGTTTGGATTACGATTTAGGCTCTAATTGGTTTTTAAATTTAGACATTAAAAAGCTGTTATTGACCACTGATGTAAAAGTTGATACCGGAGATGGTATTATTCCTGTTGAAGTTGATCTCAATCCTTGGATTTTTGGTGTTGGTGTAGGCTTAAAATTTTAGGTACTATTAAATTTCATGCTTTAAAAAAACTCCTTATAAAATTTGTTATAAGGAGTTTTTATTTTTTTTATTCTAATGAAATTGAATACTTTATTATGATTTATTTTCAAACTAAATAATCAGAAATCGAAGTACAGTAGGAGGTCAATGATTTCTTTTCCTTTAACGGTGACGATGTACAAATGAGAAAATTCGTTATCATCCATTTCTTGATATTTTTGTTGAAGAATCAACCCGTTCACAAACTGTGGAATGGTATTGCTGTGACCAACAATCAACACATTTTTGCCCTTATTTTCTAGTTGAAAAAGTTCAAAATCAACTTTTGTCGGATTGTAAATTTTGGGTGCTAAATTCAACTTTTTTGAAATAGGCGCAACAGTTTTGAGCGTTCTTTTGTAATCGGTTGAATAGATGGCATCGAATGAAATATGCTGCAACACTTTTAGCCAATTATCAGCTCTTTGAAAACCTCTTTCGTTTAAATCCGGATTTTTATCGGCAGGATTCTCCCTCACTTTTTCCGCATGTCTGATTAAATAATACGTGGTTGTTTCTTTTTTTTGGGCATAAATATTTAAAGAAATCAAGCCAATCAATAAGGTGAAAATTATGTTATTCATGTTTTTAAAATAGAGGTAAATAACAAATGTACATAAAAATAACTCCTTACATAATTTAATATAAGGAGTTCACATCAGCTAAAAGCAGCTTTTGTTTATTTATTCCTAAACACAATTTTTTCATCAAAAGCATCAAGTAAAATATGGCTTTCAGAAGTTATTCTGCCTGATAAAATTTCCTTCGACAATTCGTTTAGCACTTCTTTTTGAATCACACGTTTTACGGGTCTTGCCCCAAATTGCGGATCGTAACCTTTGTTGGCCAATGCTTCAATAACGTCTTCAGAAAATTCGATATGAATGTCTTTTGTCAACAACATTTTAGCCAAACCATCCAATTGGATTTTAACAATTTGTTTAATTTCCGCTTCATTTAAAGGCAAAAACATGATAATCTCATCAATTCTGTTTAAAAATTCGGGTCTGATAGTTTCTTTTAACAACACCAAAACTTCTGCTTTAGTGGCCTCCGTAATGCTGTCGCGTTTGTTCATATCCATTTTTTCAAACCTTTCCTGAATAATATGTGCGCCCATATTGGAAGTCATAATAATAATGGTATTCTTAAAATCGGCAACCCGGCCTTTATTGTCCGTTAATCTGCCTTCATCCAACACTTGCAACAAAATATTAAAGGTATCGGGATGCGCTTTTTCAATTTCATCCAATAAAATTACGGAATAAGGTTTTCGTCGCACGGCCTCAGTCAATTGCCCACCTTCTTCATAACCAACATATCCCGGAGGCGCGCCCACCAAACGGCTCACGGCATGGCGTTCCTGATATTCGCTCATATCAATACGCGTGATAGAATTTTCAGTATCGAATAAATATTCCGCCAAAGCTTTTGCCAATTCCGTTTTACCGACACCTGTTGTCCCTAAAAATAAAAAGGTGCCCAACGGTTTTTTTACGTCCTGCAAACCGGCCCTTGATCTTCTTACGGCATCAGCCACGGCAGCGATCGCTTCTTCCTGTCCAACAACTCTTTGGTGAAGTTCCTTTTCTAAATTCAGCAGCTTTTCTCGATCGCTTTGCAGCATTTTTGTAACCGGAATTCCGGTCCATTTTGCCACAACTTCCGCAATATCATCTCGGGTAACCTCTTCTTTGATTAAAGCGGAATCCTGATTTTTAGCCAATTCCTTTTGAAGTTTTTCCAATTTATCCTGTTCTTCTTTAATTTTTCCGTACCGAATTTCGGCTACTTTTCCGTAATCGCCTTCACGTTCGGCACGTTCGGCTTCCAATTTATAATTTTCTATAGCTTCTTTGCTTGCTTGGGCTCTTTCAACCAATTCTTTTTCGCTCACCCATTTCGCGTTTATGTCGTTGCGTTTTTCTTTTAAATTGGCAACTTCTTCTTTTAGGCTTGCCAACTTTTTTTCGTCTTTTTCACGTTTAATGGCTTCAATTTCAATTTCAATCTGCATTATTTTACGATCCAAAACATCCAATTCTTCGGGTTTCGAATTGATTTCCATCCGCAATTTCGAGGCGGCTTCATCCATTAAATCGATGGCTTTATCGGGCAAAAATCGATTGGTAATATAGCGTTGTGAAAGTTCCACAGCGGCAATAATGGCATCATCTTTAATCTGTACTTTATGATGGTTCTCATATTTTTCCTTGATACCGCGCAAAATTGAAATGGCGCTTTCCGTATCGGGTTCATTTACCGTTACCTTTTGAAACCGCCGTTCCAATGCTTTGTCTTTTTCAAAATATTTTTGGTATTCATCAAGTGTGGTTGCGCCAATAGCCCTTAATTCGCCTCTGGCCAAAGCAGGTTTTAAAATATTTGCCGCATCCATGGCACCTTGTCCGCCGCCCGCACCAACCAATGTATGAATTTCATCGATAAAAAGCACAATTTCCCCATTTGAGGAAGTGACTTCTTTTATAACGGATTTCAATCGTTCTTCAAACTCACCTTTGTACTTTGCACCGGCAATAAGTGCGCCCATGTCTAAGGAATAAACCTGTTTATCCTTTAAATTTTCAGGTATATCGCCTTTCACTATTCTGTGCGCCAATCCTTCTGCAATGGCTGTTTTTCCGGTTCCGGGTTCGCCAACAAGTATCGGATTGTTCTTGGTTCTGCGCGATAAAATTTGAAGAATTCTTCTAATTTCTTCATCACGGCCAATGACGGGATCCAGTTTTCCGTCATTTGCCAGCTGATTTAAATTACGCGCATATTTATTAAGCGAATTATAGGTTTCTTCAGCACTTTGAGAAGTTACCGTACTTCCTTTGCGCAATTCTAAAATGGCCAATTTTAAGTTTTTTTCATTGACGCCCTGATCTTTTAAAATTTGGGAAGTGGTGTCTTTTGTATTTAAAATCGCCAGCAATAAATGCTCTATGGAAACATATTCATCCTTCATATTTTTTGCTTCAATAGTTGCTGTATTCAGCATTTTTGAAGCGTTTCCGGACAGTGAAATTTCACCGCCGGTTACTTTTGAATAACTTTCCAAAGTTTTGTCTATCAAACTTTTAAGCAAATCGATGTTTAATCCTATCTTTTTAAAAATAAATGGAACCACATTTTCATCCACTTCAAAAATGGCTTTTAAGATGTGCGAATTTTCAATTTGCTGATGCCCGTAACTTTGCGCTATTTGTTGCGCTTGCTGAACGGCTTCCTGAGTTTTTATGGTAAATTTATTAAAGTCCATAATGTTATATTTAATTTTATCTAATTTTAGTTCTCAAAGAATATTCCACTTAAATAAAGTATCAGAAATAAGTCATTTTGTCTTATACAATTTAAAAAGTAAGGACATTTTGTCTTTTAAGTAAGTTATTATTAGCTTTGCCGACTTAAAGATAAAACAATTAAAATGGGATTATTCGATAATTTTTTTAAAAGTGCCGATAAAGAAGAAAATAATATGAAAATAAATTGGGTGCCTTTGAATGATATAACACAATTATCAGAAATCATAAATATTTCTTCAGACAAACCTGTTTTAATTTTTAAACACAGCACAAGATGCGGCATTAGCAGAATGGTTCTTAAAAATTTTGAAAGTGATTACGACATTCCAGAAACTGAAATGGATTTGTATTTCTTGGATTTATTGAATTACAGGGCGTTGTCTCAAGATATTTCAACAAAGTTCAACGTTAGGCACCAATCTCCGCAAGTTTTGGTGATAAAAAACGGAGAAGTAATTTATAATGATTCACACGATTACATCAGCGTTGGTAAGATAAAAAAGCTCTTGAATAAATAAAAATTAATGAATCTTTATAGTTTTTACAATAAAAAAGTGGCTGTCCAGTTAATTTTAGACAGCCACTTTTTTCTATTGATAAAAGTGTTATTTAATATATTTTGGCGCTATTGCAGGCATTATTTTGCCGGTGCATTTGCCAAAACCGATTCTAATCTTATCATTTTTACAATACCCACGAATAATTACATTGTCGCCATCGTTGAAAAATGTTCTAGTGGTTCCGTCTTTTAAAGTGATTGGCTCTTTTCCTCCCCAAGTAAGTTCCAACATAGAACCATAACTATTTTTTGTCGGACCCGAAATGGTGCCGCTGCCCATTAAATCACCGGCTCTAACATTACATCCGTTGCTGGTGTGATGCGCCAGTTGTTGCGCCATTGTCCAGTATAAAAATTTAAAATTTGACGTGGTGAGCAAATTTAAATCGCCATTTTCGGTTTCAATTGCTGCCTGAAGTTTTATGTCATAACTGTTTTCGGTAGTTTTTTGTTGCAGGTAGGGAAGTGGCGTAACTTCTTGTTTTGGTCCGCTGCATTTAAAAGGCTCTAAGGCATCCATTGTAATAATCCAGGGCGACATTGATGAAGCGAAACTTTTTCCCAAAAACGGTCCAAGCGGCACATATTCCCATTTTTGAATATCTCTGGCACTCCAGTCGTTAAATAAAACCATTCCGAAAATATAGTCGTGGGCTTCGTCAACAGAGATTGGTTCCCCTAAA
This sequence comes from Lutibacter sp., assembly GCA_036567345.1. Lineage (GTDB taxonomy): Bacteria > Bacteroidota > Bacteroidia > Flavobacteriales > Flavobacteriaceae > Lutibacter. The sequence goes on from DATCUQ010000050.1 coordinate 9,708, forward strand.
TTATTGACATCTGTGGTAATAAAAGCGGTTTCAAGTTCCATATCCAACTCTTTTGTTGGTACAAAAACAGGTTTGGTTTCTCCATTTGGAAGCGTTTGTCCGTATGGCCTGCGAATTTTTGTCCCGGAAACAACCACAGAAGAGGAACGCCCGTGATAGCCTATTGGTATATGCAGCCAATTGGGCATCAACGCGTTGTCTGCGCCCCTAAATATCCCCCCAACATTGGTGGCATGTTCTTTGCTCGAGTAAAAATCGGTATAATCGCCAACACTTATTGGTAGCAACATTTCAACCTCATTTACGTCGAAAATAATGACTTCCCGATGTTTTAAATTGTCTCTTAAACTTGCGTTTTTAGCGTCAAACACTTCTGCAATTCTGTTTCTTACCAATCTCCATGTTTTTCTTCCGTCGGAAATAAAATCATTTAAAGAATCTTGCATAAACATATCATCGGTCAACGGAATTCCTTCAAAATATCCCAATTGGTGGAAAGCGCCCAAATCAATGGCATATTCGCCAATTCGTGTTCCAATGGTTATAATGTCATCTTTGGTGATAAAAACGCCAAAAGGTATATTTTGAATGGGAAAATCGCAGTTTTCTGCTACATTTAACCATGACTTTCTGTTTGGATTGTTTGCTGCTATTTGCATATATGTACACTATTTAGTAGTTATTATTTTCATATCAAATATAGAAGTTTATTGTTAAAAGCAAAATGAAATTCCTATTTTTGCAGAAATTTTAACTTTTAAAATCAATTTTAATGCAACGTGATCAAATTATCTTCGATTTAATACAAGACGAAAAAGAAAGACAAACCAATGGTTTGGAATTAATTGCTTCGGAAAACTTTGTAAGTGAACAAGTTATGGAGGCTACTGGTTCTGTTTTAACCAATAAATATGCGGAAGGATATCCCAACAAACGTTATTATGGCGGATGTGAAGTGGTTGATGTTGTTGAGCAAATTGCGATTGACAGGGCAAAACAACTTTTTGGCGCAGAATATGTAAATGTGCAGCCGCATTCCGGTTCACAGGCAAATGCCGCGGTTTATCAGGCTGTTTTAAATCCGGGAGATAAAATTTTAGGTTTCGATTTGTCGCATGGCGGACATTTAACGCATGGTTCTCCGGTAAATTTTTCAGGAAAATTGTATAAAACGTCTTTTTATGGTGTTGAAAAAGAAACCGGCGTATTAAATTATGACAAAATTCAGGAAACTGCAACCAAAGAAAAACCAAATTTAATTATTGCGGGCGCTTCGGCGTATTCAAGAGACATCGATTTTAAAAGATTCAGGGAAATAGCAGATTCTGTAGGCGCTTTGTTAATGGCCGATATTTCCCATCCTGCCGGTTTAATCGCCAAAGGAATCTTAAATGACCCAATTCCTCATTGTCATTTTGTGACTACAACAACGCACAAAACTTTGCGCGGACCGCGTGGCGGGATCATTATGATTGGAAAGGATTTCGACAATCCGTTCGGACAAACATTAAAAAATGGTACCTTGAAAAAAATGTCGGCTTTAATTGATTCTGCAGTTTTTCCGGGAAATCAGGGCGGACCGTTAGAGCACGTGATTGCCGCAAAAGCGATTGCATTTGGAGAAGCTTTAACCGATGAATTTTTAACGTATCAAATTCAGGTGAAGAAAAATGCGGCTACGATGGCTGCTGCTTTTATGAAAAAAGGCTATGAAATTATTTCTGGAGGAACAGACAACCATATGATGCTGATTGATTTGCGCAACAAAAACATTAGCGGGAAAGATGCTGAAAATGCTTTGGTGAAAGCTGATATTACCGTTAATAAAAATATGGTGCCTTTTGATGATAAATCTCCTTTTGTTACTTCAGGCATCAGAATTGGAACTGCAGCGGTTACAACCAGAGGCTTGAAAGAAAATGATATGATTGCCATCGTTGATTTAATTGATGAGGTTATTTTAAATTACGAAGATGAAGCTGTTTTGGAAAGTGTTGCCGAAAAAGTGAATGATATGATGTCGGGTTTACCCTTATTCGCAAAATAAATCGCGTTTTAAATATTATAAATCCCGCCTTGAGCGGGATTTTTTATGCCTGCAAATTTTATGTTAAATGTCTCCAAAACTGTCCTATTTTGCGATTTTTTCACTAAATTAGAGGATTGGCAATCAAATTTTTATCAGCAAAATGTCAATCGCAATTTGAATAGCGCAGCTATCAATTTAAATGCTGTAAACAATTTTGAATGCATCATTATTATTGTAAATAATTTTAAAATTAGAAATATGGAAACAGTAGAAGGAATTACATCAATGCCAAGAATTGGAGACAAAGCGCCCGAATTTAAAGCAATTACAACACAGGGAAATATAAATTTTCCGGAAGATTACAAAGGAGAATGGGTTATCTTATTCAGTCATCCAGCCGATTTTACGCCAGTTTGCACCTCAGAATTTATAACATTTGCTTCTTTGGAAGATAAATTTGCAAAAGCAGGCTGCAAACTTGTGGGCTTGTCAATTGACGGTTTATACAGTCATATTGCTTGGTTGCGTTCCATCAAGGAAAAAATTGAATATAAAGGAATGAAAAACATTGAAGTAAAATTTCCTTTGATTGAAGACATTACCATGGAAGTTGCCAAAAAATATGGAATGATTCAACCAAACGAAGCTTCCACAAAAGCGGTAAGAGCCGTATTTTTTGTGGATCCTAAAGGAATTATAAGGGCAATTATTTATTATCCTTTAAGTTTGGGAAGAAACTTTGATGAATTGTACAGGGTTGTTGTTGCACTTAAAACGGCCGATGAATTTGGGGTTTCTACACCAGCCGACTGGAATCCGGGCGATGATGTTATTATTGGCACTGCCAGTTCTTGCGGAACTGCACAGGACAGAATGGAAGGCAAAGAAGATATGGATTGCAAAGAATGGTATTTTTGCACCAGAAAACTTGACAAAGAATTGCTTTTAAGTAAAGTTTTGAAAAACTAAACAATAAAAAAATCCCGCTTTTGCGGGATTTTTACTTTTAACTATTCTTCTAAATCTTCAATGTCTTCAGCGCGTTCAATAATATTTTGGGGCAATGATTTTTTCGATTTTGCGCCCATTTTCTTCAATTTTTCAACACTTACGATTAAATTCCCTTTTCCTTCAAAAAGTTTGTTCATAGCGCCTCTATATTCCGCTTTTGCTTCATCCATTTTTTTGCCGACGTTGGTCAAATCGGCAATAAAACCTTCAAACTTGTCGTACAAAGCGCCAGCCTGTCGCGCAATTTCTATCGCGTTTCTTTGCTGTTTTTCATTGTTCCACATAGAATCAATGGTGCGCAAAGTAGCCAAAAGGGTAGTGGGCGTCACAATTACAATATTTCTTTCGAATGCTTTGTTGTATAACTGATTATCGGTATTTAAAGCCACCGCAAATGCCGGTTCAATAGGGATAAACAACAACACAAAATCGGGCGATTCAATTTTGTAAATATCTTCGTAGCGTTTTTCGCTCAATTGTTCAATATGGCGTTTCAGGGAATTTACGTGTTCCTTCAAAAATTGCGATTTTTCAAAATCGTCATCACTATTTACAAATTGCTCATAAGCCGTTAAGGAAACTTTTGAATCAATCACCATTTTTTTGCCGTCCGGCAAATGAATTACGATATCGGGCAGAATTCTTTTTCCTTCGGCATTGGTAAAACTTTGCTGCACAAAATATTCCCGGTCTTTTTCCAAACCCGATTTTTCCAAAACGCGCTCCAATACCAATTCGCCCCAATTCCCCTGCGTTTTGCTGTCGCCTTTCAGCGCTTTGGTTAAATTGATGGTGTCTTTGCTCATTTGCAGGTTTAAGTCTTTTAAACCAAGTATTTGCTGCCGTAAAGCGGCGTGGTAATCGATGCTTTCTTTGTGCGTATCTTCCACTTTTCGCTCGAAAGTCTGTATTTTTTCCTGGAGCGGATTTAAAATATTTTTTAGGTTTTCTTTATTCTGCTCGGTGAATTTAACCGATTTCTCTTCCAATATTTTACTGGCCAATATTTCAAATTCTTTGCTGAATTTCTCCTGCAGTTTATCAACTTCAGCCTTATTTTCCTGCAGCTTTTCTTCCAGGTTATGAAACTCGGAAACCTTTTGCGCCAACCGAATGTCTATCTGGTGTTTTTCATCATTCAAATTATTTTTTTCCTGAACCAACTTATTAACATTAAGTTCATTAAGCTGTTTTTCTTCAAGCAATAGTTTATTCCTGATTTCAAGCTCAGAAGTCACTTTTTCAAAAGTATTTTTGGTTAATAATTTGCCGATTACAAAACCAATTGCTAAAAATACCAGGGCAATTATTAGGTAAAATATAAAATCAGTCATTACAATTTTAAGATAAATATTAGTTTATAAAAGTAACATTTTTATATTTGCGTCCGAACCGGTATTTTAAAAATAGAAACCGAGTTATCAACAACAATATGAAAATTTTTGCCCGTTTTATTTTGTACACCATTTTTAGATGGAAAGTTATTGGAAGTTTCCCTAAATATTTAAAAAAATATGTGATTATTGCAGCGCCGCACACGCATTGGCAGGATTTTCCTTTGGGTGTTTTTATTAAATATGCGGAAGGTTTGCCGGCAAATTATATCGGAAAAGCGTCCTTATTTAAGCCGCCTTTCGGATTTATATTTAGATGGCTTGGAGGTACGCCCATTGAAAGAAGCACCAGCAACAATAAAGTTGAAGCCATTGTCAACCTCTTTAATTCCCAGGAAAATTTCATTTTAACAATGTCGCCAGAAGGAACCCGAAAAAAGACAGAAGTCTGGAAAACAGGATTTTATTACATCGCAAAAGGCGCAAATGTGCCAATTGTGATGATTTCTTTTGATTTTAAAAACAAAGAAGTTAAAGTTGCTGAACCTTATTATTTAACGGATAATATGGAAAACGACTTTAACTTCTTTCATAAATTTTATGAAGGCGTTCAGGGAAAAATTCCCGAAAACTTTTAAGCTTTGTAAAAAGGCAATTTCACCACTGTGGCCGGAATTGCTTTATTTCTGATTTGAATAAAAATTTGTGAACCAAGCTTAGAATAAGCTGTTTTCACGTAACCCATTCCGATGCCTTTTTTAAGAGTCGGACTCATAGTTCCCGAAGTTACAACGCCTATATTTTCGCCTGCTTCATTCACAATTTCGTAATCGTGGCGCGGAACCGCTTTTTCAATAACTTCAAAAGCAACCAGTTTTTTTGAAACACCTTCTTCTTTTTGTTTTTTCAACGCTTCAGAATTGGTGAAATCTTTGGTGAATTTTGTAATCCAGCCCAAACCTGCTTCAATAGGCGAGGTGGTGTCGTTAATGTCGTTTCCGTACAAACAAAAACCCATTTCTAAACGCAAAGTATCGCGGGCGGCAAGGCCAATTGGTTTAATTCCAAATTTTTCGCCTGCTTTAAAAATAGCGTTCCAAATATGTTCGGCATCTTTATTTTTAAAGTAAATTTCAAATCCGCCAGAACCTGTATAACCGGTTGCTGAGACAATTACATTGTCAATTCCGGCAAAAGTGCCAATTTTTACCGTGTAATATTCCATCGCCGATAAATCAATATCGGTTAAAGATTGCAGCGCCTGTGCGGCTTTCGGACCTTGAACGGCCAATAAAGACAATTCATCTGAAACATTGGTCATTTCAACGCCCAAATCGTTGTATGAAGAAATCCAATTCCAGTCTTTTTCAATATTTGAAGCATTCACCACTAAAAAATAATGATCTTCAGTGATTCTGTAAACCAATAAATCGTCAACAATTCCGCCATCATTATTTGGCAAACAACTGTATTGCACTTTTCCGTCAACCAGCACAGATGCATCGTTTGAGGTCACTTTTTGAATCAATGCAAGCGCATTTTTTCCTTTTAAGTGAAATTCTCCCATGTGCGAAACATCAAAAACACCCACGCCATTTCTAACGGTTTCATGTTCTATATTAATTCCTTCATATTGTACAGGCATTATATAGCCTGCAAACGGCACCATTTTAGCGCCTAATGACTCGTGAATATGAGTTAAAGCAGTATTTTTCATCTGTTTAAATTTTATTTTTTATTGGTACAGATGCAGTTCGCCATCAAACATTATTTTGTGTATCAAAATTTGTGAGGCTCGTTTCATCTAAAATTATTTTGTGGTGCTAAAATACGAATTATTCAAGAATGGCATTGGTATTAATTTACCTTTTTAAGATCATATCTTTTAATGGGTATTTTTCTTGCGGTTTCATAAATGGCAGGAAATCTTATAATAAATATTTTCTGGGCGTTCCCCGCCAGCTGGCGGGGCGGGCTTTCCGCTCTAATCTTTTTGGCGAAGAAAAATCGCCAAAAAGGATTTCCGCTTCATTCCCTAACGCATTAAATGAACAATTAAAAATGAATAAGGAATAATTGACAATTCGCGAACGGACAGGTCGCGACCTGACATTGAATTAATTATAAAAATCATGTACGGACAGGTCGCGACCTGTAATAAAATCATCATTCCAGCAAAAATCATGTACGGACAGGTCGCGACCTGTCCCTACGTAAATTATTTATATTATATTTGGATTTGATAAACAACAACATCTTATTATGAAACTCTTCAACATTAAAATACTGTTTTTTCTTTTTTTCGTTTCATCTGGCTTTGCCCAACAAAATGATACGCCGCAAGATTTTTTAAAAAAAGAATTTCATGCGGAAAGGCGAGCACAGCTTCGTTCTAAACTGCCAAATAACAGTGTCGCGGTATTTTTTGCAAATCCAGTAAGAAACCGTGCAAACGATGTTGAATATGTGTATCATCAGGATCCAAATTTTTATTATTTAACGGGTTATAAAGAACCTAATGCCTTGGTTTTTATTTTCAAGGAAAATCAAACCATTGGAAACAAGACTTTTAACGAAGTGATTTTCGTTCAGGAACGCAATGAACGCGCAGAAATGTGGAACGGAAAACGTTTGGGTGCCGCGGGTGCGCAGGATGAACTTGGATTTAGGGTCGCTTATAATGGCGGTGAATTTAAAAGTTACGAACTCAATTTTTCCAAATTTGATAAAATTTTGTTCGAAAACTTTAAAAACGATGTCAGGGATACCGATGACAGTGCCGATTTATATGATTTGATCAAAACTTTTAAAGTGAAAATTTCTTTTGATTTGCTTCATTTAAACAATCCGACCAATGATAAAATGTATAACGAGACCAAAAAAAGAATCGATACGGAAACGCTTCAAAAATTAATGGCCACTTTAAGGGAAGTAAAAACAAATGAGGAACTTACTCTGTTAAAAAAAGCGGTGGATATTTCTGCCATTGGGCAATTGGAAATGATGAAATCCATGCGTCCAAATATGTCTGAAACCGAAGCGCAGGGCGTTCACGAATTTGTGTACAAAAAATACGGAGCTGAATTTGAAGGCTATCCGTCAATTGTTGGTGCCGGAAATAACGGCTGTATTTTACATTATGTAGAAAACAACAAAACAAATATTGGCGACAACAATTTAATTTTAATGGATTTAGGCGCTGAATATCACGGATATACAGCCGATGTTACCCGCACAATTCCAACCAACGGGAAATTTTCCACCGAACAAAAATTAATTTACGATTTGGTTTATGAAGCTCAGGAAGCCGGAATTGCAGCCTACAAAATTGGCGGTGATATGGGAGAACCTAATCAAATTGCAAGAAAAATTATCAATAAAGGCCTTGCGGAATTGGGCATCATCGCCAATGAAAACAGCAAGCACAATTATTTTCCGCACGGAACTTCACATCATATTGGTTTGGATGTTCACGACCCTGGAAATTATGGGAATTTTGAAGAAAATATGGTGGTTACCATGGAACCCGGAATTTATATTCCGACAGGAAGCGAATGTGATGAAAAATGGTGGGGGATTGGCGTTCGTATTGAAGATGATATTTTGATCACCAAAAACGGACCGGTAAATTTGTCGGCTTTGGCGCCTCGAAAATCCGAAGAAATTGAAGCAGCCATGAAGTTGCCAAGTGTTTTAAAAGAATTTACATTACCAAAATTAGACTAGCTTTTAAGTCAAAAAAAATATAAGAGAAAAAACATTTCAGGTTTATAAAGCAAAGTTTTACCTGTAACTAAAGTTACATTAATTGGTAATTTATCATAAAATACTGTTGATTCACAAATAAAAATCAATTTAGAAACATTCAATTTATCAATATTGTAATAATTAAAATATTAATCAGTATCTTTATAAATGATAATTTAACCAAACGATCCGACTATGAAAAACAACATAAAATATTCCGTTACTTTAAGTTTTGAGGAAATTAAATTGCCGCCATTTGAAGAAATCTTGGTGCTCGGAAAAAATTCTCCGCACGGAAAAACTGGGATTTCGAAATCTTTTGACCTTTTGATTCCAAATGGTTTTGAAATCATTGATGCTGTCCATGCCAATGTTGACTGCGTATTTGTCAATAAACGAATTTTGGCCAAAATGCCAAAGGAAAAGATATTGAGAATATTAGAGACCAATGTATTTCCTTATGTTTCAGAAAAAGAAATTTTAAAAGTTGATTTTAAAGTTAACATATCATTTACTGTTGTTGAAGAATCATAATCATGAAAATTGCGCATTTAGTAAGAAGGGATTTTCTAACCGTAAATCCATATTCAGGTATAAATGCTGTTAAAAATCAGGTATTAGAGCATTTAGCCGTTGTCGTCCAAGATGATGAGAATCAATTTTATGGCGTTTTAACAACCCATGATATTGCCCATAATCCGAAAACATTAATTATTGATTGTCTTTCCATTAAAGAATTAATTGATTCTGAGCTTTCTGTGGAAGACACAATTTTTAAAATGGATACGGCCAAAACGGATGTGCTGCCTGTTGGTGAAAATGGTAAGTTTATCGGATTGGTGTTCAAAAGTGAATTATACAAATACATTTCCGATTATAATTTAGAATTGGAAAACACCATAAAAGAACGAACTGCAGCGCTTGAAAAAGCAATAGCAACCAAAGATGTGGTTTTTTCAATAATTGCGCATGATTTAAAAAGTCCTTTCAATTCTATTTTGGGATTTACAGAACTCTTGAAGAAGAAACTGCGAAACCTGGATGTTGAAAAGTCAGAAAAACTGATTTCAAGCATGTATTTTCAGGCAAGAATTACATATAATTTATTGGAAAACTTGTTAAATTGGGCAAGAAGCAACTCCAATCAAATCGTATTTAACCCGACTTATTGCGATATTTCAGCAATTTGTTATGACGTAATTAAACAAATGGGCGATACTGCCCAAATAAAACAAATTACCATAAACTCCTTTCACTCAAACGAATCTTTTGTGTTCGCCGATAAAAATATGCTGGAATCAATTTTGCGCAACCTGCTTTCCAATGCCATTAAATTTTCAGAATGTCAAGGTAAAATAGAAATCTTTTCCATGCCTATAGATGAATTTATTGAAATCACGGTTGCTGATAACGGAATTGGAATGGATGAAAACGTTAAAGACAGCTTGTTCAAGTCCGATTTAAACGAATCCAAACCCGGCACCGCAAATGAAAAAGGAACCGGACTGGGTTTGATTATTTGCAAAGACTTTGTTGAAAGAAATCATGGGAAAATTTGGATTGAAAACAATGCCGAAAAAGGAACTGCCTTTAAATTTACATTGCCAATTTATAAGGAAGAAATTCATAATGCCCAAAACATGGAATTCGAAAAAGCTAAAAAATAATAATCAATTTTCACTTGACAATGCTTTTTTCCAATCTGCAATCAAATCATCAATATGCTCAATCCCCACTGAAATTCTCAGTAAATTGTATGGCGTTGGACTGTCAACACCTTCAACCGATTTACGGTGTTCCACCAAACTCTCAACGCCGCCCAAACTGGTGGCAAGCGTAAAATATTCTAATTTAGCGGCTATTGCGACAGTTTCACTTTCACTGCCCTTAATTAAAACCGAAAGCATCGCGCCAAATCCTTTATTTTGTTGCCTTTTCGCCAATAAATGCTGTGGATGGCTTTCTAACCCCGGATACAATACTTTTTCTATTTTTGGATGACTTTCCAAATACTTGGCCAATTTCAACGCATTTTTACTTTGTTGTTTAACACGTAATTTAAGTGTTTGAATTCCTCTGGCAATCAACCAGCAATCAAAAGGCGCAGGAACCGCACCCGATAGAATTTGAATATTTTTAATTTTTTCCGCAATTATTTCATCATTCATAACAACACAACCGCCAATAACATCACTGTGCCCACCAAAATATTTAGTGGTAGAATGCACCACAATATCAGCGCCAAGTTCTAGCGGATTTTGAAAAACTGGCGTTAACCAAGTGTTATCAACTGCGCAAAGTGCTTTATTTTTATGCGCAATTTCTGCAATGGCTGCAATATCGCTTAACTTTAACTGCGGATTTGACGGTGATTCTACCCAAATCAGAGCAGTGTTAGGTTTAACAGCTTTCTTAACAACCTCAATATTTGACATATCAACCAAGTCATAAGACAAATTCCAGCGTTTGAGAACTTCTTCCATCAACCTTTTAACAGCATAATAAATATCATCCGGCAAAAGGATATGATCTCCAGTCTTTAAACTTTGAAAAACAGCGCTAATGGCCGCCATTCCTGAAGAAAAAGCAAAAGCGTGCTTTCCGTTTTCCAATATTGCAATGCTCTCCTCAACGATGGCGCGATTTGGATTGTTGGCACGTGAATAAACAAAATCGTTTGTATAAGATCCTTCACTATTTCTTTTATAGGTGCTCGACAAATAGATTGGCGTGCTTACCGGAGTTGAATCACTAAATTTATTTTCAGTGCTTTTAATGGCGATAGTTTCAAATTTGGGCTTCTGTGTCATTTTTATTAAATTTTTTATGAAAGTAGTAAAATCTGTTTAATTCTTACTGAGTTGAATTTATTTTGTTAAATAAATTTCAATCTTATTTCTGAAAAAAAAATTAATAAAACTGATTTACACAATTTAATAATCGTGCTTAGGAAGCATTGAAAGTGTCGCACAAAATAAAATGCGAACATAAAAATATTGGATAATTAATAATGCATTGAAACTAAATTTCTTCAATTCCTATCTCGCATTAATTATTTAGAAATTTGATAAAATTTCAGTTGATTATACATCCCTTTTTCTTGGTTTGCCATTCCATATGGAATTAATTGCCATTGCAGGCAAAATAGCAAAAATTAGCGGCGAATAGATAGGAATATTTTTTTCATTTATGGCGATTACATACAAAAATGTAAAAAATAAAAGAACTGAAACCAATGCAATAAGAATTGTGGCAATTGTTTTTCTTCTATTGGAAGTCATCAGCGTGAAATTAGAATTTTGAAAATTAATTTACCTAATAAGTTGTTCCTATGAAGTAAATTGTAATGAGCGATGGGGTTATGTTAAATATGGAAAATAAGCGATTATATTAACCATAATATTAGGTCCGATTTTTTTAAACTATAAAACGATATTCGATATAGAGAATTCTAAAAGTATCATAAAAGATTGACATTTTTAATGATAATTATCATACGACCTAATATTTATGCAAATATGTTAATTTATTGGCAAAAAAAATATAGATATGCAATTCTAAGACCTTAGCAAAAATGCCTTTAATTCCTTAAATGTTGAAATTTTTATTGACACTTTTTCTTTATTAATGACTTCTATAATTTGTTTCGGAAGATCAATGGTTTGGTTAATGATTGGCTCAACAACGTTTAAAAATTTCACAGGATGCGCAGTTTCTAAAAATATGCCGAAGGTGTTTGCGTCAATACACTGTTTTTTCAAACCCAAATAACCTACAGCGCCGTGTGGGTCTGCAATATAATGGTGTTTTTCCTTTATTTCTTTCATCGCATTTTGGGTTTCTTTATCCGTAAATGAAAAAGAGGAAAGCACTTTTTTTAATTCAGAATCATCATTTTTAAAGATTTCCAAAATGCGCACAAAATTACTTGGATCACCAACATCCATCGCGTTTGAAATGGTTTGTTTTGATGGTTTTGGCGTATAAATTCCTGTTTCCATATAATTGGGAACAATGTCGTTGATATTTGTGGCTGCAATAAACTGTTTTACAGGCAATCCCAGTTTGTACGCCATCAATCCTGCACAAATATTTCCAAAATTTCCGCTTGGAACAGAAAAAATCAAATCCTTCTGTTTATTTTTCAATTGTTTATAGGCAAAAAAGAAATAAAAAATTTGCGGCAGCCAGCGTGCCACATTGATCGAATTTGCTGAGGTTAAATTTTTGTTGGCAATTAATTCGGCGTCCAAAAAAGCAGTTTTCACCATGGACTGGCAATCGTCGAAAGTGCCATCGACTTCTAAGGCTGTAATATTTTGCCCTAAAGTTGTCAATTGCTTTTCCTGAACATCGCTCACTTTGCCGCTTGGGTACAAAATAACCACGTCAACGCCTTCAACTCCCAAAAAACCGCTCGCCACCGCACCGCCGGTATCACCGGAAGTCGCCACCAAAACCGTTACTTTGGCTGTTGTTGCTTCTTTGTTAAAGTAGCCCAGACAACGCGCCATAAAACGCGCGCCAACATCTTTAAAAGCCATGGTCGGACCATGGAATAATTCCAAAGCGACAATATTTTCTTCAATAGGAACAATAGGAAAATTGAAGTTTAGCGTTTCTTTAATAATTTCTTTCAGTTCTTTTTCGGGAATTTCATCGGCCACAAATTGTTTGATTACTTCAAAAGCGATCTCCTCATTTGATAAATTTTCAATGTTATTTAAAAATTCCTTGTTTAAATGGGTGATTTTATCGGGAAAATATAAGCCTTTATCGGGCGCCAGACCTTTAATTACGGCATCTTTAAAAGTTACGTTCGGCGCGATTTTATTTAAACTGTAAAAGTTCATATTACTTGCTTTCTAAAATTTTTATTCCTTCTTTATTCACTTTTGACACGTGGATATCAAAAGGCAAACCCACTTTGTTGTAAACCAATCTCATCGCTTCAGCCACTTTTAAAGCGTTTTCTTTTCCTTTGCTGAGCGCAAAAACCGATGGCCCGGAACCCGAAATGCCGCATCCCAAAGCACCTGCTTTTACCGATTCAAGTTTCAGCAAATCAAAAGCCGGAATTAAAATGGAACGAATGGGCTCCACTATAAAATCCTCCAAAGAACGTCCGATAAGTCCATAATCTTCGGTATAAAGTCCGCTGATCAATCCGCCAACATTTCCCCATTGTTTGATGGCATTTTTTAAGGTCACGTTTGTTTTTAAAATTTCACGCGCATCGGAAGTTTTGACTTCAATTTGCGGATGAATGACCGTTACAAACAACTCGTTTGGCGTGTGAATGTTGATAATATCCAAAGGTTCGTAACTTCTCACCAACGTAAATCCGCCAAAAAGGGCAGGAGCCACATTGTCGGCGTGGGGAACGCCGCTTGCCAATCGTTCGCCTTCCATGGCAAAAAGCACCAAATCTTTGGTGGTGAAAGGATTACCCAATAACTTATTGATGGCCCAAACTGCTCCGGCAGAACTTGCGGCACTGCTGCCGATTCCGCTTCCCGGTTTTATGCGTTTGTCTATTTCAATTTCAAATCCAAAATCGGTTTTAACTTCAGCCAAGAGTGCCAAAGCAGCTACACCGGATACATTTTTTTTAGTTTCCAAAGGAACCGATTGTCCGGTAATTTTTGTGATTCTAACGCCTTTTTCGGCCACTTTTCTGATGGTCATTTCATCGCCGACAGTGTCTAAAGCCAATCCCAACACATCAAAACCGCAAGAAACATTGGCAATGGTTGCGGGCGTAAATATTTTTAGTTCCTTCATATTTTAATTATTACCAATTCTAATAATATCGGCAAACAAGCCCGAAGCCGTAACATCGGCTCCGGCGCCCGCACCTTTGATAATCAAGGGTTGTTCGCTATACCTATTTGTAAAAAACAACACAATATTGTCTTTTCCCGCCAACTCATAAAATGGGTGCGTGGCCGGAATTTCTTTCAATCCAACATTTGCTTTTCCATGGTTAAATTCCGCGACATATTTAAGTCGGCAATTTTTTGCTTCGGCATTTTTTCGCAATTGGGAAAAGTGAGCTGATTCCGTTTTCAAGGTTTCCATAAAATCGGGTACCGATTTGGCTTCCAGACTTAATTTTGGTAAAAAGGAGTCATTGGCAATATCGCTTAATTCCAGTTTTGTGCCGCTTTCCCTTGCCAAAATCAAAATTTTACGCGCAACGTCAACGCCACTTAAATCTATTCTTGGGTCTGGCTCTGTATATCCCTCAACGCCAGCTTGTTGAACAACATCAAAAAACGAGGTTTGTTCATTAAAATTGTTAAAAATAAAATTCAAACTTCCCGAAAGCACTGCCTGAATTTGGGTGACTTTATCGCCTGAAGCAATTAAGTTTTTAAGCGTATCTATGATTGGCAAACCTGCGCCAACATTGGTTTCGAATAAAAATGGCGCACTGTATTTCCTGCTTAAATTTTTCAAATTCACATAATTCGCATAATCTGAAGCACAGGCAATTTTATTGCAGGTTACCACCGCTACGCTTTCCTTTAAATAACTTGCATATAAATTGGCTACAGATTCTTCGGCGGTATTGTCCACAAAAATGCTGTTTCTGTAATTTAAATCGATAATTTTTTCATGGAAAGCATCCATATTCAAATTTTCAGCCTTATCCAACTGCATTTTCCAGGATTCTAAATCTATTCCGTCTTCATTAAACAACATTTTTTTTGAGTTCGCCATGCCAATTACCCGAACCTGCAGTTTCAACTGTTCCAGTAAATAAGCTTGCTGATTTTTAATTTGCGCCAATAATTTTTGTCCCACATTTCCAACGCCCACCACAAATAAATTGAGCTGTTTTGTCTGGTCTTCAAAAAACTCGGCATGCAGCGTATTCAGTGCTTTTTTTATGTCCTTGCGGGTAATCACTGCCGAAATATTTTTTTCTGAAGCGCCTTGCGCGATGGCTCTGATATTTACGTTATTCCTCCCCAAAGCGCTAAACATTTTACCGCTGATGCCTTGGTGGCTTTTCATATTGTCGCCCACCAATGCAATAATCGCATTGTTTCTTTCAATGATGAGCGGATTCACTTTATGCTGTGAAATTTCAAAACTGAACTCTGAATTAACTGATATTTCGGCTTTTTCTGCATCAACATTGTTAATGGCAATACAAATTGAATGTTCAGAAGAAGCTTGGGTAATTAAAGAAACATTTATTTTTTGTTGAAACAACGCTTCGAACAAGCGTTTTGAAAATCCTGGAATGCCAACCATACCGCTTCCTTCCAAAGTAATCAAGGTCATATTTTCAATATGGCTGATTCCTTTGATCGGATTGGTATTTGAAGTCACTTTTGTGATTAAAGTTCCTTCAGCCTTTGCATCAAAAGTGTTTTTTATTTTAATGGGAATTTCTTTCTCTAAAACAGGATGAATGGTAGGCGGATACAGCACCTTTGCGCCGAAATGAGACAATTCCATCGCTTCCTGATAAGAAATATTTTTAATAGGAAAAGCCTGCTGCACAAAATTCGGATTTGCAGTGTACATGCCACTCACATCTGTCCAAATTTCCAAAACGGAAGCATTTGCCGCTGCAGCAATAATGGCAGCGGTATAATCTGATCCGCCACGGCCTAAAGTGGTGGGTTCACCGCTTTCTGTTTTGGCCACAAAACCCGGTAATACGATAATTTGGTGCTTGTTGTTTTTGAAATAGGTTTCGATATTTTTATTTGTCTGGTCGAATTTTACAACAGCATTTGAAAAGTTTTCATCGGTAACAATCAGTTCTTGTGCATTTTTTAATTCAGCGTCCAGTCCTTGATTTTTCATCGCTTCAACAACAATAAAGGAAGAAAGCAATTCTCCAAAACTCACAATTTTATCCGAAGTTTTGACCGAAAGTTCATTGATTAAAAAAACGCCTTCCAACGTGGCTTCCAATTTATTGAGCATTTTTTTTACGTGGCCCAAAACGCTGCTTTGGTTGCCAACCGGAATCAGTTCACGAATCACTTTTAAATGGCGCTCTTCAATTGATTTAAACTGATTTTTATAATTTTCATCACCGATACAGGCTAAATTTCCTGCTTCCAACAACACATCCGTAATGCCGCCAAGGGCAGAAACCACAACAATTAATTGGGTATTGTAAGAACTGTCTTTAACAATTGAGATTGCTTTATTGATATTTTCTGAAGTGGCGACTGATGATCCGCCAAATTTTAAAACCTTCATGGTCATAGTTTTTTATCTTGATTTTTATATTTTTTTGAAAAGCTATTCCTTGTTTCCTGAATTTTTGAAAACGAATATTGATACGGGTGATATAAATAGACAGAACCCCTAAAGGGTAGTACCGAATGTGGTTGTAGTGGCAACAACAAAATACAACGCGGTGTTTGCGTTTAACAGGATGTTATGTGAATTTGTTTTTTGCATAGGCCAAAAGTAATTATTTTTTTAATTACACAATCATTTTAGGTGATTTTTCATAAAAATTTATTTTATAGCTTTAATTTCTGCCTATTTACAGCTAAAAGCTATTTTATTTTACGAATAAATGAATTGATTTTACACAATTGCTAATCCAAATCCACAATTACCTGATTTTTAATCAGATCGTCAAATGTTTCCTCTTTTCTGATTAAATAATCCTGGCCTTTATAATACAAAACTTCAGCAGGCCGGTATCTGGAATTGTAATTGGAAGCCATAGAAAAACAATAAGCGCCCGCATTGTTAAAGCACAACACATCGCCTTCTGTAATTTCGCTAATTCTGCGGTTGGTGGCAAAAGTGTCTGTTTCGCAAATATAACCGACTACGGAATAGTAGCGTTCCCGTCCGCTAGGATTGGAAACATTGTGAATATGGTGATAGGAATCATAAAACATTGGACGAATCAAATGGTTAAAACCAGAATCTATACTCGCAAAAACAGTGGAAGTTGTATGTTTTACAACATTTACATGCGCCAAAAAATAACCGGCTTCACTCACCAAAAATTTTCCCGGCTCAAACATCAGCGTTAAATTTTTACCGTAAGATTTACAAAAACTATTGAACCGCACCGATAATTTTTCACCCAATTCTTCAATATTTGTTGAAATATCGCCTTCTTTATAGGGCACTTTAAATCCGCTGCCAAAATCTATAAAATCTAAATCTTCAAATGCCGTGGCCGTATTAAACAAAATTTCCGTAGCTGCCAAAAACACCTCTATATCCAAAATATCGGAACCTGTATGCATATGAACGCCGTTGATGTGCATCCCAGTATTTTCTATAATCCTTTTAATATGAGGCAATTGATGGATGGAAATTCCGAATTTGGAATCGATATGGCCCACCGAAATTTTAGAATGGCCGCCCGCCATAATATGCGGATTGATACGCACACAAACAGGCGTGTTAGGGTAGAGGTGACCAAATTGTTCTAAAATTGACAAATTGTCGATATTGATTTGAACGCCCATTTTTGCTGCTTGTTCAATTTCTTTTAACGAAACGCCGTTTGGCGTAAAAATGATATTTTCCGGCGCAAATCCGGCTTCAAAACCCAATAGCGCTTCTTGTATGGAAACCGTGTCAATTCCTGATCCCAACTTTTTGAAAAATTTTAAAATACTGATGTTTGAATTGGCTTTTACCGCATAATTCAATTTCAACTTTTTAACGGAAGAAAAAGCAGCCGTAATCCGGTTGTATTGCGATTCCATTTTTTCGGCATTGTAAACATAAAGCGGACTTCCATATTTTTCAGTAAGGGAAACTAACAATTGACTATCCATGAATTTAATTTTTTAAGTTTTCAAATGTAACCATCTGTCGATTGTTTTGAAAGATAGTGGCAATAAAATAACAATATTTAACATTTTGTTAAAAAAAAGCCCCAATCTATTTCAGAATGGGGCTCAAAAATATTTCTGTAAATAATTATTTTGCTTTTTCAGCAGTTAATTTCGCAATATTTACCACAACTTCGGTCGCTAATTGTATGGCTTCCGCAGCAACAAATTCATAACGGCCATGAAAATTATGTCCGCCCGCAAAAATATTTGGGCAAGGCAAACCTTTATAAGACAATTGAGAACCGTCAGTTCCGCCTCTAATTGCCTTTATAATTGGTTTAATTCCCAATTGTTTCATCGCTTCTTCGGCAATATCAACAATGTGCATCACGGGTTCAATTTGTTTGCGCATATTGTAATATTGGTCTTTCATCTCAACTTCAACCAACTTACCGCCCAATTTTTTATTTAAATCATCGGCAACTTTTTGAAAAGTGGCCTTGCGTTGTTCAAACAATTCCATATTGTGGTCTCGGATAATATATTCGAGTTCGGTTTTTTCTACTTCACCTTGCATGCTGCTTAAATGGTAAAATCCTTCGTAACCTTCGGTTTCTTGCGGAATTTCATTTTTTGGCAAACCGGCAATAAATTTATTGGCAATTAACATAGAATTAATCATTTTTCCTTTTGCGTAACCTGGATGCACAATTTTACCATGGATAATCACTTTTGCTCCGGCTGCATTGAAATTTTCATATTCCAATTCACCAACAGTACTTCCATCCATCGTATAAGCCCAATCGGCGCCAAATTTTTCCACATCAAACCTGTGCGCGCCTTTTCCAACTTCTTCATCTGGTGTGAAGCCAATTCTAATTTTACCGTGTTTAATTTCGGGATGATTGATTAAATATTCCATGGCCGAAACAATTTCTGTAATTCCGGCTTTGTCATCAGCGCCCAAAAGGGTAGTGCCATCGGTTGTAATTAAAGTTTGTCCTTTATATAACAACAAATCTTCAAAATAACTTGGAGACAAAACGATGTTTTCTGCTTTGTTCAGCAAAATATCACCACCATCATAATTTTTATGAATCTGAGGTTTTACGTTTGTACCAGAATAATCCGGACTTGTGTCTATATGGGCAATAAAACCAATGGTTTGGACTTTAAAATCAACATTTGAAGGAAGTGTGGCCATGATATAGCAATGTTCATCAATCGTAATATCCTGTAATCCAATCTCTTTCAAATCCTCAACCAAAATATGCGCCAAATCCCATTGTTTTTCAGTGCTTGGGAAGTTGGGATTGTTTGGGTCTGATTGCGTGTCCACTTTAACATATTTTACAAATCGATCTATTATTTTTTGCATATTTTTAAATTTTTATCAAAAGTAAGGATTCATTAAAGTTTTCGCAATGTAATTGTTATAAATTATTCCAAAAACTGAATACTTTCCAGTAAAGAAATTGATTCACAGATGCGTTCATCGATATTCTTGTTCCCGTAAATTTCAGAATAGGCAGAAAAATAGGTGTTTTCTGAAAGTTTTGTCAGAACAGTAAAACGATGATAATCGAAATTATTTTTTGTTCCTTTTGAAACATACCAAAAGCTGGGTTTCGATTGAAAAGATTCATTTCCTGAATCAATTATTTTAAGGTTATTTGCGCTCAAAACAGAATCTTTTCTATGGTGAAAATCCTTGTCGAAATTCAGGGTTCCCAAATTATGGGAAGCCGCTAAAATATAGGTTTCAGAAAGTTGTTTTAAGGTGTCGGCGGTAAAAATTTCAGATTGATAATTATCGAAGTATAATTCTGTTTTCCAGTTACTTGGAATACTCAATATGAAGTTTTTGTTAAAATCCGTTATCTTTTTGGTATTTTTATAAATTGTCTTGCTGCAATGCAACTTTTTACCGATTTCAGATTGATTGGAACAGCCCAAAATCAACAAAAAAATCAAACCATAAAAAGCTGTTTTTCTCATTTTATAAAAATAGTTCCTTTTGATTAACTTAACTGGCATAAATAAATAATTGATAAATAAAGGATTGAAGGAGATTTTAAAAACTTCGGACTTCCGTCTGCGGACTTCGGGCTTTGCTATTTTTCTCATTTTAATTGATTGTAATTTTAGCAATCACTTCATTGCCTGAAACCCATGCGGTATGCTCATTTACGAAACGAATGGCATGAAATCCTTCGTCACTTACTTTTTCCCAAGTTTTTCCCGAGCTTTTTGAGTAAAAAACGCCGTTGTCAGAAACGGCAAACACTTCTTTACCTTGCGTATTAGGCACATATTGCACACAACTCACGTATTTTGGTTCTGTATTTTCTGAAACTACTTCCCAAGTTTTTCCGCCGTTTTTGGTAATTGCCTTATTGGCATAATTCCCGTGCATATCGGTATAATCTCCGCCACAAATAATTCCTTGTTTTTCATTGTAAAAATCGACCGAATAAATTCCCGTGCTGCTTTTTCCTTGAACGATTGGCGTATCGTAAACTTTCCATGTCAAGCCCATATCAGGCGTATGAAAAACCCTTGCTTTTAATCCGCCCGTTACAATCCATGCATTTTCGCCAACAATGGCAATATTGGTATTGCTGGCAGCAAAAGCGGCTTCACCTTCTGATATTTTTGGCAAGTTTTTGCAATCCATTTTTCCCCAGGATTTTCCGCCGTCGCGCGTAATTAAAACCGACAAACAATCATCGGTTGGATCACCAATGGCAATGCCGTTGAGCTCATCAAAAAATTTCATGGAATCATAAAAAACTTTTTCATGCACCTCTTTATAAACCAAATCAAATTCGTTGTTTTTATAGCGGTACAAAAGCGCCGGATTCCCAATGCTTAATGCGAAAACGGCTTCTTTTGTATAAGAAATCGCCCTGAAATTCGGCACAATCGTATCAGTGATAATTTTTTTTGCGCCAACTAATTTTCCGTTTGCGGCGATGATGCCAATCATTCCGTTTGATGTTGCGTAAACAACCGAGGAGTCATTCACAATTTCAATGGCGCGAATGCTGGCGCTGTCTATGTTGAATTTTTCGATGGAAATTTTTACGGTTTCGCGCGGTTGGTATTTTTTATTGCAGGCTGTAAAAAAGGGGAGCAGCAGTAAAATGATTAAAAGTTTTTTCATTTAGTTTTGTTACAGTTTGAAGCAAATTTAGGTAAAATAAATCGGATTTATAAACAACAAAAAAGGCAAGTAAAAACCTGCCTTTTTTAGTTTATTAAATTTCAAATGATTTACTTGTTGAAAAATTCATCGGTAATATACATTTCTTTATCAAATCTTTTTTCGAGTTTGGAGACTTCAATTTCTTTAATTTCAGAAAACTTAAGCGATTTTGTTTGTCTGGCCGAAATACCTCTAATATCATCAAGCGCGGCTTTTAAAACCACTTCATTTTCATCGCCAAAAGGTAAAATATTATTCCAGAATTGGTATTCTTTTACTTCAATATCTGGATCAAATCCATTAATGTAATCACTTTGGTCAAGTTTGTTATATATTTGAAAAACAATGGGTTGCATCGCATATAAATGCGCTGAATTTGCTGATGACTCTTTTGTGTAATCAGAAGAAGGTGAATCATATAAGGTTATTGACCCCACATTTTTACCATAAGTGGTGGTTCCAATCACCTTTACTTGCATAAAAGGTTTTAATCCGTTGATAATCATTTCGCTGGCAGAAGCCGTGCTGCCGGAAGTCAACACATACAATTGATTGATATTCGCAAGTCTGTTAATAGTTTCGTCGCCAATATCCTTACCACTTGCATCATATACATTCAACCTCTCTTTAAAAGTATAAGTATCATTCTGATTTGTATGCTTTGCATTGAATGTTAATTTTGCAAAGGTTTCCGTTCCTGCACTTGCATCAATCATACTTGCCAGATAAGCTGATGTTTCAACAGATCCGCCGCCATTTAATCTTAAATCCAACACCAATTCTTGAATTCCTTCACTTTTAAAATAAGCAAATGCCGCATTTAATTCGTCATTGTAAGATGACCTAAATCCGTTATAAACCAAATAACCCACTTTTTTGCCATTAATGTCTGGAAACACTTTTTTCAAGTAAACAGGATCTTCTGAAATTTCTACTGCTGTAATTGTTTTATCGGCGATCAAAACACCATTTTCGGTAACGACAGAGAAGGTTACGGTTTCATTAGAAAGTTTACCCACCACTGAAGAATAATTGCCTTCATTCATAATGACGCCATCCAAAGCATTAATAATATCGCCTCTTTTAATTCCGGCCAAATCCGCAGGAGAACCCGGCGCCACATACCTCACATAAAAAATAATGTCGCCTGCTGAATTAATTGAAACTGCCTGCAAACGAATTCCGAATGATTTTGAAATTCCCTGAAAAGAATTGTTTAAAGCTACAAAATCATCAACAATCCAAGAGAATCTGTCTATGGTTCCTTCTTCAAACAATAAACTGTAAAAAAAATCCTCTGGATTTGCGCTTCCGTTTAAAAAAGTATTATAAGCATCTTGGTCATCATCTTTGGTATTTGCCAAATCAGGGACGTTTGGCTGCCAATTGTACCAGGAATTCATCCCTTTCCAAATAAAATCGTTTATTGGTTTGTCTAAATTATTTGATGATTGAATAGGATCGTCATTATTATCGCAACTGGCAAAAGTGAGACCCAAAACTATGAATGCCGCAAGTATGTACCTTGTTTTTTTCATTTTATTATTTTTGTTATTTGGACGCAAGATATTAATTTTTATTATAAATTTAATAGGTGCTGTTACAAAAACGTAACTTGCTCGTCATAATTGTAACAACATCAGAAAAGAAGTTGGCTAAGTTCTATTTAAAAACAGCTTTTGCGTTAGGGATTGCAGTGAAAATCCTTTTTTGAAGCTTTTTCAGCTTCAAAAAAGATTGTAACGAAAAGCCCGACCCTTGTGGGAACGCCCAAAAAATTTAGATAAAAATTGCTGTACTTATTAGAATTAAACCATAAATTTTATCAACCAAACTTAAAATGGATCAGTCAGCGTTTTTAAAAAAAGTAATGCCTTTTAAAGATAAAGTGTTTCGATTGGCGAAAAGATTGCTGATTTCAACAGAAGAGGCGGAAGACGCCACCCAAGAGCTTTATTTTAAGCTTTGGAAAAACAAGTCGAAATTAAGCGACTATAACAGTATTGAGGCTTTTGCGATGACGATGACGAAGAATTATTGTTTTGACCGATTAAAATCGAAGCAGGCAAGTAATTTATCGCTGGTTCACAGTAACTATAAAGAAGGCGGAACGTCTTTACAGAAAAGGGTGGAACTGAATGACAGTGTAAGTTTGGTTCATAAATTGATTGAGAAATTGCCGGAGCAACAAAAAATTATCATACAGTTAAGGGATATTGAACAATATGAATTTGATGAAATTGCAGAAATGCTGAACATGCAGCCAACCGCAATAAGGGTTTCTCTATCAAGAGCAAGAAAAACAATTAAAGAACAATTAATAAAACAACACAATTATGGAATTAGTTAACATTGAAAAGTTGTTGGAAAAATACCTGGATGCAGAAACATCCATCGCCGAAGAAAATAAACTAAAAACTTATTTTTTAGGAGATGATGTAGCACCACATTTAGAAGAGTACCGAGAAATGTTCGGCTATTTTTCGGCCAGTAAAAATGAGAAATTTACAAAAACCATTCAATTAAAAAGTCGAAAACTGAATTGGAAATGGTTATCTGTGGCGGCCTCAGCAGTATTATTGGTAAGTGTGTACACCGGGTATCAAAAAAACCAACAAGCAAAAGCCGAAAAAATTTATGAGGAAACGCAATTTGCTTTCAATATGCTTTCGGCAAATTTAAACAAAGGAACTGCAGCAATTTCAGAATTGCAAGCGTTTGAAACCACAACAAACAAAATTTTAAAACAACCTAAATAAACAAAAAAATGAAAAAAATAATTTTTATAATCGCCCTTGCCTTTTTGCCATTCACAAACTATGCGCAAGTTTCAATTTTCGATAAGTTTGAAGCGATGGATGATGTAACCTCAGTTATCGTAAATAAAGAGGCATTTAAAATGATGAGTAAATTTAAAGGGGACAGCCCTGAATCTAAAGCTTATGGTGAAATGGTGCAAAGCTTAGAATCATTAAAAGTTTTTACCACAGAAAGTTCAGCAATTGCAGGTCAAATGGAAGAAACAGTCTCAAAATATTTGAAAACTTCAAAACTTGTTGAGTTGATGCGCGTAAAAGACAAAGATGCCAACGTTAAAATTTATATTCGCCCGGGAAAAGACGACAGCCATGTGAGTGAATTGTTAATGTTTGTGAATGATATGACAAACAAAGCCAATAAACAAGCTGTAGTTTTGTCCTTAACCGGTGAAATTGACCTGAATAAAATTTCTGAAATTACGGAAGCCCATATTCCAAACAGCAGCAAACAACTAAAAAATAAATAATCGCCCAAATGAAAACATTTTTAAAAATCACTATAATTGCTTTTGTGGCTGGAATTTTAACGGTTGCCTGTGACACGAAGCCATCCTTACAGAAATATTATGTGGACAGTAAAGAAAACAACGCGTTTATTTCCGTTGATTTGCCGGCAAACATTATTGAGCTAAAAGATGAAAATGTTACTGAGGAAGTAAAAAACACCTTAAAAACCATAAAAAAGGTCAATTTTTTAGCCTTACAAGTTGATGAAACCAATCAGGAATTGTATAATGCCGAAAAAGAAAAAGTCACAGAAATATTAAAAAACCCGGATTATAAGCAATTGATGCGCTTTAAAACTGCACAGGGAAATGTAACTGTGAATTATTTGGGCACTGAAGATGCCATAAGTGAAGTGATTATTTTTGGATCCGACAGCAAAAGAGGATTTGCCTTGGTCAGGGTTCTTGGGGAAAATATGAATCCAGCTGATATTATGGGCATGGCCCAAGAAATCAAATTAGACGGCAATTCTCAACAACTTAAACAATTGGGCGGATTGCTGGGAAGCATCAAATAAATTATTAACAACCTAAAATTAGAAGCCATACTTTATAAAAGTATGGCTTTTTAACTTACTGTTAACTCCTTAACCTAATTAAATCCCTATTTTTGTCACTTAAATTCTATAAACTCAAATGAAAAATATTTTATTCACGCTCATTTTATTATTCTCAATAGTTCTTGGCGCTCAAGACAAAAATTACCAAGCCGAAAGGGAAAAAATCAACAATCTGGTCCATACTAAATTAAAAGTGGATTTCAATTTTGAAAAAAGTCAGCTGAATGGCGAAGCCTGGGTAACGTTAACGCCACATTTTTACGCGGTTAACAAAGTTATTTTAGATGCCAAATCATTCAATATTCACGAAGTTAAAGTGAATGACAAGAAAGCAAGCTTTAACTATTCTGAAGATGAATTAACCATAGAGCTAGATAAAAATTACAAAAAAGGCGAAGAATATACGGTTTACATAAAATACACCGCCAAACCTGAAGAAATTAAACAAAAAGGAAGCGAAAATATTACGGATGCAAAAGGACTTTATTTTATCGATCCGAAAGAGGAAGATCCAAATAAACCAACGCAAATTTGGACACAGGGAGAAACGGAATCCAACAGTTGCTGGTTTCCCACCATTGATTCCCCAAATCAAAAAATGAGTCAGGAAATATATATGACCATTCCTGACAAATTTGTGACACTTTCAAACGGCACCTTAAAAAGCCAAGTTGTAAATGCAAACGGGACAAGAACGGATTACTGGAAAATGGACCAAAAACATGCGCCTTACCTAGTTTTTGTGGGCGTTGGCGAATTTAGCGTCACAAAAGATTCTTGGAACGGACTGGAAGTTAATTATTATGTTGAGCCAGAATTTGCGCCAGAAGCCAAAGCCATTTTTGGAAATACGCCCGAAATGATTACTTTCTTCTCAAACCTTACAGGAATCCCTTATCCGTGGGATAAATACAGCCAAATTGTGGTTCGGGATTATGTAAGCGGCGCTATGGAAAATACCACTGCGGTTGTTCATGCCGAAGACGCACAACAAAAAAAAGGACAATTAATTGATAATAATGAATGGGAAAGTACCATTGCACACGAATTATTTCACCATTGGTTTGGAGATTTGGTCACTACTGAAAGCTGGGCCAATTTAACTGTAAATGAGTCATTTGCAACGTATAGCGTTTATTTGTGGTTTGCCCATAAATATGGAAAAGACAAGGCTGATGCAAATATGTACAGCGATGTCCAAACGTATATGACAAGCCAGAGTGAAGACAAAGATTTGGTTCGTTTTCATTATGCGAGTCGGGAAGATATGTTTGATACGGTAAGTTACCATAAAGGAAATGCCATTTTGCATATGTTGCGCGACGTGCTGGGCGATGAAGCTTTTTTTGAAGGAATGAATACTTATTTAACCACCTACAAATACGGAACGGCAGAAGCCCACCAGCTTCGTTTGGCTTTTGAAAAAGTGAGCGGAAAAGACCTAAATTGGTTTTTTAATCAGTGGTATTTTGGCAACGGACACATAAAAATGAATGTTACTTATGATTATAACACCATCAATAAAACGGTAACCGTCAATGTCAACCAAAAAGGCAAAACATTTAAATTCCCGCTAAGTATTGATATTTATGAAGAAACAGGCAAAACCACCCACAATGTTTGGGTTGACAGCGCCCAAAATTCATTCACATTTTCATTTAACAGACTCCCAAAACTGATTAATATTGACGCTAAACATGTGCTTTTGGCTGAAATTGCCGACAAAAAATCCTTGCAGGAATATATTTATCAATTCAATAACGCCCCGCATTATTTAGACAGAAGATTGGCGCTGGAAGAAATAGTAAAAGAGCAATCGAATAAAGAGGCTTTTAACGCGTTATTAAAGGCGTTTAACGATCCATATTATGAAATAAGGATATTGGCTTTGGAAAATATCGATTTGTTCCAGAAATACAATAAAAAAGAAGCCATAGACAAAATAGTAAATATGGCGCAATCAGATCCTAAAACATTGGTGCAGGCAGCTGCCATAAGCGTTCTTGGCAAATTGGTTGATCCAATTTACAAACCGCTTTTTGTAAATGGCATGAACAGTGAAAGCTATGCTGTTACCGGAAAATCATTAATTTCCTTATATCAAATTGATAAACAAGCGGCTTTATCAAAATTGAATACGTTGCCTGAAGACACCAAAAAATATATGGCAGATGCTGTTACCACAATTTATATCAGCGAAAAAGACAAAACAAAACTTCCTTTTATCGCCAATCATATTTTAAAGGGAATGTTTTTAACAGAAGATAAAAGAACACAACAAATTTATGGTGAAGCTTTTAAATGGATTGCAGAAAGCGACAATAAAGAAGCAATCACAAACCTGACAAACGATTTTGTAAAATTAGGATTGCAATACAAAAAGTACAAATTTGATGAGTTGAGCGTAAACATGTTGAATCAAATGGTTTATACACAGCAACAATCGAAAAACAGCAATAAAAACGAGCTAATTCTCCTATTAAAAACTGGAATTGCAAAACTGGTAAAATAAAAATTCAATGAAATACAAATCAAAAGCCTCTGTTTTACAGAGGTTTTTTTTATGGCGTATAATTTTTAAAAGATCCATTCTTGTAGAAAATAACTATTCTTTCAATTTCCTGGTTCCCAACTTCTTTTTCTTGGTTTACCATCTCGTTAGCCATAGGCTTTTCCATTGGTTTTGGGGCTTCTTTTTTCACCTCAGGTGCTTCAATGGCCGAAAATAGTGTAGGAGCAGACGCTGTAATTTCAGCCTGTTTGGGAAAATTGCCAACGCCGTTTAATAACCAATACAACTCAACTTCAGGAAACGCTTTTAAAATCTTCAATACAAATTCCAGACTGGGTTTATTCCTTCCTGAAAGAATGTGGGAAATACTGGAGCGTTGCACTTCGATTTTTTCAGCCAATAAAGCAGCCGATATTTCATAATAATCCATGAGAATATTAAGGCGTTTCGCAAATTGCTCAATGTTTACCATTGTAAATTATATTTTAATTACAAATGTAATCATTTTAATATTAATTAGCAAATAAGCTTATTATTTCATAGTTATTTTAGTTAAATAATTGTAAGTATAAGTTTATATTAAGTAACATAAGTAATTAAATTACTGTTACATATATATTTTATATCAACTTTTATTATAGTGATAATCAAGCAGGGGTAAAGGGCTAATAAATAAGATTAAAAGTAGATTACATTTGTAAAATATCCGGTTATACATTGTGTTTACAAATGTAAACAATCTTATATTTACATTTGTAAAATGAATTTAATAGACATAAAAACCTTGGAACTTTGGTACCTGGAAAATTTTGAAAAAAATTTGAAAGGGCGAAGAATTTTGTTTGATGATATAGATCCGTTGCTTCAAAAATTATCTTTAAAGTTCAAAAAGGAAATTTTAGGCTATTCTGAAAATAACATTCCTATTTATAAAATATCTATTGGAACCGGAAAAACCAAAATTCTTATTTGGTCTCAAATGCATGGAAATGAAAGTACGGGAACAAAGGCTTTATTCGACCTATTTAATTTTTTCGAAAAAAGCAATGCCGAATTATTGAAAGTGACTGAATCAATTTTAACTAACTGCACAATTCAGTTTATTCCGTTGTTAAATCCAGATGGTGCCATTAAATTTACCAGGGAAAACGCAAACAATATCGATTTAAATAGAGATGCCGTGAAAAGAGAGGCAAAAGAAAGCAGGTTGTTGCGTGGTGTTTTAGACACCTTCAATCCAAAGTTTTGTTTCAATTTGCACGATCAGCGTTCTATTTTTAATGTTGAGAACACACAAAATCCTGCAACAATATCCTTTCTGGCGCCTTCAGAAGATGCTGAACGGACTTTAACTCCTAGACGAAAAGAAACAATGAGCGTTATTGTGGCTATGAATAGTTTATTGCAGCAAGTTATTCCTAACCAAGTTGGCCGTTATACCGATGAATTTTACCCAACAGCCACAGGTGATAATTTTCAAAAACTGGGACATAACACCATATTAATAGAAGCTGGTCATTTTAAAGACGATTATGAAAGAGACATCACCAGAATATTTAATTTTTTCGCACTTTTGCAAGGGCTCTATTTTATTTCATCAGAAAATAATTTTGGCAATTACAAACCGTACTATGAAATTCCCAATAATGACACTAAGTTTTTAGACATTATTTATAAGAACATTAAAATTACTGAAAATAATAGAAATCAAATCGTTGATATTGGTATTCAGCTTAAATTCAAAGTAATAGCCAATAAACTGGTGATGTACAAACACATTGAAAAAGTGGGAGATTTACCGGATTATTACTCTTATAACTATATAAATGCAGAAAATTTGGATATAAAGGAATTAGAATTGTCAAATTCGTAAATTTATTAGGTGTTTATCGATTTTTTTTTAATAAATTTGTACTTTAGTTTTTTATCTTTAACAAAAGCAGTAATATGAAAAAATATATACTTGATGAAATCGATCATCAAATATTGGATATTCTTATCGAAAACGCAAGAACACCATTTACGGATATAGCCAAAAAATTAGTAGTTTCCGCAGGAACAATCCACGTTAGGGTTAAAAAAATGGAGGACGAAGGCATCATTAAAGGTTCTACCTTAACACTTGATTATGAGAAAATGGGCTATTCATTTATCTCACACGTTGGTATTTATTTGGACAAAACTTCAAAAACCAAACAGGTTATTGGAGAATTAAAGAAAATTCCGAATATCACAATCGCTTACATTACAGCAGGAAAATACAATATTTTCTGCAAAATTAGAGCCAAAGACACCACTCATGCAAAAGAAATTATTTTTGAAATCGACGATATTGACGGCGTTTCAAGAACAGAAACAATGATTTCTTTGGAAGAAAGCATCAACGACAAAACGCGTTTAATGCATTCCATTTTTAGAGAAGTTTAATTAATCTCAAATAGCTGAAAATACCTTATTATTTTTTATAATAAGGTATTTTTGTTTTATGGCATTATGATTACCTTTGATACTATTATTCATTTTTAAGGAACACAATTAGCAACAAAATTGGTAAAATGATTTACAACCGAGAAAATTATACAGACAAAGAATTAATCGATTTATATAAATTCCTTCTTAAACCTCGATTAATAGAAGAGAAAATGCTAATTCTGTTGCGGCAGGGCAAAATATCCAAATGGTTTTCGGGTATCGGACAAGAAGCGATCTCTGTTGGTATTACCAATGCGCTAAATTTTGATGAGTATATTTTACCGATGCATCGAAACTTGGGCGTTTTTACTTCAAGAAATATTCCTTTATACAGATTGTTTTCTCAATGGCAAGGTAAAAAAAGCGGATTTAGCAAAGGTCGGGAACGCTCATTTCATTTTGGAACCCAAGAATATAAAATTGTGGGAATGATTTCGCATTTAGGTCCGCAATTTGGCATCGCTAATGGGATTGCTTTAGGTGATTTACTTAAAAAAGAACCCAAAGTAACTTCAGTTTTTTCTGGTGAAGGAGGTACCAGCGAAGGTGATTTTCATGAAGCATTAAACGTGGCTTCCGTATGGAATTTGCCGGTTCTTTTTTGTATTGAAAATAACGGATACGGACTTTCAACACCTGTAAGCCAGCAATTTAAATGCGAAAATATTGCAGATAAAGGAATTGGCTATGGGATGGAAAGCCATATCATAGACGGAAATAATATTTTGGAAGTTCATTCAAAAGTGCGTGAAATTGCAAAAAGTTTACGAATAAATCCACGTCCGGTATTGCTTGAATTTAAAACGTTCAGAATGCGTGGCCATGAAGAAGCGAGCGGCATGAAATATATTCCGCAGGAATTAATCAGTGAATGGGGAGAAAAAGATCCCGTTAAAAATTATCAAGCCTTCTTGACTGCTGAAAACATACTTTCCCATGAAATGGATGCTTTGATAAAAGAGGAAATTATTGACGAAATTAATGAACATTTAAAAATAGCTTCTGATGAAGAAGAAATTTCTTCAACCATTGAAAATGAATTGGCTGATGTGTATAAACATCAAAATTATTCAGAAATAAAACCCTCAACAAACACTTCAAATATTCGATTTATTGATGCTGTATCTCAAGGGTTAAGACAAAGTATGGAACGCTTTGATAAATTGATTGTGATGGGACAGGACATTGCGCAATATGGCGGTGCTTTTAAGATTACGGAAGGATTTTTAGCACAATTCGGTGCGTCAAGAATTAGAAATACGCCCATTTGTGAATCCACAATTATTGAATCGGCTTACGGACTTTCCATCAACGGCTATAAATCGGTAGTGGAATTGCAATTTTCCGATTTTGTGACTTCCGGGTTTAATCCGGTTATTAATTTATTGGCGAAATCATATTATCGCTGGAATCAAAATGCCGATGTGGTGTTGCGCATGCCTTGCGGCGCCGGCGTAGGAGCAGGGCCATTTCACAGCCAAACCAATGAAGCCTGGTTTACAAAAACGCCCGGACTAAAAGTGGTTTATCCAGCATTTCCTTACGATGCAAAAGGTTTGTTGGCTACTTCAATAGAAGATGAAAATCCGGTATTGTTTTTTGAGCACAAAGCATTGTATCGATCTGTTTATCAAGATGTTCCAACTGATTATTATACAATTCCGTTTGGAAAAGCTTCTTTGCTTCACGAGGGAAATGACCTAAGTATCATCACCTACGGCGCAGGCGTGCATTGGGCATTAAACGAAGTTAAAGAACACCAAATTTCGGCCGATATCATTGATTTAAGAACTTTACAGCCTTTAGATACGGAAACTGTTTACAAATCTGTTAAAAAAACCGGAAAGGTTTTAATTTTGCATGAAGACACGTTGTTTGGAGGAATTGCCTCAGATTTATCGGCATTGATCACTGAAAATTGCTTTCACTATTTAGATGCCCCTGTAAAACGCGTTGGAAGTCTGGAAACTCCCATACCATTTGGCAAAAATTTGGAAGATATGTTCTTGCCAAAAAACCGTTTGCATGGTGAAATCGTTAATTTATTAAATGACTGATTTTAAAATAAAAATCTGATTTTCATCAGTTAAATTAAGTCAATTTTCCTATTATTTTACTGACATTTATCCTTAAATTTACTGTAGCAGATAAAATTATGTAACTAATCAGTCTCAAATACAGGTATTTTTATTTCATGCCATAAAGGCGTTAAAAAAAACTTGTATTCATGCCACATAGTCATTGAATTTATTAGGAGGGAACTTTTTTATTTTGTACTTTCATGGCTTGAAAATCGAAGTACTTATAAGACGTCTTGAATCTTTGGAAAAAGAAGTTGTATCCCTGAAAAAGGAGAATGCTTTTTTAAAGGAACGCTTGGCTAAATATGAGAACCCCAAGAACAGCCGTAACAGTTCCCTGCCTCCTTCCAAGGATGAAAACCGCCCCAAGACAAATCAAAGTTTACGCAAGTCTTCTGGTAAAAGTGTGGGAGGGCAAATAGGACGGGAAGGAAAAACTTTGGAAATGACAGCCACTCCTGATAAAATAGTTGAATTGCAACCTGATTATTGTAACAACTGTGGTTCGTCTTTATTAGAAGTAATGGCTACTAAAGAACAATCTCGCCAAATAATAGACATTCCTCTCATCAAAGCCGTTTTTACCGAATATCAAACCTTTAGCAGAAAATGTGGCTGCGGATGCACAACTGTCGCGAATTTCCCCCAAGGAGTTAACACTCCCGTAAGTTATGGAGAAAACATAGAAGCGCTTATTGCTTATTTTCACGCTCGCCAATATTTACCTTTTGCCAGAATGAAAGAAACATTGAATGATGCTTTTGGTGTTCCCATTAGTGAAGGCGGAATCCATTGTTTGCTCCGAAGGTTTGCGCAAAAAACCACTCCGATATATCAAATGATAAAAGAGCGTGTACAAGAGAGTAAAGTAATTGGCACCGATGAAACAGGGATAAAAGTAAATGGCAATAAACATTGGTTTTGGACTTGGCAAACCTCCAATCTTACTTTTATTGCCCACTCAAACAATAGGGGAAGTGAGACTGTCAACAGGGAATTTCCACAGGGATTTCCAAAAGGCACTTTGGTTCATGATGGATGGAAAGCTCAGTTGAAAACCGTTTCCAAACATCATCAAAGCTGTTTGGCACATTTGCAACGCACCTTAAACTATCTCGATCAGCGGTATCCTAAAAATATTTGGGCCACTAAATTTATAAAACTACTTCAAGATTCCCTGAAACTTAAAAATAAATGGGATTTTCAAAGCAAGAAACAGCTTATGGAAAGAGCTTCCATTGTGCAACGACTTGAATATTTGTTGGATAACCCTCCAGACCAAAAACATAAAGAACTATACACTTTTTACAAAAGAATGTGCAAAGAGAGACAACATATTTTTACATTTCTCTTCATTGCCGATGTTCCACCAGACAACAATGCGTCAGAACGTGCAATTAGAAATGTGAAGGTAAAGCAAAAAATATCTGGTCAGTTCAAAGTAGAGCAGGCTGCAAAGAACTTTGCCAAAATACGCTCCGTTATAGACACAACTATAAAAAATGGCCTAAA
Organism: Lutibacter sp.; assembly: GCA_036567345.1. Classification (GTDB taxonomy): domain Bacteria; phylum Bacteroidota; class Bacteroidia; order Flavobacteriales; family Flavobacteriaceae; genus Lutibacter. Next base: position 43,287 of record DATCUQ010000050.1, read on the forward strand.
TGTATTGGAAGCCTTGGCAATTATAGCTAAATTTGAATTTGAATTATAGACTGATTAGTTACAAAATTATTTTTTGTTTAATTTTATCTTGAACAACGCATATTCGAAAGAAAAGATAACATCCTTTTTTAAGAATAGAAATTTTAAGTGAAAAGTGATAACTATCATTCGCTGTAATGATGTACGTCATTGTTTAAACATTGCTTTAAGAATAATTTAGTCCATTATTAACCATTAAATTATTTGAGTTATGCCATTAGTACAATTTAACAGACGACTTCCTATATTGGACAGAATGTTTCCTGAAATTTCAGACATTACTGATAACATGATGACCGAAGATTTATTTCTTAGAGACACTTGGATGCCAGCAATTAATGTAAAGGAACACAATAAAGACTTTGAAATAGAGGTATGTGCTCCTGGCTTTACGAAAAAAGATTTTGAAGTTTCTATTTCTGATGATGTTTTAACAATTTCGGCTGAAAGTAAGCGGGAAATGGAAGAAAAAGAGGAAAATTATTCTCGCAAGGAATTTTCTTACAATTCATTTAACAGAACTTTCACTTTACCAAAAAATGTAGATCTTAAAAAGAAAATTAAAGCGAATTACGATAACGGAGTATTGTTAATTCATTTAGAAAAATCAGAAGTTTCAAAAATGGAAGAAAAGAAAAAAATGATTGAAATCAGTTAAATTTCTCATGAAAATCCGGGAAGTTAACGTTTCCCGGATTCTTTAACTTAAAATAATTTAAAAATGGAAAAAAATCAATTAACTCAAAAAAAAGAAGAAGAAAAATCAAGTTTTGAAAACAGTGTCGGTCGTTTACATTCCAAAGCCCAACAATGGATTTCAGAAATTGAATTTATTAAAATTGAACAAAATTTTTTAAAAGAATTGCTATCCGAACACATCATTGGCTTATGTACCACCGATCATTATGCGCAAGCTAAAATGTTATTGAATGGCATAGAACATGAAACCAATTTGGGCAATAAATTAATTGAATCCATTAAAGAGCATAGAATTAATTTGGCTTTGCTTATTGAAAATATCTACTTAAAAAAGGAAGATAAATTTAGAAATAACCACAAACTTCTAAAAATGGAAGTTAAAAATTATATTGAAAACTTTAAATATATTAAAGAACAAGTATTTGGACTTGTGTTATTAATAATGAAAATTGAAAAAGAAAAAAAATTGCTTTCAGAATAAAATAACAGCAATAGTTCAACTGCTTAATATACCGTTTTCAACTTTTGGTTCTTTGAAATTTTTACGTAAATTAATAATGAATTATGTTATAATACATTGTGGACGTGACAATTAAGTAACATTATTCGTTAATAATTTATTAAAACACAGCTAAAAAAGGATTGTTTTATTTGGGGTGATATGGAAACTTAATAGGCGTGTTTAATAAAATTTTGAAGCGGCAGGGTCTGCAAGAACCTGAATTTGAAAACGGCTTTTTTAAATAATTCCGTTTTCAACTTTTCAGTTCTTTGAAGTTTTGTATAGTAAATTTTAATAAAATGTTTAATAAAACACCATTATTTAATATTGGGGATTACAATAAGGCGCTATACAAATATGAGAAATTATTTTTATAAATATTTTGCTGTTTTACGGTAGGTATTATTATTGGGATATGGGATTATACTTCATAAATGGCATTTAATTTATAAAAATATAAAAGCAAGAATTGAAAATTGAAAACGGTTTTATTTACTCAAAATCCCAATCAAATAGCTTAAATACTTTGCCCCAATCATTCGGTAAAGAAGCGTTTATTACAATTTTTTCATGGGTTATCGGTTGTGTAAATTGAAGTGAATAGGCGTGCAAGAATAATTTTTCACAGTCAAATTCATTTTCAAACATTCTGTTGTGAAACCGATCTCCATATTTATAATCGCCAACAATTGGATGATTTATTTTATTCATATGTATGCGAAGTTGGTGCATTCTTCCGGTGGCAGGCGTTAATTTCATCAGACTATAACGTGAATTTTCATAAGGGATTACAGGAATATCTATAAGTTTTGTATGAATGGGTTCGCAAAAAGTTTCCGCATCTTTATAAACTTTGGTATCGGGATTTTTAACGGGAGAGGTTACTAAAACCGATAAATCCACAAATCCGCGCACAATTCCCAAATAGATTTTTAGGATCTGGTTGGCATTGAACAACTCCTGAAATACAGCAACATCCTCTTTATGCTTTGCCAACATTAAAACACCCGATGTTTTTCTGTCCAGCCTGTGAACAGGATAAAAATGGCAACCAAATTGCGCGAAAAGCAAATCTAACAGTGTTTCATCTTTAATGTTACGTGCATAGTAGGAATTGTGAATCAGCACGTTGTTGGGTTTGTTCACAATAACAATATGGTTGTCCTCAAAAAGGATTTCAATGTTCATGTTGCAAATATACAGGTAAATGAAATGGTTCTAATCATTCTGTTTCTTCCTTCAACAAAGACCTAAATAAAGCATAATTCCCAACGATTTCAAAGAATTTAACACATTTTTAGCATTCAGGATGTGTGAATCTTGTAACTAATATAAAAAAATATGTAACTTTATCTTGTCTATTATTTCGCAAATTTGCAGTATATAATTTCACCATTTAAAACAATAAAAAAAATGAAAAAAATAATAGTATTTGTACTTTTAGCCTCCATGGTTATTTCTTGTGGAACTCCAAAAACCGTAATCCAGTCCAAAAAAGTAATAAAGGGATATTGGTCATTAGACCAAATTACTTACAGCGAACCTGGAACTTTTGACGTAACCTTGTTAAACGATGTTGCGAAAGATTGTTTCATCGGAAGCAAATGGCGTTTTATTCCAAACAACAATACTGGAGTATATACCATAACCGATTCACATTGTGTACCAACAGGCGATCGTAATTTCAATTTTACAATTCAACAAACAGATGCCGATACCGGCCTTTATGATTTCTTGTTGAAACCAACCAATGCTAAACAAAATTCTGAAGACAATACAGGTTTCAGACTTCAATTGGTGCAGTTGACAGAAACTACTATGAAATGGGAACAAACCGTTTCAGTAGAAGGAAAACCATTTATAATTTATATGAACTTTAATAAAATTAACGAATAATGAGAACATTCTTTAAAAAAACAGCATTAGTGGCCCTAACAGTAATTTTTGTAGCCGGCTTAAGTAGTTGTGAAGCTACCAAAAATGCAAATAACGCACAAAAAGGTGCCGTAATCGGAACTGCCGGAGGTGCAATATTAGGTGCTATTATTGGCAACAATGCCGGTAAAGGCGGAAAAGGAGAAATAGGCGCCGTAATTGGTGGTGTTGTTGGCGGAACTGCAGGTGTGCTTATTGGAAATAAAATGGACAAACAAGCCCAAAAAATTGAGGAAGAAATTCCCGGAGCTAAAGTTGAACGTATTGACGATGGTATTTTAGTGACATTTGACGAAAATAGCGGTGTTCAATTCGCAACTAACTTATATAATATCACAGCTTCTTCTGAAGTTTTGCTTACTAAATTGGCAAATATTTTAAAAGAATATCCTGATACTAATGTATTGGTAGTTGGACATACTGACAGCAGCGGACCGGCAGATTACAATATGACGCTTTCTGAAAAAAGAGCTTATGCGGTAACCAATTATTTTGTTCAAAATAAAGGATTAGGTTCATCACGTTTTACAACGACTTGGTTTGGTGAAGATCAGCCAATTGCAGACAATACCACTGCAGAAGGTCGCGCTAAAAACCGCAGGGTAAATATCGCGATTGTTCCGAATGAAAAAATGAAAGAAGACGCCAAAAAAGAAGCTGGCGAAAACTAATAACCCCAAAATATTTATGGAAGACCCGAAACAAATTGTTTCGGGTCTTTTTTTGTTATAATTGATTCTAATTTTTGAGTTAAAATTAAAAGTTTAGAGAATTTGCCAATAAAACAGTTCAATGATTAAACAATTAAAACATACTTTTTATCTTTCAAACTTTTCAACTTATAACTACCTTACAAGCCTAAAATTTAAAGTAGTGCAAGGTATAGTTGACAGCATGGCGCAATTCCAATTATCGTGGCTGAACTGGTTTTTGGCATTTTTGGCTTCCTTTATTCTTGGGATGGGAAAAGCAGGCGTAAAAGGACTTGGGGTTTTAATAGTTACTTTAATGGCCATATTATTTGGCGGAAAAGCTTCCACGGGAATATTAATTCCGCTCATGGTTGTTGCCGATATATTGGCTGTTTTTTATTATAACCGACATACACAATGGAAGTTTTTGTTGAAAATATTGCCTACAATGGTTTTGGGCGTATTGATAGGGGTGTGGTTTGGAAATGACATTTCCGAAAAACTATTTAAACAAATCATGGCGATTTTCATCATTTTAACCGTGATCATGATGGTTTGGATGGATCGAAAAAGGAATATGGCAGTTCCCAAACATTGGTTTTTTGCCAGCAGCATGGGGCTTTTATCCGGGATTACTTCCATGATTGGAAATCTGGCAGGTTCTTTTGCAGATATCTATTTTTTGGCCGTAAGGTTGCCTAAAAATCAATTTATTGGTACGGCAGCCTGGTTGTTTTTGATTATTAATGTTTTTAAATTGCCTTTTCATATTTTTGTCTGGAAAACGGTAACTTCGGATAGCCTTTTGCTGAATTTATTTCTGATTCCGGGAATTTTGCTCGGTTTTATAAGCGGCGTGGCGTTGGTTAAATTGTTAAACAATGAAGTTTACCGCAAATTTATAATGGTGGTAACCGCTATTGGCGCTTTGCTGATATTATTTAGATAATCTCAAAATATAATTATTATGGAAGAACATTTTTTTCAGTGTCCGTATTGTTGGGAAGAAATTTCTATGTTATTTGATACTTCAGTAACAAATCTAACCTATATTGAAGATTGCGAGATTTGTTGCAATCCCATCGAAATAAATCCAATATTTGAAAACGGTGAATTGATTGCTTTAAATGTTAAAAGTGAAGAGGAACAGTAAATTTATTTTGAAGAAATTGCATGTTTTAATTGAGAAACAGATTGCATGCCAGATTGTCTCCAAATTTGCCTTCCTTGTTTAAAAACCATAAAAGTGGGAACTCCGCGTACTTGATATTTCGCCGCCAATGCCTGATTGGTGTCCACATTTATTTTTATGATACTTATCGAATCCTTTAGTTCCGCTTTTAATTGCTTTAAAATAGGCGCCATGCTTTTACAAGGTCCACACCAATCTGCGTAAAAATCAATTAAAACAGGAATGTTCTGATTTATAATGTCGTCGAATGATTTTTTCATTTTATTTTTTTTAATGCTACCTAAAGTTACAAAAACACCAATAATTAATGAATAAATTAATCAAAAAGTTTATTTATCTTAAAAAATATTAAACCAACTTAAAGCTCATTTTTTTAATAATTCGTGGATTTGAAACTTTTCAAAAGGGGATGACTTGCTTTTTATCATTAGGCATAAGGAAGGCAATTTAAATTAGAAGTGATGTTATACTGAATTTTCTATTTAACATAATATAAATTATAATACAAAATAATTATTATTCAGATTTATGGATAGTTGTGTAATTTAGCATAATTGCACACTTTAGTGTCACTACTATATACAATTATGATAAAACAAATTTGTAAAACGTAAGTTTCTTTTGTTGTTTAAAATTTCAATTCTTTGAGATATTCTGCACAATCCTCCATAAAAAATATTTTATGCGAGTCTCAGCGATTGGGTTTTTAGTAATATCAACAATGTAAATTTTAACCTAAACCACTTTGAAACAAGAAGTCTTTATATAATTCTGCTATTCCAGAGGATCCAGGAACATATTTTTCTTTATTAAAATCAGATTCTTTCAGCTCAATTTTATCAAATATACTTTTAAATTCTTCCTTTGAAATTACATCTCCAATTCTATTAAAGCTAAGATATGCAAATTTAAAAAATCTCATCAAAGCTATAAAACCAGTAGACCTATTTAAAATAATATTAGGTTGCAATTCTTTCCAAGCTTTTGGCCACTTATTTTCAACAACATAGAAATAATTGAATATTATTTGAGCAATTTTAACGTCGTTTTCGTCCTCAATAAAAATATTTCTAAGAAATAGTCTTTCCAATTCCTTACCTTCTATTAATTCTAATTTAGGCGAACTCTTATCTTTATTTCTTTTATAAAAATCTCTATCCCCTTGTGGATCTGATGAAATATACTTTATTAAATTCTTAACAAATGTATCTTGAGTGATTGTTTCCTTATCTTTTCTATTTGCAGTCCCAAGTACTTTAATTTTTTGATAAAAAGGACTACCTTCTTTTTGACTTAAAGCTCTAGCAATATTATGAGCAGTTTTTTGTGGACTTCTACTTTTAGCAAATGCAAATAAATCAGCAACAAGAGAATTACTTACACTTTTTTGTTCCTTATTTATGGTAGAAAATACAATTGCTTGATCTTCAATATCCATATCAACATAAATAGATACAGATAATTGAAAATTTTCACCAGATTTTGTAAAATGCCTAAGACCCGCAATTCTATGTTGTCCATCAAGTACTTTAGCAACATCATCTTTATAATCAATTCTCATAGTTTGAGTATCTTTATCATATTCCGCATGATCAGATGATATTGAAAGAATTATACTATTAGGAAAAGTTGCATCTACAAGTCCCACATATTTTCCAATATCTTTCTCTCTCTCAGGATTTAATTGTCTTTGGATGCCTATATAATCTTCAACTTCTCTATTATCATTTCCTAATTCAAGTCGTCTTACATCTGCAAATGATATATATTCTAAATCATCATAATTTATAACACCAACGTATACAACACCTATTGGTTGTATTGCTTCAAGACATTTAAATTCAATTTTTTGCATAATTTTTTTATTAACTTAATCCATCAATGATAGTTTGTTGCTCATTTCTTCTTTGTTCTCCAACATTTGGTGTATTTCTATTTGAAATTATCTGAGAATAAAAGAAAATTGGTACTGCACATAAAATAGCAATGATAGAAGCCCATTTTATAAACGCTCCTATTGGTTGTACAGAGTTAGCTGTTATAGAAGCATAAAGTATTGAAATTGTAACAATTAGCATCAGTGAAATAATACTAAAAATTGAACTTAAGTCTGTTGCCTTTAATTTATTATTATGATATATTAAATATGAAGTTGAAATTAATGACGTGCTATATAAATAAAACTCTCCACTTGAATAAAACCTACTCCAACTTGTCCAGTTCCCAAATGATAATGTCACTAATATTCCTGCCCAAAAGGGTAATAGATTAAAAAATAAGCTAAATACTGAATTAAGTATTGCTATCTTTTGAAAATCCTTAATGAAAGGCTTACTTTCTTTCGTTTTTTGTTCTGTCATATTAAATACAATTTGTGAAAATATATTCTGAATATTTACCTCTTTTAGCGTTAGTTCCTCCAATCAAACTAGCTCTTTTTAATTCTAAAATTTTATCACCTTTATCAAAAATCTCTTTAACTTTAAAATGAGCCGCATTAGTTAAAATGTAAAAAGCTTCTTTCCTTTTAATCTCATCAATCATTTCTGAAAGCACATATTGGTCTTTTTCTGAAAACAGTTTTTGATTATATTTAAAGAAACCATTATTGTTATGAGTAATAGTATAAGGCGGATCTAGAAAAATAAGATCATTTTTATTAATAGCATCAATTCTTTCTGAAAAGTCTTGATTACTAAGTCTAACATTTTTCAGTCTTTCACTAGCAGATATTAGGGTTTCTGTGTCAAGAAAATCTTTTTTCCTATAACCAAATGGGACATTATATTCTCCTTTCAAGTTTACTCGATATATTCCATTAAAAGAAGTTTGATTCAAATAAATAAATCTTGCTGCCTTTTTAAAGTCTGTTCTGTATTTTTTTGATCGAACTTCATAATAGCAATCTTCAGTATTTTTAAATTTTCTTAATTCTTCAATTACTCCATCAACATCATATTTAATAGCTTCATATGTGTCAATTAACTCTTTATTTAAATCATTAAGATAGGAAATATTTATTGGGTTTAAATGAAAAAAAATAGCTCCTCCACCCAAAAAAGGTTCATGGTAATTGTTAAATTCTTGCTTTGGCAATAAATTATCTATTTCCTTTTTTAACCATTTTTTTCCACCTGCCCATCTTAAAAAAGGTTTGGGGTCTATATTATTATTTTGAATAATTATATTCGATTTTGTCATAGCTTAAACTTAATTCAAATATAGGAATATAATTTTAAGTAAGAATAACTCAAAAATGTATTTGTAGCAATAAATATTGAATTTTTATCACTAAAATTATAAATCTTAGTTCTAAAGCAATATTTTAGTATTAAGTCATTGAAAACACATTACGCTTCCCTACTTTCGTTAGTCAGTATAATTAGCGTTTCATTAAATTTTAAGAAGCAACTTTTAAGCATAAAACTTTCATAAATTTAACCATTTGAATTTTTGGTAAAAAAATTATTCTATTTTTGTACTCGAAAAATCTATCCGATGAAAAAACAAATGCTATTTATCATAATCATGCTTTTGATAATTGATATAAATGCCCAAACATCCGAAGTCAAATTATACAATCCGGAAGCTGATGCTAAAACAGATCTTCAAAACATGGCTACAAAAGCAAACACTGAAGGAAAACATGTATTGGTGCAAATTGGCGGAAACTGGTGCAGCTGGTGTGTTAAATTCAATAAAAAAGTAACTGAAAATGACACTTTACGCATTATTTTAAAAGAAAAATATATCACCTATCACCTTAATTATTCTAAAGAAAATTGGAATGAATACATTTTGGCTGGCTTAGGTTATCCGCAACGTTTTGGTTTTCCGGTATTTGTGGTATTGGATGGTAAAGGAAACAGGCTTCATACCCAAAATAGTGTTTATTTAGAGGAGAACAAAGGCTATTCAACCAAAGAAGTGTTGGAATTTTTTAATAGCTGGTCACCTACTGCTTTAGATCCAAAAAATTATCCTTCCAAAGTAAGAAATTAATCAAAAGAATAATTACTGATACTTAAATTTTCAGTTATAATTTATGAAAAAAATAGCGCTATATGCCACTATTTTTCATTTATGGAACTTCATCTTTTTATTTCAATTTAGCAGATTTATAGTCAAAATTCCTATTTCTTTACAAATAATGTGTGAATTATGCAAATTTGGTTTAAAATTATGTAACGCAAATTTCATCTATTGAACGCACCTTTGCACGACATAAATATTACGCTATAAAAATAAAAATAGATATCATGGAAAAAGGAAATATTGAAATTAAAGAAGAAATTTTAAGAAAATTAGAGGACATTAAAAACACAACAGAAAGTTTGGTTGTAAAAGTTGGCCATCTTCAGGTAGATTTATTTAATTACCCTGATAAAGAACTTGAAAAATTTCTTGATACCCTAAACAAAGCTTTTTCAGATAAACACGTGCTGATTTCTGAAATTTTTAACAAACATGAAGAAGAAGTTAATAGTCTAAAGTTGTAACACACTTTTACCATTTGAAATTAATAACTTTAAAAGCCATTTAAATTTAAGAATCATAAAAATAGCGCCGAAAGGCGCTATTTTTGATGGTTTTAGTTTTCTTAAATGAATTATTTTATTACAATTTAACCGGCTCATAATCCAAATAGCCTTTTTTGCCTGGCGTGTAAAATGTATTTTGATCCCATTCGGTTAATGCCAAATTATTTTCAAAACGCACCGCCAAATCCGGATTTGAAATAAAGGGTTTTCCAAACGCCACCAAATCGGCTTCGCCACGTTCAATCACCTCATTTCCGGTTTCTTGTGTAAATCCGCCGTTGATTATTAAAGTTCCGTTATATAATGACCTAAAATGTTTTGCGATTTTTGTAACGGCAAAAGGAACTTCAGAAACATCGGTAAACGGTTCCGACAAATGGACATAGGCCAACTGATAATCATTTAGTTTTTTAATGATATATTCAAAAGTTGGAATGGTTTCTTCGTCAACCTTAATTCCTTGCAAATTGTGCATCGAAGGATTAAATCTTGCCCCAATTTTATGTTCAGGAATTTCATTTTTAACGGCATCCAACACTTCAAAAAAGAATCTTGCCTTGTTTTCTATGCTTCCTCCGTAATTATCTGTCCGTTGGTTCGAACAGTTATTAAAAAACTGGTGAAACAAATATCCGTTGGATGAATGAATTTCCACGCCGTCAAAACCGGCTTCGACTGCATTTTTTGCCGCCTGCCTATAATCGTTGATGGTTGTTTTAATATCTTCAATCGTCATCGCTTTTGGCCTTACCGTATCTTTAAAGCCCTGTGGCGTAAACGATTTGCTGTTCGGATTGATGGCCGATGGCGCCAAAGGCAATTCGCCATGATGAAAATCGGGATGCGAAACCCTTCCCACATGCCACAATTGAATAAATATCTTCCCTCCTTTCGCATGAATGCGTTCGGTGACTTTTTTCCAGCCATCCACTTGCGCTTTTGTATAAATTCCGGGCGTATTTACGTAACCAACAGCCATTTCAGAAACCTGTGCGCCTTCCGTAATAATCAATCCTGCGGAGGCACGTTGCTCATAATAAGTCGCTTGTAATTCTTCTGTTGGTTTAAATTCCGAATTATCGGCCCTGCTTCTGGTCATCGGTGCCATCACAATTCTGTTTTTTAATTCCAATCCGTTTTTAGCGTATGGCTGCATTAATGCTTGTTTATTTTCCATGGCTTATTTTAATTTGCTGATTTGTATTGTTTTAAATAATTATATCAAAATGAAAATTATGATAACCCAAATTTAACATTTTCATTCACCTTAAACAACAGTTACCCTTTCTTTTAAACGCCAATAGCTCATAATTGCGTTTTTTATTGAAGTTTAAAGTTACATTAAAATTTATGGATATCATTTAACATCTTAAAAAAATTGACTATATTAGGGTTGTTAAAAATATAAGATAGTTTGTTTTAAAATTCCATAATTTAAAAATTTATAGATTTTAGTTTTAGCTATTTTCTTGAAAAAGAACAATTGGAACATCATAAAGAACCATTAAAAATTCATTACGACATGGCAGAAATCCCGAAAACATTGGTTCCATTAAAAAGAAATTTTTCTGTAAAGGAAATCCTTCAATACACAGTGCTCATTTCCTTAGTGCTATATTTTGGCAAAACCCTATTTATTCCTTTAAGTTTTTCGATGCTCATCAGCTTTATTTTGTATCCAATTTGTAAATGGCTGGAAAAAAAAGGCATCAATAAAATGGGCAGTATTTTAATGGCCATTTCTGTCATATTTATGCTTTTAGGAGCGATCATATACTTGCTTTTTTCTCAAATAGCTGGTTTTTTGCAGGAATGGCATCTGTTCGAGGCTAAATTTTCAGAAACCTTCACACAATTGTTTACATTTTTAGAAGAACGATATGGCATCAATACTGATGAATTTTCAAAACTTCCCGGGAGTTTGCTAAATGGCTCCGGATCTCAGATTTTTGAATTTCTGATAAATAAAGCTTATTCTATTTCCATGTCGGCATTTTTCCTTATTATAATCCCAGTTTTTTCAACACTCATTCTTTATTATAGGCAAATGCTTACCAATGTGCTTTACAAAATTTTTCCTTCAGATAAGAAAGAATCCATCCACGAAATTCTTATAGGAACCATTCATTCTTATTATAATTTTGTGAAGGGAATGTTATTGGTGTATTTAATAGTGGGGATTTTAAATAGTGTCGGATTGGCAATTCTTGGTATTCCGCACCCTTTTATGTTTGGTTTTATCGCCTCAATTCTAACATTTATTCCTTATGCCGGAATTATCATTTCATCGCTTTTGCCCATCGTGATTTCTTGGGTAACTTATGATTCTATTTGGTATCCAATAGGTGTAATATTAATTTTTGCTTTCGTTCAACTGCTCGAAGCCAACATTATATTTCCTTTGGCTGTAGGCAACCGGTTAAAAATAAACCCGCTTATCATCATTATAATGATTATTGCCGGCGGAATTTTATGGGGAGCAGCCGGTATGATTTTATTCATTCCGTTTATCAGTTTCCTAAAATTAATCGCAGATCGCACAGAAAGTTTAAAAATATTGTCTTTACTGCTGGGCATCGAAAGTCGGCCCAAGAAAAAACGCAACTGGTTTTTTTCCAAAAAATCGACATAGGTTTTTCGAATAAATATTTTTTTTACGCCAATTTATTTATATTTGACAAACACAGATTTTTATTTATTGCTTAATCTGCTGTGTTTTTTCGGTTTAAAACTAAAAAAAATCCTTATGAAACGAGCATAACAAATTTTGATACACAAAGGAATGAGCAGCTGTTACCACTAAAAAAATAAAATTTAAACTGATGAAAAAAATAACCAAAGATGATATCAAGCAGGAAATTTTCGATTTGTATGATGATTACGCGCATAATAAAATTGAAAGAAGGCAATTCATGGAAAGATTGTCCTTATTTGCGATTGGCGGACTTACAGTGCCATCACTTCTTAGTTTTATGAGCCCTAATTATAAGGCACTGCAAATTGCATTCGATGATCAAAGACTGAAATCAGAATTTATCACTTACAATTCACCAAAAGGCGGCGGAAAAATTAAAGGTTTGCTGTCAAGGCCATCAGACAATAAAACCAAGTTGCCGGGAATTATTGTGGTACACGAAAATCGCGGATTGAATCCCTATATTGAAGATGTAGGCCGAAGAGCCGGACTTGCCGGATTTATTTCTTTGGCGCCAGATGCGCTTTCTCCTTTGGGAGGATATCCTGGCAATGATGATGACGGAAGAAATTTACAAAAACAACGAACAGCCAATGAAATGTTGGAAGATTTTATTGCAGCCTATGAATATTTAAGAGTGCACCCGGAATGTAACGGAAAAGTTGGCGTGGTCGGATTTTGTTTTGGCGGTTGGATTTCTAATATGATGGCAGTAAAAATTCCCGATTTGATAGCTACTGTTCCATTTTATGGCGGACAGCCTGCTGCGGAAGATGTGCCAAGTATAAATGCTTCTTTATTAATTCATTATGCTGAGTTAGATACCAGAGTTAATGAAGGTTGGTCCGCTTATGAAGCTGCATTAAAAGCGAATCATAAAGACTATAAAGTGTATTTCTATCCAAAAGTTAACCACGGTTTTCACAATGATACCACGCCGCGTTATGATGAAGCGGCGGCAACACTGGCTTGGCAGCGAACCATAAATTTTTTCAAAGAAAAGTTGAAATAGTTAAGCTTTACCAACTAATTGGCCTATAATCTTTTAAGAATTTTCCGCACCAATGTTTTCCTGTATTGATTCCGTCAAATAACGGATCCATAACGCGTGCGGCGCCATCAACAATGTCAAGCGGTGGCTGAAAATCGTGCAGTTCTTTTTTCATTTTTGCCAATTCCAGCGGATCTTCATCGGTCACCCAGCCAGTATCAACAGCATTCATAAAAATTCCGTCTTTTGCCAAAGTTCCTGCGGAAGTATGGGTAAGCATATTCAACGCAGCCTTGGCCATATTTGTGTGTGGATGTCTGTCCTCTTTAAAAGACGGGTAAAATTTTCCTTCCATCGCAGAAACATTGATGATGTGTTTTTGTCCAGTGTTGTCTTTTTTCATGACTTCGGAAAGGCGGTTGCACAACACAAACGGCGCAACAGAATTTACCAACTGTACCTCTATCATTTCGGTGGTTTCAATCTCGCCAAGTTTTAAACGCCAGCTGTTGGTTTTTCTTAAATCTACTTGTTGCAAGTCGGCGTCCAGTTTTCCTTCAGGAAAAACTTCTGTGGTAACCAATTCTTTGTCAAAGCTATACGGAATTTGGGACAATCTTGCTGAAGCCCACAATCCAATTCCCGGTTCTGGTCCGTGCCAGGTCACCGGCATATTTTTGTTGGAGGAAGCGCCGGCAGTTAATTCAGTTAATTCTTGCAAACAGCTCCAATGGTCAAACAATAAATCTTGTGTGTTTTTTGGCAAAGATGCCATTGGACTTTCTTCATTTTTCATTAAATGCTGATAAAATCCGGAAGGCCGTCTCACAGTTTGCGCCGCATTGTTGATCAAAATATCCAATCTTCCATATTTTTGTTCCACAAAATTGCAAAAAATTTCTACGCTTGGAATATGCCTTAAATCGAGTCCGTGAATTTTTAATCGGTGCCCCCACTCCACAAAATCAGTTTCCTGAGAAAATCTCAAAGCTGAATCAACCGGAAAACGAGTGGTTGCAACAACAGTTGCGCCGCCACGCAACAACATTAACGTAATGTGATAGCCTATTTTTAAACGAGATCCTGTAATTACGGCAATTTGTCCGTTTACATTCGCTGTTTGAAAACGTTTTGCATAATTAAAATCACCGCATTCCGGACACATACTGTCATAAAAATGATGCATTTTCACAAAGGACGTTTTGCAGACGTAACAGTTTTTTGGCGTTTGAAATTCTGTTTGGTCTTTATTTGCCAAATCGGCCATCGGAAGTAATTTTGGCGCAACAAATACGGAAACTTCACGCGCATTTCTAATGCCGGTTTCTTTTCGGGCATTTTTCTCTTTGGCCGCCAATTTGCGTTTCACCACTTTTTTTCCGTCCTTTTTTCTTCGTGAAAATTCATCCCGATCTGGTCTGGAAAACATTCCGGCAACTTTTATCAGCTCGGTTCTTTGTGCTTTCTCAATGTCAAAAATCTGAGCTGTATTTGTCACCAATTGCAACAAAATGGCTATGCATTTCTCAATTTCTTCAGAAGTGATTGACTTGTTATTTTCTTTTTCCATCTTTTGCATCATAAAAACTTAAGCTTCGAAAAGTCGAAGTATTGAGGCTGCAAATATAGTTTTAAAATTTTGGCTATGATTTGTTTTTTTCTTGGACAGAAAAACAAAATGAAAAATTCTTCTAACTTGTTAACGTGCTTAAAATACGTTCTTTAACCATAGTTATCATCCTTTTGTTGAACTCTTTGATAAAGTTTTTATAAATGGCGAATTCTTCCAAAGTAAAATGACCGATGATCATTCCTTTTACTTCATTTCTGAATTGGATGTCTTTTGAAAAAGAGCGCTCCATGAATTCAACCTTTTTTATTTCAGTAAAATCCATAAAATCAAGTGTTTTGGTGGTCAAATAATATTCGAAACAAGCAATCAGCAATTCATGTTTCATTTTAATGATTGGCCGCAATGTTGAATTCTGAAATTTTTCAACCATTGTCATGTGTTCTTAAACAATTGATTTCTCTATAATAGGACGTCTATTTATCTCTTTTTCGTTTGTCATAAACACAAAATTATTCATTATTCATTATTCTTTATGATTACTTTTCCTTCCTTGTACTTTATTCGTTTGGAAAATCGGGAAAAAATAACCAAACTTTTTTTCGTATTGATAAAATAAACGCCTGTTAACAGCACCAAAGCGGCAACAATAGACTGTAAAGTGATTTGTTCCTTTAAAAAATACCCGCCAAGAACCATGGCAATAATTGGATTTACATAGGTTGAAGTAGCCACTTTTTCGGGTGAAACCACTCTTAATAAATAATTAAAAGCGGTGAATGCCATGATGCTTCCAAACAATATAAGGGCGATCATAGAAAACTGAACTTTTCCGCTCCATTGTGAAGGAAATGTCCATTCTTCCCCTAAAAGAAAACTCACCACCAAAAGTGAAATGCCCGCGGTCATCATTTGATATCCGGTATTTACAAAAAAGTTTGGAGGGAGATCGGCTTTGGCCACAAATAAACTGCCGTAACCCCAACTTATGACACACAAAAAAATCATGACCATTCCCAATATGGTTCCTTCCTCTTGAATGAGCTCTTTTTGGCTCACCAAAAGGAACATGCCAACCATTCCAAAAACAATACCGATAACCGACATTGCTTTTATTTTTTTTCCTTCAAAAATCCGCATCAATAACAACACAATCAACGGCTGGGCAGCAGTTTCAAGCGCTGCAAATCCGCTGTCAACATATTTAAGCGCCCAAACAATAACGCCATTTCCAAATGATAAAAATAAAAATCCGGCTATGGTGCTATTAACCAACTGTTTTCGGGTGATACTTAATTTAATTTTCATAAATTTTGCAATTATGAATATTAAAGTGCCCGCAGTGATAAATCGGATAGATGCCAGCATTAAAGGAGGCAATTCAGTAACGGCAATCTTATTTAAAAGATAGGTGGAGCCCCAAATTACATAAATAGAAAAAAAAGCTAAAATAATGAGAAAAGCCGGACTCCTAAATTTGGCCATAACTAAATTTTGTTGATTTTAAAGGTGGTTTTTTAAGACCCCAATATTAATGAAAACAAAGCATTTTTTTTTACTTATGACCGTTTTAATTTTAAGTTTTTAAAATGATTCATATGTTTTATTTTCTCAAGAAATAGGCGTTCATTTTCAAACTGTATTATCTCATTGACCTTTAATTAATTAAATAGGCTTGTTTATTAAATAGCTTGTGATTAATAATATGTTGAAATTAAACGGGAAATATTGAACCTTTTGTTTTTTTATGTAACTTCAACCCAAATATAATAGGAAGATATGAAGTATATATTAAGCTTTTTATTGGGACTGGTTTTAATATCGGCCAGCGCACAAAATTATATTGATATCGGCCGATTTTACTATGCAAATACGCCACTTAACACTTTTGAAAACACTTCTGAACAAACTAAAGTTGAGGAATTTGGATTGCAATTGACCTTCCCAATTGTGCTCAATGATAAAACAATTGTATTAACCGGATTGTCTGCTGACAGAAGTCGTTTAAGATTGGATCAAGATTTTACAGGCTATACTGCTCTTAATAAGGTTAGGCTGCTGCTTGGGCTGAATCAGGTTTATTCAGAAAAATGGACTGGAATGTATGTATTGTTGCCTAGCATAGCTTCCGATTTCGATGTGATTTCCAAAGAAGATCTTCAACTCGGATTGTTAACATTATTCACTTACAAAAAGAAGGAAAACTTAAAATATAAACTGGGTTTCTACACGAATACCGAAAACTACGGTCCGCTCTTTGTTCCATTATTGGGATTGTACTATTTAAGTCCGAACAAAAAATTTGAATCAACTTTACTGTTGCCCGGACAAGTGGATTTCAATTATCAATTGGCCAAAAAGACGGTTTTGGGCATTAATTTCGACGGAATGACTTCCAGTTATAATTTACATGAATCTATTTATATACCTAAAGGACAATATGTTGTAAGAAGTTCCAATGAATTATATACCTATCTTCAATTTCAATTGGGAAAATCTTTATACGCCAAAACTAAGGTTGGTTATTCAATTAGCAGAACTTATAAGGTATTTGACAATGATGATAAAGTGGACTTATCTTTAAGTTCATTTTATTTTGGTGATGACCGCACACAATTAAACACAAATTTCGAAAAAGGTTTGATTTTTAGGGCAGAAATTTTTTACCGAATTCATTTTAAATAAATCTATATTAGCTAAATATGACATCGGTTAATGCTTTTTTATATACATTTTCATCAAAGTAAACAAAAAATGAACTCCAAATTCAAAATTTATTTCTTTCTGATTGCAATGTTGTGCTTCAATATAGGATTTTCCCAGGAGAAACCTGTAAAACAAGATTCGACAAAAATGTATGAAAAAATTGAAAAATATTCAAAGAAAAGAAGGTTTACTAAAATGTTTCATAAGTTTATTTTTGAGCCGGTAAAAACAAAAAAAACCGTTCTTTCCAAAAAGCAAAAGAAGAAATTCCACAAAAATATAGAAGGAAAGATTATACGAAACATCAATATTCAAACTTTAGATCCTTTTGGGTTCTCCGTTTCAGACACCACAAAAATGGCAAGAAATTGGGGGGAAAAATCAGGGAACAGGCTCCACATCACCACCCGTAAATTGGCAATAAAAAATCTATTGCTTTTTAGGAGGAACAAGCCAGTTGATACGCTTTTAGTGCTTGAATCGGAACGTTTAATAAGGCAACAACGCTATGTAAGGGATGTTAAAATCACCATGGAGCCAATATCTCAAAGTGCTGATTCAGTTGATGTTTACATTAGGGTTTTAGACACTTGGAGTTCAATTCCCAAAGGATCCATATCTTCTTCAAAAATGTCTGTCGGGCTGCAAGAAAGAAACTTTTTGGGAACTGGCCACGAATTTTACAACCGATTTTCAAAGCGTTTTGACGACGGAAAAAATGGCTATAAAATGAAGTATGAAATTCCGAATATTAAAAACACCTTTATTAAAACAACCGTCGATTACCATACCGAATTAAATGATTATTTTGGAAAAAGTCTGAATGTTGAACGCAGTTTTTATTCACCTTTTACCCGCTGGGCCGGAGGCGTTTATTTTGATGAACAATTTAGAATTGATTCCCTTCAAAATACGCAATTACAATACAATAACCAAAATTTAAAATACAAGTCACAGGATATTTGGGCTGGTATTTCCTTCCCTATTTTTAAGGACAAAACCACAAGCCACAGTAGCACTAACTTTGTATATTCAACCAGAATATTGAATATCCAATACCAAGAAAGCCCTACAATTGACTATGACAGCATCAATTTTTATTCAGGAGAAACTTTTTATTTAAGCGGCATTGGAATTAGTTCCCGTCAGTTTGTTGAAGATGAATATTTGTATAATTATGGCGTTATTGAAAATGTGCCAATTGGTAAAATCTATGGAATCACGGGTGGTTATCAAATAAAAAACAATCAGGGAAGATTGTATCTTGGCGCCAGGGCTTCCTTCGGAAACTATCATAGTTGGGGATATTTAAGCACCAATTTTGAATATGGAACCTTTTTCAACGCATCAAAAGCAGAACAATCCGCTTTTTCATTTCAAGCGAATTATTTTACGAATTTGGTGGAACTTGGAAATAAATGGAAAATGAGACAGTTTATAAAACCTCAAATTATTTTAGGAACAAATAGGTTAAAAACTGTTGGAGATAATTTATCCATCAATCAAAATGTTCCTTTTCAGGGAACTTATGGCGCTGGTTTTCAAGGCGATAATGGTGCGGGAATTAACGGATTTGACAGTGCTCTCTATGGAACTAAAAAATTCGTTCTTTCTTTGCAAACGCAGCTTTATTCGCCGTGGAATATTATTGGTTTCAGGCTAAATCCTTATTTTAATTACACGGCTGCAATGCTTGGAAATGAAAACAATGGATTAACCAAAAGCAAATTATTTTCTTCTATTGGAATTGGCGTGATGATTAATAACGATTATTTGGTGTTCAATTCCTTTCAATTTTCAGTTTCCTATTATCCAAATATTCCTGGTCAGGGCGAAAATATTTTTAAAACCAATTCTTTCGGAACGACAGATTTTGGTTTACAAGATTTTGATTTTGGAAAACCAAGGCCTGTCATATATAAATAATACAAGTTTGATTTAATAAATATCTTGTATTAATCATCATCTCCGTGATTATCATTCGATTTTTTATAGTCGTTATTTTCTGACTTATTTTTATTGAAATTTGGCATTCTAATATCGTGTTCATTGGCACTTTTGTGACACAAAACACAATCTTGAAAATTGCTTATCCCTTCTTCCAAGTGCTCTGAACGTATATTTGCCTGTGAATGTTCATGACAGCCATAACATGTATAAGTTTTAAAATTATTATCAACGTGGCAAGTACTGCAATTATTGGGATTGTGATCTTTATCGAGCACAAAAAATGAAGAATGATTAAAGGTTGAGGGCAGCCATTTATTGGTTGTATGGCATTCGTTGCAGTTGTTTTTTACCGTTTGATGAAATGTGTCTTTTGGTGATTGATGGCAAGCAGTGCAATTATTTTTATTGAGCCCAACAATCAGTTCATGATTAAATGTTGTGGAAGCTTTCCAATCGCGGGTGTTATGGCAACTTTTACAATCGGTTGATAGTTGTTTGTGCAATTCATTATCTGGTGTTTTATGACAGCTATAACAGTTGTTTTTTAAGCTATTTGTCAATAATGAATGTTCGAATTTGTTTAAGGAAAGATTTGGGTTTATTCCTTTATGGTCTGAATGACAGGCAATACAATCTTGATTTGTTAAACTTTCATGAAATTGAATCTTAATTTTATTTGTGCTGCTATCAATTGAAAATATGGTGTCTTTTCCAATTTCTGATAATTTATGGCAAGAAATGCATTTATCATTAGAAATTCCTTTAAAAGGCTCGTGACAAGAAAGGCATTTGTTATTCAAATTCTGATGGCCTTTTGTCAATTCACCAGGATTAATCATTAGATGAGGATACAAATAAGTAATCGCAATACTTCCAATTATTATCGCTAAAATAATTGCTTTTTTCATGAACTAAATATGATAATAGTGACAATGTGAATCAAGGAAAAAATAACTAAAAGCAACGTAATGGGAAAGTGAACTATCCGCCACTTCTTCATTAAATCAACCGTAATGGCGTCCATAAAAAGTTTTTTGTCAACTGCTTCTTTTTCCATTCCTTCAGAAACCAACAGTTGCCTTTTTTGCTTTAAATTTTCACTTGATTTTTTTAATAAAAATTTCCCCACCAATCCACTGGCAACAGTCAACAAAAGCATTAAAATTGCCAGCCAAGGCAAAATAGCGTTAAAATGAATACCCGCATGCACCAAAAGCATTAATGAACCTGCCCAAGCAAGGTATTCATGAAGCATTAATAATTTTTTTGGAGATCCTGATTTTAGTATTTTTCGTTTCTTTAAAGAATAAAAAAATGACAAAAGAATTGTAAAAGTTCCTGCAAAACCAAGGTAACTGCCATTTAAAACCAACTGAAATCTGTGAAGAAAATAATCGATTGCAATGGTTAATAAAATCATTAAAGAGTACCACTGAATAAAAGGTAAGGCTTGCTTTACAAAAATAGACCGTTTCATTGCCAATTAATTATTTTTGCTTTAATGATCTTTAATTTTTTTGAAGTTTTAATTTTCCTTCAGATTAACCATTTGAAAACCAAACTAAAAATAGAATAAGTTCCGATGTAAATCAGAACTTATTCATTTAAACAAACAAACTTCTCTCTAGCTAAGTGAAGTTATTTTTAGGAATTTCTCTGTGCTGGTCATAGAAATTCCACATCTTTTTGGGGTTGTTGTTTGGTAAGTATTTCCGCAAGTTGGGCAAATAAAGTAAACAGTTGGCAATGACTTCACATTATTGCTTTCTAAAGCAGCTAACGCTCCTTTATACATTTCAAGGTGTTTCAACTCTGTTCGGTAAGCATAATTTAAACTAATTCCGGCAAGATCGTTATTGGCAGCTTTGGCGGTAACCATAAATTCAGGATACATTTTGTTCGATTCATAGCTTTCTCCTTCAATCGCGTCTTTCAAATTTTCTTTGGTTGATTTAACGGTAAACTCCGGCGTAATTAAAGGAACCGTTTGTCCAGATTCTTCTAAAACAACTTTATGATTATTTGCATGAATATTTTCCGCTACAGATGCGGCATGAAATAACATTGCAATTTCGTGAGACCCTTCCTCTTCTGCTTTTTTGCTGTATGCTGCATACTTTGCGCTTGCCGTGGTTTCACCTTTAAAGGCTGCTTGCAGGTTTAATACAGTTGCTGCAGCTGCATCTTCCTTAGAAATGGCTGCTGGTTCTGTAACAACAGTTGTTGGTTCTTCAATTTTTTCGCCAGTTTTACCTGTACAAGATTGAAATATAGAACCAGAAATTGATACTACAAACATCAAAATAATTACTGATTTTTTCATTTTAATAAATTTTTTTAGATTAATATAATTTAAAGCAAAGTACTGACAGATATATTCAGATGTTCTTAACAGCATCTTAAAATCTGCTTAATAAATTTATTGAGTAATTTTAACTTACGATCTATAAATTATTAAAATCCGGTAACGCAAGCTCAACACCAACGCCGTGACTAAAAACCAATTGACCGCCCAAATATCCTGTCCTGGCAACTGAGAAGGCCAATAAAGCATATAATAAAATACCAGCCCATTTTGCTTTAGAATTTTGAATCTTAAAATAGTAAATAAGAACGCTAAAAAGTGCCGTAATTATGGCCAACCAAAGGGTAATTAATGCTGCTTGTTCATGCAATTCCACAGGTATTTTTAGCGGACCTTCTTCAATGCCGTCGCCAGCATAATTTCCGCTAACATAAGCAGCAATTGCACCTAATGCCCCTAAAAGTAAAAGATAAAAAGCCGTATTTTTTAAAAAATCCTTTTTTATGAAAAGTGCCAAGAGTTCCGAAAGAAATCCAATCATTAGCAATGCAATCGGAAAGTGAATAATTATTGCATGAAGATGTGTTGCTGAAATCATGATATTTGAATTATAAGAAGACAAATATCGGCCCTTAGATATTTAAGAATCCTAAGGAATTTCTTAAAATTGGCTTAAGATTCAGTTATTTAAGTATCATCTTAATTTTTATTTTGATTATTTCATCAATTCCAAAACTTTATCTATGTTTTCATTTGTGGCCAAACCGGTACCTTCGGTCATTGTTGTGGCAACACCGCAAACTACACCCCATTTCAACGTATTTTCAGGCGAAAATCCTTGCTGAATTCCATAGATCAATCCGGCAACCATGCTGTCGCCAGCGCCAATGGTGCTTTTTACTTTCACAGATGGTGTTGATTTATAAAAAAAACCTTCGTTTGATGCCATAAAAGCGCCTCTTGCGCCTAAGGAAACTACAACATATTGGGCCTTTTTCGATTTTATCAGTTCCATTGCAAACGATTCTTGTTCTGCACTGGATAAAAACTCTTTTCCGGCAAGTTGCGCCAATTCCCTTTGGTTCGGTTTCATTAAATAAACATTTTCCTTAAGCGCTTCATTTAAGGCAGGGCCAGAAGTGTCTATCACTATTTTTATATTTTTATGGGCCAAGTATTTTATCAATTGCGCATAATAATCTATCGGCATTTTCTCAGCCAAACTTCCGCTAAGCACCAAAATATCTTGTGAATTCAATAATTCTTTCAATAGCTTTTTTATTGAATTAAGTTCTGTTTCACTCACTTCATTTCCGGGCATTCCAAAACGATATTGAAATCCGGTTTGGGTATCAACAATGGAAAGATTTTCCCTCGTCCATGCTTTTACAGGAATAACTTTTGGATCGATGCTTTCTTTTTTCAGTAACTCCGTTAAATATTTTCCTGTATCGCCTCCAGAAGTTAAAATACATGAAGTTTCTGTGCCTAACCTTTTTAACATTCTGGAAATATTAATTCCTCCGCCGCCAGGCTGATATTGAATAGAATGACATTTCAGTTTTTGCTCAGGAATTAAACTGGCTACTTTGGCACTTTTATCCAAAGCCGGATTTACCGTTAGTGTGATTATTTTCATTTGCAGCTTTTTGGTATTTTTTAAGTTTCTGTAATTGTAAGTTAATTAAAGATAAGGAATTCATCTGAAAAAATGATGGGAGTTATCATTTTTGATGCTTAAATTTCAAAAATATTAATAAATTTTTGGATACCTACTTACTTTTTTTAGGTTGATTATCTGAAGTTGAAGCATTTTCGGTTTTATGTTTCAACACATAATTGGCCATCATTTTTTCAATCAATTCGTCTTTGGTTAAATGATGGAAAACTGTTTTAATCCTGTCTTTTAAATCGGCCGAAATTTCATGGTCGGGTTTGGTTTTAAAGAGCTGTTTTGCCCACAAAATCATATTATTTTCTTCAATGCTTTGCGAATCAGGTTTTTTGAATTCCTTAAAATCGATACCCAATTCGGCCTGAAATTCTTTCAATTTTTCAATTTCATCCTCCTGAATAACTGTTAAGGAATAACCTTTGGCTCCTGCCCTGGCGGTTCTTCCGCTTCTGTGAACATACAATTCGGCAACATCCGGCAAATGATAATTCACCACATAAGAAATTTCTTTTACGTCAATTCCTCTTGCAGCCAAGTCTGTCGCCACCAAAATATTGATATGGCCTTCCCTGAATTGCCCCATAATTCGATCCCGGATGGGTTGCGACAAACTTCCATGCAATGCGCCTGAAGAAAATCGGTTGATGGCCAAATTTTTGGCCAATTTATTAACCGCTGCTTTGGTTTTACAAAAAATAATGCCGCGTTCCCCTTCTTTTGAAGCTAAAAAATGCATCAGCACCTCTAATTTTTCAATAGGTTCAACCACCACATACTCGTGGTCAATAGCCTGATTTCCGACAGTTTCCATGTCGGCACTCACCATAATCACGTGCTTGGACATATAGTTCTGCACCAATTGTTTGATGGTTCCCGGCAAGGTTGCGGAAAATAAAAAAGTCCGTTTCTTTTTTGGCAATTCGGCGACAATTTCATCCAAACCTTCTTTAAGGGAAGTCACCATTTCATCAGCTTCATCAAGCACCAAATAATTGGCTTGTTTAATGTCTATCGCTTTGCGTTTAATCAAATCAATCAATCGTCCGGGCGTTGCAATCACAATATGTGTGGTGTTCAACAAGCGTTCAATTTGCGGTTTTATGGGAATTCCGCCACAAACTTCTGCAATTGAAATTTCTGGCAGATACTTCGCAAATGCTTCCATATTGCTAAAAATTTGATGTCCCAATTCCCTGGTTGGCACCAATATTACTGCCTGAATATATTGCTTGTCCAAATCAATCAACTGCAATAAAGGCAATCCGAAAGCCGCTGTTTTTCCGGTTCCTGTTTTTGCCAAACCCACAAAATCATCGGTTTTTGTGAGTAAAACAGGAATTGTTTTTTCCTGAATTTCAGTAGGTTCAGAAATGTTTAAATCGGCTAAACTCTTTAATAATGGTGCAGAAATTCCTAAATCTGAGAATTGGTTGGACATATTGTAATTTTGTGTAAAGGTAAATTGAATGCTGTTTTATTGGCAATAAAAATTGATTAAAAATAAACCAATTATTCAATCGCAATTCTTACTTTTTTATTTTTTAATTTGCGGTTATTTAATGTTTTAACAAGTTCGATTGCTTTTAACGCAGGAACGGCCACAAAAGCGCAATCTTGTTTTAGTTCTATAATTCCCAATTGGTCGTTGCTGAGTTTTCCTTGTTTCAGGAACAATCCGGCAATATCTCCTTTTGAAATCTTGTCTTTTCTGCCTCCTGAAATATATAAGGTTTCCCATTTGGAAGAATTTGGCGTGGGTTTATTTTTAAGGATTTCAATAGGGGTATTTGGCATAAATTCCGATTTTTTCTCGTTTTTCCATTGTATGACATATGATGTTCCTTTGGCGTTCATTCGTGCAGTTCTTCCGTTTCTGTGCGTGAATTCATCGAGTTTTAAAGGCAACTGATAATGGATAATATATTTTATTTCCGGAATGTCCAATCCTCTGGCGGCCAAATCTGTAGCGACAATCACCTGATGTGTTCCATTGCGAAATTTTATCAAAGTTTTTTCCCGGTCTTTTTGTTCCATTCCGCCATAAAAACAGCCGTGTTCTATGTTGTTTTTGTACAAAAAATCGCTAACCATTTCTATGGTATCCCTAAAATTACAGAAAACAATGGCGGGCTCATTTTCAATATGGCAAAGCACTTTCACCAGTGTTTCCAGTTTATCTTTGGTGGGAGAAATAATGGTTTTTATTTTTAAAAGCGGCGTTTCTTCCCCATCTTCCTTCAGATAATTGATGGTGGCCGGATTCTTTAAGCCGACAAATTTAGGAATACTCAATGCTTGTGTGGCCGAGGTTAATATGCGTTTGTTCACTTTGGGCAATGCCGAAATGATTTCTTTCATTTCTTCTTCAAAACCAACTTCGAGCGATTTGTCAAATTCATCCAGCACCAAGGTTTTAATATGTTGGGTTGAAAAAGTGCCGCGTCGCAAATGATCCGCAATTCTTCCTGGCGTGCCGATTAAAATAGCCGGTAAATGTTTTAATTCAATTTTATCTTTTGAAAATGGGCGTCCGCCATAAACGGCGTTGGCTTTAAAACCCGTTCCCATTTCACGTGTAACTTGCTCAATTTGAATGGCCAATTCTCTGGAAGGCACTAAAATTAAAGTTTGTACTTCAGCGCAATCTACATCCAATGATTTAATAATCGGCAATAGAAAAGCCAAAGTTTTTCCGGTTCCCGTTGGTGACAATAAAACGATGTTATTATTGGAATTAATTGCAATTTCAGCTTCTTGCTGCATTTCATTGAGTGTTTCAATACTCAATTTGTCCAATATATGTTGTTGTTCTTTTATGATGTTTGCCATGTTGCAAAAATGTAACTATTTATTGAAGTAATTATCTTTAATATATTTATTTGCAGATGTTTATATTTTTATCTAAAATAAACTATTAAGAAAAAATATTATTTTTTTCCGCATGTGATTTGTGAAAATAATTTTATGGAATGCAAAATTAATCTTCCGATGGTCTTCCATAAACTTCTTCAAAAACAGTGTCGAAATTATCGCGCAAATACAAACGCAATTTTTTTCCGTAATCGTCTTTAAGCCAATCTGCAAAATTTGTAGTGCTTTTGCTGATACATTTGGTGTAATGATGAATTCTGTATTCAATATCTTCGCCCAGCTTATTGGCTAAAATTAAAGCGTCATATACATCTTCACTATTTTCGACGCATATTTTGGCATGTTGCGCGATGGATCGTTCCAAAACCACTTTTGAAGACTCTCCTATTTTAATGGCATCTTTATAGGTTTGTTTGATGTCAAAATGCACTGCTTTAGATTTAGAAAACTGTGCACGCAATTCTGTTGGCATTTCGTATTCAAAATTGCTTTCCAATTCTTCATCATTCAGCAATTTGTCCAGATAATAATTTGGCGACGTAAAAATACTCTGCCAGTTTAAATCGGCTCCCCACGGACCAAATCGGTGGAAATTATTCCCCAAATCGATGACGTTAAACGTGTTTTTTGTCTTTAAAATTCGCGAACCGCGGCCAATCATCTGATAATATAAGGTCAGTGATTTTGTGGCCCTGTTTAAAATAATCGTATCAACCGTAGGTTCGTCAAAACCGGTCGTTAAAATACTTACGGAAGTTAAAATGGCGTTTGGTGTTTTTTTAAACCACCTTAAAATAAATTCCCGTTCTTTTTTTGTGGCGGTATTATCCAAATGCGCAATGGTATAGCCGGCCGCCCTGAACATTTCATACACGTGCAAAGATGTGCTGATACCGTTATTGAAAATTAAGGTTTTCTTTCCTTTGGAATGCGCTTCATAAGACGATAATAATTTGCCCAACATATCATTGTTGGAATACAAATCTTCGGATGATTTTACCGTGTAATCACCGTTGGCGCCTACAACCAGTGAAGTTAAACCAACATTGTACAGAAAAGTATTTGCACACGACAAAAATTCGTTTTGTATCAGCGATTCTATGGTTTCCCCAACAATTAATTCATCATAATTATCGTTCATCGGGAGATTCATATTGGAACTTAAAGGCGTTGCGGTAACGCCCAAAAAAAACGACTTTTCAAAAAACTTAAAGAGTTTTGTGAAAGAATTATAATGCGCCTCATCAATAATCACCAAACCAATATCTGAAATATCAAGCTTGTCTTCATTTAAACGGTTATTCAAGGTTTCCACCATCGCCACAAAACAACTATAATTTTCCTGGTCGTCTAAATTTGCTTTGCTGTGAATTACTTTATTGTTAACGTTAAATTCGGTAAGCATGGTCGATGTTTGCTTGCACAATTCAATGCGATGCGTTAAAACCAATACTTTTTTGTTGTGATGCTTCAAATATTGTCGCACAATCTCAGAAAAAATCACCGTTTTCCCGCCGCCCGTAGGCAATTGGAACAGCAAATGATAATCATCCGGCTTATCCTCAAAGCATTTAAAAATTTTGTTGATTGCTTCTTTTTGGTAGCTGTATAAATCTTTACCTGCTTTTCTTTCCTCTAATTCTGTGGCTGTTATAGACAAACTTTTTGATTTTATGACCAACAAAAGTACCGCCTTTTAAGGGTTATTTCGCTATGATTCAAAATTATTTTTATTCAGTCTAAATTTACGATGATTTAAATTACACATAAATAACTGATTATTAATTACATAAAAGATTGTTTCTGAATAAAATAATAATAAAAATATTTTCCCTAAAATTTATAAGTGTCTATTCATAGGCCATGAATAGCTAAAAAATATTTTTTGATTTTTTAAAACTGAATTAGGCTGGAATTTGCTGACTCAAACAATGCAAGGTTCCGAAGCCCCAAATTAAATCGATGGCGCTTATGCCAATAATTTCTCTGCCGGGAAAACAATCTGCAATAATATTTAAAGCAATCCTGTCATTAGGATCATTAAAAGTGGGCACCAAAACGCATTTATTTAAAATAAGAAAGTTGGCGTAACTCGCCGGAATTCTCACATTGTCAAAATCTATTCGTTTTGGCATTGGCAAGCAAACAATCTTGGGCGATTTTCCATTTTCCAGCTTTGCCTGTTGCAACCGCTTTAAATTGTCTTGCAATGGCCCGTAATTTGGATCTTTTGGATCAGATTCCACCACGGTAATAATGGTGTCTTCATTCACAAATCGGCACAAATCATCTATATGACCGTGCGTATCGTCGCCGGCAATGCCGTCGCCCAGCCAAATAACATTGGTAATTCCTAAATATTCTTTAAAAACCACTTCATAATCGGCTTTGGTAAAATTCAGATTTCTGACTTGAATGCTTGGATGCAGCAAACATTCTTCCGAAGTTAACAAAGTTCCTTTTCCGTTGCTGTCAATAGCACCACCCTCCAAAACTACCGGTTTTCCTTTGTAAATTACCTGCGTTAACGGAATGTCCAAAAACGCGGCCACTTTTGCCGGAACCAATTTATCTAGTTGATAATTGTTATATTTAGCCCAGCCATTGAAATTGAAATTCAGGGCTTCCCTCCCATTATTTCCGTTTTTAACTATTATTGGTCCGGAATCCCGCATCCAGCTTCTGTTGGTTTTTTGAATAATATAAGAAACATTTGAAATTTTTACGTGCGCCATTTCCAGCATTCCAATCACTTTCTCTTTCAATTTTTCATTGGCAACTATTAAAAAAACTTCTTCAACATGGGCAACTTTTTTGATAAATTCCACAAAAGCCCATTGAATAGCGCCGTACTTTCCCGGCCAATCGTTGCCATTGTATGGAAAACATAGCAACAAACCCTGTTGTTTTTCCCATTCTGCCGAAAATCTTCTGTTATGCTCCATTATTTATCGATGGCTCTTTTGGTGATTTCGCCATAGGCGTCAATTCTTCTGTCTCTTAAAAATGGCCAGTTCTGGCGCACATTTTCCTGTAAATTTAAATCCACTTCGGCAATTAAAATTTCTTCTTTGTCGTGTGATGCCTGTGCCAAAATTTCGCCTTGCGGACCGGCAATAAATGATGAACCCCAAAACTCAATACCTTCTGTGTTTGGCAAATATTTTTCCAAACCAATTCTGTTTGCGGCTGCCACATAAACACCATTTGCCACCGCATGCCCTTTCATCACATTCATCCAAGCGCCATACTGATTTATGCCATATTGTTCTTTTTCTTTAGGATGCCAGCCAATAGCGGTAGGATAAAATAGCACTTCCGCGCCTTGTAAAGCCGTTAATCGCGCCGCTTCAGGATACCATTGGTCCCAGCAAATAAGCGTTCCTATGTTGCCTTTTTTTGTAGGAAATGTTTTAAAACCGATATCTCCCGGCGTGAAATAATATTTTTCATAAAAGTGCGGATCGTCCGGAATGTGCATTTTACGGTACAAACCTGCTTCTGTTCCGTCTGTGTCGATAATATAGGCGCTGTTGTGGTAAATTCCCGCCATTCTTTTTTCAAAAAACGGCACAATGATCACCACGCCCAATTCCTTTGCCAAAGCGCTAAAAGCGATGAATGAAGTGCTGTACAATTCTTCTGCCAGTGAAAAATTATCAGTGTCCTCACTTTGGCAGAAATAATGGCTGCTGTACAATTCCGGCAAAGAAATAACTTCCGCGCCTTGTTTTGCGGCATCTCGCACCCAGCTTAAACATTTTTTCAAATTGTTTTCGGCAATATCATTTAAATTGAGCTGCAATACGGCAATTTTATAGGTTGGATTTGGCATATTTAAGAATTTATCATGTAAAAGTAATATTTTTTACAAACAGATGTGGGTAACAATTTTAGAATTTTCATTTAATGGAACGCAAATAAAGATTTTCAACTTTATCCCTTGCCCATTGTGTTTTTCTTAAAAATTTCAGGCTCGAATTTATGGAAGGATTCGATTTAAAACAATTGATATTGATCAATTGACCCAATGCTGACCAGCCATACATGGCCACCAAAAATTGAAGTATTTCTGCAAGTTTAACACCGTGAAGCGGATTGTTTGGCTGTTGTTCCATCGTTTAACTAATTATTTTAGTCCTATCGCCAGCCCTTTCCAAAGGAAAGGGAGTTTGATTTGAAATTATAACATTATTTGCAATTAATAACTTTTTAAAGCCCAACGCACCGGCTGGCCCTATCGCTAAAAATGTATCCCATACATTTTTTAACACTCTGTCCTCCCCTTCGGGGGTTAGGGGGCTTTACCAATCAATTGGACGATAATCTTTTAAGAATTTTCCGCTCCAATGTTTGCCTGTGTTTATGCCGTCGAATAAAGGATCCATCACACGTGCCGCGCCATCAACAATATCTAAAGGCGGCTGAAAATCGTGCACTTCTATTTTATGATTGGACAAATCCACCGGATCTTCATCGGTTACCCAACCCGTGTCCACCGCATTGATATAAATGCCGTTTTTGGCAAAATCTGAAGCGGCAGTATGCGTCATCATGTTCAATGCAGCCTTGGCCATGTTGGTGTGCGGATGTCGGTACTGCTTGGTAAAACGGTGAAATTTGCCTTCCATAGCCGAAACGTTAATGATGTGTTTTTGTCTGGTATTTTCTTTTTTCATTAAATTGGACAAGCGGTTGCACAACACAAAAGGCGCAACGGCATTCACCAATTGAACCTCTATCATTTCTGTGGTTTCAATTTCGCCTAATTTCAAGCGCCAGCTGTTTGTTTTTCTTAAATCGACCTGTTGCAAATCGGCATCCAGTTTTCCTTCAGGAAAAACTTCACTGGCAGCCAAAGAATTGTCGAAACTATAAGGTATTTGCGATAATTTTGCTGAAGAACTAAGTCCGATACCTGGTTCTGATCCGTGCCAGGTCACCGGAATATTGGTTTGGTTGTTCGCGATTTCAGAAGATAAACTCCGCAATTCCCGCAAACAATTGTGGTGGTTGCTGAGCAAATTTTTGGCAAACTGCGGCAAATCGTCAAAATTCATTTCTTCTTTTGCCATCAAATGATGGTAAAATCCGGCCGGTCTTCTAACTGTTTGCGCAGCATTGTTGATCAGAATGTCCAATCGGTCATATTGCTGCTCTATATAATTGCAAAAAATTTCAACGCTTGGAATATGCCTTAAATCGAGTCCGTGGATTTTTAAACGATCAGCCCAATCAAAATAATCTTTTTCTTGGGAAAAACGCAATGCCGAATCGACCGGAAACCTTGTGGTGGCAACCACTGTGGCTCCTGCGCGCAGCAACATTAACGTAATGTGATAACCTATTTTTAAACGAGAACCTGTAACAACGGCCACTTGATTGGAAAGATCGGCTGTTTGAAAACGCTTGGCATAATTAAAATCGCCGCATTCTGTGCACATGGTATCGTAAAAATGATGCAGTTTGGTGTAAACCGCTTTACATACATAACAATTTCGGGGAGATTCCAATTCGAGTTCTTTGCTGTTTGACGCGTCAATATGCGCCATTAATTTTGGCGCTTCAAAAATAACGGCTTCCCGTGTGCTTCTAATTCCTGTTTCTTTACGTGCATGTTTGTCGCGCGCAATCATTTTTCTTTTGATGGATTTTTTGGCGTCTTTTTTTCCTTGAGAAAATGCTTCACGGCTTGGCCGAGTTAACATTCCTGCGGCTTTGAATAGCGCAATCCTTTTTTCTTCCGAGAGCTCAAAAACCTGATTGGTGTCGCCCACCAATTGCTCCAATATTTCAATGCAGGAATCAATTTGTTCCTGACTTACTTTATTGGATGCTGCTTCATTTTTTGGTTTCATAAAACGCTGTTTCAAGCGGCAAATATAACCATAAAAGGCCAAATTCTAAAAATCATTCATTTATTAATTTATATAGAAATTGATTTTTGTTTTAACCATAAACTGCGTTAAGGATTGCAGCGGAAATACTTTTATTGCTCGTTCCTCGCAATAAAAGATTGCAGCGAAAAGCCTGACCGCTTTTTTAGCGGGAACGCCCACAGAAAAGGATGGCAAACCTAAATTATTATTTGAAATGTTGTGGCTATTTTAATTTTCTTCTTTTTTATTGGCACTTAATTGTTTCATAATATCTTCCATCATTTCAACTTGAACCTGTTGAATGTTCAACAATTCTTGTTGTTGGTGAATAATTAAATGGTCTATTTTTTCATGAAGCATCCTAATTTCCAACTCCGATTTTAAATTAACCATATAATCCTGTTTGGACCGTTCTCTGTCTTTTTCTTCCTGTCTATTTTGGCTCATCATAATTACGGGTGCCTGAAGCGCGGCCAAACAGGACAATATTAAATTGAGCAAAATAAACGGGTACGGATCAAAACCTTTGTTTAGCAAAAAATAGATATTGCTAAAAATCCATATCAAAATAAATACCGCGAAAATTATAATAAATTTCCAACTTCCGCCAAATGAAGCAATTTTATCGGCCAAACGCTGTCCGAACGTGAAATTGGCGGCTTCAGATTCTTTGGCCGTGTTTTTGGAAACAATTTCGTGATTCTGCAATGTTTTTAAAACATCTTCCTCTAAGGTTGACAATTCGCCGACTTCATTCATTAAATATTGGGCGATGTATTTTTCGCGGTACCTGTTTAATTCTGATATTGACATTAAACTGTTGCGGGTAAATTCTTTATGGTCCTTTTGAATGAGATCAAAAATGGATTTTCTGATAATTTTTGCGTGAACTTTTTCACTTTCAGGAAATTCTTGCTGCGAAATGCTGCTTACAAATGATTTATCAGCATATTTAACTTGATTTTCTTTGTTCATTTTGTTTGTTTTTATCGATTGCAACCTCTAATGAATTTTAAATAATATGGATGATGTTCAATCTTTTTCATTGTCCTGAAAATGCAAAATATGCAACATTCTATGGGCGATTGGCGCAAAAATTACAGCAACAGTAGATAAAAAAGCAATGCCGCTAAACAACGCATAAAAGGAGGAAAATAGCTTGGCTTTAACTGTTATCATTTCATTTACAGGTCCCATTCCCGTTAAAATCATGGAGGCATTATAAAAAGCATCAATCCAGGATATTTCACCAAAATAATGATAGCCAAAAGTTCCTATTCCTAATGAAAATGATATTAAAAGCAAGGAAAATAAGAAGTAGGAAAAAACTCTTAATAAAAATTTCCTGAAGGGTAATAATGGATTTTTTTTATGTTCAAACAGTAACTGGCCCATTTTATTTTTTTTTGAAATTTATAACCAAGTTTGTTAACCTAAACGGAAGCAAAAAAGTATAAGCAAGTTACAAAATAATTATATGCTCCATAAAAATATACATTCTAAAAATTAGGGATAAATCGCAAAAAACGGTTGCAAAAAAAATTGTAATATTGTAACTGCACTATTTTTAATTTTCATTGGTTGAAATTCATCGAAAAAACCTTATTAATATTTATTTTCTTGGCCACCTTTACGCTGAATGCCCAAGAATTGCCGCCTATTGAAAATTATGCCCCAGAAGTTTATGGTGCTGAAAATCAAAACTGGTCCATTTCGCAAGATGCAGATAATTATATTTATGTTGCAAACAGCAGTGGATTGTTAGAATTTAATGGTTCTAAATGGAAATTGTTTCCCACGCCCAACAAATCAAGTTTGCGATCTGTAAATGTGATTGGCAATAAAATATACACGGGTTGTTATATGGAATTTGGCTATTGGGAAAAAAATGACTTCGGAAATTTGATTTACTTTTCTCTGAGCAAAAAACTTAAGGAACCTTTGCTTGAAGAAGAATTTTGGAATATTGTGAAATTTGACAATTGGGTGTTGTTTCAATCTTTGCATCGAATTTATATTTACAACACGGTTGATGAATCTTTCAATAGCATAAATTCTAAAACCAATCTTCCAAAAGTATTTAAAGTTGACGAGAGCATTTATTTTCAGAAAATGAATGACGGTCTTTACAAAATTGAAAACGGGAATCCGGTTTTAATTTCAAACCATCCGATATTACAAAATAATATTTTAGTCAATATTTTTTCTGTAAATAAAAAAATTCTGTTACTGACCCAGGAAAAAGGGTTTTATTTTTTTGAAGATGGGCAACTTTTAAAATGGGATTTCCCGGCAAATGATGAAATTTCATCCAATAGCGTTTACAGCAGCATACAATTGGCGGACGGAAGTTTTATTTTAGGAACCATTTCTAACGGAATCTACCACCTGGACATCAAAGGCGACCTCATCAATAAAATTAATCAGAAAAATGGTTTAAACAATAACACGGTCTTATCTGTGTTTGAAGATAGAGATCACAATGTTTGGCTTGGATTGGACAATGGCATTAGTGTTGTGAATTTCAATTCACCTTTTAGTATTTACAATGATATTTACGGAAAATTAGGTACTGTTTACACTTCTGTGATCTTCAACAACAATCTTTATCTTGGCACCAATCAGGGCTTATTTTATAAAAACATTTATTCTGGTGACGATTTTATATTTGTGAAAGGCACTAACGGACAGGTTTGGTGTTTAAAAGTGATTGATAACACGCTGTTTTGCGGACATAATGTTGGCACATTTATTATCAATGACAACAATGCAAAGCTCATTTCAGACAAGATGGGAACCTGGGACATAAAATACATAAATAACAATAAAAATTTGTTGTTGCAGGGAAATTACGATGGACTCTTTGTCTTAGAAAAAACCAATAACTCCTGGAAATTAAGAAATAAAATTGAAGGATTCGACATTTCAAGCAGACATTTTGAATTAATTGACAACAGCCAATTATTTGTGAGCCATGAATATAAAGGTGTTTATAAACTAAAAGTTAACAGTGATTTTACAAAAGTTTTGAAATATTCTACCGAAAATAGTGTCACAAAAGGGCTGAAATCAAGCTTAATAAAATACAATAATGATATTATTTACACATTAAAAGAGGGAATTTTCAAGTATAACCATAAAAAAGAGAAATTTATTAAGGACTCATTAATGTCCGCTAATTTTTTATCGGACGATATGTATTTTTCAGGGAATTTGGTTGTAGATCCCAAAACAAATACACTTTGGGGATTTACAAATAAAAATATCATTTATTTTACGCCAGGTAAATTAAATAACATTCCCAAAGCCATTAAAATTTACTTGCCGGCATCATTAAGAAGAGACATTGCCGGATTTGAAAGCATGACCAATTTAACTGGCCGCCAATATTTGTTTGGAACATCCAGAGGTTACATAATTTTGAATTTGGACAAGATAAATAATGAAAAACCATTTAAAATAACTATAAATTCAATTGACAAAAGCATCCTTAATGCAGAAAGAACGCCAGTTTCATTAATAAACAACAACACTTTTAAATATAGGCACAATAACTTATTTTTTACTTTCAGCGTTCCAGAATATGATAAATTTACAGAGGTGAATTACCAATATCAATTAGTGGGTATGTATGATGAATGGAGCGACTGGACGACAAGTTCAGAGGTTCCTTTTAAAAATTTGCCTTATGGAAATTACACTTTTAATGTTAAGGCAAAAATAGGCAACACACTTTCAAACAATATTGCCTCTTATTCTTTTAGAATTGAAAGACCTTGGCTACTTTCAATTCCCATGTTTTTAGTGTATTTTGTTTTATTAAGTGCACTCCTATTTTTAATTCATAACCTTTATAAGCGCTATTACGCCAAACAAAAACAAAAGTTGATAGATCTGAAACAGCGCGATTTTGCCTTGTCACAGCTTGAAAGTGAAAAAGTGATTATGAGATTGAAAAATGAAAAATTACAGGGTGAAATTTTTAGCAAAACAAGAGAACTGTCTGTTTCTACCATGAATATCATAAATAAGAATGAACTTTTAAGAACCATTAAAGACGAATTGACCTTGGTTAAAGATGAAACCAATATAAAACCTGTAATTAAAATCATTAACAAGAACATTGCCAACACCAGTGATTGGGAGTTATTTCAGGAAGCTTTTAACAATGCCGACAGTGATTTCTTAAAGAAAGTAAAATCATTACATACTTCCTTAAGCCCTAACGATTTACGTTTGTGCGCCTATTTGCGATTAAACCTTTCTTCCAAAGAAATTGCCCCTTTATTGAACATTTCCGTTCGAAGTGTTGAAATTAAAAGATATCGTTTGCGCAAAAAAATGGACCTGCCGCACGAAGATAGTCTTGTAGCGTATATTTTAAATATTTAGATTACTGCAACAGTTGTTAAAATAACTACAACATTACCTCAACATTCAAATAACTACAAGGTTGTAGTTTAATAAAATTCAACACTTTTTCCAGAAAATAATTGCAATCTAAAGTTATTGTTTAGTTAATAAACTCCTCATAAAAAGCTGCCATTCACTTCATTTTTTACAAATTAATTTTTCCAAAAACGGTCGTGTATGTTTTTTGTATAGGTTCCATTTAATCTATCATTTCCTTTTTAACTTAATTTTATGAAAATTTAATTAATCAAAAATATGAAATCACTACTAGTATCATTTTTTCTATGTTTTGCGGGTATCTCAATTTACGCGCAAAATTACGAAATTAAAGGCACCGTATCCGACGCAAGCGGTTCACCTTTGCCAGGAGTTTCCATTGTTGTTAAAAATACAACTAAAGGAGCATCTACAGATTTTGACGGTAAATTTACACTGTCCAATGTTCAAAATGGAGAAACTTTGGTCTTCTCTTTTATTGGATATACTAAAAAGGAAGTTGTTGTCAGCAATGCCAATTATTTGAACGTAACCCTTAATGAAGACACCCAAAGTTTAGAGGAAGTTGTAGTTGTTGGCTATGGAACTCAAAAGAAAAGTGTGGTAACTGGCGCTATTTCCGGTGTTAAAGCAAAAGATATCGAGAATGTTCCAAATGGTCGAATTGAACAAGCGCTTCAGGGACGAGTTTCCGGGGTAACGATTGCCGCAAATTCCGGACAACCAGGTTCTGCCTCAACAATAAGAGTTAGGGGTATAACTACTTTTGACACTCAAGAAGGTGGAAATAACCCACTCTGGATTGTTGATGGTGTTGTAGTGGATTCAGGAGGAATTGGTTTTGTAAATCAATCTGACATTGAGTCTATCGAAGTATTGAAAGATGCTGCTTCATTGGCAATTTATGGCGCACGGGCTGCTTCAGGAGTTATTTTGATTACCACCAAAAAAGGAAAATCAGGAAAAATAAGTGTTAATTACAATGGATTTATTGGTGTTTCTGCTCCAGAAAACACTTTAAAATTATTGAATGCAACCCAGTATGGCGCATTAATGAATGAAAAATCCATTGCTGCCGGCGGAGGTATTATTTATCCAAATTTAGCTGCTTTAGGTTTGGGCACAGATTGGCAAAAAGCTATTTTTAGCGATAACGCCGAAAGGTCATCGCATGAAATAAGCATTAGTGGTGGCAATGACGTCTCTAGCTTTTTTGCTTCATTTGGACTTCAAGATACCGAAGGAATTGTTTCTAAAGACATTTCAAACTTCAACAAAAAGAATTTCCGTTTGAATTCAATACATAAAATATCTAAATTATTTACTGTTGGGCAAACTGTGGGTTATACGCATCAGGTAAGTGTAGGTTTAGGAAATACCAATAGTGAATTTGGTGGTCCTTTAAGTTCTGCGATAAACTTGGATCCAACTACGCCTATTGTTGAAACAGATCCTGTTCTTGCAAATTCAAATATCTATAATTCCAATCCGGTTTTTAGAGATGCAAATGGCAATCCTTATGGCATTTCGTCAATTGTTGGGCAAGAAATGTCCAATCCTGTTGCTTATGTTAACACCAGATTGGGAAACTCTAGTTGGGGAGACGATTTTGTAGGAAATGCTTTCCTTGAAGTTTCCCCTATTGAAGGTTTAAAATTAAAATCATCACTTGGTGCAAAGTTGGCTTATTGGGGTGGCGATACATTTACCCCAAAATATTTTTTAAGTCCAACAGTATTTGCTTCCCAAAATAGTTTAAGCAGAAATACCAATAAAACTTTTGGATGGAATATTGAGAACACTTTATCTTATGTCAGAAGCATTGGCGACCATAATTTTACCTTATTGTTAGGACAAGGAACTTATATTGATAATTTAACAAGCGGATCTTTTGTGACACATACCAATTTACCTGTCAATGATTACAGAGACGCATCTTTTAGTTTCCCGCTTCCAACTACACAAAAAACAGGAAGTGCTTACACAAATCAAGAACACAGGGTAACTTCCTTGTTTTCTCGTTTGAACTACGATTACAAAGAAAAATATTTATTCACGGGTATTATTCGTCGTGATGGATCTTCAAATTTTGGATCAAACAATAAATTTGGTGTTTTCCCTTCATTCTCAGCAGGATGGGTAGTTTCAAAAGAAGATTTTTGGACAGAAAATAACATAGTAAATACCATTAAAATACGTGGTGGTTATGGTATTACAGGAAATGACGCTATACCGGCTAACGGATTTTTAGCGCTTATTGGCGGTGGAAGAAATTATACTTTTGGCGCTGACGGAACAGTTATTTTTCCGGGAAACAGTCCAAATGCACCCTCAAATCCAGATTTAAAATGGGAAGAAACTTCTCAAACCAACATTGGCGTTGATTTAAAATTGCTTAATGATTTTAATTTAACATTGGAATATTACGACAAGAAAACAACCGGTATTTTACAATTTGTAACATTGCCTGGTTATGTTGGAGCAACCGGAAGTCCGTTAGGAAACGTAGCTGATATGGACAATAAAGGTTTTGAGGTTGAATTGGGATACCGTAAAAAAATTGGAGATTTTAACTTTTCTGCCAATGGAAACGTTTCTTATTTGAAAAATGAAGTGACTTTCTTAGGACAAGGAAAAGATTTTATAACAACCGGAACGGCAAGTTTTCAATCTATGGGAGCCATTACAAGAACCCAAGTTGGGGAAGCTTATAATTCATTCTATGGATTTAAGACTGCAGGAATTTTTCAAACTGATGCAGAAGTTGCTGCTTATACCAATGGCACTGGCGGTTTAATTCAACCAAATGCAAAACCTGGAGATTTCCGTTGGGAAGATACCAATGGCGATGGTTCAATTACCGATGATGACAAGCAATTCTTAGGAAGTCCACTTCCAAAATACACTTTTGGTTTAACTTTGAATGCAGATTATAAAGGATTTGATGTTATGGTCTTTGCCCAAGGCGCGACCGGGAACAAAATTTTTCAAGGATTGCGTCGTTTAGATATTTTGAATTCAAATTACCAAACTGAAGCTTTAGGCCGTTGGACTGGTCCGGGGACGTCTAATACTTATCCTAGATTAACCAATAGCGACACCAATGAAAACTTTG
Organism: Lutibacter sp.; assembly: GCA_036567345.1. Taxonomy (GTDB): domain Bacteria; phylum Bacteroidota; class Bacteroidia; order Flavobacteriales; family Flavobacteriaceae; genus Lutibacter. Next base: position 83,054 of record DATCUQ010000050.1, read on the forward strand.
GAAAACCTTCCGATTTTTATTTGGAAAAAGGAGATTACTTGCGTCTTAAAGTAATTCAATTGGGTTATTCACTGCCTAGCGATATAGTGAGTAAAATAGGTGCTCAAAAACTGAGATTATATGTTACTGGCGAAAATTTATTGACCCTTACCGATTATACAGGTTATGATCCCGAAATTGGTGGAAATGTTTTAGGAATAGACAGGGGATTTTATCCACAGGCCCGATCTTTTATGTTTGGAGTTAACGTGCAATTTTAATAATAGATAAATTATGAAAACAAAAAAATATATGTTCTTATACATTGCTACGGCAATGATAATTACAGGGGTATCTTGTACCAAAGATTTTTTAGAGGTTGAGCCGAAAGGAACCGAACTTGAAGCAAATTATTATAAAGATCAAACTGAAGCTTTTGCAGGACTTGTTGCTGTTTATGATGTGATGAGAAAAAATTCGGGAGGTTTCGAAAATATGATTACTATGATGAATGCAGGCTCAGATGACCATTACGCAGGTGGCGGTGGCGCAACTGACGGCGCTGGTATTCAAGGATTTTCAAATTATACTTTAAGTCCAACTACCATTCCCGCAAGTTTTTGGGATGACCATTACCAAGGAGTTTTTAGGGCCAATTTTTTGCTTACAAAATTGCCGGGAGTTCCTATGGATGAAAGTTTAAAAGCAAGATATACTGCTGAAACTAAAGCATTACGTGCCAATTATTATTTTAATTTGGTGAGAATGTTTAAAAACATCCCGTTAATAACTGTTCCGCTTGCAGGATCGGAATTTAACACTGTGCTTCAGGCTATCCCTGATGATGTTTATGCTCAAATAGAAAAAGATCTTACGGAAGCCATAACTGGTTTGCCAAGCACTATTTCTGCCGCGGAAGCAGGCCGTTTTTCAAAAGGCGCGGCTCAAGCATTATTGGGAAAAGTATATTTGTATGAAAATAAAAATTCGCAAGCAGCCGCTGAATTGGCTGCAGTCAACGGAACTCCGGGCGGAACAAGCCAATATGGTTTCAAATTACTCGATAATTATGATGATCTTTGGATTGTGACCAATAAATTTAATACTGAATCTATTTTAGAAGTGGCGCATACTAATGCATCAAGTTCAGGATGGGGAAATTGGGGAAGCGGATCTGATGAAGGAAATTCAACAAATGTAATGTGCGGCCCAAGATCTTACAAAAAAATTGGGGCATTGGCTCCTGATTTACCTTCTGGGTGGAGTTTTAACGTGATTACTCAAGAGTTCTATGACGTTATTAAAACAGACCCTAGATTTGGCGCTACTGTACTGGATATGAAAGCATTAAAAGAAGCTGGGCAAGCTGATTACATTGGCGGATTTCAAGATACCGGATATTTTCTAAACAAATTTGTGCCAAGAAAATCTGACGTGACAACAGGAACAGGTGAACCAGTTTTAAATTACAAACAAAATTCTTATGTAATAAGATTGGCTGACACCTATTTGATGGAAGCTGAAGCTTTAGGCGGTACAGGCGCAAGAGCTCAAGCATTGCTTGATGCAGTTAGAGCAAGAGTCGGTTTAGGAAGCATTCCTGTTTCTTTAACTGCAATTGCTTCAGAGCGAAGATTGGAATTGGGTGGTGAAGGCCATCGTTTCTTCGACTTGGTAAGAACCGACAAAGCGGCTACCACATTGGCAAGCAGAGGTTTTACAGCAGGAAAAAATGATATTTTCCCAATTCCTGTAAGAGAATTGGAAAATACGCTACTTGTCCAAAATCCGGGTTATAATTAATCAAATAGCATAAATATTATAAATTATGAAAAATATAAAATTAATTTTCGGCATTGCATTTCTTTTTGCCGTAACAATAAGTTGCTCTTTGGAAGACGGAATAGATGGAGATCTCTCCTCACTAAGCTCCATTCCAAATCCTAGCAACGTAGCCGCTCGTATTGATATTACCAATGACAATTCAGGTAAAGTTACATTTACCCCAACTGCAGACTCTGCGGGTACTTACGATGTATTTTATGGCGATGGAACTACCGACCCTGGAAATGTCCAATCGGGAAATAGCATTGTTCACAAATACCTAGAAGGAGATTATACGGTTAAAATAGTTGCAAAAGGCCTTAACGGCGTTAATGCTGAGAAAACGTATCCAATATCTGTTGTTTACAGAACTCCAGAAAAATTGGTTGTCACTACCAGTATTAAAGTTCACAATATAAAAGTGAAAGCCGTTGCGCTTTATGAAGTTTCTTATTTGGTATATTTTGGAGATGTTGCCAATGAAGTTGGCACACCTATGGCAATTGGGGAAGAACTTTCTCACGATTATGCTGAAGTAGGAACTTATGATGTCAAAGTGGTGGCTTTAAGCGGTGGAGCTGCTCCATCTATTGAAAACATAAGCGCAAAAAAGATTTATGATGCTTATATGCTACCAATAACTTTTGAAGATCCAAAAGTTAATTACTTTTTTGGAACTTTTGATGATTGGGGCCAACAAAAATTTTCAACAGAAGCTAACCCAGATCCAACCGGGCTTAACACAAGTTCTAATGTCGGAAAATACACCAGCGGCCATGCAGGCTGGAGCGGAACTTATAGTCCATTAGATGCTTCTATTGATTTTTCAACAGGCAATAAAGTAAGAATTTGGGTATATAATCCTGATCCTGCGCTTATTGGCAAAAAACTAAATGTAGAGTTGGAAGCGGCCGTTGGCGGTTCTCCAGCAAATGGTGTTGGCGTTAGAAAGGTGGCTTTCACAACTTCTGGCGAATGGGAAGAATTGGTTTTTGACTATTCCTCTATTCCAGGATTCCCTCTTGAGACAGCGAAGTTCAACCAACTTGTTTTACGTTTTGATGATACACATACGGGATCTGGAGCCTTTTTCTATATAGACAACATAAGATTTACTTATTAATAATAAAACATAAATTATGAATAATAAAATAAAATTAATATCGCTATTTTTAGCTGTATTACTGATAGGATTTGTGGCTTGTACAGACGATAGCTATTCCTTGGGAGATTTAACGTCTCCAACTGAACTTGTCGTGACAGCAGATGTTGTAGGCAAAACTGAAGCGTCTCCAAATGGAGACGGCTCAGGAAAAGTTACCTTTAATTTTTCTGCCAATGATGCACTTGCTTACAAAGTTGATTTTGGTGATGGAACTCCTGTAAAAGTATATTCCAGCGCCACAACAGTGACCAAAACATATCAAAAAATTGGCACAAACACCTTTAGGGTAAATGTTACCGCATCGGGTATTGCAGGTATTTCAACAACTACTATTAAAGACATAGATGTCTTTTTTGCCTATGATGTTGATCCTGCCATTATTACTAATTTAACAAATGACGCTTCCAAAAGTTGGATTGTTGACAAAAGTGTAGCTGCACATTTAGGTGTTGATGATTGGAACCAAACAAGATCATCAGGATGGTGGTGGGCTGCCGGCATAAATGAAAAAGAAGCGGTAGCGCCTTGTTTCTATACTTCAACCTTTACTTTTACCAAAGTTTCAGCTTCTATATTTTCAATAAATGTTGCAACTCCAGATGGCGCATTTACAAAAACAGGGGCATTGGCAGGTATTCCTAACATTCCTGCTTCTGGAGAAGAAGGATGTTATGACTATGCAGGGGCAACTTCAGGTTTTTCTTTTATTCCTTCAAGTTCAGCTATTCCAGCGTCTTTTCCATCAACAAGGGTGGGTATTTTATTAGAGGGAGCTAACACTTTTATAGGATATGCCTCAACTCAAAAAGAATATGAAATTTTGGCTATCACGCCAACATATTTGTATCTTAGAGTACGGGGAACAGAAACTGGCAATGCCTGGTATTTGAAGTTGAAACCTAAACCATAGTATAAATTAAAATTAAATACCCAGGGCAAATATTGCTTTGGGTATTTTTAAATCAAGACAAATTTATCTTACCCTATATTAAAAAAATTGATTGTGAAATTTTTTAAAAAATTAAAATTCTTATATAAAGTTTGCGCCATTTTTAGCTTTGCTATTTTAGTTAGTTGCGGCGGCAGTTCTGACCAAAATGACGAACTTACCCTTACGCCTTCAAATTTAACCGTAAATGCTGAAATTGTAGGTGCATCAACTTCAAATCCGAATGGAGACGGAAGCGGAATTGTAAATTTTAGCATCAACGCAACAAATGCAACTTCCTATAAAATTTTACTTGGAAATGGAGAAACAAAAGAAGTGACAAATGGCAATTTCACTTATACATATACTGCATCAGGAACAAATTCCTATACGATATATGTTTCTGCATATAATTCTGCGAAATTTGTTAGTACTTCTGTGACGTTAACCATTTATGTTGCTCCAACAGCAATTTGGTTTGATGAATTTAATGTTGATGGTGCGCCAAATAATTCAAAATGGGGATATGATTTAGGCGCTGGAGGCTGGGGAAATAACGAATCCCAATATTATACCGACAGGGCCGAAAATGTTATCGTTCAAAATGGTGTTTTAAAAATCAAGACAATCAAGGAAAATTATAGCGGGAGTAATTATACTTCGGCTCGCATTCTTACCAAAGATAAATTTTCATTTAAATATGGAAAAGTTGAAATCAAGGCAAAGCTTCCTTCAGGAGGAGGAATTTGGCCTGCATTATGGATGTTAGGAAATAATATTGGCACTGTAAATTGGCCGGCTTGTGGTGAAATTGATATTATGGAGAACGTAGGCAATTCTCCTAATAAGATTTACGGAACATTGCATCATCCAGGCCATTCTGGAGGAAATGGTGACGGTGCAACTGTAAATATTCCCAATACAACTACTGAATTTCATATTTACAGTCTGGACTGGAGAGCAGATTTTATAAAATTTTATGTAGACAACCAGTTGTTCTATACATTTACAAATTCGGCTAATTTACCTTTTAACCAAAACTTTTTTATTATTATAAATACTGCTATTGGAGGTAATTTTGGAGGTACGATTGATCCAAATTTTATTTCTTCGACATTTGAAATAGATTACATAAGAGTTTATAATTAATATTTGAGTTAGTTTTTATTAGCTGCTTTTGTTTCTTGTTTGACAGAAGCAGCATTAAAAAAAGAAAAAAATGAATAGGTCAAAAAAAATTAAAATTGAAATTTTAGTATCCGTTTTTATTATTTTTTCAGCCTGCGTTCCAAAAAAAACGGTTATAAATAATAAAAACACCTCTTACAAAGACTATAAATTAGTTTGGTCCGACGAATTTGAATATTCCGGTTTGCCCGATTCCACAAAATGGAATTATGACACTGGTGGCCACGGCTGGGGAAACAACGAGAAACAATTCTATTTAGAAAAATCACTCGAAAATTCTTATGTAAAAGACGGAAAATTACATATTGCAGCCTTAAAAAAGGCCTATGAAAATATGGAATACACCTCTGCCCGATTAACCACTTACAACCGATTTTTAATCCATCATGGAAAAATTGAAGTGATGGCAAAACTGCCTCAAGGCAAAGGAACCTGGCCAGCCATTTGGATGCTGCCTGAAACCAATCGCACAAAAGAGGAAGAATGGCCGTTATGCGGAGAAATTGACATTATGGAACACGTTGGCAAAGACCTAAATATGGTGCACGTTTCGTTGCATTCCCAATTATACAACCATATAAAAAACACCCAAGTTACCCATTTTGAAAGATTGCCGGATGTTTTTAATGACTTTCATTTATATGGAATTGAGTGGACCACAAACAGCATTAAATTTTATATCGACAACAAATTATTTTATGAAGCCATAAAAGGGGAAAACGGAAAAGTGACCACCAATGAAGGCTGGCCTTTTGAAAAACCTTATTATTTAATTTTAAACCTTGCCATTGGCGGCAATTGGGGTGGCGTAATTGACGACACTATTTTTCCAAGTGAAATGCAAGTGGATTATGTTAGAATGTATCAAAAAAATAGCAATTAAAAAAATATGAAACGAGCTTTACAAATTTTGACATACAAAGGAATGATTAATGGCGAACCTGCCTGTCCGGCAGGCAGGCAGCATCTGTTACCGCTAAAAAATAAAATTTAAACAGATGAAAAAATCAATTGTTTTGTTGTTTTTTATGCTATTTGGCAGTATTTCAAATTCCCAATCGCTAAAAGTTATGACCTACAACATTCGGTTAGATGTTGAGGTTGACGGTGAAAATGCGTGGCCGCTTCGCAAAGAATATTTTATTTCGCAAATTAAATTTTACGAACCCGATATTTTTGGTATCCAGGAAGCAAGACCCAATCAGGTTGCTGATATTTCAAATGGTCTTTCTCAATATAGCCAAGTTGGAATGGGAAGAGAAGGTGAAGGAAAAGGGGAATCTTCCAATATTTATTATAAAAAAGACCGATTTCTGCTTAAAGAATCCAGTACTTTTTGGCTTTCCGAAACCCCAAACATCATTTCAAAAGGCTGGGATGCGGCATTTAACCGAGTTTGTACCTACGCCCTATTCAAAGATAAAAAAACAAAAAAAAATCTTTGGGTTTTCAATACGCATTTGGATCACATTGGTGAATTGGCAAGAACAAAGGGAATTGAGCTCATTCTTTCAAAAATTGCCGAATTAAATACACAAAATTATCCTGTTATTTTTATGGGCGATTTTAATTCTGAACCCACTACCGAAAGAATTATTTCGCTTAAAAATCAAATGGATGATTGCAGGGCCATTTCTGAAGAAAAACCTTTTGGGCCAACAGGAACTTTCAATGGCTTCAAATACAATGAACCTGTAACATTGTTGATTGACTATATTTTTGTTTCCAAAAATAAAAAAATTAAAGTTAAAAAACATGCTGTTTTAAGTGATTCAAAAGATTTAAAATATCCTTCAGACCATTTGCCTGTTTTTGTTAAGTTAAATTATATTAAATGAAAAATAAAATATTTATGATGACGAAATCGCTAATTTTAATGTTTGCTTTTATTGCATTAAACAATTGCAGCAAACAAAACAATGATGACAATCCTGTGCCTGCACCGCCAATAGTTAACAATGAAGTGGATTTTTGGCTTACAAAAGCAGACCAGTCCGTAAAACTCCAAAAACAATCCGGCATTTTGGCATTTAGAGATTCCTATAACAATTATCCGAATATTGAAGTAAGCGATTCACAAACTTTTCAAACTGTTGACGGATTCGGATTTTCGCTTACCGGCGGAAGCGCCCAAGTCATCAACTCATTAACTGCTTCAAAAAAACAAGAATTGTTGCAAGATTTATTTGGGTCAGGCAATAATTCCATCGCCATAAGTTATTTAAGAATTAGCATAGGCGCTTCAGATTTAGATGAATCGGTTTTTTCTTACAATGATTTGCCGTCTGGACAAACAGACTTGAACTTAACACAGTTCAGCCTTGAGCCTGATATGACGAATTTAATTCCGCTTTTAAAAGAAATATTGGCTATCAATCCGTCCATAAAAATAATGGGTTCTCCTTGGTCTCCTCCAGTATGGATGAAAGACAACAACAGCAGTATTGGAGGCAGTTTACAACCAAAATATTATGGTGTTTATGCACAATATTTTGTGAAATATATCCAAAAAATGAAGGAACAGGGAATTGTGATTGATGCCATTACCGTTCAAAATGAACCTTTGCATCCCGGAAATAATCCGAGTTTGTTAATGCTTGCCCCACAACAAGCTGATTTTATTAAAAACCATTTAGGACCAGCTTTCCAAGCGGCAACTATTGACACAAAAATTATTATTTACGATCACAATTGCGACAAACCCGATTATCCGATTTCCGTTTTGAATGATGCGGAGGCAAAATCATTTATTTCAGGATCAGCTTTTCACTTATATGCTGGTGATATTAGCGCCTTATCTACGGTTCACAATGCTCATCCCGACAAAGATTTATATTTTACCGAGCAATACACACCAAGCACCGGTGATTTTAGCGGCGATTTAAAATGGCATTTAAAAAATGTCGTTGTGGGTTCCATGCGTAACTGGAGCAAAACTGCGCTTGAATGGAATTTGGCGAATGACGCTTCTTTTGGACCGCATACGCCCGGCGGTTGCACAACTTGCAAAGGAGGGATTACTGTAAACAGCAGTTCATCCTATACCCAAAATGTTGGTTATTATATTATTGCCCACGCTTCTAAATTTGTTCCAACAGGCTCAGTAAGAATTTCAAGTAGCACCACAGGAAGTTTACACAATGTCGCTTTTAAAACGCCCGCCGGAAAAAAAGTGTTAGTTGTTATAAATGATGGAAGCACCGCCGCCCTATTTAATATTAAATACAATGAAAAGTGGATCACAACATCATTAGATAGTGGTTCTGCCGGAACCTATGTTTGGTAAAAATATTAATTACAAAAATTTATAAAATGAAAAAAATAACCTTAACCTTTCTTGTCGCAATTGCGATTTTTGGATGCACCCAAAAAAAAAGTGACCCAAAAACAGCCGAAACTGTTGGAACAAATGTTGAACATAAAACCTTAACGGTTTACACATCTGCCCACAATACGGATTTAAAATTAACGCTGACAGATTCTGTAGAATTCAATGATTTTAAACAACCCTTAGAAACGGAATCCGCTATTTTGGTCGACCCAAGCAAGCAATTTCAAACTTTTTTAGGCATTGGCGCTGCGTTAACCGACGCTTCCGCAGAAACTTTTTACAAGTTGTCAAAAGCAAATCAGGATCTTTTTATGGAAGCTTATTACAGTGTTGACAAAGGAATTGGTTATTCTTTAGGAAGAACAATTATCCACAGCTGTGATTTTTCAAGCGGAAGTTACACTTATATTGATGAAGGAGATGCCGATTTAAAAACATTCAATATTGATCACGACAGAAAATACAGATTGCCGTTTACAAAATTGGCCATTGCCGCTGCCGGAGGAAAATTAACGATGTACGCAAGTCCTTGGAGCCCTCCAGCATTTATGAAAACAAACAACAATATGTTACAAGGCGGAAAATTAAAACCTGAATTCTATCAACCTTGGGCTAATTATTACGCAAAATTCATAAAAGCTTATGAAAAAGAAGGAATTCCAATTTGGGGATTAACCGTTCAAAATGAACCTATGGCTACCCAAACTTGGGAATCCTGCATTTATACTGCGGAAGAAGAGCGTGATTTTTTAAAAAAATACTTAGGTCCTACCTTAGAAAAAGAAGGCTTGGGTGATAAAAAAATTATTGTTTGGGATCATAACCGCGATTTAATGTTTCAACGTGCAAATGTGATTTTAAGCGATCCTGAAGCAGCAAAATATGTGTGGGGAATTGGATTTCATTGGTATGAAGACTGGAAAGACGGCATCCCAATGTATAATAACGTGAAAGCTGTGAACGAGGCCTATCCTGATAAAAATTTAATTTTTACGGAAGGTTGCAACGAAAAATATGACTTAACCAGAATTGTGTCTGAAGATCCAAAATTGGCAGAACGCTACGGAAAATCCATGATTAACGATTTTAACAATGGCACGGTTGCCTGGACAGACTGGAATATTTTGTTGGATGAAACCGGCGGTCCAAACCATGTGGGCAATTTATGCTTCTCCCCTGTTCATGGTGACACAAAAACCGGCGAACTTATGTTTACAAATTCCTATTATTATATCGGGCATTTTTCAAAATTCATTCGTCCGGGCGCTAAGCGAATTTCAAGCGTGTCAAGTGCAAATAACCTAATGACAACCGCATTTTTGAATGAAGACGGAAGCATTGTTATTGTAGTTTTGAATCAAGGCGATAAAGAAATATCCTTTAGCATCACCATGAATTTAAAAACGGCAGCACTTATTTCTCCTGCCCATTCCATTCAAACCATACTGCTATAATTTAAACTAAAAAAATAACCGCTAAATAACCAAACCAACAACCAACTTTATTCAAAATGAAAAAATCATATACCATTTCCATCAGTCTTATTGTCGCCATGGGAGGTTTCCTTCTGGGCTTCGACAGTGCTGTAATTTCTGGGGCCGTAAACGGAATCAGATCGTATTTTGAAATGTCCGATTGGCAGTTAGGATTCGCCGTAGGCTGCGTAATTTTTGGAGCCATGGCAGGAAACATCTTCGCAGGTCCGTTAAGTGACAAATACGGCAGAAAAAAATTATTGATTGTAACCGCAATGCTGTTTACTATCTCTGCGATATGGTCAGCTTTGGCCACAGACTATATTTCGTTTGTCATCGCAAGAATGATTGGTGGCGTTGGAATTGGAGGCGCTATTTTAATCGCACCAATTTACATTGCCGAAATTGCGCCTCCTAAATTAAGGGGAAGTTTGGTTTCATTAAACCAATTGAACATAGTTTTGGGTATTTCAGTAGCTTATTTTTCAAATTATTTTTTGAAAGATTTGCCGGGTGAAAATTGGAGATGGATGTTGGGAGTGGAAGCATTTCCTGCAATCATCTACTTTTTTGCGCTTTTCTTGGTTCCCAGAAGTCCGAGATGGTTGATCCAAAGACTGAATGAAGTTGCGCTTGCCAAAAAGATTTTAATTAGAATTGGCGGTGAAGAATTTGCCGATACCACCATTGGAGAAATTCAAAGAGGAATTGCCAAAAAAGAAGCCAAAGGAACTTATGCCGATTTCTTCAGCAAAAGAATGAGCGTTATCGTTATTATAGCGTTCGGACTTGCCTTTTTTCAACAAATAACGGGCATAAATGCCATATTTTATTATGCGCCAACTATTTTTGAACAGGCTGGCGGAAGTACGGACGCTTCATTTTTGCAGGCGATTGTTGTTGGACTCACCAATTTGGTTTTCACCTTTGTGGCCATTTGGTTTATTGATAAATTAGGCAGAAAACCCTTGTTGCTTATTGGAACTTCAGCGATGGCAATTGCCTTAAGCATGGCAACTTTAGCCTTTAACAATGCTACTTACAGTTTTAATGAAACCACCATTGCAAAGATTGGCAATACGGATATCAAATCGTCCTTAACCCCATTAAACGGGTCAACTTTTACATCCCAAAACGAATTATTTGCCGGTGTTGCGCCACTTTTAAGCGAAACACAATTCCTAGAATTTAAACAAAATGAAGTTAAAAATTTCATTAGCATCAACGCCAATTTGGTATTGATTGCCATTTTGTTATACGTTGCGGCATTTGCCATTTCATTGGGACCGGTCATGTGGACGATGTTGTCAGAAATTTTTCCAGGAAACGTTAAGGGAATTGCCATCTCCATAGTTGGATTTTTCAACTCGTTGGTAAGTTATACCGTAACGCAATTTTTCCCTTGGGAACTCACAAATTTAGGTCCAACCGTAACTTTTGCAATTTATGCGGGCATGGCTGTTTTATCAGTACTGTTTGTATATAAATATGTGATAGAAACGAAAGGAAAAACTTTGGAAGAAGTTGAAGAATTATTAATAAAATCATAACCAAAAAATGAACTCATTTTCAACAATTATATTTTGTTTATTTTGCTTGATCTCGTGTGCTGAAGCGCCGCAAAAAGCAACAACTGAAACGCCTATTGAAAAACCGGCAAAAGTAACGTTGACCAATACCAACGGAAAATTCCAGCTATTTGTAGATGGCAAACCATTTTACATTAAAGGCGCAGGATTGGAATTCGGAAATATTGCTGCTGTTGCCAAACACAACGGAAATTCATTTAGAACCTGGAGAACCGAAAACGGGAAACAAAGCGGCAAAGAAATTTTAGATGAAGCCCTGAAAAACGGATTGATGGTGACGATGGGAATTGAGGTGGAAAGAGAGCGCCACGGATTTGATTACAACGATACCGTTGCCGTAAAAAAACAATTGGAACGCATAAAATCTGAAGTTTTGGCCTTAAAAGACCATCCGGCCTTAATGATTTGGGGAATTGGCAATGAATTGAATTTGCGCTATACAAATCCGAAAGTTTGGGATGCCGTTAACGGTATTTCTAAAATGATTCACGAAGTAGATCCAAACCATTTAACCACCACAATGTTGGCAGGAATTTCTAAAAATGAAATTGAACTGATCAAAGAAAGATGTTCCGACATAGATATTTTATCTGTTCAAATGTATGGCGATTTGCCGAATTTACCGAAATTAATCAGGGAATTTGGTTGGGAAGGCGCGTATATGGTAACCGAATGGGGCGCAACAGGACATTGGGAAGTACCAAAAACTGCTTGGGAAGCTCCAATTGAAGAAAATAGTACGTTAAAAGCAGCCAACTATTTAAAAAGATACAAAGGCGGCATTGAAGCAGATTCTTTGCAGTGCATTGGCTCTTATGTTTTTCTATGGGGGAACAAGCAAGAACGCACGCCAACTTGGTACGGCGTTTACTTGGAAGATGGCAAGGAAACTGAATCGGTGGATGTAATGCATTTTGTTTGGAGCTCCAAATGGCCTGAAAACAGAACACCACAAATAGTTTCTTACACCATCAACGGTAAAACAGCCTATGAAAATGTAATGATGGAAACCGGAAAACCTTACACAGCTTCGCTTAAAATAACGGATGCCGAAAATGATAAAATTAGCTACACTTGGGAAATTTTGCCGGAAAGTGTTGATTTAGGAGATGGCGGCGATTTAGAAGTACGTCCGAAAAGCGTTGAATTTGAAATCGTTAACCAAAAAGACGGGGAACTTACGTTTAAAGCGCCGGTTGCAGGAATGTATCGTTTGTTTGTTTACGCCGATGATGGCCATGGCCACGCCGCAACTGCAAATATTCCATTTTTGGTGAAATAGGAAATTAGAACTGGAAAAAAAACTGCGTTAGGGATTGAAGCGGAAATCCTTTTTTTGGCATTTTGCCAAAAAAAGATTGAAGCGAAAAGCCCGACCGCTTTTTCAGCGGGAACGCCCATAACAACAATTTCCCGTCAATAATATATTCTTAAAATTAAAAAAATATCAAAAAAAAACCTCCTTAAATTTATTTATAATTTTAATGGAGGTTTTTTGATTAAATTAAAATAGCACAAAAGCAATGAACCTAAATCAGTTATATATAGGCAATACCAAACTGTTTACCAATACCAATAAAGTGGAAGGAAACTTTGTGAATATTGATGGAGAAAGCTTCTATAAAATTTCTGACAGCAATAAAATGCGCCCATTTTTTATGAGTATGGTGAGCGATTCCAATCACTGGATGTTCATTTCCAGCAATGGCGGATTAACGGCCGGAAGAAAAGATTGTGACACGGCGCTTTTCCCCTATTATACGGATGATAAAATAACGGAATCTGCCGAAATTACAGGCAATAAAACCATATTTCAAATTCATAAAAGTGGCAAAATATTGTTGTGGGAACCGTTTTCCGACAGATATGAAGGGATTTATGCCATCACCCGAAATTTGTATAAAAATAATTACGGCAACAAAATTATTTTTCAGGAAATAAATCACGATTTGGGGCTTACTTTTCAATACCAATGGAATAACAGCAACAGTTTCGGATTTGTGAAAATATTAACCCAGCGTTAATATAACGGAAATATTTTGTATATTTGTTCTATGGAAAGAGAAGATTTTAGAACAATAGCGGAACCCACTAGATATGCCATTCGTAAAAGAGCGATAAGGTTAATAAATAATGGCAAAAAGAA
>DATCUQ010000051.1:0-63744 GCA_036567345.1 Lutibacter sp.
TTTCTTTTTGCCATTATTTATTAACCTTATCGCTCTTTTACGAATGGCATATCTAGTGGGTTCCGCTATTGTTCTAAAATCTTCTCTTTCCATAGAACAAATATACAAAATATTTCCGTTATATTAACGCTGGGTTAATAAAGCCCCATCGGGCCTGCCTGCCGGCAAAGGCAGGGCGACCTGTAATTTTTTGTAAAATTTTATCGGACAACAATGATTTTTTGCAATTATTGATGGAAATATTATTAAAAAATTGCCGATTAAAAATCATAAAAGTAAAAAAGGAACCCACCGGCGATTTGTATTTTTTTTGTCTATATTTGGACTTTTATTTTAAGAAATGTTATGCAACTAAAACTGACCCTGTTTTTAATTTTAATGACTGCTTCAATTTTCGGACAGGAAATTGGGCATGTTAAAAATGGGAAATATTCAATGAAGCTTCTAAAATCGGATAATTTATTTTCTTGGGTTTATTCTGATGTGAATTCGAAAACAGCACATGCTGAAAAATCATTTAATTTTCCAAATAAAGAAACCATTTATAACATCATTATAGAAGGATTTGAAAAAAATAACAACCACCAAATCATTGTTCAAACAGATCAGGATACAGTGGTGAAATTTGAATATAAAAAGATTAAAGGTGAAATGCGGTTAAATATCAATCATAATAATTTGAACAGTAAAATTGCAGGAACGAGCACTTCTTTAAGCAGGCAACAATTGACAGCCCTTTTTGGAAAACAAGCATAAATTATTTACGGCTCCATAGTTCAAGGGATAGAATAAAAGTTTCCTAAACTTTAGATTCAGGTTCGAATCCTGGTGGAGTCACGAATAAATCAACAAAAAGTTGAAAAATAAAGCGAGCCAAAAAACAAAGCTCGCTTTACACAGCTCCGCAAAGTCTCCTGACTTTGAGGCAGTGACTCCCAGTCTCCGACTGACGCAAAGCAAAAAGCTCGAAGTTTTTTTTTGATTTTCAAAGCAAACTTTTGTCAGGATCATCGCAGATTATCTAAAGGACGGCAGTTTAAAAGTTCAAAGCTGAAAGGTCAAAGTTCAAAGCTGAAAAAAGAATCTTGAACTTCCCTCATTGGTTTTGACCGGTTTTTAGTAAGAGAAGGTTTGGTGTGTAAAAACCGTTCTGCCAAAAAGAGTGCTTAAGGGAGAAAATCCGTTAAACACTGTGGAAAAAATAAAGAAATAGTTTTCAACAGTCAAAAAAAAGCCCAGTAATAAAGGGAGGTACGGCAGAAAGAGTAAACAATTTCCAAAAATTACCGCTAATTATTTTAAAAAGGTGCCTTGATTGTTTACTTTTGAGTAGAATTAATAAATAAAAAAAACTCCAAGAACTTACGTTCCCAGAGTTTTTAGCTCAACTAAAACTCAAAATCTATGCGGATTGATTTTGGGTTTTTTTGTACTTCAAACTTGCCAGCATATTTTTTAATCCTTGTCCGGGCGTAAAATTAATGCGTGCTTTTTTAATAGAGGCGAAGTTTACCTCTTCATCTGTGGTTTTCCCCTCAGCGCTCAAACTAATTTTGTAAGTCCCAAGTTCCCCCAAACGCACATTTCTGCCACGTTGAAGTTCACGAATCACAAAGGTTTCGAGCCCCATTAACACTGCATAGCAGTCGGGTTTGCTCATTGAAGAATTTAAGGCAACCAATTCTGCCAGTTCACTTAAGTCCGTTATGCTGGTCTGTTCGGCCTTTGCATAGAACTTTTTTGGTGCAGCGATATCTTGCGGATTTACGCGCTGCACACTTTTGAATAAAACACTCATAATTTTATGTTGTTTTAAAAATTAATAAATAAAAGCATACGCTCTGCATGCCTTTACAAATTTAAGCCGTATTAAAAGATATACTGCGTTAAATTTTAATTAGTTAATAACATTTCATTGTTGAAAAGTCCTATTTTTTTAACAAGTTTTCTATTAATTTAATATAATTTGTATCTAATATTTAAGTATTTTTGCAAAGTCTAAGAAACGAAGAGGTATCATTATTTTGATGTGTTACTTCATCCTGTTTTAGCGTGTTCTTATTAAAAACAACCGGGGACCTCCAAGTTTTTTTCCTCAAAACCCGGCAAAAAGCAACAAAAATCAAATTCATAAGGATCTGCAATCAATTGGTAATTGACGACCGGAAAAGTATGCGGACACTTAACCTGAAGTATGCTGACACTTTACCAGAAGTGTGCGCACACTTTGCTGAAAGTATGCTGACACTTAATTAAAAGTTTACGGTTACTTTTTACGCCGCGATTGTAACCAACCTATTTTATGAAATCGAGCTTATCAATAATCAATTTATGAGCTGTGTAAAAATGTGAATTAAGCCAATTTTGTTGCAATTGTGAAAAATTTCGTGCTAAAAATTTAAATTGCTGATTATAAAGTGACTGGCAACTATTGAATAATTGCCAATCTAAACCAGGATTCCTTCTTTCGGCAACTCATAAATTGTGAGAAAAATATAAATCACCAACAGCAAATTTCCTCAAAACAAGCCGTTTAGGAATATTTTTTTTGATAAAATGTGATTTTTTTTTTTTTTTTTTGTAATTTTAAATTCCCATTTCTCCTAAAATGCAAAATTTGACAACAAAAGGCAAGTTTTAGCAATTAAAGTGCAGTTTTTAACACAATTTTTTTGTTGCTGTATCTTGCTGTTTGTATCAATAATTATATGATTTTTATCATATTTTAACACAATAATTAGTTATGTTTGTGTAGAAGTAATTAAGGATTAGCGTTTTAAATTTTGTTAATCGTAATTTTTTTGTACATTTATATTATAAACCAAGCGCATTTAAAACTTGTTCGGAATTTTTAGATTGCTATTTTAACAGTTTTGCTATGGTTAAAAAACTACTAAATTTGAAAATTCGGTATTATATTTTCACCCTGCTTTTTATGGGTGTAATTTCTGTTTTTGCCAATACCGCTGCCACCACAAATACTTCATTTTCGCTTTTAAAGAACAAGGAAGTTGTTAATGACATTAATAATTCTTCCAATACCTACGGAGAAAATTTTTCTTTTGCTAACAATCTCTCTTTTGTAAATTATTTATGGGCTGATACGCCGACTGCGGAAGCTGGGTTTAAGGAAGTGTTTCAAAATTTGGAAGTGGTGCTTTTGAAGGAGGGGGTTAGTGAAAGCTCGAAAAAGAATGGTTTAGAAGGGGTTTTGGGATTGGTAAATTGCCCAACAGATAATATTATTGTAAACAATGATCCTGGACTTTGTACCGCAGTTGTAACTTTTACGTTTTCTCCACCAACTTCAGATGTTCCTGGAAATACAGTAACACAAATATCATCTCCTACTACAAGTTTAACCTCAGGATCAGCTTTTCCTGTTGGAACTACTACAGTTACTTTTCAAGAAAGAGATAGTGGAAACACTGTGGTTGCTACCTGTAGTTTTATGATTACTGTAACGGACAATATCAATCCGACCATTACCTGTCCGTCAAATATATCACAGAATGTAGGGGCAGGCACTTGCACGGCGAGTGTGATTACGCCAAATCCGACCACGGCGGACAACTGTTCGGTAACGAAATTGACTTGGGCATTGACCGGTGCCACTACTGCCAGTTCAGCCATAACAGGCATCAACAATTTAGGGACTCAAGTATTTAATTTAGGGGTTACCACCGTAACTTATACCGTATCGGATGCAGCAAATAATACAGCAACTTGTTCTTACACGGTTACTGTAACGGACAATGAAAATCCAACGGTTACAGCGGCATCAGATGTTGTGACAACCACAAGCGCAGACAGTCCTGGAAATTGCACTGTCTCCAGAGCAATTACAAATGCAACTTATGCTGACAACTGTTCGGTAACGAAATTGACTTGGGCATTGACAGGTGTTACTTCGGGCAATTCTCCAGCAACAGGAATCAACCAGGTTGGAACAAAAATATTTAACATAGGCGTAACCACCATAACATACATCGTAACCGACGGCAACGGAAGAACTTCAACAGATTCAATGACTGTAACCGTAACTGACGATGAAAATCCATCGATAAGTTGTCCAAGTGACCAAAATGTTAACTTTGGCGCCAATTGTCAGTTTATACTTCTCGATTATACCGCTTTGGTCGTTGCTTCAGATAATTGTAGCACCCCTATAGTTACGCAAAGCCCTGCGCCGGGAACCCCAATTTCAGGTCAAACAACAGTTACTTTAACAGCAACTGACAGTGCTAATAATAAAAGTACTTGTACTTTTGAGGTTATACCAACTGACAATGAACCACCAAAAGCTTTCTGTAAAGATATTACTGTTAATTTAAGTCCAGCCGGCACCGTAAATATTAATGCAATAGAAGTAGATAACGGTTCAACGGATAATTGTGGAATTGCCCTAAGGACGGTATTTCCTAATTCATTTAACTGTGGTGATGTTGGAGATAATATAGTAACGTTTACAGTATATGATGATGCAGGAAATAGCGACAGTTGCACGGCGACAGTTAAAGTTGTTGACAATACGCTGCCAACAATGTTGTGCAATAATTTTGTTGTTGTTGTTGATCCTATTACCAGGGTAGCTACCATAAAAGCATCAGACATTGATAATGGGTCAAATGACGTTTGTGGAATCGCATCTTTAACCGTATCACCAAGTATATTTCCGGAAGATATTAATGGTAATGTTTATACAACAACTGCCACATTAACCGCGGTTGATGTGAATGGTAACAGTAGTACTTGTACACCAACTGTAACTGTAGAACCGCCGGTAAACCAAAATACTTATTTAACAGGAGTCATTATAGACCCCGTTCCAACGAATCCTCAGCCACCAAGTACGCTTATAGAAGCAACAGCTTGCCCTGGCGGTTTATATGATCCAAAGGACGTTGAATTTACATTAGATGCCATAGGTACTTATAATTTACAAGTATCGGACGTGATACACTGGGAGTATTCTGAAGATAATGGTGAAACATGGACAGTAATACCGAATACTGCTGGTTTATTAACCTACACACTGCTTGATATCATAAAAAATACTTTTGTGCGTCTCAGTATCAAGGATGCCGAAGACCCTTCTATTATCCAAACATCTGCAACAGCTTTTGTAAGGTTTTTGCCGCCGGATGAACCGCCAATTATAGTAAGCAATACTCCTTTAGATATTTGTTTAGGAGAATCTGTTACTGTAGTTGCCGAAAGCTTTTTTGATCAGCCGAGCGGTCAATTTGGAGAAGGAGGTAAATTTAATAGTGCCCAACCTGACGGATGGCGTGTAGATGGTGTAGATAATAATTTCCCCGCAGCTAATAGTAGTGGAGATCAAGGCCGATGGGGTGAAGCAACCGATAATGGAAAAGCGTATAGCGGAATCGATTATGGCTCTAGTGATGGTACAAAACGTGCTATTGCACATGGATATGGAGTTGGTTATTCGACAACTCTTGAGACACCAGTCTTTAGCACTATAGGAATGACTTCAGCCGAAGCAATTCTTAGTTTTGCCACAAGTTTCTACTTTTGTAATGGAGGTTATGGAGTGATTGAATTATCTTTTGATTCTGGAAATAGCTATACTCAAACATTAACTACATTAGAGGGTTTAAACTTTACTTCAGGTAATTCAACATCTGTAATATTAACAACAGGGGCACCCGAAAATGCTTATATGGGAACTACTAATGCTGTAATGGTTCCTGCAACAATAAATTTGGGCCAATATGTTGGGTTATCTGGTTTAAGAGTTAAATTTACTTTTTACGGAGGCTCAACACATTGTGGAGATATTACAAAAACAACTTTTCCTAACCCTAACAATGTAAATAGTAAAAAGACAAGAACCCTTGCGAGTGGATGGTCTATTGATGATGTAGGTTTTGCCTTTTCCCAAGTAGATGATGAACTGGAATGGACAGATGAAGATGGGACTGTTATACAGGTTGGAACAACTGCGACGGTAACACCGAAAACACCTGGAATTAGAAGGTATGGCGTTACTACCCTTATTAATGGTTGCAGAACGGATAATGATGAAGGAACAAGTTTTATTGATATAAATACCAGTTTGGCTTATGCTGGCGAAGATTATTTACCGGTTGCGGGCAATTGCGGCGAAGCTGCCTTAAAATTAAATGCCTACGACAATACAAAAAAAGCGCTCGAAAATTATGCTAAAGGCGCTTGGAAAAATAACCTTTATGTGGTGCCTGCAAATGCAAGTGAAGATTTTGTCGGAACAGGAGTTACAGGAGTGTGGTCAATTGTAAGTTCTAGTGTAACTTCCCTATCATGCGGTAGTTCGGCGACTTTTTCCGCTAATGATGATCCAGATGCGGTTTTTACCGGAAATCCGGGTACTTATAAATTAAGATGGACCCTTTCGAATGGATGCTTTGATGAAATAGATGTTAAAATCAGTGATTGTAACAGCATTAACTTTGATGGCGGAAACGATTATGTCACTTTCAAAAATAATTATAATTTAAATAGTGATTTCAGTATTGAGACTTGGATAAAACCAAATTCCGTAACTGGCACGCAAACTGTTTTTTCCAGAAAAGATGCTGATGATAACGCAAGTGGTTACGATTTAAGTATTGTAAACGGACAAGTTAGATTTAATTGGTATTACAGCTCAGGATCAGGCTCGGTAACCTCTTCAACTCATTTAATTGATACAATCAGGTGGTATCATATAGCGGTAACATTTGATGGAGCAACATACAAACTTTATGTTGATGGCATTGAACTTGGGCTTGTAAACAATAATAATCCACCCAATTTGACTGGAGCTAATATAGAAGCACTTTTGGGTGCAATGTATCAAGTTTCTTCGGGCGTTCCTGTAAATTATTATCATGGATGGGTTGATGAATTAAAAATATGGAATAAAGCACTGTCAGCAGAGCATATCAGACAAATGATGAATCAAGAAATTGATGAATTGGGAGCAGATGTAGGAGGTGTTGTTATATATAACAAAATTTATGGTCCGGATAATGATAACAATGGAAGTGAAGACAACCCTTTAGTATGGAATAACTTACAAGCATATTACCGTATGAATATTGTTTGCGGTGATTTGTCACCATACAAAAAAGGTGTAAATGGCAGACTTAGAAATATCACTTCTAGCCAAGAGCAAACGGCACCTATACCTTATACTTCAACAACTACCGGTATTTGGGGTAATAAAGACACTTGGAATAATAAAACTATATGGACCACAAAATATGTTTGGGATGCGCCAAATAGCACAGGGATAAACGGTGATCCAATAGATTGGAATATTGTGAAAACTTCACATGATATCACTTCTGGAGCCAGAAATATCACTTTATTGGGTTTATTGTCGGATATCGGCAAATTAACAATTGACGGAAGTACCAATATTGCCACCGGCACAGGCACGGGCCAAGGTTTATGGATTACCCATTACCTAAAATTAAATGGCAATATTGATTTGGTGGGAGAATCGCAATTGGTGCAAAAAAGATATGGTACTTATGATGTTAATAAAGTATTTAGTACAACACAATTCAGCGAAAGTATTTTTGAGGAAGCCAGCACAGGCTATATTGAAAGAGACCAACAAGGACAAAAAAATAGTTTTAATTATAATTATTGGTCGTCACCAGTAACGCGTCAAGGCGCTGCAAATAATGCTCCATATAAACTTCCTGATGTTTTGATGGATGGCACAGATTCAACCGATCCAATACCTATTAATTTTGTTGATGGGGCTTATTCGGCAGATGGTACTACAGAAAGTCCTATAAAAATAACCAGCAGATGGATATGGACTTATAGGGCGACGATAGGTGCCGACCCTTGGGCTAATTATTATCAGTGGGTTAACGTTGGGTATTGGGGTTCAATTAAAGTAGGAGATGGATATACGATGAAAGGAACCGGAGGCACAGCGCCAATTACAGCAATGCAAAATTATGTTTTTGTAGGGAAACCCAATTCTGGGGATATTACAACCACGCAATTGAAGCCCAATCAAACTTATTTGATCGGGAATCCTTATCCTTCCGCATTGGATGCCAATGAATTTATAAAAAATAACGGAAGGGATTGTGATGGTTGTACCGGCAGTGCCAATTTCTTTGATGGTGCACTGCGTTTCTGGGATCATTTTGGTTTGTCTAATAATCATTTATTGGCACAGTATGAAGGAGGCTATGCAACTTATAACTTAGGTGGTGGTGTTCCTGGTGCATCAAATGTGCCATTAACTGCAATTACTGGTGATGTTGGTTCAAAAATACCTGAGCGTTATATACCTGTAGGGCAAGGATTTTTTGTAGAGGCTGATAATACAACAACACCTGGAAATTTAAATTTCAAAAACAGCCAACGTGTATTTCAACGTGAAGTTGTTACTGGAACAAATAGCGGATCGCTATTTATGAAAACAGCAGTGTCTAAAAAATCCAATACTCAGGAAATGCAAGAAACAACTGCCGATAACAGACCAAAAATTAGGTTGACATTTATTTCTTCATTAGGGTATCATCGTCCGTTATTGGTTACTATGGATAAAAATACTTCAAATCAATTTGATTTTGGTTATGACGCGCCGTTAAATGAAAACAATAAGGAAGATATGTTTTGGCAACTTGGTCAGCGTAAATTAGTCATTCAAGGCGTTAATAATTTTAATGATGACCAAGAATTGCCGTTAGGCCTTAAAATTTCGAAAGCCGGTTTGGCAAGGATTAAAATTGAGGAACTCGAAAATATGGATGAAGACATCCTTTTATTTATAAAAGACAAGTTTACGGGGAAAACGCACAATATTTCTTATCAACCTTTTGAAATTGAATTGGAACCGGGCACCTATATAGACCGATTTTCTTTAATTTTTAGAATGTTTACATTAATGGATGATGATGTTGCATCGGGAGTATTGTTGGTGGAACCACTGATTGAAGACCATAATTACCACGTATTTATGAACAACGCCATTGCCGAATTGCAAATAAAAAACAATGGCACCGATGAAATACGAAGTGTGGTCCTTTACAATAATTTAGGGCAAACGATGATTGTATGGAACAAAGACCTGAACAGAAGAATCATTTCCTTGCCGGTAAAACTGGCAACCGGCGTTTATGTGGTTCAAATAAATACGATAAACGGCGCAATTAATAAAAGGATTATTATTGAATAGATATATGGAGTTGGTTTTTTCGCTAAACAGGATTATTTAGGGTTAGCAAGAATAGTTTTGATTAAAAATAAAAAATAGGGATTTTATTATAAATCACACTAAAAAAATGCGAAGAAAAATATTGACATTTTCATGCTGTTTGATGATGCTTTTTGCTTGTACCTCTGTTTTTGCACAGAAAGATCTGCCAGAGCCAAAACCTAATGATGTGGGGCCACCAGGCTTACCCATAGACGGAGGTCTTTCTTACCTATTTATAGCAGGTGCTGCTTTTGGTGTTTATGCCATTAGGAAAAAAATTTACGATTGACGATTTCTGATTTACTATATGGGAATTGCCATTCCAGAAATTACGATTTACGATTTTTGATTTACGATAGAGTGGAGTAATTTTGTGCCCTTTCTGTGTACTTATCAATAGGCTAATTGTCCAAATTACAAAACTTCCGTCTTCGGTCTCCAAGTAAACAACCATTCTTTATCATCATTTCCACCGCTTTCTTTAATTAAAACGAACCCATTTTTTTCATAGAAATGTTTTAGCCACTCCTCTTCAATGGTGAGCCAATATTTTTGGGCTGGATCTTGGTTTTTCAATAAAGTGAGCCATTGCGATGCCAAATTTCTGTTTCTTTTGTGTGGCGGAACCCAAATAAAACCAATGTACAAATAGCCTTCAGAAAACAGATGTTGTTGAGCTCTTTCAAAGTCACTCATATCGGGCAGGCTTTTGGAAAAAACAAGTCCGCCGGCAACCACTTCCTCATTTTCTTTCAACACATAAATTTTTGCTGAATCCTTATAGCTTTCCCAATACGGTTCGATTAAAATCCTCCAATCCTCGGGCAACAGGTTAAAAAACTGCTCTGGATTATTGGTTGCGTTGTTAAATTTGAGATTCATATATTAATTTTTTCTTTGTGAATCTTAGTGTAATAATTATTTCGCAGAGTTGCCCTAAGTTAACACAGAGATACACGGAGCAACATTAAATAATTTCTTTTAACTTTAAGTACTCCAAACTTTAGGCACTCTAAGTACTTTTTTACAACTTTAGGCACTCCAAACTCAAGGCACTTTAAGTACTCTTTATATAACTCAAGGCACTCCAAACTTTAGGCACTCTAAGTACTTTTATAACAATCCCCAAGACATCAACCTGTCCGAATCTTCCAGCCAGCGGTCGCCAATATCGGTTCTGTAATAACAGTTATTCACAATAAGATTGCCGATGCGGTTGTACATCATTTTTTGCGCGTCTCTCATCGTTATTCCGGTTCCGGTAACCAAAACCGCAATGCCGGTATCGGCGGTTATAAGCCACTCATCATGTATTTTTTTTAAATGCATCGGATGAATTCCTTCTTTCATTTCTTTTTTGAAAATGACTACGGAATCTTTGGAAAACAGGTTGAAAGTTTTATTGTCGTCGTAAGGGAAAGGCGGCACCACCACAAATGCGCCTATTTGAAATCCTTTTTTTACATTGATGGTGAAATTTTCGCCGTTTGCTATTTTATAAAGCATATTGCCAAAAGGCTCATGAACACCGGCACGTTGTATAAATATTTGGGGAAACCCAAACCGCGAGGTGAATTCCAGCGGGTAAATGCCGTTACCGTTTACAATGCAATTGAGGTCTATATGGCCTCTAAAATTTTTTTTGGCCAAAGTGGGTTCAAATTTTTTCAATGTGGCATCAAAAATTGGGGAATGTTTTACCCAAAACATGCTGCTTCCCATTTCTCCTGTTGAAACGCCCAATTCTTTCGGGAAAAGTTTTTTATGCTCAAAAGTGACGTTTAGCGGATAAATAAATTCACTGCCGTTAAAAAAAGCGGATACCGAAATTTCAACGCCTTTTACTTTTCGCTGCAGTTGAAAAGTGCCAAAATCATTTCCCCACGATTTTTCATAAGCTTTTAAAACCCTGATAATATCCAATCCTTCATCATCAGTTCCCACAAAAAGCAATTGTTTAAATTCTTGTGTTTCTCCGCTGGGCTTAATTACATAGGCATCCGGATTGTCCTGTACATACTTTATGGCATCCTGAAAATTGAAAAACTCTTTCCAGGGCAAGGTTTTTACTTTATGTTTTTTAAGTTCATCTTGGCCGTAATTTCGGTCCAGCTCCAAATTATCGGTATATTCCGATCCGCCAAAAACAACTTTACCCTTAGCGCGCAGTTCAGCACAAACTTTTCCATAGCCGGTATAATCAAAAATAATGACATCGGCCCAATCCACATGTTTTTTCCAGTCCAAAACTTTTGTCACAAAACCATAACCTATTTCCCTGTAATGCTTTTCTTCAATATACAATTTTACATTATTTCCCTCTAACAAAGTTGCATAGGCAATATCCAAGGATTCACCCCAACGTGAAATAAAAAGGAAGTTTCTGTGAATGGTGGTTATTCCGTTTACTTTTGAATTGGATGAACTCTCTTTCAACGGCTTAATTACTTTACTCATTTTTAATGGTATTTTTTTAAATATTTTTTATCAACAGGTTTTAAGCATCAATGAATGAATCCTTAAAATGAAAACGCAATAATTTATTCCTTCATCAACAAATTAATGATGATTGAGGCGTAATATTCTTCCCCATATTCGCCTTTTGTGGTTTCAACTTTATAGGTGATGTCAAAGGTTTTGCCAATTAAACGTTTGCCAATAAGATCATATTTTTCACTTGCGGAAGTTTCCGCGCCTTCAAAAAAGAAACTGTTGTCTTTTTCATCAGTAAAATAATAGAACCCTTCTTCATATCCGTCGTAAGTTGCTTTAATGTGCAGGGTTTCTTGATTTTTCGCAAAAACCAATGACACCAATGTGAACAATGTTATAAGTATTTTCATTTTTTTTTCTTAAATTTAACTAACAGTTTTCATTATTATAGAAATCAGCATTGGTTCAATAAAATAAATAAGGTAATTACTTTAATTGAACAATAATTGCCTTTAGAAGGCAATTCAACATTAAAACAGGATTAAACACCAACCATTTTTCATAGCTAAGGCAGCATGGAAAAAAATTAAATTTTCTTTTTCAACAGCCAACATCACCTATTTTTAGCGCTGTTGATTCTTATATAATGCAATGCTTATAAGTACATTTTGTGTAACAAATATATGGCAAAATTCACGAATTGCGTAAAATTAATCGGAAATATTTTTTGGTTTAATTTTAATATTTTAAGCAAAATAAATAGGTTTTAAAGCAGAAAAATGTATTTAAAAATCACACTAAAATATCGTTTCACAAGTAAAAAAAATTGAAATTGCCGCTAAAAATAGATTCTGAAGGTGAAGTTTGGTGCAGTGTCAATGGAAGTGTTATTTATGGTGTTTATAGTGTTTTCATCATTTATTTTATAGTAGGTGTTTAAAATATTTTTAGTGTTAAAAAGGTTTAATACGGAAACCCCAATCATTCCGTTGACTTTTTCGCTCAAATTAAATTTATAGGTTGATGAAAAATCGGCTCTAAAATAGTTGGATAAGCGATTGGTGTTGGGTGCGTTGTAATTTATAAAACTGTTTACGCCATCAATGGTGACATTGTTGTTTTGGGTTGGTGTGGTATGTGGTTTGCCCGTTCTCCAAAGCAATCCCAAGGCAAAATTAAATTTTTTATAACTGTAGGTATTTCCAAAGGAAATGGAATGCTTTATGTCTAAATTATTTGGAAATATAGCTGGTGACAATTGGGGGAAATTATAATTATTTTCATTGAAAGTATATTCAAGCCAAGTACTGTAATTATGGGTTGTTTTATTTATTAAAAACTCAACGCCATTAACGGTATAGCTGCCCGAAGTTTTAATGAATTGATGTTGATTTTGAAACCCCTGATTGGCAGTTGTAATGCCATTTACCTTTTTATAAAATCCTTCTATGTCAATAAAAAAATTGTTCTTTTTGTAATTAATTCCAAGGGAAGCCTGCTTGCTTTTGAGAATGGGAATTGCGTTATTGTCGGCTAAAGTCCAGCGACTTTTTTCAACACCCAAGAAATCCTCCTGTAAATCGACTATTTGAGTTGCATTTTGACTTTTATATTCACCGGCAATTTTTAAAGACAAATTTGCATTTATTTTTTGTAAAGCCTGTATTCTTGGCTCAGCGATAAAAGTTCCAAATTTTTCAATATAATTAAGTCGGAAGCCGCTATTAATAAATGTTTTGTTATTGGTTGAGGTGTAATTCAGTTCGCTAAAAAGAGCGTGATTTCTAATAACATTTTTAATGGTTCTAATAAATATTGGCAAATTTACGTCTTCAGCATTTGTGATTCCCAATTCATAAAAATGATAACCATTTAAAAGTTGACTGTTTTTAGATAGTTTATAATAGGCATTTAACTTAACGCCAGTTTCCAACACTTCATTTTTTTGGATCAACCGCTGTTCATTTAACAAGGAGAAGTTTTCGGCATGAACATCATATTTTGTATAGTAGGTATGTATTGATGTTTTAAATTTATTGTTCCATTTATTGTTGACAAGCAATCCAACAGCAATATTTCTTTGTTCAAGTTCACTGGTTTTACTGTTTAAAACGGTTTCGGTTCGTAATGTTTCGTTAAAATGAAGTTTGTTTTCAACGGTTAAAAAGCTAAGCCGAATGCTGTTGTTTTTATTTAAATTATACAACAGTTTTAAACTGTAATCATAAAAATTAAATTTTGAATTGGTTTGTGCATACTCATTTTGGGAGCTGTTGGAGCTTGTGATTTTTGAGTCTTGAAAAGCTTTTTTATAATATTGGTCAAAAGTTGGCGTTTTTATTAAATCGGTAATTGCGCGCCTTCCGGAAAATTGAATGGCTACTTTTTCTGAAATTGGTATTTGCGCAAATGCATCGGTGCTCAAAAGATTAAAACCTGCGCCGCCAAAAGGTTTTTTGTGAATTGAATCTAGAGTTTCAATAATGATGGTTCCTGAAACACCATCATTATATTGTGAGCTTGTTCCGTTTTTGATGAGGGTTACATTATTAACCAAATACGGATTAAATGCCGATATTAATCCAAAAAAATGACCGGAATGATACATTTTTATGCCATCCCAAAGCAATAAATTTTGATCGTTGGCGCCTCCTCTGATATTGATGTTTGAAATGGTTTCGTTTATGCTGCTTATTCCGGGCAATGCCTGTATTTTTTGTAAAATATCGGGTTCAATAAGTCCGGGTAAAATACCTGAATTTTGTGCATCAATGGTAATGGTATTATTGGTGTTTGCAATAATTCCGGATGTCAGGTAATTGTTTATCATGACTTCATGAAGTCTTTCAATTTTTTGGGCAAGTGAAATGGTTAAACAAGATTTTCTGGCCAAATGCTTTGACGCATTTAAATAAATTGCTGGATAGGTATCATTACTTACTTCAAGCACCTGGTTTTCAGCAATTCCATCAATTTTAAAATAACCATTATCGTTTGACACTGTGCTAATGTTGGTGTTTAAAACAGAAATAAGCGCACCTTCAATATAATTTCCGCTATTTGCATCTATTAAATATCCACAAATTGAATTTTTATCGATCTGTTTGCTGATTAAAATGTTGGTTTTTGTTAAAAAGGTAAAAGTTAAAGGGGTATTGTTTTTAAAATAAATCAGGACCTCATTTAAGTTTGAATTTTCAGAAAAAGGAACAATTTCAATACCTTCAATTACTTTATTGGCATAGGTAAATGTAATTTGAAATTTTTTTTCAGCAGTCGTTAATATCTCAAAAAGTGGTTTTACCTCTTTATTTAACTGTTGTGCGTAGTTAAAAAATGAATAAAGGAAGCAGGTTAAAGTTAATAAAAGTTGCCGCTTGTTGATTGTCATTATTGGTGTAAACGTACTTTTTTATCACTTATTATTGTATATTTTAAATTAAGCGGTATGCTAATTGCCTGCAGCGCCATTTCTAAATTTGTATGCGTAAAATTGCCTGTAAACAAAGTAGTTGCATATTCAAAATCATACACAACGGTTATATCGTATTGTCTTTCAATTTCCTGAATAACATACTTATAAGGCATGCTTTTAAAACTGCTGTTGTTTTCAATCCAGGACGGATTGGTTTCGGTAATTTTCCCAAGGTTGCCGATTGAATTTAATACTTTAAACGAACTGCCTGCCGGCACTTTAATGGTGTTATTTTGGAAAGTTGCAGCAACAATTCCTTCGTAACAGTTAACTTCAAAATAATGATCTCTGACAACAACATTAAATTTGGTCCCCAAAACGGTGACGGTTCCCAATGCTGTATTTACGGTAAATGTCGATCCTTTAAAAACACTGAAGTAGGCTTCCCCTTTTAAGTTTAGCGCTCTGTTATTTTTCCAATTTTTTGGTTTAAAAGTAATTTCAGAATCGGCATTTAGGTGAACGTTTGAATTATCGGGCAATTCAAAATTTGTTTTTTCAGCAAAATTTGTGGCGTACGTGGTATTTTTGTCAGAAATAAAATAGTATGAAACGGCTATTATTGCTAAAACAACGGCAACTTTGTAAAAGAAATTTATAAAAGGAAGTTTTTTAACTTTGGATTTAGCGTGCTTTAATTTAATTTTCTCCAATGCTTCTTCAGCATTATAGGCTGGAGTTTCAAGTTGGTTTGATGCTGAAATTATTTTTTTGCAGGCACGTATTTCCTCTTCGCTTAAATGGTTTTTAAGCTCGGCTTCAGTAATTTCATTGTTAAGCCATTTGGCGAGAAAATAATTTTGCTTCATAGTGTCAATTATGTATTAATAACAGATAAAGGGATTTTTACCCTACCAATAAATTAAATATTTTCTATTTCTTTTCTTAGATTTAATAGCGCGTTATGAATTCTTTTTTCCACTGCTTTAACCGATATGTTAAGTATTTCTGCTATTTCTTTGTATTTTTTTCCATCAATTCTATTCATCAAAAAAGCAATTCTTTGCGATTCTGACAGCTTTGACAAGGCTTTTTCCAACTTGGCGTTAAATTCTTTTTCTTCCAATAAAAACTCCGGATTTTCATTGGTGTAATTTTTTTTAGGAATTTTCACAAAATTTAAAGCAACTTTTTTTTTGGAATAGTCATTTAAAAATAAATTATTGGCGATGGTAAATAAATAAGGTTTGGCTTTGCCGGAAATTATTTTTTGACAGTTTTCCCAAAATTTTAAAAAAGCTTCCTGAACAATATCGTTGGCCAAATCTAAATCGCCACATTTGTAAAAAACATAGTTATGGAGTAATTTAGAATGATTTAGAAAAAAATCACTAAAATTTTTCTCATCACAAAAGCCCTTTTTATTATGAATATCCATTAACTTTAATAAGTTGTGTCTAAATTTGTGCCGTAAAGATAATTTTTTTTTGAAATAGGTAGGGTATTTTTGGACTAAACGGTTATAATAAAAAACATTAAAATATGCAGTCAATAATTAAATTTCTTTTTTTGAGTTTGTTTTTAGTCGGACTTATTTCTTGCCAAAAAGAGATTTCACAAACAATTCAGCCAAATCAGAATGAAGTTTTAATAGCCAATGCAGCTGTAACCGCACTTGTAAAAAGTACCGTCACCAATGATGGCTCCAAAGACAACATTATTGATAATGCAAGCTGTATCAGCATTAAACTTCCGGCTACGGTGGTGGTTAACGGCGTGTCAATCAGTATTGAATCTGAAGCAGATTATAATGATATTGAAGCAATTTTTGATGAGTTTGATGATGATGATGACCAACTTAATATTGTTTTTCCAATTATAGTAATTTTAAGTGATTTCTCTCAAATTACAATTAACAATTCAGAAGAATTGGAAGGTTTTGTTGATGATTGCGGAGGTGAAAATGAAATTGATGATGATATAGAATGTATCGATTTGGTGTATCCAATATCATTTTCAATTTTTGATTCAGCCAATCAGTTGGTTCAAACTTTTACAGTTTTAGACGACCAGCAATTTTATGAATTTATTGATGATATTGAATCGTACGATATAGTTCAAATAAATTTTCCTGTTAAAGTGATGCTTTATGATGGATCAGAAAAAATTATAAATGATATGGACGCTTTGGAAAATGCAATTGAAGAAGCAAAAGGCAGCTGTAATGAAGACGACAATAATGACTATAACGATGATGATTGTAACGATTGCACTGAAGAACGATTAACACAACTTATAATATCTTGTAGTTGGATTGTAGAAAATATTAATATAAATAGTGTAGAAAAAACGGAAGAATATTCAGACTTTTTATTTACATTTTTTGAAAACGGGAATGTAAAAGCCGATAATAATGGAAATATAATCAATGGTACTTGGCAAGTTGACGATTCAGGCTATCAAATAGTTGTTAAAATAAATTTTATTGATTTGCCCGATTTTTCATTTAATTGGGTGCTTTATGAAATTGAGGAAGATGAGGAAATTGATTTTAGATTTGAAAACAATAGGGTTGAATTTGATAAAATATGTGATTAATCTGAAATTGACGTAAATAAACAAAACCCCTCGAATATAATCCCAGTTAAAGGCCACACAAAAATAATGTGTGGCTTTTTTTATTATCCAAATTGCCAGTTTGTAAAAAGGAGTATTTAAAAAAAAATTTAATTATATTTGAGGGTTTTAATTTTATTAAACAACTTGATGGTTGTTTAATAAAATATAATTCGTAAAAAATAGACTAAAATTTAAAATTCCATCCCAATGTTAATTGCCAAAAAGATATTCAACAAAAATTTTCATAAAATTTTAGCGCTTTTGTTAGTGCTTATGCTGGGTCAAAGTTGTAAAGTTTACCAGAAACCCACTAATTTAGAGCAAGCTTCACAATCAGAAGAAAAAGGGTTTGTGAAAGTGACAATGGCAAATGGTGACGAATACATTTATGAAACCATTGAACTTAAGGAGAATAATTATTACGGCGTAAAAACGGTAAACGGAGAAATAATGAAAACGGCACTTTTAAAAGAGGATGTTTTGAAAGTGGAAAGGCAAAATAAAAAATCATCAGGCTTTTTTAGCGTTACGGGAATAGTCATTGGAGCAGCTTCAATTGCATTGGGAATCTTGATGTTTGGCGGCTAAGCTGCAGCGATTTTTAAAATTGTATTTATGTTTATTTTTCATTGAATGCTTTATTTAATTATATTTACAAGAATGAGAATCATTTTAGGTAAATAGCTTATAAAATGTTTCATGCATTTTTAAATAAAATAGCGTATTGGAAAAAAATACAGAAATTGAAAAATTAAAATTTTCCGAATCATTATTAAATGAAGTCAATTTAATAATTATTTCTTGCGACGAAAATAGCCATGTTGCCTACGTTTCGCCCGCCACTGAGCAAATAATAGGCTATAAAGTAGATCATCTTTTGGGTGAAAAATGGTGGGATTTGACTTTTTTTTCAAAAGAAGAATCGCAATGTTGCAAAGAAAAGGTATTGGCATTAACCTCTGGAAAATCAACTCTAAATCCAAAACCTTATGAGCGGCAACTGCGCTGCAA
Source organism: Lutibacter sp. (assembly GCA_036567345.1). GTDB lineage: Bacteria > Bacteroidota > Bacteroidia > Flavobacteriales > Flavobacteriaceae > Lutibacter. The sequence goes on from DATCUQ010000051.1 coordinate 18,696, forward strand.
AGACGGCAGCATGAAATGGATTGAATGGCGTGATTCTCTTGGAGCCAACGGCATTTTTGTTTCTGTTGGCGTTGATATTACCGATTGGAAAAAAACGGAAGAAATCAAAATACAGTCCGACACCATTTTAAATAGTGTGGACTCTATGTTGATGGTGAGCGACCAAGAAGGAAATATCATCTATTCTTCACCGGCTGTTGAAAAAATGCTGGGCTATAAGGTAAATGATATTTTGGGCGATAAATGGTGGAAATTAACCTATGAAAACCAGCAGGAAGCACAACAGGTAAAAAATGCCATTTATAATTTCGTTTTTTTTAACAAAAGCGATTCTACAGACATTTCTAAGCGAAAAATTAAGACGGTCAATGGCGATTATAAATGGATTGAATGGCAGTTGTCAAAAGGCGCTAACGGAACCTATATTTCAATTGGCACGGATATTACCCAAAGAATAGCGACCGAACTTGAATTAAAAAAAGCGAAGGATTCGGCAGAGCAATCATTAAAAGTTAAAAATGAGTTTTTGGCGAATATGAGCCACGAAATTAGAACGCCGCTCAATGCGGTAATCGGATTTACGGATTTGCTGTTGGAAACACAACTAAATCCCGAACAAAGAATGCATTTGGAAACCATGCGAAATTCTGGAGAAATTTTACTTTCCCTGATTAACAATGTATTGGATCTTTCTAAGCTTGAATCGGAGAAACTAAAAATTGAAGAGATTCCTTTCAACCTGCACAAGTCTTTCAATAATGTGCTAAAATTAATGAAACTCAGGGCCGATGAAAAGAGGATTTCTTTAGATCTTAAAATTGAACCAAATACACCTGTCCAGTTCCTTGGAGACCCAACCAGAATAGAACAAATTTTACTGAATTTAATTGGCAATGCGGTTAAATTTACCAATAAAGGATCCGTGCAGGTTACCTTAAAACAACTTCATGAAACAGAAGATACTTCAGAAATCTATTTTGAAGTTCGAGATACCGGTATTGGGATTGTCTCGAATAAAATAAATACGGTTTTTGGCGCATTTTCCCAGGCAAAAAGCGATACTTCAAGAATTTATGGCGGTACAGGTTTGGGGCTAACCATCGTTAAAAAATTGGTCGGTTTGTTAAATGGCGTCATAAAAGTTGAAAGCATATTTGGAGAAGGAAGTGTTTTTAAAATAACCCTGCCATTAAAAAAAGACATGGCCAACAGCAATTTAGCGGAAATTGAACCAGCGTTTTTAATGACCGAACCTTTAGAACTTTCCATCTTATTGGTTGAAGACAATAAAACAAACCAACTGCTGGCAAAAACAAGGTTAGAACGGTGGAAATGCAAAGTAGATATTGCAAACAATGGTATTGAAGGGGTTAAAAAAGTTCAAAAAAATATGTACGACCTCATTTTGATGGACATTCAAATGCCGATAATGGATGGCTACGAGGCCACCAAAATAATTAAGAATGACATTTCAAAAAAAGTTGCCCAAATCCCTATTATTGCAATGACGGCCTATGCAACCAATGTGGATATTAAAAGGGCGAAAAATGCTGGAATGGATGATTATATTTTTAAGCCTTTTAAGCCAAAGGAACTTTATACCATATTGGAAAAATATGGAAAGCCATCTAAAGAGCGAAATTTAAAATATGCCAACGAAACCAATGGTGATGAGGAAACCAAAGCAGTAAAAAAATACATAGACCTTAAATTTTTATATGAAGAAACGCAAGGGGAAAGTTCCATATTAATTTTGTTGATTGAGTCATTCCTTAAAGATTTTAAGGAGTTTTTTGAAGTGGTGAATAAGGAATTTGCTCATAAAAACTGGAAAGCTTTGTATGAAGCCACGCATAAAATTAAACCAAGCATTACCATGTTTGGAATTTCTGAAATGGGACCAATTATCCATGTGTTGGCTCAAAAATTTAGGGAAGAAAAAAACTTGGAGGAGGCCGGAACACTGCTTAATGCCTGCAAAGAGATTTTTAAACACGTTAACGAAGAATTATTAATTGAATTAAAATCATTAAAAAATGAGTGATGCTAAAAAAATTGTTTTAGCGGAAGACAACTCTACGCTTTCATTATTGTTGAAGTTCAGATTGGAAAAAGAAGGCTATAAATTGCTGCTTGCAGTTGACGGAAAAGAAGCCATAGAAATGATAGAACAACATGACCCAGAGCTAATTTTGACTGATATTATGATGCCATTTATTAGTGGCTTGGAGGTGATTAGCCATGTTCGAAACAAATTAAACAAGCAAACACCCATTATTGTTTTTTCGGCAGCCGGCCAGGAAGAAATGGTGCTCAAGGCATTTAATTTAGGCGCCAACGATTTTATGGGGAAACCATTTAGCCCAAATGAATTGGTGATTCGCGTGAAAAGATTGTTGGGTTAATAGTTTAATTATACGGCATTATTAGCATTATGAAAAGCTACCAATATTTAATTGACTATTTTGAAAATGCGCCAACCATCATTCAAGTGGTATGGATATCAATCTGTATTTTTTTTGTTTCCATAGTAATCTTAACAATTTACTTGAAATTTTTGAGAAATAAATTGAGAAAAAATGAAAAGACAGTGGCCGAATATCAAAAAGAATATGAATCGGATCTCATAACTTATTTATATGCCGGGAATGAAGAAGCGGAAATTAGTGCGGAACAGCAAATAATCATTGAAAAATTAAAAAGTTGTGCCACGGATAAATTTAAAAGAAGGATTATAGTTTCAACCTTGTTGAGGTTAAGAAATGAAATATCTGGCGAAATGGCCGATTCTATTCAAAAACTTTATTATCAAACCGGACTAATTGGATATGCACTTTCCAGATTAAAAAGCAAAAAGTGGTATGTGGTGGCTAAGGGAATTAGGGAACTTACCCAATTGCGTGTTAAGGAAGTTCATGATAAAATTGTGCTGCTTGTAAACCATCCCAAAAAGGAAATTCGCAAAGAAGTGCAGTTGTATTTGGTGACCTTGTTTCATTTTGACGGACTCCAATTTTTGGATGTATTGGAAACCCAGCTTTCAGAGTGGAACCAGATTCAGTTGCTTGAAGTGCTTCAGCGGTTTGATGACCAGGAACTTCCAGATATAAATCCGTGGTTAAAATCTACCAATGAATCTGTTGTGGCTTTTGCATTAAAACTGGCAAAAATTTACAATCAGTTTGAAGTGAAAGATGCAATTATGGAGTTGTTGGCGCATCAACAAAAAAAAATAAGGGTCGACGCAATCCATGTGTTAAGTCATTTGCAAGTTTTTGAAGCCAAAGCTATATTGAAAAATAATTTTGACAAACTTAGCCAGGAGGAACAAATCGAATTTTTTAAGTTGCTGGAAAACTTGTGCGAAACCGGCGATGAACCTTTTTTATTGGCGCATGCAACACATCCAAATTTCGAAATCAAGTTATCGGCACTCAAAATTTTGAAATCACTTGCTTATGAAAAGTTTAAAAATTTGAAGAATTTTTCAACGGATGCAGACTATGTGAAAATTTATGAATTTTTAGAACATAACTAATCATGAATACAAGTACAGTACAAATTATTCTTATTATAATACACCTGTTATTTTTTATTTATGCATTTTTTGCCATAGCGTCTTATGTGATTTTGGCCATAATTTCCGCGATTGAAACCAAGCAATATATGAAGAAAAACAGCTTTGTCAATTACAAGGAAATCCTGTCCTCAACCATTTCTCCTTCAATTTCTATCATTGCGCCGGCCTATAATGAAAGTCTGAATATCATTGAAAACGTACGCTCCCTTTTATCCAGCCATTATGTGAATTATGATGTAATTATTGTTAATGACGGAAGTAAAGATGACAGTTTGGAAAAACTGATTGCGGCTTATGATCTGGTAAAAGTCAATTTTTTGATCAACCAGCAAATACCCACAAAACTGATTCGCGCCGGCGTTTTTAAATCAACAAATCCTGCATTTGAAAAACTGATTGTGGTTGACAAAGAAAATGGAGGCAAGGCCGATGCGCTAAATATGGGCTTGAATATTAGCAATAATCAATATGTTGCCTGCATAGATGTGGACTGTTTATTGTTGGAGAATGCCCTTCAAAAAATGGTGAAACCATTTTTGGAAGTTACCGAAGAAAAGGTAATTGCCACTGGCGGAGTGATCAGAATAGCCAATTCCTGTATCATTAAAAACGGAAAACTGCTCGATGTAAACTTGCCTAAAAAACTGATTGAAAAAGCGCAGATTCTCGAATATTTAAGAGCTTTTCTCCTTGGCAGAATGGCGTGGAGCAGGCTGAACGGATTGCTGGTGATTTCTGGCGCTTTTGGCTTGTTCGACAAGAAAATAGCCATTGAAGTTGGCGGTTACGACACCAATACGGTTGGGGAAGATATGGAAATTATTGTGCGAATGAGAAGGCATATGGAAGAAATTAATGAAAAGTACAAGGTGGCTTATATTCCCGATCCGCTTTGTTGGACGGAAGCGCCGGACAATTATAAAACATTTATTTCGCAAAGAAACAGGTGGACACGCGGCACTATTGAAACGCTTAGGAAACACCGAAAAATAGGGTTTAATAAAAAATATAAATCGCTTGGAATGTTAAGTTATCCTTATTGGCTTTTTTTCGAAAGATTGGCGCCGGTAATTGAAGTGATAGGCATTGTTTATTTCGCAATTTTGATGGCGCTTAATGAAGTGCGCTGGGATTATGCGATTGCCTTTATTGTATTGGCTTACTTTTTTACGGTCTTGTTTTCTATTGTTGCCATTTTTTCTGAAGAGCTTACCTTTCATCAATACAAAAAGAAGGGAACGGGATTTAAATTGTTGTTGATAAGCGCTTTGGAGCCGTTTGTGTTGCACCCATTTATATTGTATGCGGCAATCAGGGGAAATATAGATTACTATTTTAACAAGAAGAAAAAATGGGGAGAAATGACCAGAAAAGGAATGGCAAAAGCATAACAAATTCATGATTAAATAACAACGAAGATTTTATATGAAGTTTAATAATTTTAGTGAGTACGGTTACAAATATCTTTATTTGTCATTTTCTTTGATAACAAGTTTCTGGGCAATAAGCATATTTGAACTTATGATGACCGCATCAAACGGTCTTGGACAAACCAACCTTGGAGCTACTTTAGGATATAAATTATTCAACGATTTTTGGGCCGGGATTGGAATTGGCTTGTTATTTTTTCCGCTGTACCTATTATTTTACTTCATTAAAAAACCCATTGGCAACCGGCTGATTAAAGTGTTATTTTGCATAATCATTATTGGGCAATTTGCCTTGGTGAAATACTCCCTTACCACACTTGTAAATCTTGGGGCAGATTTTTTGGGATATTCTTTGGATGATATGTCCGCCACAGTAAATGCTTCCGAATCTTTTTCGTTCCTGTATTTTTTGCCTTTTGTGATGTTTCCCTTGCTATTTTTGGGCATCAATTATGCGTTTAACAAATTCACCAATGAGCGTCAAATATTTGCATCTGCCATTATTTTGGCAATAGTATTTGGAAGTTTAAAAATGATTCTTCCTGAATCGTCAGATGCTGCTTATCAAAATAAAATGTATTATCTTGGGGCTGATATTTTTAGGTATCAGCAAGAAAAAAGCATTGCGAATGCCTATAATTTATCGGGCAGAAATGATTATCCGCTGTTGAAATCCTTCGAAAATTCAGAAGATGTTTTGTCGCCTTTTTTTAATATTCAGGCCGAAAAACCAAATATAGTAATCATTATGGTTGAAGGATTGGGCGGTGAATTTGTGGGAAAAAATGATTATGGCGGTTTCACGCCTTTCTTCGATTCCTTAATTTCGAAATCGCTGTATTGGGAAAATTTTATCAGCAATACCGGAAGAACTTTTGGATGCGTGCCTTCTTTATTGGGGTCGTTGCCTTACGGGGAAAAGGGTTTTTTGGAAATAAATCCATTGCCTTCCCATTTTTCGCTCATCAGTATTTTAAAGGCAAATGACTACACAACGTCATTTTATGCCGGACATCAAACAAGTTTTGACCGGTTAATTAATTTTTTGGAATACAATGAGATTGACCATGTAACCGATGAAAATAATTTTGGGTCGGAATATGTTAAAACAAAGGCAGATTCAAAAGAATTTTCCTGGGGCTATCCTGATTCTGAAATTTACAAAAAAACATTGTCCGAATTGGATGGCAAAAAACAGCCGAGATTGGATATTATCATGACGCTCACCAACCATGAACCATTTGAATTTCCTTCAAAAAGCAGCTATTTGGCCAAAGTGGACAGCATGTTAAATTCAAAGCAAATTTTTAAGGTCGAAAAAAAGGAAATTACCGCTTACAAAGAGGTTTTTGCAAGCTTGCTTTATACGGATAAATCTCTGGAAAACTTTATGGCAGCTTATGCCGAAAGACCCGATTATAGCAATACCATTTTTATTATTACCGGAGATCACCGCCTAATTCCCATTGCGCAAAAAGACAAGTTATGCCGATTTCACGTGCCTTTATTAATCTTTAGCCCGATGTTGAAGAAAGCCGAAAATTTCAAATCCGTTTCATCCCATTGGGATGTGACGCCAAGTTTGCTTTCTTTTTTAATGAATAATTACAAGTTTAATAAGTTGAAAGAAACTTCATGGATGGGCCAGGGATTGGATACGGCAAGACAATTCAGAAATAGTCACAAAATTCCATTGATGCGGTATAAAGGAACCATCAATGATTATATTTACAATGATTATTTTTATGCAGACGGCGAATTGTATAAAATAGATGAAAACTTTGGAACCAATAAAGTGAATGAGCCTGAATTGTTAAAAACCGTTTCGGATTCTTTGCTCGAGTTTAAAAAGTTAAATTCTTACCTCATCACGAAAAATAAAATATTCCCCGATTCTTTAAATATCTATACGCAACCCGCAATTCAATTTACGAAAGCACAATTGGCAACAATTGAAACCTTAACAAAAGGCTTAAATTATGATCAAACTTTTATTGCTGCCAGGGATTTGGCCTTCAATAAGGACTATAAAAAAGCGCGGTTGTTATGCGATTACATTTTGAATGAATATCCCAATTATGCCGATGCAAGAACTTTAAAAGGACGTACTTATGCCTGGGAAGGAAACTACAAAAGCGCCGAAGAACAATTGTTAAATGTGATGAAAAGAACGCCATATTATGAGGATACCTACAGCGCTTTAATGGATTTGTACTGGTGGTCCCAACAGGATGAAAAGGCGCTTAACCTGGAACAGAAAGCCAGGGAGAGCGAAATAAAAAGTATCGATTTTAGTTTTAAACTGGCGCAGGCACACAAAAGAACGAATAATTTGGGCAGAGCAGTTACATTGATTGACAGTATTTTGAAATTGCATCCGAAGAATGAAACATACCTAACTTTTAAAAACTCCTTGAAATAATGAATTCAAAAACAGGTTTTAAATGGATTTTAATAGTGGCATTTTTGTCGATTTTTCAAAGTTTTGGCCAGCAAAAAGTTTTTGCGGGAGACCCTGACACCGCATTTGAAAAAGCACGTGAACTGGCGTTTAACAACCAAAGAAAACAGGCGCAGGACACCTTGTTGTTGATTTTAACCAAATATCCCGATTATCTTGACATTCGTTCTTTTTTGGCGAGCACCTATTCCTGGGACGGGGAATACAAAAAGGCAAAAACGGAGTTTTCCTATATTTTAGGAAAGGATCCGCAAAGAAAAACGGATTGGATTGCTTACATAAACAATGAGTTGTGGGCCGACACGCCTTTTAGCGCACTGGAATTGGCCGACGATGCGTTAAAATATTTTCCTTCGGATGGAGAGATTCTTTACTTGAAGGCAACTGCCCAGGAAAATTCCAAAAATCCCGAAGAAGCTTTGCGTACCATACAGCTTGTGCTGGACCAAAATCCGAACGACCAAAAAGCGATAGATTATAAAAAGAAACTTACCACTACGTTGAGTTACAATTCAATCAGCATTAAATCGTTGGTCGATTTCTATTCGGAAACTTTTGATCCGATGCAATATTATACGCTGAATTATGGCCGACAAACAAAATACGGAAGCATTGCTGCAAAAATGAATTTCAGAAGGAGTTTTAATGAAAACGGCATTCAGGCGGAAGTGGATATGTATCCCAAAATTACCAAAGGATTGTATGCCTATTTAAATCTTGGATTTGCAAACACTTTTTTGTTTCCCGATGTAAGATATGGCGCAGAATTGTACAAATCATTGCCAAAAAGTTTTGAGGTTTCTTTGGGTTTCAGGGCTTTAAAATATGAAACCACCACCACTATTTACACTGGTTCCGTAGGTTGGTACACAGGAAACAGCTATTGGAATTTTCGGCCTTATTTAACGCCGGGAGATTCTGGAACCAGCAAATCGGGCGTGATAAATTACAGAAAATACCGAAGCGATGCCGACAATTATTTAAGTGTTTCGCTGGGAATGGGATTTTCTCCTGAATTTGAAAGATATAGTTTGGAGGGAAATGAAGAGGCCATTATTGATTTGCAGTCCCAAAAACTGAATGCCGGTTATTATTTTACGTCGCCAAACAAACAAAATGCCTGGGGTGCGCTGTTGGGCGTTGCGCATCAGGAAATAAGCTTTAATCCTGGAAGTTACTTTTGGATTTATTCGGTTGGACTGAATTGGGAACTAAGATTCAGATAAAATGACCAAGGAAATAGAAAGAAAATTTTTAGTTTCAGGCGACTTTAAAAAACACGCCATAAAAAGCCATAAAATAGCGCAAGGCTATTTATCTGCGGTACCCGAAAGAACGGTGCGCGTCAGAATACGCGACCACCAAGGCTTTATCACCATAAAAGGAATAAGCAACGCCTCGGGAACTACCCGTTTTGAATGGGAAAAGGAAATTCCGGTAATTGAAGCCGAAAATTTGTTGTTGCTTTGTGAACCAACAATCATAGAAAAAACACGGCACATTGTTCCCGCAAATGACAACCTGTATTTTGAAGTGGATGAATTTTTGGGTGAAAACAAAGGATTGATCATCGCCGAAATTGAACTTCCGCATGAAAATACGGAATTTAAAAAACCAAGTTGGCTGGGCGAGGAAGTTACCGGACAATTAAAATATTACAATGCGATGCTGGCTAAAAAGCCATTTAGTGAATGGTAAGGTTTATAGGTACAGTCTTGGCCTAATTTGAGCATTAATTTTTTATTTTGTTAGCGGCTCATAGCTTTTTTCGTGAGAAAATGATCAATGAATTTTTCATAACACACCCTGTCCGAAAGTCAGCAAATTATTGTCGGGGTCAAGTATGGAAAATTCTTTTTGTTGCCAAGGCTTGATTTGCAGCTGTCCAGCTGGATGAATGTCAATTTTTTTGTCTAAAACCCATTGATACAATTCTTCTATATGATCAGTTCGAATATAAACTTGTCCGTAATTTTCATTTGGGTCAAGTTCTTTAAATTCAAAAAAGTGTATTTGAATATTGTCTTTTTGCACCATAAGGTAACCTTCAAAGTCAGTAATGCCGAACTCCTGAAAATCTAATTTGTCTAAATAATAGTCCCTTGTAATGGCTTTATTGCGCATTGGTAATTTTGGATTGATATCTGTTAGCATATTTTATTAATTTATATACAGCTTGTCATCAAGCATTATTTTTTTAGTTTTTTATTAAATTTTCGCACTATTACCCACTAACATTTGATAAAAAATCATTTATATCCCACAAAAACTTTTTCAATAATTGCTGACAATAAATTTTGAAATCGGGTCATTTGTTAAAAATCCATGCATAAGAATTGGTTTTTTCTTTGAATTAATCAAGGCTTTTAAGGCATCCAAATCCTTTTGGTCAAAGGTTGGCACAAGCGGATAATGGATGTAATTCATAGGGTAATCCGTAAAAAGCTTTTTTTCTTTTTCAATCCAAGGTTGGTTGTTCGCTACATTATTGTCGAGCAACGAAATAACCGTTTTAAAATAGTCGTTAAGAACAAACATCATAAACTCATCATCGGTTGGGTAGGGCGTTAAATAAACACCTTCTTCCAATTTATAAAATTCGCCTCTGGTCCAGGTAGTCTGGTCTTCCATCCTGCGGCTGGCTACATTTTCATCTGAGCCGGTTTTGGCCCCGTATTTTTTAGCGGCTGCCTTAAAAATATTGATCCTGTCGCGCCCAAGGTAACAATGCACATAATAAAGTCCTTTCTCAGTTTCAATGAATTTTTTTGCTTCTTGCAACGTTTTTTCATTTCCTGAAATCCAAGGCATCATAGGCATATAAATGACCTTGATACCGTTTTTTTCGGCAAGTGCTTTTTCGTCCTTCATCAAAGCGGGTTCTGCCGGAATGACCATTTCATGCAATAAGGAAATGATTCCGTCGAATCCTTGTTCTTTAAGGGATTTTATCATTTCTTCATTGGGATAGGCGCCATAAACAAACTCCAGTTGGTCATTCTTTTTTTGTTGGTTTTTTTCTATATTTTTAAGGGGATTACCACCTGAATAGCTGATCAGCCATTGCGGATTGAAACTAAAAATATAGACGGAAGTGAGCAGAATCAATGTTAAAATTCCGGGGATAAACCATTTTACAGTTTTGCTTTTTGAACGTTTTATGAACCAATGGAGGAGAAGCGCCAGTAAAAAAGCGACAATGACATACACGACGATAATCAGTTTTCCTAAAATATTTTCTTTAGACACTTCCATGTTTGTGGAACGGGCGTATTCAGCCAGCCATTTTGAAGGTCCGGCCAACAATACCCACAATCCTAAAGGGAAACCAATGCACAACCAAAGATATAAGAATAAGATTATTGACTGAATTTTGTTGTTATTTTTCATCGTTTATATTAATTAAAAAGAGCGGTTACTTTTGGGAGAAATATGATTAAACCTACAATAGCCGCAGCAAAAGCTGCAATAAGCACGCCGGTTGCGGCAAGATCTTTTGATTTTCCAATTCTGTCGCGTTTTTCCAGCGAAACTTCATCTGCCAAAAACTCGATGGAAGAATTAAAGGCTTCCGCAGAAAAAACAAATCCGGAAACAATAAACAGCAATGACCATTCTTCATTTGAAATTTGAAAGAAAAATCCTGCGATTATGGCAATAATTAAGAAAAAAAGATGAATTCTGGAATTGTGTTCAAAACGAAATAACCAAACAAAGCCTTTAAACGCATAGCCAAAACTCTCTATCCGTTTTTTAAAGGAGAAACGTTCGTCTATTTTATTGTCCATAGTATAAATCGTTTTAATTAAAAAGATAATTCATTGATAAAAGGCATAAATATACATAAAAACCATTAGGGATTGGTATGCTATATTTAATTAACTTGCAACGTTGTCATCAGACAGTTTACTAAATGAAATAGAGGTTGAATTACCGGCAACACCGCTTTTTTAAAGGAGGATGCAAGTTTTATTCACCTAATTTCTGCTTTAAATAAAAAATTAAAATAGTCAAAAAATCATATTAAATGTTTAAAAAATTTAAGACCAGCATCGCATACACCAAAAATTTTTTTGTCACAGGGGCAATATCCCAAACTTGCAGAAGCGTAGAGATTGAAATATGCAGGTTTATTCCAAAGGAAGACCATAAAATTATTGTGGAATTTGGAATGGGCCATGGAAATATTACGCGTGAAATTTTGAATAACATGGCGCCAAATTCCAAATTATTTGCTTTTGAAGTGAATAAAAGTTTTTGCGACCAAGTTCGTAATATAATCAATGATGACCGTTTGATAATCATAAATGATGGCGCTGAAAATATTAAAAAATATATAAGGGACGATGTTCACTCGGTAATTGCCTCAATTCCATTTTCTTTTTTTTCAAAAGAAAAACAAGTGGGAATCATTCAGGATGTTTATGATAAATTGGTGAACGATTCTTATTATAGCCAAGTATTATATTCAAAGATTCCTTTCAAAAAATTTCAAAAAATATTCGATTTTTGCTATATTGAAAAAGTTAAAGACAATATGCCAACAGCTTATGTTTATCACTGTAAAAAAACTGTCGTCTAAATTTTCCGGGCTGGTTTTTTACTCCTGATTTAATTGATAACCTATTTATAATATTCTCCAAACCTTTTAATAACAGTCACTTCCGAAATTGCGCCCATAAATCATTCAAAGTTGAATGTAATTTCTAATAGGTGGATTCTTACAAGAAGAAGAAAAGCGTAGAGCTTGTTGTTATTTCAGATGTGCATTTGGGCACTTACGGCTGCCACGCCAAAGAACTGTTGTCCTATTTAAAAAGCATCAATCCCAAAACAGTAATTCTTAATGGCGACATTATTGATATTTGGCAATTTAGCAAGCGCTACTGGCCAAAATCACACATGAAAGTGTTGAAATATATTATGGGCTGGATTTCAGAAGGAAAAGAAATCTATTATATCACCGGCAATCACGATGAAATGTTTCGAAAATTTGTCGATTTTAATATGGGCAATTTCTCCATAAAAAACAAAGTGGTGCTGGAACTGGACGGTAAAAAAGCGTGGTTTTTTCATGGCGATGTTTTTGATGTTACCATGAAACATTCCAAATGGCTGGCAAAATTGGGTGCCATCGGTTACGATTCTTTAATTCTTATCAATAGGGGCGTAAATAGTGTAAGCCATTTCTTCGGAAAAGAAAAAATTTCATTGTCCAAAAAAATTAAAGACAGCGTGAAATCGGCCATAAAGTTTATCAATAATTTTGAAGAAACAGTTACCGCCATTGCTATTGAAAATCAATTTGATTATGTGGTTTGCGGCCATATTCATCAGCCAATAATTAAGGAAGTTACCACAAATAAAGGCAGCGCACAGTATTTAAATTCAGGTGATTGGGTAGAAAATTTAACCGCTTTGGAATATAATAACAAGCAGTGGATTCTTTATAAATACGATGCCGCCCATTATCAAAAAGAGGAAGTAGGAATGGATTTGGAGGAAATAGACTCCATTGACCAAACGGCCAAAGAATTATTTGGCAATTTAATGGCCGACTTTAATTTTAAATTTTAATGAAAATATTATACGCCATTCAGGGAACCGGCAACGGACATTTAAGCAGGGCAAAGGATGTTATTCCGGCATTGTTAAAACGTGCGCAGGTTGACATTTTAGTAAGTGGCACACAAGCCGAAATTGTTTTACCATACGATGTAGATTTTGTTTATAAAGGCTTGAGTTTTTATTTTGGCAAAAACGGGGGAATCGATTTTATAAAGACTTTTAAAAAGAATTCGTTCGCCAGCGTAATTAAAGAAATTATCAACTGTCCGGTTAAAGATTACGATTTGGTAATCAACGATTTTGAGCCAATCACCGCTTGGGCCTGTTATTTTAAAGGCGTAAAATGTATTTCTTTAAGTCACCAAAGTGCTTTATACACCGAAAATGTTCCCAAACCATTATTTTTCGATTTTATTGGAAGCTTTATCATAAAAAATTATGCAAAATGCAAGGTTAATTACGGGTTTCATTTTAAAAAATACAACGATAAAGTTTATACGCCGATTATCAGGTCGGACATAAGGTTGTTAAAGCGAACTGAAAAAGACCATTACACCGTTTATTTACCGGCCTATTCCGATGAAAAAATCATTGAAGTGCTGTCAAAAATTAAGGGCGTAAAATGGAAAGTTTTTTCTAAAGAAGCGCAAAGTTATTACCAGAAAAAGAATGTTTACGTGAAGCCGATTGACGGAAAAAAATTCGAAAAAAGCTTGGCTTCGTGCAAAGGCGTTTTGTGCGGCGCGGGTTTTGAAACACCTGCGGAAGCCATTTATTTAAAAAAGAAATTGATGGTCATTCCCATGAAAAATCAGTACGAGCAGCATTTTAATGCAGCCGCTTTGGCTGAATTGGGCGTTCCTGTGCTGAAATCTTTAAAAAAGAAGCACCTTCCTCAAATACAAAATTGGATTGTAAGCACTGACCTTGTTGAACTGCAATTTCCCAATGAAACACAGCAAATTATCGACACTGTTTTATTCGATTTTATCGCGGATGAAATTAGGCTGTTATCAAAAGTTATTTAGCGTTTTTCCAATATCGCGGATAGGTTTCTTCGGTTTTTTGGTTGCAATAATCTTGCGTTACTTTTCTGCCGTCATATTATATTAATTGAAAATTTTCACATTCGAAAACTTTTTGATAAAGGCAGAACAACAATTTAAGATCAAATAAGTAATATTTTTAAAGAAGGGGAGTTGAAAGAAGAAGAGGTGTGTCGGGATTTCCGACATACCACGCAACACGGTGCAATGAAAGAAAAATCACAATCAAAAATAGTTGAAGTATTACAATCTCGATGTCATTATTTCTGTGGGGTTGAAGGAAATTTCATAATTAAACAGCAATTTCCCGATGAAACACAGCAACCCATAAACACAAATTTATTCTATTTTATTGCAGTGAAATTATGCAATTATCCAAAATAAATAAAAAAAAACAATCAAATATTTTAACATTAACAAAAAAAATGTATTTTTATTCAGACTTATTAAAAAGAATAGTTAGGATTTGTTAATTTAAGTAGTTGTCGGCAAATAAAGGGAATAACACCAATCGGGAATGTTTTCATTAGATTAAATCTTAATAAGGTAACAATTCTAAATGCAAGTTGATATAGACTTGTAATCGTTCTTTTGGCAATTAAAATTATTAAAACCTGATTCGCTGCGGCGAACAGATTGTAGGGTAACAATTTTTGAACTAAAAGTATTTATTACTAAACAACAAAAAATTAATAATCTAAACCTTAGAAATTATGAAAAAATTTTCTTTAATTACAGTAGCTTTATTTGCTTTTGCCAGTATCACAAGTCAATTATTGGCACAGGAAACAGATGTTCTTAAAACTAGAACAAAAAGTAATCAAACAAACGAGAGAACCACAGGTTATGACTTGAAAAAAGCAGTTAAGTTCGGTGTGGGTCAAACAGAAACGGGGTGTTCTGTAACATTTGAATATGATGTTAAATCGCCAAGAGATGCAGCAAGTGGTTTGCCAACAGGTAAAAGACAGCATGGAACTGTGAAAATCATAAAAGATTTCAGTGTAAGCGCTTCAGATAATTCTGTGACCGAAGTAAAAAGCCCCAGAGATGCCGCAAGCGGACAACCATCAGGAAAAAGAATGCGCAATATAACGACTGTAACAAATGAATTAGATAAAACCACAGGAGGTATGGGAAAAGGAAAAGTTAATATGCAGGATTTTAGTATTACAAAAAGATGTGGGGGCAAAACCACAAAATTGTCGGTTGTAGATGGAGAATGTGTTATACCAACAGATAGCTGTCCAGACGGAACTTGTTTTATAACTGCAGATTGGAGCTGGGGAATGTCACAAAGTGGCAGTTCAAAACGTTGTTCAGTTGATTTTTCATTGGAAATTGAAGATGGGGTTTGCCATGCCATAAACACAAAAGGTACCGGAGCCACACGTGATGGTAAATAAAATTATATAAAAACAGGAAGTGAACAGCTTCCTGTTTTCTTTTGCAAGAAAAACTCAAGTCTTTTTATTCCCAATTTACATTTTACCAATATGAAAAAAATAAGACAACATTTATTCAATCAATTTAATCATTCCTCTTAAGGTGTAATTGCATTAAAATATACTATGACACTTATGATTTTGTTTGCAACCAATACTATTTTGGCACAAAAAGATTTGATGAGACAAACTGACAGCACAGAAATTAGATGTAAAATATTAATGGAAACCCCAACAATATATACTTATGCCTATATCAATGCAAAAAATAAGATAAAAAAGACAACTATTTTAAAATGAGATGTTGAAAATATTCTATATAATAAATTCAATACTAATTTAGTTGAGGACAAACTCTTTACTGATGAAGCCTCAATTGTTTATACCGAAGAACCGATAAAATCATATCAATATTCATTTGCTTTGGGTTTTAATGTGAGTAATATTTTGGAGTTTAATTCGCCTTCCGGCCCTGATAAAAAGAGCTTTTCCGCAACTAGTGCTTTAGATTTGGGGTTGGATTATTACAAAGAAGGCAACAGGTTTTCAATGACTAATGAACTTCACTGGACACTTGCCGTTCAAAAAAATGGGGTTTCCGTCAGCGATCGTATTCAAAGAGTTTCTGACGATTTAATCACCTTACACGATTTTTCATACAACTTAACAAAAACAGTAATTGGAATGCTAATTTGATTGTTAAAAACAGCACTTCTATTTTTACTGTTTATGACGGTGACTATTTTAAAGATTACAATAATAACGAAAAACACAGGGTTTTTTGAGTCCATACCAAGTAGTTCTCTCGCCAGGAATAAAATACCAACCAAATGAATATTTTAGACTTTCCATTTCTCCATATTTGGTTAGTATGTATGGGTTAACTAGTCAGCAAATTGCCAATACCGGATATTACACCCAGACTTATGACACAAATGGCGACTATGATTTATTTGTTTTTGAACAAATGGGAGCCGAACTTAATGTTTGGTATGACAGGAAATACAAGAAATGGCTTGAAATGCAATACCGTTTTGGAATTTCCTCGGATTATTTTTCAAAAACCGACATCAATATCCTGATGGATGGAATGTTTATCACAAAATTCAGAATTGTCAAAAATATATACTTGACACATCGAGCCATTTTGAAAGGAGATTTATTGGAAACGCCATTTAAACCGTAATACAAACAAACTATTTTATTGAGCTTTTCCAAAAGTTTTTAGACAGGAAAAAATTAGTCTAAACTCTTTTCCGTTTGTTTGATTCGTGCCATTGAAATCGCAATCAAAATAGCAAATATCACAAAAAGAATTGTTAACGAACTTAGGGTTCCGTTTAATCCTCCTTTTTCAAATGGTTTGGTAAGTAAATATCCAAAGGTTGCACCAAATGATTTTGTCCATACAAATACCAACCTATTTAGCGTTTTTCCAGTAGCGCGGATTGGTTTCTTCGGTTTTTTGGTTGCAATGACAGGTTAAACTTTCCTGGGTGTTAAATTCCCATTTATGTTCGATTCGGAATTAGCTGAGCCAAAAATAAAAGCCGTATGAATTTTATCTGCGACTTCTCCAATTTCAGTTACTTGGAATAAAGATAATTTCTTTCCATAAAATTTATTTAACTGTTCGACTCCAGATTGCCATTCTATAGATGTAACCAAAGCTGCTCTAACCTTTTTATTAGGATATTTTGATAAAATATCCTCCAATCTGCCAAAAAGGGTTAAATATTCCCTGACTGGCAACTTTTTAGTCCACTTTTTGCATTCAATTAGCAAAATTTCTTCATCAGATTCAAGGCAAACATCAATTTGATGTTTATATCCGGAAACACCTTCAATTTTATTTTGCTTTCCATTTGAAACCTTCCAATTTTTTATTTCTTTTGGATTGTTTGTGAAACTTTCAGAAATACTTGCTATCAATTTTTCGTAGTCATTCCAAGCCATAATTTTGTTTTAAAATACTTAGGTTGAATTTATTACTATTATTTCCAATAAAAAAATTGATTGAGATGTTTAACATTTGCATTAAAATTATTTCTATATTTAATTAAAATTTCAATTGCTATGAGACAAACGCTGATTTTAACAAAAAAACAAGAAAGCCAATTAGAACAAATTCTTAATGAATTGATGTTTTCATTAAAAAAAACATATACGGAAGAAGACTTATTAAGTTTGTTTTGTTCAATTTTAAAAGAAAGCGGCAAGCAAACATACAATTCAAAAAAGGATACTGCTGTAAGAGTATTTAAAGCAGTTGGAAAGTTCTCCGGTAGAACTTTGACTTTTGCAAAAAATAAAGTTGAAAACTATAAAAATAATGGTTTTCAAAATGAATTTTACAATGATTATCACTTTGTAAATACTCAAATAAATAAAACGCCTGAAAATCTTAAAAACATTGGCATAAGCATTAAAAATAAGACAACTAATTTTAACGATAATTTTTTAAGTAAAACCAAAGAAGAAAAAATTGAATTAATTTCAGTTGGAATTATGGGAATTTTAATCTTTTACGCAAGTGCCGGCGGTGAAGATTTTGAAGGTGGTGTTCCAGATTCTGATTTAAATCTGGGAATTGGCTTTCACAGACATTTAATAAGCCATTCAATTATTATGGGTTTCATAATTGAGTTTTTGATGAGAGCAGGAATTGAAATATTAAACAAATCCCATAAAAATTTGCCATTAGAACATCATACTTTTTGGGATAAATCAAATATTTACATAAATAAACATAAAGGAATTGCAATTGGCGCTATGTGGGCCGGAATAAGCGCCCATTTGCTCAAAGATTCCGGGATTTTTGGATATGGCGTAAAACCTTATAATGGCATTCCAATCGAGTTATCAATGGAAACGCACCAAGGTCTTTTTGCCGCCAACGGAACTGCTTCGGCTATGTTTGCATATAGGGATGTAAAAGGCAAATAGTATTGTAAAGTTTTTTTGTTTGTTAACTCGCAGCATCTACTTATTCTATTATTATTTTTCCATTTAAATAATTTTGTTTCAATAATAATTTCCCATTCTCATAATACTCATAGTATTTACCTTGTTTTTTATCGTCCTCATAATTAGTTAATATTTTCAACTGACCACTTTCATAAAATTCTTCGAAGGAACCTATTTTTTTTCTCCATTTGTTGATTTTATATTTCGTTTTCAATTTGCCATTTTCATAGTATTCCTCATATTCACCTCCAAGGTCTGAATCCTGAGTATCTTGATCATAATGAGTTCTAATTTTCAATTGCCCATTTTCATAATATTCTTCGTATAAGGCATATTCTTCATATGAACTAAATGGATTATAAATATAATTAGTTCTAATTTTCAATTGGCCGTTTTCATAATACTCATAGTATTTACCTTGTTTTTTATCGTCCTCATAATTCGTTAATATTTTTAACTGACCATTCTCATAAAATTCTTCGAAGAAACCTACTTTTTTTCTCCGTCTATTGATTTTATATTTTATTTTTAATTGACCGCTTTTATAATATTCCTTATATTCACCTTCAAAGTTTGAATCCTTAGTATCTTGATCATAATAAGTTTTAATTTTCAATTGCCCTGTTTCATAATATTCCTCGTATAAACCATATAAATCATACGCATAATTTGTTTTAATTTTCAATTGGCCGTTTTCATAATACTCTTCATACGGACCATTTTTTTTATAAACTATATCATCAATCTTTAAGTGATATTCATCAACATTACTAACTCTAAAAACAAAAGAATTTTCATAATACAAACCAATAGCTTTAATTCTTAATTGTCCATTCATAAAATACTGTTCATAAACACTTTCTTTTTGAGAATTTAGGTATTTTTTAATTTTCAATTGCCCTGTTTCATAATATTCATCGTATAACTCATAATCATAATTAGATTTAATTTTCAATTGTCCGTTTTCGAAATACTCTTCATACGGACCAGCTTTTTTATAAACTATATCATTAATCTTTAAGTAATATCCATTAAACTTATTAATGCTCTCATTAAAAAAATCATCATAATAGAAATCACTGGTTTTAATTCTTATTTGTCCATTCATATAATATTGTTCATAAATACTTTTATATTGAGAATTTGAGTATTTCGACTTAATTTTCAATTGTCCATTATCATAATATTTTTCATAAATACTTTCATTTTGAGAATTAAGGTATTTTTTGATTTTCAATTGGCCGTTTTCATAGAATTTCTCATAAGAATCGTTTATAATACCCTTACAATATATGGTTTCTATTTTTAACATTCTATTCTCATAATATTCTATATAATGACCTTCTAACTTATTATTTAGATATTTTGTTTTGATTTTCAAATCACCATTTTCAAAATACTCTTCATAAATCCCTTCTAAATTTCCATTTTCATAGAATTTTTTTATTTTCAACTGATCATTTTCAAAATACTCTTCATAAATACCTTCTAAATTACCCTTTTCAAAGAATTTTTTAACTTTTAACTGACCATTTTCAAAAAATTCTTCACTAATACCCATATATCCAAGTTCTCCTGAATAAAGCACATTAAGTTCTTTTCTTTGTTTATATTCAGATAAATCTTCAATATAATACCCTCTTGAATATTTTGATTTCAATATACCATTTTTATGGTATTCCTTAATAAGATGTAGTTCATCCTTTTCTATCGTAAAAACTTTTAATTGTCCATTTTCAAAATATTCTTCATATGGTGGAAATAATTTATTTTTATCGGGTTCTTTTAAATAATATTCCTGCGTTTTGATTTTTAATTGTCCATTTTCAAAATATTCAAAATAAGGACCAGAAAAATCATATTCCTCTCCACTTATACCACTATACCCTTCATCAACTGTAACATATTCCAATATATTACTCCCACGGGTTTTAATTTTTAATTGACCGTTTTCATAATATTCTTCATATGGATAACCATGAATAAGATGATTGTTTTCATCTCTATCTGGAGGAAATCTAAATATATTATATTGATTGCAATTTTTTTTGATTTTTAATTGACCATTTTCATAATATTCTTCATAATACCCTTTTACGTTTGAATTACAATCTTCGTCATATATATAAAAGGTTTTAGTTTTCAACTGTCCATTTTCATAATATTCTTCTTCAAGTTCACCTAAATTATTTTTCTTTCCCATATTCATAATATTTAATAAAATTTCTTTTATAAAATTAATCAATTAAAAATAATTCTTTAATAGTTGTAGTAAAATTAAATATTCTTAATAGTAAAAAACTAAAAGATAAAGGATAAATGCTTTGAAATACAAGCTATTAGAGATGTAAAATTTTCTTTTTCTTATATTATTCGATAAAAATGAAACTGTCGCAAATTTTGCGACAGTTTAAAATGAAGGAAATCAATTCAGGATTTGGGCAAATAAACTATTCAAAGACTATTTGGTAAAAGGTTAATGCAAAAAGCAAAAGCTCCATTTTACGGAGCTTTTGCTTTTTTTGATTGATCGATAAGTAATTTATTTAAAGATGAAACCTATATTGCTAATTATTCTTTTGCGTTTTTCCAGTATCTTGGATTGGTTTCTTCGGTTTTTTGGTTCCAATAATCTTGGGTTACTTTTCTGCCATCTGTTGTTTTAAGTCGGCGTTGAAAAACCCAAACAGTCGGGTTAAAAGTCATATCGGTTACGGCAACCGTGTATAGTTGCGGGTCGCCTTCCGTTTTTATTTTGTCTTCTTCAATAACAACTTCAAAGTCGTTTACTTCCAGCAGATTTTTTAAAAAATCCCTACGGTTTTCATCCACACCTTTTTCAACAAAAGTAACTCTTGTTTCTCCAATGCTTCCAAATAAATGATTTCCTCCAAGTCCCATAGTGTCTTAATTTAAAAATGTATTGCTGATTGAAAATATATAATCATAAAGCGGGCTGTAAACCCCTGCCACTAAAATACCGATGGCGGCTAAAATTAATCCCAGGCGCATATAAACAGGACTTCTAAAATACGGAATTGCCTGGTCGCTTTGTCTTAAAAACATCGCCCTTACCACCAATAAATAATAGTACAATGAAATGGTGGCATTTACCACCGCAATAAATACCAAAATGTAATAACCCTGGCTCGCGGCTGCGGTATATAAAAAGAATTTACCGAAGAAACCGGCCAATGGCGGAATACCAGCCAATGAAAATAAAGCCAGCATCATTAACAAACTTAATTTTGGGTTTGTTCTGTAAAGACCTTCGTAATCATTGATGTTTTCCTTGCCTGAAGCAGACGAAACTGCCTGAACAACGCCAAAAGCCCCTAAATTTGAGAAGATATATACAGCCACAAAATAAACGATGGTAGTGGCTCCCAATTGGTCAACAGACATTAAGCCCAATAAAATAAAACCAGCCTGCGCAATGGATGAATAGGCCAAGAAGCGTTTCAAGTTTTGTTGCCGTATCGCAAATAAGTTACCAATAAACATGGTGGCAATGATAACGATATAAATTATTTTGTTCCAAGCCGGCATTAACGGTTTAAAAACGGTGAATAGAAGGATCATTAAAATAACAACGGCGGCTCCTTTTGAAATAACCGACAAATAGGAAGCGACATTAATTGGGGCGCCTTCATAAACATCTGCCGTCCAAAAATGAAATGGCGCCAAAGAGATTTTAAATGCCAATCCCGAAAAGAAAAAGATGAATCCTAAAATGGCCAGATTAGAGCTTGCTAAAATTTCGGCCATCGATTCAAAATAAATGGTTCCGGTGGTGGCGTACAATAATGAAATACCAAACAACGCAGCACCCGAAGCCAATGCCGATGATAAAATATATTTAACGGCGCCTTCAGCAGAAATCCTTTTATAAGTATCGTAAGCAACCAAAGCGGCAACAGGAAGCGTTGTCAATTCCAGACCGATATAAAACATTAAAAAATCACCTGCGGAAATCATAAAATAAGTTCCGAGCAAGGATGAAATTATTAGTATAAAAAATTCCGTGGCTTTATTTTCATCGACCACTTTTTCCTTCAACCAGTCGGCCGATTGCAGCAATAGAATTAAAACGCCCAAACTTAAGGTTGTTTTAAAGAAATATAACAGCGCATTTGTTCTGAACATACCGCCAAACAATTCACCCGATGCCAAAGGCAGAAAACCAAGCGCGGTGTTAATGGCCA
Organism: Lutibacter sp.; assembly: GCA_036567345.1. Classification (GTDB taxonomy): domain Bacteria; phylum Bacteroidota; class Bacteroidia; order Flavobacteriales; family Flavobacteriaceae; genus Lutibacter. Next base: position 41,398 of record DATCUQ010000051.1, read on the forward strand.
ATAAAATTAGCGCAAATGGAATGACCGCCGCTTTTTGTTTTTTGCCAGAAAATATTTCGAATATTATTAACAATAATAAAATGGCCAATAATCCTATTTCCGAGCGCATTAATAGAAAATTTTCTAAATTCATGTTGTTTAATTTTTATAATAATCGTTCAAGAAACGGTTGAATACTTTCTTTTAATAGTTCACTTAAGCCCAATGGCAAAACGCCAATCATAATAACCGGTATCAGCAATAAGATCAATCCGGTTTTTTCGAACCAGGTTGCTTTAGGCAAATCTTTATAGTCCTCATTTGATAAAGGTCCCATCATAATTTTACCGACCATCCTTAAAATGTAAACGGCCGTTACCACAATGGAAGAAACAACCACAATGGTCAATATTCTATGAAATAAATCGGGGTGTTGAAAAGCGCCCACAAAAATAGTCATTTCAGCCACAAAACCGCTAAAGCCCGGCAAACCTAAATAAGCCAGACCGGTAATTACATAAATGGCGCCTATAAATGGCAATATTTTCATAATACCGCCCAATTTTGAAATTTCACGCGTATGTGTTCTTCCATAAACCATACCGATTAAAGCAAAGAACATAGCCGTTAACAAGCCGTGCGACAATGATTGGATGATGGCACCCGTCCAGGCGGTTCTGTTAAACATTAACAAGGCGAACAAAACGAGCGACAAGTGGCTTACGGATGCATAAGCATTTACGTATTTTAAATCTTTTTGCATAATGGCGGCGAATGCTCCGTAAATAACTCCGAAAGCTGACAACACCAAGAAAAAGTTGGACCAGTTTAAAGCGCCTTCAGGCAATAAGTACATGGCAATTCTAAATACGCCGTAACCTCCCAGTTTCATCAGCACACCTGCGTGCAACATAGAAACGGCTGTTGGCGCGGAAGCGTGACCCGAAGGTGACCAGGTATGAAATGGAAACAAGGCCCCGATAACCGCAAAACCTATAAATGTCAATGGATAAAATATGTTTTGTGCGGCAACAGGAATGTTAACCTGCGCTATTTCAAAAATGTTAAAAGTTAACGGACCTCCATCGGCATTGGAATTGAAATAAATTCCCAAAATTCCCACGGATAAAACAGCTGAAGCACCCATCAGCATCAAGGTCAATTTCATGGCCGAATGCTCTTTTGGCCCCGAACCCCAAATACCTATTAACAGATACATTGGTATTACCGCGATTTCATAAAACACAAACATCGTAAACAAGTCGGTTGAAATAAAGAATCCAAAAACGCCAGATGACAAAGCAATCAGCGATATAAAAAATTCCTTAGGCAAATCATCAATTTTCCAGGAAATAAATACACCGGCCAACAGCACCACAGAAGTTAAGGCAATCATCACCACCGAAATGGCATCGACACCAATACTGTAATGAATATTAAAAGTTTCGTACCACACAACATCTTTGGTAAAAACCATAATGCCTGTGTTTACAGCACGCTCTTTTATGTAGGCAAAAATTAAATTGATGGACATGGCAAACTGAATTCCCATTCCCACTACCGATATGAGTCTCGCTTGTTTTAAGTCTTTGGCAAAAAATGTTAAAGCCAAAACAATTAAAACAGGCACTATTACAAAAAGTGATAAAATATCCATTGGTTTAAATTAATTTATCCATATATAAAAAACAACCATCGCAAGCACAACAATGCCGCCGACATAGGCCATAGCATAATCCTGTAATTTACCCGACTGCATTCCCTTAATTTTATTTGAAACGGCAACAGTGACATTTCCAATGCCAATCATAGAACCGTCCACAACATTTTTATCGAACCAAGAAGCTGAAAAAGCCACTATTCCAAAAAGTATTTTCTTTGTGACGAAGATGTATAATTCGTCGAAATAAAGTTTGTTGTAAATCCACTTATAAAGCACGCCAAAAGCATTTGCAAATCTATCAGGCAAATCATTTGGTTTTTTATAGAAAATAAATGCGATGATAATGCCTATAATTCCTACGGAAGAAGCGATGGCGGCCAAAGGCAAATCCAGATGCGCCACAAAAGGCGTTAAATCTGCAGTGACAAATTGGCTGAAAGGAATGTATCCGGCAAAAATACTCATAAATGCCAGAAACACCAACGGAATTGTCATTGAAAGCGGAGATTCATGCGGCGTGTGTTTGTATTTTCGGTCTTCACCCCAAAAAATGTTAAAATACAATCGGAACATATAAAAAGCGGTCAGGCCAGCCACTAAAACACTGCTGTAATAGATCAATTTATTGCTTTCAAAAGCGGCAACTAAAATTTCATCTTTACTGAAGAATCCTGCAAATCCCGGAAATCCTGCAATAGAAAGTGAGGCAATTAAAAAAGTAATGTGCGTAATTGGCATATATTTTCGCAAGCCGCCCATATCTTTCATATAATTGCTGTGCACTGCGTGAATCACTGAACCGGCACCCAAGAACAACAACGCTTTAAACATCGCGTGCGTAAATAAATGGAACATAGAAGCCATGTAACCCAATCCTTCATGGCCTTCATATTTTGAAACGCCCAATGCCAGCATCATATAACCGATTTGGGACATGGTTGAAAATGCCAAGACTCTTTTTATGTCGGTTTGTGTAACGGCAATTAAAGCCGCCACCAAGGAAGAAAGTGCGCCCACATAAGCGACGACCTGCAAGGCAAATCCGTCTTCCACAAAATAGTAAGCAGGAAATAACCGCGCCACTAAATAGACACCGGCAACAACCATCGTCGCTGCGTGAATTAAGGCAGAAACAGGCGTTGGGCCTTCCATGGCATCCGGCAACCAAATATGAAAAGGAAGCATTGCCGATTTACCGACACCACCCATATAAATTAAAATTAATCCCCAAGTGAAAACCGACAATCCCATAAAGGAAGCGGAAGCGCCCCAGCCGGTGATTAATAGTCCTTCTTCACTTGTTAAATCCTGAAAATCAAAAGTTCCTGTATAATAACTGATTAAAAGAATTCCTATCAAAAAACCCAAATCGGCAAAACGCGTCACAATAAATGCTTTTTTCGCGGCTGCTACTGCGGATGGTTTTGTGTAATAATAGCCAATCAATAAAAAAGAGGAAGCGCCAACCAATTCCCAAAAAATATACATTTGGAATAAATTTGTTGCCAGCACCAATCCTAGCATTGAAAAGCTGAATAAAGCCAGGTAAGCAAAAAAGCGCGTGTAGCCGTCATCCCCGTGCATATAACCTCTGCTGTAAAGATGCACCATAAAAGAAATGGTGGTCACCACAACCATCATCATTACGGAGATTGGATCAATCAATACGCCTAAATCAATGTGTAATTTATCGGTAAATACAAGCCAGGTTTGTTTGTAAATAAAAGTTTGATAAACGCCTTCCAGTTTTCCGTCCATAAAATAATGGTAGGCGGTATATAACGACAATGCGAACGATGTTCCTAAACCCAACGACCCTAACCAACCCGAAATTGAAGCCGGTATTTTTTTGCTGAACAATCCTAAAATAACAAAAAGCGCTAAAGGAATCAGAGGAATTAATATGGTATAACTAAAATCCATTTTCTATAATTTAAATTTTTTTGTCTATTTAATATTTCATGGTTTCTGTATCCTTCACTTCAACCGAATAAATGAGTTTGTACAAATTGATAATAATGGCAATGGCCAACGCTGTTTCCGCAGCCGCCAAGGCAATAATAAAAATTGAAAACACAGCGCCCTGAAGCAAATCAGGATACAAATAAGTGTTGATCAACACAAAATTTACGGCGGAGGCGTTTAAAATCAATTCAACCGACATTAATACCGTTATTAAATTTTCTCTTGTGAAAAACCCGTAAACACCTATAAAAAATAAGATACTTGTGAGGGTTAAAATTTCGTAAATGCTAATACCTGCAATCATAATTTATTGTTTTTTAAAGTCAGAAGACCGAGGTTTTATGTCCAGTTTTCTTTTATCTAAATTGTTTTTTTATTTCTGATTTTGCTCCCCTGTCTTCGGACTTCCATTTTCCACCAATCTTTTTCCTTTTGCCACCACAATGGCGCCAATCATCACGGCTACCAACAACACACTGATTACTTCAAAGGGCAATATAAATCCGCCGTCTTCATAACTCAATAAAAGTCGGCCGATGTCAGCAACTTCAATGGAAGTATATGTGGCGGCAGTTTCGGGAAATGGATAGGTTGCAATTGCCCAAAGCGTAACGGCCAATCCGGCAGCGCTTAAAGCGCCGGCAATGAGTTTTTTCTTTAAAGCTGTTTTTTCTAATTCTAATTCTACATGGTGAATAAGCATCACAGCGAAAATGAACAGTACAATAATGCCGCCGCCATAAACAGTAAGTTGGATGGCTGCTAAAAAATTGTAGTTAACTAAAAAATAAATACCGGAAATGCAGATAAGTACAAACAGTAAGTAAATAACGGCCCTTAAAATTTTTCGACTGGTTACTGAAGCAACGGAGAAAATAATCGTTAGCGCTGCGAGTATATAAAATATAATTGTTTCCATAATATTAATCTTCTATTCCGTCTAAAACAGATGAACCTGGTTGGTTTAAAATTTTAGTTAATTTACTCCTGTCATACACAGAATTTTCAAAATTCGGCGCCCATACAATGGCGTCGGTCGGACAAGCTTCGATGCATAGACCGCACATAGTGCACATAGATAAATGGTAAATATGTTTGTCTATTTTTTTCTTCTTTTTGCCTGTTTCCGGGTCAACGGCCCTGTCCCAAATAATTTCTATGGAACCATTTGGACAAGCGATTTCGCAAGATTGGCAACCGGTGCAACGGTGGCGATTGTCGGCAGTGTGCGGCATAACCACTTCACCTCTGAAACGATCAAACATTTTAAGCGTTTCTCGGTTGTCGGGGTATTCTTGTGTAATAGCGCCTTTTCGTGCGTGAATAAAATAACCTCCCGTAACCGACATTCCTGTCAGCAAGGTTTTTATTCCTTTATATATATCTGAAAAATAACTCATTTTAGTAGTATTTCTTTGATTAAATTGTCCAGTTCAGCCATATTACAATTGCCATCAGCATTAAATTCATCAAATTTAACGGCAATAAATATTTCCATTCGAGGGTTAATAATTGGTCCACTCTTAATCTTGGGAAAGTCCATCTGAACCACATCATTAAAAAGATGAGGCCTGCAACTTTGATGATGAACCAGATTACCTCAGGAAACCATGCAATATTGTCTGTTATTCCAAAAGGAGACAGCCAGCCTCCAAAAAATAAGACCACAGCGATGGATGAAATGATAAACATATTTATAAATTCAGCCAAGAAGAAATAAGCGAATTTCATCCCCGAGTATTCAGTATGAAAACCAGCTCCCAATTCCGATTCAGCTTCCACCAAATCAAATGGCGCTCTATTGGTTTCAGCAGTTCCCGCAATCATAAAAATCATAAAGGCGATGATTGACGGAATATGGCCTTGTAAAATAAGCCATCCTCCGGTGCGTTGCGCTTCCACAATTTCTGAAAGTTGTAAAGTGCCTGTTAACAACACCATTGTTAAAATGGAAAGTCCAACCGATAATTCATAACTGATGGTTTGCAAACCACTTCTCATAGCGCCAATTAAAGCGTATTTGTTATTGCTTGACCAACCGGCCAACAAAATTCCGATAACGCCTATAGAGGATATGGCAATCAGGAAAAAGACACCAATATTAATGTCGAATGCCTGAAATTGTTTTGAAAACGGAAAAACGGCCATTGCCATCAAGGCGGAAACAATCACAAAATAAGGCGCTAAATTGTATAAAAATTTATCGATTTTTATGGTGCTTGTCAATTCCTTAGAGACCAGTTTTAAAGCATCTGCCATTGTTTGCAAAAGTCCCCAGGGCCCAACTCTGTTTGGTCCTATACGCAATTGAAACCAAGCGGCCACTTTACGTTCTAAAAGCACTAAATACAAGCCTGCTACAGCAAATAACAACAAGTAAGCCACTGCAATTACAACCATGATGGTATAGCTTGCCGCAGTTTCAGGCATTATTGAATAAATCCAATCTGAGATTGTTTTTGTGATGTTTAATGGAATAATCATTTGTATAAAATTCATGGTCTTTGATTAACGGTCTATATCAGGAATTACAAAATCGAAGGATGCCATTGTAGCCACCAAATCGGCTATTTTTACGTCTTTTGAAATGTGATTTAAAACAGATAAATTAGAAAATCCCGGTGAGCGGAATTTTACGCGATATGGGTTTTTGTTTCCTGTACTGTTTATGTAAACGCCAAGTTCACCTCTTGCTGTTTCAACTCTTTGGTAAAATTCACCTTTTGGCAATTTGATCACTGCTTTTGTGGCTGCTTTCGTTTCACCTTCAGGAATGTTGTCAATCAATTGTTCGATAATTGAAACAGATTCCCACAACTCCATCATTCTAACCTGATAACGTGCAAAGGTATCGCCTTCAGTAAATAAAATTTCTTTAAAATCAACGCGGTCATAAGCACTGTAAGGATGGTGTTTTCTTACGTCGCTTGAAAACCCTGAACCTCTTGCTGTTGGCCCTGAAACCCCAAATGAAATAGCGTCTTCTCTGGTTAGGATTCCAACGCCTTTTGTTCTTTTATGGAAAATTACGTTGTCGGTCAGTAAAAGATTGTATTCCGGAATCTTGGTTTTAAATTGTGCAATAAAATCTTTGGTGCGTTTTACAAAGTTAGGGTGAATATCGAACATCAATCCGCCAGGTACATTGTAATTCATGGTTAAACGCGCGCCACAGGTTTCTTCAAAAATATCATTGATCATTTCACGATCCCTGAAAGCGTAAAAATAGCTGGTTAACGCACCTAAATCCATGCCCATTACGCCCCACCATAAGCAGTGAGAAGCAATACGGGTTAACTCAGCTATAATTGTCCTGATCACTTTAACCCTGTCAGAAACTTCAATTTCAAGTCCTTTTTCGACGGTTAAACAAACTGCTTCATTATTAATATGTGATGATAAATAATCCATCCGGTCTGTTAAATGGACTATTTGCTGGTAACTGTCGCGTTCGCACATTTTTTCGATAGAACGGTGTATGTAACCCAAATCCGGTTCCACATTTTTAATAATTTCGCCATCAATGGTTAAAATTAATCGCAACACCCCATGAGCTGCCGGATGTTGCGGTCCCATGTTGATAAAATACTCTTCAGATCTTATTTTATTTTGTACTTCTTGATCACTCATCTGTAACGCTATTTAATAATCATATTTGCTTCATCAACATAGTCTTTTCTCAACGGAAAACCTTCCCACTCAGGCGTTAAAAAAAGACGTCTCAGTTTTGGATGGTTGTTGAATTTTATGCCGAAAAAATCGAATATTTCCAATTCGTGAAAGTCTGCTGTTTGCCAAATGTCATGAACAGAGTCCAAAGTTGGATTTTCTCTGTCTTCAGTCATTACTTTCACCACAATTTGATGTTTCAATTCTGTTGATTCCAAATGGTAAATAACGCCCAATGCAGGAACCCAATCCATACCGGTTATGCAAAATGCATAATCAAATTTTAATTCGGGATGCGATTTTAACTGGCTGCATAAGCTGTGAAGTTGTTCTTTAGGAACGATAACGTTTAAAAATTCAGACCCTTCAGCCGTAAATTCTAAATCGGTTCCCAGGCCGGTAATTATATGTTGTAAATCTTCGTTAGTCATGGTTTTTTATGATTTAATACAAATTATTTTCCTTCATCAAAACCATCAATAGGATTTACCTTTTTGGCCATGTTTTCAGTCTTAATTTTTTGTTGAAGCATAATCATTCCTTCCAATAAAGCTTCTGGTCTTGGCGGACAGCCAGGAACATAAACATCTACAGGAATTACATGGTCGGCACCTTTTATTACCGAATAAGAATTGTAGTAAAACGGTCCGCCGGAAATAGCGCAGGCGCCCATCGCAATCACATATTTTGGTTCGGCCATTTGGTCGTACAAACGCCTTAATACGGGTCCCATTTTGTTAACAATGGTTCCGGCAATGATGATTAAATCTGCCTGGCGCGCCGAAGCTCTGGCAACCTCAAAACCAAATCTTGAATAATCGTGGCGTGCAGCACCTGTTTGCATCATTTCTATGGCGCAACAGCTTGTTCCAAAATACAAGGACCATAGTGAATTTGCGCGTCCCCAATTGATAACGCTGTCTAAGGTGGTCACCACAATGTTACCGCCGTTGCCTCCCGGAATTATTTTTCCGGGAAAATCAGCAGGGACAACTTGCTTTAATCCGTCTTCTTCAAGCTGACTTAAATATCGTTTTTTATCTACTCCCATTGTAATGCTCGTTTTTTGTATGCGTATAACAATCCCAATCCCAATATGAAAAGGAATACAATAATTTCTATCAAAGCAACAGTGCCCACTTCTTTGTAAACAACTGCCCAAGGCACCAAAAATGCAACTTCGACATCAAAAATTAAGAAAAGAATTGCGAAAAGATAATATCCTACTTTAAATTGAATCCAGGTTGGACCGATGGTTGGTATACCGCATTCGTAAGGTTCTCTTTTTTGAAGATTATCAGATTTAGGTGAGATTAAATTTGATAAAAAGTTGGCACCGGCAACCAACACAATGGCTGCAAGTAAAAATACAATGATGGCTTCTGAACCCATTTTTTATATACTTTTTAATTCGTGGACAAAATTATGGTTTTATAAAAAAAAATAGCTGACATAAATCAGCTATTTTCTATATTTTTATTACTTAACCTCATATGTTTCTCCTGAGAAGAAAAGGTCGTCTGTTTTTTTGAATTTCGAATTTGCTTTCACCTGTGCGGTTAGTGCATTATCTCTTTCTTCCAAGGTAACATCGGCAAAACTTCTGATAATTCCTGTGGCTAAAGGATATTCCAATCTCACAAGCATTTGATGAAGTGTTTTGTCTTCTTCTTTGGCATTGTGAACCAAAATATCTTCTTGCGTGATGCCGTTTTCGCCAATGGTGACCACTTCCAATTTCAATTTGTTTAACACCAATCCTTTGTCTCTGTTTTTGCCAAAAATCATTGGTTTTCCGTCTTCAAGAAATATTTGCATATCTTCTTTTACCTCTTTGTCGGTTACATCGTCAAAACATCCATCATTGAAAATCACACAGTTTTGAAGCACTTCAATTAAGGAAGTTCCTTTAAATTTATGGGCATCAATAAAAATCTGCGTCATATCTTTCGGATTGTTACCTGCAATTCTTGCAAAGAATCGTGCATTGGCACCCAATGCCAATTCACCCGGAGAAAAAGGAGGTTGTGTGTTTCCGTAAGGAGATGATTTTGTTTTTTGGCCAATCAGTGAAGTCGGAGAAAATTGCCCTTTGGTCAACCCATATATTTCATTGTTAAACACCACCATATTTAAATCGATGTTTCTTCTTAATAAATGAATAAAATGATTTCCTCCAATGGCCATTGAATCACCGTCGCCGGTCATAATCCAAACACTTAAGTTGGGATTTGCCAATTTTACGCCTGAAGCAATTCCGGGTGCCCTGCCGTGAATGGTATGCATTCCGTAGGTACTCATATAATATGGAAAACGTGAGGAGCATCCAATCCCTGAAATAAACACGACGTCTTCTTTATTAACGCCCATTTCAGGAAGTGCTTTTTGCATGGAGCGCAAAATCACGTAATCATCGCAACCAGGACACCACCTAACTTCTTGATCACTTGTAAAATCTTTGAATGTATATTTTTTTACAGCTGTTGTAGTTTCCATAATTATACTAATAGTTTAAATTGTTGAATTAATTCGTCGTTAGAGAATGGCAATCCTTGAATTTTGTTGTGTTGAGAAAATTCAAATTTGCTGAATCTAGTTTTTAAGATAGAGACAAACTGACCGGCATTTAATTCACAAACAATAATTTTTTTGTATTTTGATAAAATTTCTTCTGTATTTTTTGGCATTGGATTGATATAATTAAAATGTGCAAATCCAATATTTTTGTAGCCTTCGTCACTTATTTGTTTAACGGCAGAATGTAATGAACCATAAGTTCCGCCCCATCCAATCACCAATAAATCTCCTGAATCAGCAAATTCCGTTTTTAAATCAGGAATATTATTTTGAACCAGTCTCACTTTTTCTGCTCTGATATGCGTCATTTTCTCGTGGTTTATTGGCTCATAAGAAATATTGCCTGTTACGCTGTCTTTTTCCAATCCGCCAATTCTGTGCTCTAAACCTGGCGTTCCCGGAACTGGCCAATTGCGCGCCAAAGTTTTTTCGTCCCTGTCATAAGGACTCCAATTTTCTTTGACTTTCGTAACCTTATGATTTTTAATTGCTGGCATATCGGCTATGCTTTGAATTTTCCAAGGTGCCGAACCGTTTGCAATGTATCCGTCAGTTAACAAAATTACCGGAGTCATATGTTCTAAAGCAAGTCTGGCCGCTTCATAAGCAAAATTAAAGCAGTTTGCAGGCGTGCTTGCGGCAATCACAATTACTGGACTTTCACCGTTTCTTCCATACATTGCTTGCAATAAATCCGATTGTTCTGTTTTTGTTGGCAATCCAGTTGATGGTCCGCCACGTTGTACATTTATCACAACCAACGGCAATTCTACCATCATCGCCAAGCCAATTGCTTCGCCTTTTAATGCCAATCCTGGTCCTGAGGTTGTTGTAATGGCTAAATCCCCTGCAAATGCAGCGCCAATGGCTGAAGTAACTCCAGCAATTTCGTCTTCTGCCTGAAAAGCTTTTACGCCAAAATGTTTGTGTTTTACCAATTCATGTAAAATATCGGTAGCCGGCGTAATAGGGTAGGAACCTAAAAACAGTTCCAAACCGGATTTTTCTGCAGCTGCCAACAATCCCCAAGCGGTAGCGGTATTTCCGCCGATAATTCTATAAGTTCCCTTTGCCATTTTAGCAGGGGAAATTGTATAAGCATTAGGAATCAATTCCAACGTTTCAGCAAAATAATAACCGGCATTCAGCACTTTCGTATTTGCTTCAATTAAATGTTGTTTTCCTTTAAATTTTTTATTGAAAAAATCAACCGTGTGCTCTAATGACCGATCATACATCCAATAAACCATTCCTAAAGAAAACATATTTTTGCTTCGGGTAATAGATTTGTTGTCCAATCCTTCAACATCTTTCAAGGCTTCTTTGGTCATTGAAGTCATATCAACCTGAATAACGCGATAGTTTTCCAAACTTCCGTCTTCAAGCGGATTCGTAGTATATTCCGCTTTATCTAAATTTTTCTTTGTAAATGAATCCGTGTCCACAATGATAGTGTGACCCGGCTTTACCGAATATAAATTGGTTTTTAAAGCAGCAGGGTTCATCGCCACTAATAAATCCACATTGTCTCCTGGAGTGCTTACTTCAACGCTGCCTATATGAACTTGAAATCCTGAAACACCATATAAACTTCCTTGTGGAGCTCTAATTTCAGAAGGGTAATTTGGAAAAGTTGCGATATCATTCCCAAACATGGCCGAGGTATCAGTAAACTGAGTTCCTGTTAATTGCATTCCGTCTCCTGAATCTCCGACAAACCGGACAACTACTGCTTCCAGTACCTCAGGTTGAAGAATTGTTTTAGTTGTAATCATAATTAATGTTAATTAAAAAAATTTGTTTAAATTTATTGAAAATTATTGTAAGTTCAACATAAAGTCCCAAAGGTATATTTACTTTTTTAAAGAGTAAATGACTTTTATCACATAGACTTGCATAAATTTTATATAATTTTGTTGAATAATTAAATATTAAAAATTACGAATCATGGCTATTAGAATAACAGATGAATGCATTAATTGTGATGCATGTATTTCAGAATGTCCAAATAATGCAATATACGAACCAGATGGAGATTGGGCATATTCAGATGGAACTTCATTAAAAGGTATGGTAACTTTACCTAATGGTAAACAAGTTGATGCCGATAAAAGAAATGAGCCAAAATCTGACGAATTTTATTTTATTGTAACTGATAAATGTACAGAGTGCAAAGGTTTTCATGACGAACCGCAATGTGCTTCAGTTTGTCCAGTTGATTGTTGTATTCTAGATGAAGCTCATGTAGAAACTGAAGATCAATTAATGGCGAAAAAAGTTTGGATGCACGGAGAATAATTTCTTCAAAATTCATAAAAAAGCACCGTGAAAACGGTGCTTTTTTAGTTTGTAAATGTTTCATCCGCACAAACGCTTGAGCTGGCGAAAGCGCTTAATCTCCCTTCCCTTTGGAAAGGGCCGGGGATGGGATTAATCGTTTAATTTTAAAACGGCCATAAATGCTTCCTGCGGAATTTCAACATTTCCTACCTGGCGCATGCGTTTTTTACCTTTCTTTTGTTTTTCCAACAGTTTTCGTTTACGTGAAATATCGCCGCCATAACATTTTGCGGTCACATCTTTTCTGAGCGCTTTTACGGTTTCACGCGAAATAATTTTAGCGCCAATGGCGGCCTGAATCGGAATGTCAAATTGTTGGCGTGGAATTAACTGACGCAGTTTTTCACACATTTTTTTGCCGATATGATAGGCATTGTCTGTATGAATTAAGGAAGAAAGCGCATCCACAACGGTTCCGTTCAATAAAATATCAAGCCGAACCAATCTTGAAGTCCGCATTCCAATTGGATGATAATCAAAAGAGGCATATCCTTTAGAAACCGTTTTTAACCGGTCGTAAAAATCGAACACAATTTCAGCCAAAGGCATTTCAAAAGTCAATTCAACACGCTCCGGCGTTAAATAAGTCTGATTGGTGATTTGTCCGCGTTTTTCAATGCACAAACTCATCACCTGTCCAATAAAATCGGATTTGGTGATAATGCTGGCTTTTATATAAGGTTCTTCAACCCGATTTAATTTTGAGGGTTCGGGCAAATCGGTCGGATTGTTCACTAAAATTGGTACTTCCGGATGTTTATTGCTAAAAGCGTGATACGATACGTTTGGCACGGTGGTAATTACCGTCATATCAAACTCGCGCTCCAATCTTTCCTGAATAATTTCCAAATGCAGCATTCCCAAGAACCCGCAACGGAAACCAAATCCCAAGGCGGCAGAACTTTCTGGCACAAATACCAAAGAAGCGTCATTTAACTGCAATTTCTCCATAGAAGAACGAAGTTCTTCATATTCCTCTGTATCAACAGGATAAATTCCCGCAAAAACCATCGGTTTTACATCTTCAAAACCATCAATTCGGCTGTCGGTCGGATTTAAGGCATCGGTAATGGTATCGCCAACTTTAATTTCAACAGCGGTTTTAACGCCGGTGATCAAATACCCAACATCACCTGCTTTTACGCTTTGTTTTGCTACTTGCGTTAATTTTAAAGTGCCAACTTCATCGGCATTGTATTCGTTGCCGGTTGCCATAAATTTAATGCGCTGCCCTTTTTTAATTTCTCCGTTAAAAACCCTGAAATAAGTTTCAACGCCACGGTACGAATTGTAAACCGAGTCAAAAATCAATGCTTGCAACGGGGCTTTCTCATCGCCTTTTGGGGCAGGAATTTTTTCAATAATGGCTTTTAAAATATTTTCAACGCCCAAACCTGTTTTTCCGCTTGCGTGAATCACGTCTTCAGGTTTACAACCCAGCAAATCAACAATGTCATCGGTAACTTCTTCCGGATTGGCGCTTGGCAAATCGACTTTATTTAAAATTGGAATAATTTCTAAATCGTGTTCCAAAGCCAAATATAAATTGGAAATTGTTTGCGCCTGAATACTTTGCGCGGCATCAACAATTAGCAAAGCGCCTTCACAGGCGGCAATAGATCGGGAAACTTCATAAGAAAAATCTACGTGGCCCGGCGTGTCAATTAAATTTAAGATATAGTTTTCGCCTTCATACCTATATTCCATCTGAATGGCGTGGCTTTTTATGGTAATGCCGCGTTCGCGCTCCAAATCCATGCTATCTAATAGCTGGGCCTGTTCTTCACGCGCTGTGGTGGTTCCGGTAAAACTTAACAATCGGTCGGCCAGCGTGCTTTTTCCGTGGTCAATATGTGCAATGATGCAAAAATTTCTGATGTTTTTCATGCGTCGTATTCCTTTCTGCTTTATAGTTGCGCAAATATAATGAAATAAGGGTTTAAAATTACGGCACGTTTAAATGTTTGCCATGCAACCCAGTCGGCGGGCGTTTCCCTGCGGGCCGCGCTTTTCGTTCCAAACTTTTTTAGCTGAAAAAGCTCAAAAAGGTTTTCACTTCAATCGCTAACGCAAATCCAATAAACAATTGAAAAATAGTATTATTAAATTCAACCCAAAAACCAATATCTGTTATTCCACCCAGTCGGCAATAAATAAATTGGTGTCGTGTGTGCCGTTATTATTTCTGTTAGATGAAAAAACGATTTTTTTTCCATCGGGCGAAAACATCGGAAAAGCATCAAAAACAGTGTCCCAGGTAATTTGTTCCAAACCGGTTCCATCAACGTTAACCATAAATAAATTGAAGCTCGATTTTGTTTTATGGTTGGAAGAAAAGATCACTTTTTTTCCTGACGGGTGAAAAAACGGCGCCCAGTTGGCACTGCCCAAATTGGTGATTTTTGTCAATTCGCTGCCGTCAATATTGCAGGTATACAATTCCATATTTGTGGGCTGCACCAATCCCGCAGCCAATAAATCTTTGTATTCTTTGATTTCTTCTTCAGTTTTCGGACGCGAGGAACGGAATATTAATTTGGTGCCGTCGGGCGAAAAGAAAGCGCCGCCGTCGTAACCCAATTTAAAAGTGACTTGTTTTACGTCAGATCCATCGATATTCATGGTAAACAATTCCAAATCGCCTGTTCTTGTTGAGGTAAACACAATTTTATCGCCTTTTGGCGAAACGGTTGGTTCGGCATCATAACCTTCTTCAAAAGTGAGTTGTTTTAACTGATTTCCTAAAGTGTCCGCCACAAAAATATCGAAATCTTTATAAACCGGCCAAATATATTTGTTGCCGTAATCTTCTTTTTTTGGAACGGGCGGACAAGCTTTATCGGCCAAATGTGTACTGGAATATACGATGGTGGAATCTCCGGGCAAAAAATAACTGCAAGTGGTTCTTCCGTCTCCGGTGCTTATCATTTGCGGAATTTTCCCTTTGCTCAAATCATCGTCAATATGCATCATAAAAATTTGGTCGCATTCCAATCCCCAGACTTTTGTGTTGGTCTGAAAAGTAAGTTTTGTATTGTCCCAACTCCAGTAAGCTTCCGCATTGTCACCGCCAAAAGTAATTTGTTTTATGTTTTTTAAATGTTTCTCCTGCGGATAATGTAAGGTGTTCACAATTTTTGTGGCGCCCGATTTTCCGTCGTAAGCGGTTTTATGCCGGGAAGATTTACAGCCTAAAAATACTGTTGATAAAAGTAGGATGGACAATTTAATTCTCATAATTGTATTTTTAATGATTCAAAAATACAATTTATTTTGAATTTTTAAAAAAGGCTATTATTTCTTTAAAAAGGATTGTAACCAATATCCCGATTTTTTTATCGTTCTTTTTTGGGTTTCAAAATCATTGTAAACAATGCCAAATCTTGGTTTAAAACCATCTGCCCATTCAAAATTATCAACCAAAGTCCAAATAAAATAGCCTTTTAGTTTAATTCCTCTTTTAATTGCTTTCGAACAAATGGCAAATGTTTTTTTTAAATATTTTATTCGATTTTTGTCTTCTGCTTTTCCGTTTATCAATTCATCATCAAAACAAACGCCTGATTCTGTAATGTATAGGTGTTTGACATTTTTGTACTTGCTGAATTTTTTAAGCATTTTATACAAGCCTTTGGGATATATTTCCATTCCCATATTATTTGTTTTTACATTTCTTTTTTCAGCGGGAATTTCATTTGCAAACAGTATTGGAGGGAAGAGGCTGTATTTTGCCACTATTCTGAAATAATACTGAATTCCAATAAAATCAAAATCAAATTTCATGAATTCTTCATCGCCATCCTGAAAATATTTTTCTATGCGTTTTAACCCGGGAATTTCTTTTATGGGATAGCCTAATCCCAATGAAGGTTCAATAAAAAATCGGTTCAATAAAGCATCAAGCCGTTTTGCGGCTTTGCGATGCCGGCTAAATAAATTTTTAGGGCTAACAACAGAACAAGAAAATGAGGTTCCAATAAAGGCGTCAGGAATATTTTTTCGAATTATTCTGCCTCCTTCGGCTTGACATAAAGTGGCATGATGGGCAGCAGGCAAAAAATTTTTGAGGCCTTTTTTTCCAGGCGCATGCATTCCCATAAAATATCCTAAGCCAATAAAACTCATAGGTTCGTTGAGCACAATCCATTTTTTTATTTTTGAGCCATATTCTTTTGTGCAAAAGTCTGCGTAATAAGAAAACCAATCAATAATTTCCCTATTGGTCCAACCGCCCAAATTTTCTAAAGCCTGCGGTAAATCCCAATGGTATAATGTAACCCAGGGCGCTATGTCATTTTCAAGACAACAATCAATAACTGCATGATAATAATCGATGCCTTTTTGATTTGGTTCACCAATGCCCAGCGGGAAAATTCTTGACCAGGAAATTGAAAAGCGAAAAGCGCTTAAATTCAGTTCTTTTATTTTTTTGATATCATCTTCGTAATGATGATAAAAATTGGTAGCGGTGTTCCCGTTTCCTTTCAGAAATTTTTTGTCGTTGGTAAAAGTATCCCAAATTGAGTTTTCTTTACCATCGAAATCCCAAGCGCCTTCAGTTTGATAGGCTGATGAAGCGACGCCCCAAATAAATTTTTTTGGAAAATCCTTGCTGTTTATTTTACCTGAATACATTGTTGCTGAATAAATCTGTAAAATTAGGCATTGTGGCGTTCCTGAAAAAGTTTTCACTGCTAAGAAAACATTAAGTTTTGGAGTAAGTAACGCATGTTTCATAAAAAATCCCAATAATTTTATTCTTCTTGAAAATTGCTTAATTTTGCGCACTTAATTTTTTTGATTTGATAAAGATAGGAGACATAAAATTGTGCGATTTCCCGCTGTTGTTGGCGCCGATGGAAGATGTGAGCGACCCGCCGTTCAGGGCTTTGTGCAAAGAACAGGGCGCAGATGTGGTGTATACCGAGTTTATTTCTTCGGAAGGATTGATTCGCGATGCCGCAAAAAGCAGAAAAAAACTGGATATTTACGAAAAAGAACGTCCGGTTGGCATACAGATTTTTGGCGCAAACTTGGAATCTATGTTGAGAACGGTGGAGATTGTTGAACAATCGAATCCTGATATTATCGACATTAATTTTGGCTGTCCGGTAAAAAAAGTGGTTTGTAAAGGTGCCGGAGCCGGTATTTTAAAAGACATCGATTTAATGGTGAGTTTAACAGAAGCCATGGCGAAACATACAAAATTGCCAATCACCGTTAAAACCCGTTTGGGCTGGGACGAAAATTCCATAAAAATTGTTGAAGTGGCCGAGCGTTTGCAGGACGTTGGCTGTAAGGCAATTTCAATCCACGGTCGCACGCGCGCCCAAATGTATAAAGGCGAAGCCGACTGGAGCCACATTGCCGCCGTAAAAAACAATCCGAGAATGCACATTCCCATTTTTGGAAACGGTGATGTAAATTCACCCGAACGCGCTATGGAAATGCGCGATAAATTTGGATTGGACGGCGCTATGATTGGCCGTGCAAGCATCGGAAATCCTTGGTTTTTTAAACAAGTGAAACACTTTTTTGAAACCGGTGAACATTTACCTGAAATTACGGTAGCCGATCGCGTGGAAATGGCGCGCCGACATTTACAAATGGAAATTGAGTGGAAAGGTGTTGAAATTGTGGGCGTTATGGAAACCCGTCGTCATTATACCAATTATTTTAAAGGCATCCCCGATTTTAAAGAATACCGTTTAAAA
Organism: Lutibacter sp.; assembly: GCA_036567345.1. Lineage (GTDB taxonomy): Bacteria > Bacteroidota > Bacteroidia > Flavobacteriales > Flavobacteriaceae > Lutibacter. The sequence goes on from DATCUQ010000051.1 coordinate 59,305, forward strand.
ATGGTAAAGTCAGATTCTGCGCAGGATGTTTACGATATTTTTGAGGAAGTGCTTCAGAAGTTTGCCTGATTATTCATTATGGAACGGACAGGTCGCGACCTGTCCGTTCCAAAAATAAAAAAATTGAATTTTGGATTTTAAATAAAACAGTTCTGTACTTAAAAAGAACAAACAAATAAACAGTTACACGCTTAAACGATTAAACAACCCAACAAGTTTACTCAACTATTTTTTTAGAAATTCTGCTGCTGGCAATTTTCGAGGCAACCAATCCCAAAATTAGAATGGTCACAAGCACCGTTAATACATTTAAATAGGTAAATTCGACTGGATAGGCCAAATGCTGGGTTATCATAAATAGGCTATATTTTTTCTGAAGCAACACCAACACAATTCCGGCTGATAATCCAACCATAAGTCCGAAAAGCGTCAGCAAAAACCCTTGAAAAATAAAAATGCGTTTAATTTCTTTAATGGTGGCACCCAAACTGTACAAGGTTTTAAGGTTGTCCCTTTTGTCCAAAATCATCATAATAATGGCGCCAATCACGTTGAACAAAGCGATAATTAAGATAAGCGTAAATATTAAATAAGAAGCCAAATTTTCAGTGTTCAGCATTTTATAAAACACCGCATTCAACTGTTCCCGAGTTTCCACCTTAAATCCGGGTCCCAAATTATTTTTGAGCTGTTCTATAATTTCCGCCCGTTCTTTGCTGTTTTGAACTTTTACTTCAATGCCCGAAATTTGGGTCGGATTGTAATTCAACAGTTCCTGGGCCAATTCCAAAGAAATAAACACGTATTTTTTATCGATTTCATCAGTTAAAGCAAAAACGCCGATGGGTGTGGTGTTAATTTTTGAAAAAGCGTTGGCGGGATCAGTGATATAGCCGCTTCCCGGTTTTGGCACATAAATTTTTAAAGGTTCCAAAAAATCATAAACGCCAATCGACAATATGTTTGAAATTCCGTTGCCAACAACGGCGCCGGACGGAATTTCTTTATTGAGCCAAGTGCCGGAATAAACAGTGGTATCCATGCGGTTCACTTTTGCATAATTTAAATCGACACCTTTAATATAAGCGATATGGGTTTTTTCATTGAAATCGAAAAAAGCGCGTTCTTCTATCACTTTTGAATAGGAAGCGATGCCGTTTTGGTTTTTAAGGGTGTTTTCAATCTTGGTGTTGAAATCGAACGATTTTCCTTTTACGGCGGTAATTTTAATATCAGGATCCGAAGTATTTAAAAAACCAATGCTGAAAGTCCGCAAGCCTGAAAACCCCGAAAGCACAATAAACAAAGCCAAAGTTCCAATAATTACGCCAACAGCGGCAATAAAAGTGATGATATTGATGGTATTGTTGCTGCTTTTTGAAAATAAATATCGCTTGGCTATGTATAAGGAAAAATTCAAATTATCGCTTTTTGCGTTGGTCTATAATGTCAGGATTTGTAATCGGATTTTCCTGTTTGCCTTTTAAAGCATTGTCAATATCTTCAATATAATCCAAACTGTCATCCATATAAAAAAAGAGTTCGGGCATTCTTCTCAGTTGTTCTTTGGTGCGTTTTGCCATTTCATAACGAATGGTGGCGGTATTTTCATGAAGTCCTTTAAGAATAAGGTCTCTTTTATCCTGCGGAAAAACGCTGATATATACTTTCGCGTTCGATAAATCAGAAGTCACAAGCACTTTGGTAACAGATATTATAATCCCTTTCATTCCATCCTGCGCGGCGTGTTGCAAAACATCGGCAAGATCTTTTTGTAAAACACCCGCAATTTTTTTTTGTCTGTTTGTTTCCATCCTGCAAAAATAGTATTTAAATACACATAAATTCCGTTTTTGTATTTGATTGTTTTGGAAACATTGGCTTAATTCTAAATAGTTACAGCAATTTATACCCAGTTATTTTGGGCCTGCCTGCCGGTAGGTAGGCCTGCCTGCCTTTTCGGTGGGCGTTCCCCTGCGGGTCGGGCTTTTCGTTTCAATCTTTTTTTCGCTGAAAAAGCTCAAAAAAGGATTTTCACTTCAATCCCTAACGCACATTAATTTACGATTTACGATTTTGGATTTACGATTTTAGAATTATAAAATGTCAACAGGGCAAAATTCGTCAATCGTCAATCGTAAATCCAAAATTTACTTTGCGTTCTTTGCGTATTTTCTTTGCGTTTTTTTGCGGTTAAATACAAATTTCAATGGATTGGATGTATGATTTGTCGATTTATGATTTTATGCGTTTTTATTTCGTTAACTTTGAAATATAATTTTGAATGATGAATTTTAAATTCTGAATTGAAAAACAGGAAATATGATTTCTTAATGCCGGTACGGACATCTCGCGAGCTGTCCCTACAAAATTAAAAAACCCATGAAAAAAATTGAACATATTGGCATCGCGGTTAAAGATTTGGAAAAATCGAATGAAATATTTGCCGCACTTTTTGGAAAGCCCCATTATAAAACGGAAGAAGTGGCGAGCGAAGGCGTAAAAACTTCTTTTTTTCAATTGGGCTCAAACAAAGTTGAATTGCTGGAAGGCACCAACGAAAACAGCCCGATTTCAAAATTTATTGAAAAAAAGGGCGAAGGCGTGCATCATATCGCTTTTGCCGTTGACGATATTTTAAGCGAAGTGTCACGATTAAAAGAGGCCGGATTTGTGGTTTTAAATGAAATTCCCAAGAATGGCGCCGACAATAAACTGGTGGTTTTTTTGCACCCAAAATCGACAAATGGCGTTTTAATTGAATTGTGCCAGGAAATAGGGTAGCGGTTATTTATTAGATTTTCTATTTTTGGAAATAGTCAATTGCGTCTTTGATTGCAAAATCAACAGGTTGATATTTTATGTTTAACACGGTAAATGATTTATCATTATTGGGTTTTGATTTGTGAGATGGTTGATTTTTTTAAATTCGGCATAGGTAAGATTTTTATTTGCGATGAAGTATTTTTCTCCATTTTTTCCTTTTTCCAAACAGCTGATTATTCCTGCAGAAGCATCTTTTACGTGGACGAAATTTTTTCCGCCGGAAGGATAAAAAATAATTTTCTTCTTCCTTGCCATTAAAATAATTTTTCCTGAACTGGGTTTTGAATCATAGGCGCCAAGCATAAAACTTGGATTGATAACGATAATTTCTATTTTATCGGTATTTTGCAATAAATAATTTTCGGCTTCCAACTTACTTTTTGTGTATAGGGAATTGTTGTCGCAGTTCAATTTTTGAAATTATTTCAAATTTAAAATTTATTAAAAACCCAATTTCGCCAAACAAACATTTTAAATATTCAAGTCTCCGTTTGCGGTTTAGATGACAAAACCAAATAATACCAACAACTTTTAAAATACTTTTACAAAAAATTGCAGCCCATGAATATTTGCCAACGAGTTTTTATAAGATTTGTGCGACGTAAAAATCGGAGATTTTTCCGCCGAAACAAATTTTAGTTGAATGTTTGTCAGTTTGTTCTAAATCGGATTTGAGCATAAATTATATACGGTGTAGGCATTTAGTACTTTTAATCCACAAATGTTTCTTTAATAATCTCTTTACATTTTTTAATTTCTGATTTAGTCAGTTTGTCAAATACTTTGATTATTCTCATTTTATCAATACTCCTAATTTGATCAATTGTAATCATTCCCTTTTTTCCATTATGTTCTACTGGGACTCTTGTAGGATATTTTCTCATATTTGTTGTCATTGGTGCAACAACGATTGTGTTCAAGTATTTATTCATTTCGTCAGGTGAAATAATCACGCAGGGGCGAGTCTTTTTTATTTCACTACCAATAGTTGGGTCGAGATTTACTAAGATGATACAATATTGTTTTAATTCCATTCTTCAAGATTTTCATCCTCAAACACATCATTCATTAATAATCTGTCATCATCATTTAACCTCATTTTTTTAAATTCAATATCCCAATTTTTTCTGGGTTTATCAATTGGTCTAAGAATAATTTGGCCTTTTTCAAGAATAATTTCAACTTTTTCTTTAATGTTGTATTTTTCCAAAATAGTCTTACTTAGGCGCAGTCCTTTTGAATTTCCGATTTTGATAATAGATGTTTCCATAATTTTATTTTGTGATTACAAAGTTATTACATTTATTTCAATTATCAAAATTTTGGTCAATGACAAAAAGTTTATGCTCAAAAGTTACTTTTTGGTAGTCGGTTTTTCGACAGGTTTGATTTTTTTGTGTCTCCATTGTTTGCTAAAAGTGTTTAATTTTTAGTCAACCTATTTCAGTACGATGCATTCTGTTTTATTGCACATAACGTTTTGCGTGTATGAGAAGTAGCGGATTAAAAAGCACTTCACTTTCAGTTTGGCACTGACTTTTATTAAAAACACTAACCTTTGATTTACCACTAAACCCGCTATTTTTCATACACGCTGTGTGTGCCCTGCATGAG